>NZ_JAKZKT010000068.1 GCF_022808645.1 Bacillus litorisediminis
TCATATACACGTAACTCCATTTCTTTTGTCTTGTTTCTAGACAATTCAAGTATAAAAGAATTGGATGTCTACGTGTTTTTTTATGAATAAAAAGTTGTGTTCAAACCCCAACAAATATTATAGAGCCAAAAATGGGGAACTTTATAAATTGAAAGCCCTTGCGGCCGAAAATTCCTGGCGCAAGGGCTTTAAAAATTATTTCTTAATTTTCCTCATTAGCCACTAAACTCGATAAAACATGAACTCGAAGAATTAATCCTTCAAGTCTATCTTCGTCATTGACGACAGCAAGCGGGTATTTGGAATCTAATGCTTTTGGAATAATATGCTGAACATATTCTTCTCTCTTGACTGTCACAACATCTTGTTTAATAACATCCTGTAAGGTCTTTTTCTGCTTAATTCCTTCAATGGCATCATCAATCGTGACAATTCCTTGCAGGTGTCTGCTGCGGTCGACGACAAATACACTTGATAGGCCATTCTCCTCCATCTCTTTTACAGCTACCTTCAGACCGTCTTTTAAAGAAACAAGCGAGTTGGGCTTTATCATGACATTTTGCGCCTGCAAGATTTTTGAGCGGTCAATATCCTTAATGAACTCAGAGATATAATTATTAGCCGGATTTTCGAGGATTTCCTCAGGAGCTCCGACTTGGACGACCCTTCCATCTTTCATGACAGCGACTCGATCACCTAATTTAAATGCTTCATTAACATCATGGGTAATGAAGATAATAGTTTTTTTCAGCCGTTCCTGAATATCTAAAAGTTCAAGCTGCATTTCCCGTCTGATCAGCGGGTCAAGAGCACTAAAAGGTTCATCCATCAGGAGGATATCGGGGTCGTTTGCCAGAGAACGGGCAAGCCCCACGCGCTGCTGCATTCCTCCCGATAATTCACTTGGGTATTTATCCTCATAGCCTTTTAACCCGACAATTTCGATATTTTTAAGTGCGATTTTTTGTCGCTCTTCTTTTGGCACATTTTTAATCTCTAAACCATATTCCACATTGCCCAGTACAGTTCGATGGCTAAACAAGCCAAAATGCTGGAAAACCATCGCAATTTTATCTTGGCGAAATTTCTTAAGCTGAGCTGTATTATACTCCACTATATTTTCATCATCGACATAGATGGCTCCGTCTGTTGGTTTATTTAATAAATTAAAGCAGCGAATGAGTGTAGACTTCCCGCTTCCGGAAAGGCCCATAATGACAAAGATCTCACCCTCATTCACTTCTAACGAGGCATCATATACACCAACCGTATGATTCGTTTCTTTTAAGATCTCTTCTTTGGACTTTCCTTTTCGAACCATAGGTATAATCGATTCAGGTTTAGGACCAAATATTTTCGATACATGTTCAACTTTAATTTTTACTCCCATTACTCAGCCCTCCTATGCTTCTGGAACCTGTTTGCGGCTCCACCCGTGATTCGATCAATAATAATGGCTAAGAAAACAATACTGATTCCCGCTTCAAAGCCAAGGGCAATATCAATCCGGTTAATCGCAATTAAAACTTGTTCTCCCAATCCTTTTGCACCTACCATCGAAGCGATAACTACCATTGCCAATGCCATCATCGTTGTTTGGTTTACACCGGCCATAATGGTCGGCAAGGCTTGTGGCAGCTGCACTTTTTTAAGCATTTGCCATTTGGAAGATCCGAATGATTCGGCAGATTCAATTACTTCTTTGTCAACATTTCGAATGGCAAGTTCCGTTAATCGGACAACCGGTGGAAGTGCATAGATTAGGGTGGCAAATACGGCAGAGACATTTCCTAAGCCGAAGAAAAAAATCGCAGGAATTAAATAGACAAAACTAGGCATTGTCTGCATCGCGTCTAATATTGGTCTCATCACTGCGGACATTCGGTTGCTGACCGCCATCCAGATGCCTAACGGAATACCTAAAATCAAGGAAATCACAACAGATGTTAACACAATCGCAATCGTGAGCAGTAATACTTCCCATAGTCCAAATGTTCCGATTAAAAATAGAAATACAGCATACAAAATACCTGCCGAGAACGATCTAAGTCTCCATCCTAGAACAAATACAAGAACTAAAAGTAGCCACCATGGGATAAAATTTAAAAATGCTTCGATCCCATTAATAGTCCTGGATGAAAAAAGAAAAATAAATTCAAAAACAATCTCAAATGTTGAATCTAACCATAAAATAAAGTCCTCAACGGCAGTTCCTAAGAACTCCCAGCGAATATCAGGAAATTCACCCATAGGCTGACTGCTTCTTAAGCAGCCATTCACCTCACTTTTTTAAAATTATGATGAAAAAGTTGAAGTAGTTGACGGGTGCCAACTACTTCAGCAAAAATTAAGCATTTTCTAGAGCAGCTTTTACTTTTTCTGCAACTTCTTCGGTAACCCATCCGGTCCATATATCTTGATGCTGTTTAAGCCACCAAATTGCGGCTTCCTGAGCGGAAGCTTCGTTTTCCGTCATGTAGCTAAGAGCTTCCTCTGTTAAATCACTGCTAGTTTCATAGTTTTTCAGAAACTCAACGACATCTGGTGCCTGTTCAGGCAGATCCTTGTGTACAGCAGTTGTAACATCATTTGGAGGAAATTCTGTTCCAGCATTCTTATCAAAAATTTCAGGGTCGTATTTTGGTTCCTCAAGTAAAGTCAAATCATATTGTGCGGTAACCCAAGTAGGTGACCAGTAATAACCAACCCAAGGCTCCCCTGCTTCATAAGCGTCCGCTAGAGATGCGACAAGAGCAGAATCGGAACCTGGCATTACATAATTAAAGCTTTCACTTAATCCATAAGTATCCATTTTCATTGCGATTTGCTCACTGACTGCCCAACCAGTAGGTCCGCCAATCACACGGCCTTTTTCTGGATCCTCAGGATCAGCAAATACATCTGGATAGTTTTTCAAATCTTCGACTGTTTTCAAATCAGGAGCAACAGGTTCAATTCCGCGTTCGGGGTCCCCTTCAATTACATAAGTCGGAACATATAGACCTTGAACATTATCATCAAAGTTAACAGATGTTTCAACAATGTCACCAGCCTCAAGCGCCTCGTTATAGACTTCTTTTACATTATCAGTCCAAACTTCCATATAAGCGTTAATGTCCCCTTGGCGCAAGCCTTGAAGCGTTGCTGCTGTTGAACCAGTGGTTACATCTGTTTCGTAGCCCATACCTTCCTCGATAATGAATTGAGCAACACTGTTATGGAATCGTATACTATCCCATCCAGCATCTGCGAACACGATTTTATCAATTTTGCCGCCATCAGAGCTACTGCTGCATGCAGCAAGTACAACTAACAATGCTGATAGAATAACTAATAAACTTTTCTTCATTAACTTTCCTCCTATGCGGTTATTTCCTATTAAAATAGGAATCTTCAAAACGTTAAGATTTGAGATTTTTAGATGTGAAAAAAACGAGGGATACAGCAGCTATGTGTGGAGATATGACGTATACAAGGACTGGTCATGTACAACTTTGGCATCTGTACAAATGGATCTTTTCATTTCGTCAAAAGGCTTTTTTTCTATACCCATGATCAATTCACATAAAACCATTATTTTGCCTATTTACGGAATAATAATTCAATAGTACGAGTTTGCCTTTAGTTAGAAGCATTTCCATATATTTATGAAAAATATGGTATTGACCTTGAAATATGGCAAGAAGACCTCTAATTTAAAGTAGTCATTCATTTAAGCATTTTTGAGGAAATGAAAGATGAAATGTTGAGTAACATGACCAACTACCTACACATATATAACCAGAATCACTCCCTTGATTATGTCGAATCCCGACAACACATTTATTATATAAAACAACGCATTAAATCCACAAAATGGATAAAATAGCATTTCAGTGGAATATTCTTGATATACCCTGATTAGCTAAAGGAAACAAGCAGTATATGTTAAATAAGTACCATATCCTCCTATATAGTCGAGAATCCTTCCCGTTACTTTTATTGCATTGTCATTATTTTGAAAATATTGTCTATATATTGAAATTGCTTCATTTAGGAAATGGGACTTATTATCATCTGCAGTTACAGGTTAATCGAACTGTTGAGACGTCTCACTGCTCTCGAGGCTCTTACAGTACGACGAGTACATAACATAATAAAAGACAAAAAGACTAAATGCAGATAAAATGAATAGTGTTTTTGTGAGAAAAATATTTTTATAGAAAGGGCCGTGTTTAAGGATGAAGGATATTAAACCAGCCACCCTCCTCGATATTGTGAGCGAATTATTCTCTGACGAAACATCCATAGCGGTATCGGATACCGAAAAATACATTTATTATCGGTCAAGCAAACGGATTGATTTAAAAATAAAGCCTGGCGATCCTGTCAAAGAGGGGACGATTACATATAAAGCACTGACTGAATTAAAAAAGGTATCTTCCTTTATCAGCCGTGATGTTTTTGGAACACCTTACTACGGAATGGCAGTCCCTGTTTTTAATGATGGAAAGCTCGAAGGTTGTGTAACAGCGATTTTTCCTGCACTTACCAGCGGAACAAGCGTGGTTACGGTTCGTGTAAATGAAGGATGGGTTCCTGTCCCGTTTTCTGATATTTTGTACATAGAAGCAAAACAAAAGAAAACCCATGTAATGACAGAAGAGGTTTCTGGTATCCATAAAGATACTTTGAATGAATTTGAATATATACTGCCGAAAGAAGATTTTATACGCTGTCATCGCTCTTTTATTGTGAATGTCAAACAAATAAAAGATATATACCCTGATACCCATTCGACATTTTTATTAAAGATGAAAAACGGAGATCATGTCCCTGTCAGTCAAACCTATAGCAGTTATTTTCGAAAACTGCTGGGTTTTTAAATCGCAGTTAAGGATTGAATTTTCTGTTTTATCCCATTTTTCTTGGATTTCATCCACAAACTCCTTCTTATTTCAAAAGATTCGATAAAATGTAAGAAATGAGTAAGGAGTTGATACAATGGAGAGCGCTTACAATCGTATTCGTAACGAGCATCTAAAACATCGTGTTGTATCTGCTGATGAAGCAGCTTCTTGGATTCAAGACGGCATGACTCTTGGATTAAGCGGTTTTACACGTGCAGGCGATGTGAAAGCAGTTCCGTTTGCTTTAGTGGAACGGGCCCGGATAGAGCCACTCAAAGTAAATGTTTTTACAGGTGCCTCTCTTGGTTCTGATGTTGATAAATTATTTGCAGAAGCGGGCATGCTGAATAAACGTCTTCCTTTCCAGGCGGATGCGACCATGCGAAAAGGAATCAATAAGGGTGATTTTTTATTTGTAGATCAGCACCTTTCTCATACCGCTGAACTCGTCCGCTCTAATATATTAGAACCAATAGATTTCGCTATTTTGGAAGCGGTTTCGATTCAAGAGGACGGGACGATTATTCCTACTACATCCGTAGGAAATTCGTATATATTTGCCACACATGCCAAAAATATCATTGTTGAAATTAATATGGCACAGCCAGAAGCTCTCGAAGGTCTCCACGATCTGTATGATCCTGGAAAACAAGGTGAAAGAAAGCCTATCCCATTAACCAGACCGGTTGATCGGATTGGATCTATGGGAATTAAGGTGGATCCTGAAAAAATCAAAGGAATTGTTTTTACTGACCAGGCGGATTCTCCTTCGACCATTGTGCCGCCAGACGAAGAAACCGTAATCATGGCGCAGCATCTGATTTCTTTCCTTCGTTCTGAAATTGAAGCAGGAAGATTAACAAAATCGTTAGCTCCTCTTCAATCCGGCATTGGCTCTGTGGCCAATGCCGTTTTCCACGGATTACTAGATTCAGAGTTTGAGAACTTACAGGTTTACTCTGAAGTTCTGCAGGATGCTGTTTTTGATTTAATCGATGCGGGCAAAGTCAGCTTCGCTTCTTGCTGTTCCATCACATTGTCTACTCAAAAAATGGAACAGGTTTTCTCAAACTTTCACAAATACCGAGATAAGCTGATTTTAAGACCGCAGGAAATTTCAAATCACCCTGAACTCATTCGCCGAATGGGACTCATCTCGATTAATACTGCGCTCGAAGTAGACATTTATGGAAATGTAAATTCGACACATGTAATGGGGACTAACATGATGAACGGAATTGGCGGGTCTGGGGATTTTGCCCGTAATGCACGTCTTGGCATTTTTGTTACAAAATCGATTGCCAAAGGCGGAAACATCTCAAGTATCGTTCCATTTGTTCCGCATGTTGATCATACCGAGCATGATGTGGATGTCATTGTAACGGAACAAGGCTACGCTGACCTACGAGGTTTGGCTCCGAGAGAGCGGGTAGAACGCATTATAAATCATTGTGCTCACCCTATGTATCGGAAACAACTGCGCGAGTATTATGAGGAAGCCTTACTGAGGGGCGGCCAAACGCCTCATGTACTTGAAAAAGCCCTTTCTTGGCATATCAATTTTGCAAAGAATGGCACGATGCTTGAGAAAGTTCCTCAGCATCAATAAATTTTATTTTTTGGGATCACGCTTACGTAAGATATACGCTTTCATTGGAACAGCGGCTTCAATTTTGGAGTCGCTCTTTTTTTGTCCAAATGATAAAAGACCTAATCTATTATGTTGCAACAAGCTACTTTATACCTACTTTTTTAAAACCATAAATACTCCACAAGGTAATTTGGAGTATTTTTCCATCCCTGCGCAGGATTATATCTATATAGTTAGAATTTCATATTTTATAAATGTATAGAGGAGGTCGTTACATGGCATCAAATGTCGGAAAATTCCCAAAATTACTCTTGGTTTTTGGACTGGCTGCAGGCTTAGTACTTTTGGCTTTAGGTTTACTCACTGCAAACAAAGAAAGCGCTTCTGCATCTGAACCGGCAGATTCGAATCAATTGCAAGAGGCGTTTGAAAAGGCGGCGGAAGAATTTGGGGTGCCTCAAAGTGTTCTTATGTCTGTAGCCTATCATGAATCGCGCTGGGATCAACACAAGGGACATAGTGAAGTTGGCGGATATGGAGTCATGAACCTTGTTCATATCGACGTTGATGAGGATGCAAGCGGAAAGGGAATTACTGCAGAGAAAGATGTTGCTTCTCTCAATTCATTGGATAAAGCGGCGGAATTACTTGGTGAAGATGCAGAAGTATTAAAATCTAATCCTGAACAAAACATCCGCGGCGGAGCTGCTTTACTGGCAGAATATGCAAAGGAAACAGTCGGAGAAATTCCGTCTGATCCAGCGGATTGGTACGGAGCAGTCGTTAAATACAGCGGCTCTGATATTAAAGATGTTGCAGAAGAATATGCAAATGAAGTTTTTGCAACGATTCAAAGCGGAGCAGAAAGAGTCACAATCAATGGACAAATAGTATCATTGAAACCTGAATCCGTTACTCCAAATAAAAGCACGGCGGACAATATTCCTCTCCGCAATACCAAATACACAGGAACGGATTGTCCAAATGGCTTAGAGTGCTCTTTCATCCCTGCAAGATATGAGCAATTTTCTAGCAGCACTACCGATTATGGAAATTATGATATTGCCAATCGTCCTTATGATGGGCTGGATATCCGTTACATCATCATCCATGATATAGAAGGCAGTGCTGAATCTGCCATCAACCATTTCCGGAATACATCATATGTAAGTGCTCAATACGTAATTGATTCAAGCAACGGAAAAGTAACGCAGATGGTAAGACCAGAAGATGTTGCCTGGCAGGCAGGAAACTGGTACTTTAATATGCACTCCATCGGCCTTGAGCATGAAGGCTTTGCCGCAAGCGGGGCAGATTGGTATAGTGAGCAAATGTACCGTTCATCTGCAAAACTAGTTAAATATTTAGCAGAAAAATATGACATTCCTCTAGATAGACATCATATTATTGGCCATGACGAAGTTCCTGGATTATCACCTTACAGGCAGGCAAGAATGCACTGGGATCCAGGTGCCTACTGGGATTGGTCACACTTCTTTAACCTGTTGGGCGCTCCGATTACCCCTAGTAATGGGGACCCGGATAGCAGCATTGTTACAATCGCACCTAATTACAACACAAATCAACCAACCTTTACGTACGAAGGCGAATTGCAAGCACCGGAATCTTCAAGTTTGATTCATCTTTATACAGAGCCTAGCTTTGATGCACCACTTGTTAAAGATCAGCATATTAGTAACGGCGGCACTAATCGCATCAATGATTGGGGCAACAAAGCAGCAATTGGCCAAAGCTATTACAAGGTTGATCAAGAAGGAGACTGGACGGTTATCTATTATGGCGGGCAGAAGGCATGGTTCTATAATCCTAACAATCAAAACGCGATACGCGGGGACGGAATTCTAATAACTCCTAAGGATGGTTTAGATTCTATTCCTGTTTACGGAGCAGCTTACCCAGAAGACTCAGCTTACGAGGGAACAGGTATAGCAGATTGGGCTAAAGGCAGTGCATTACCTTTATATGAAATCCCTGCTGGCCAAATCTATGTAGCAACCGGACCAATTCAGTCCACATATTATCACGCAAAATACTTTAATGATCCAGTAACTAATGAGGTCGTTGTAGGACAAGATGAATATTACCAAATCTTCTTTAACCACCGCGTCGGATTTGTTAAAAAGAGTGATGTTGAGGTCGTGAATCCATAATAAAATTATGCCCCTTAAACATGAGACGGTTCTCTGCTTATTGAAGCAGGAGAACCGTCTCAGTGTTTTTAGTCAAGTTAATTTTAAGGCACGAATCAAAAGCTAATATTTTTTTATGCAGCGGTCCGAATATGCCTTTGATTCGGACACGAAACTTATTAAATTCTGCTCAGCTGTCTGAATACGTCCTTTATTCGGACACGAAACTTATTAATTTCTGCTCAGCTGTCCGAATACAACCCTGATTCGGACACGAAACTTATTAATTTCTGCTCAGCTGTCCGAATACCACCTTTATTCGGACACGAAACTTATTAAATTCTGCTCAGCTGTCCGAATACGTCCTTTATTCGGACACGAAACTTATTAATTTCTGCTCAGCTGTCTGAATACAACCCTGATTCGGACACGAAACGCGTAAAACTCTGCTCAGCTGTCCGAATACAACCCTGATTCGGGAGCTTAAACATAAATTCCCTCCGTTCAACCGGATTCATTAAATTAAATATCATAATTAAATGAGCAAGCTGTTACGAATCTTTTCCTATCATAAAATAGCCACAAAAATGAGACCCTCTATTCTCTTAAAAAGCAGAACCTTGACACATATCCAAAAAAGGTGCCTGATCCCCGCTGCGTTAACGCATATTAGCAATGGGGGGTCTGGTACCTTTTATTCTACCTTGTGTTCAGCTGGATTAGGTAAGGGTCCTGATCGGTCGGCTGACGGCTGCCTCCCTTTGGTTCAATACTTATGATAATGTATTCTGCCCTTTCAATCGGCTCACTTTTAATATAAAGCTGACCCCGGTTTCCAATCCATTTTAATAGTCCCGCATCATGAACGTCGTCGCGGGTTTTCACCCATGCCTGATAATCATGGTTCCCCATTGGATTTAAGCCATCCACTAATAAATACATTTCCTTTGTTCGGCTATTAATCCAGGCATAGCCTTTTAGATCATGGCTTACTTGTGGAACAAGTTCGTAAAGGTCGGTATCGTCATTCATGACAAAAATTGAATCATTGGCAGTTTGATTGATCGACTGCTTTGGCGAGCCATCTGTCCAAAGTAAAAATAGTGCTATAAAGGATGCGGCTGCAACCCCTGCCGTCTTCCACACGAACGGAATACGAGGCGTTTTTGCATGCTCCTTTTTAAAGCTCTTCATCACTCGCTTTTTTACATGTTCTGAAGGCTGAATCACCTCGTCTTGCGGAAGGGTTTGACACCATTCTGTAAATTGGGCATGACAGTGACTGCACTCACTGATTGTTCTCTGAATGGACAGTGATTTGAGTTCGCTTTGCTTCCCAAGGATATAATCTATCATTTCTTCATCAGACCAATGCTGACATGCCATCTTATTCATCCCCTTCCCGTTCGATTGTTCTGGATTGAACGAGTTGCTTTCGCATATTTTTAATCCCATATCGAACAAGTGATTTTACTGTCCCTAACGGCTGCTTCAGTCTAGCCGCCAGATCCCTGTGCGTAAATTCTTTAAAGTAACTGCCATATACCGCCTTCCGCTGAGCTTCGGGTAATTGATTAAGTGCCGATAATACCAATTGATGATCTAGACGCTGAATCACTTTTTCCTCTACAGGGTTTAAATTAACTGCTTTGTTTGGCTCTGGTAACTCCTCTGTCATTATTTTCTGCTTTCTTCGCAATAAATCGATGCTTCTGCTCCGCGTTCGAATCGCAAGCCACGCTTCAACACTTCCTTTTTTAGGATTATAGCTCTCTGCTTTATGGCTGATTTCTATAAATATATCATGACAGATATCTTCTGCTTCTAACGGATCCTGTAAAACCTTAAACGCCACAGAATAGACAAAAGCGTGATACCGTTCATAAAAAAGCTCAAATGCTTCGGCCGAACCATTTTTAATTCCCTCTAATAAATACTGGCTATCATCTGAAAGGTCCTTCAAAAGTCTCACCCGCATTCATCTAGGATTCTTATTATTTATTTAACAAATATTTTTCAAGTTGAAAACCTATAAAAAATTTTTT
This sequence comes from Bacillus litorisediminis, assembly GCF_022808645.1. Taxonomy (GTDB): domain Bacteria; phylum Bacillota; class Bacilli; order Bacillales; family JC228; genus Bacillus_BF; species Bacillus_BF litorisediminis. Next base: position 10,676 of record NZ_JAKZKT010000068.1, read on the forward strand.
CTGACTCGGTAAATCCAATTTCTTTTCTAACACGTACCGAGTAGGGAAACAATTTTAGGAGGTAGATTTATGTTAAAAAAACTCTTTTATTCTATCTGTCTTCTTGTTTTTATAATTGGGCAGGCTGCTCCGCAAAAAGGAACAGCTGCAGAAGGAATTGAGCTGTACACAGCCTATACGGGTATTTCGGTCACTCCCGGAGAAACCATCGATTATTCGTTTGAAGTTCTAAATCATACGAATACAACACAACATGTAAGTCTTTCAATAGAAGGCCTTCAGAAAGGTTGGCAGGCAACAATCAATTCAGACGGTTGGGACGTGCAGCAATTATCTGTCAAACCAGGTGAACCTAAAAGTCTATCGATTAACGTGACAGTCCCGCTTGAAGTTGAGAAAGGCAACTATCAATTTACGGCAGTCGCAGAAGCAGAAAGCGGTTTAACAGCTGAACTGCCATTAGCAGTAACCGTAAGTGAACAAGGTACGTTCAGAACGGAATTAACGTCTGAACAGCCAAACTTAGAGGGCCATTCCGATTCATCGTTCGAATATAAAGCTGAATTAAAAAACCGGACGGCGAGTGAACAAAATTATGCATTGACCTCTAAGGCTCCTGAAGGATGGGGCGTTACATTTCAGGCTGACGGAAAGAATGTGACATCCGTAACTGTTGATTCCAATGGAACAAAAGAAATTACCGTAAGTGTTACCCCGCCTGAAACTGTGAAAGCCGATACTTATGAGATTCCTATTCTTGCTTCCAACGAATCTACTTCAGCTGAGCTAGTACTGGAAGCTGCTATTTCAGGAAAATATAGTCTCGAAATAACGACTCCATCCGGAAAATTGAGCGATGATATTACAGCCGGAGATGAAAAAACAATTGATATTGTGGTGAAAAATACAGGAACGATTCCAATTAATGACATAGCATTAAGTTCAAACAAACCTACAGATTGGGAAGTGACCTTTGAACCAGGCAGTATCCCAACGATTGAACCAGGCAAACAAGAAACTGTGCAAGCCATCATTAAAGCAAGTGAAAACGCGATTGCAGGAGACTATGTGGTTGAAATGACGGCAACTGCACCAGAAGCAAGTGCAAACGCACAATTCAGGATGTCTGTTGAAACTTCCCTTATCTGGGGCTGGATTGGTGTCTTGATCATTCTTGGTGTAGTCGGAGGGATTTATTACCTGATCCGTAAATATGGGAGGAGATGAGATTGAACGAAATCATTAAGCTTAAAGGACTAACGAAAAAATACGGAGAGAAAATAGCTGTTGATAATCTTAGCCTCTCAATCCGAAAAGGAGAAGTATTCGGGCTCTTAGGACCGAACGGAGCTGGTAAATCCACCACCATTTTGATGATCTTGGGGCTTTCCGAACCAACACAAGGATCTGTTCAGGTTTGCGGTCTTGACTCAACCCGATATTCAATTGATGTAAAAAAGAAAGTCGGCTATCTTCCCGACCAAGTGGGTTTTTATGAAAATCGCACAGGTCTTGAAAACCTTTTGCTCACAGCCACTCTAAATGGGCAAACGCGGGAAAGAGGAAAACAGCGGGCACTTGAACTGCTGGAACAAGTGGGTCTTACCTATGCAGCTAATCAAAAAGCAGGAACCTATTCTCGAGGGATGAAACAAAGACTCGGATTGGCGGATGTGCTGATAAAAGACCCTGAAGTCATTATTCTCGATGAACCTACTCTCGGAATTGACCCTAAGGGTGTTCAGGAATTACTCAGACTAATTCGCCAGTTAAGTAAAGAACATGGAATTACAGTGTTATTATCATCGCACCATCTTCATCAGGTGCAGCAAATTTGTGACCGGGTTGGACTGTTTGTTAAAGGAAAATTACTGGCAGATGGAACCGTCGATTCATTAGCCCAACAAATTTTAGGAGAAAATGGCCACCAGATAAAAATTAAAGCTTCTCCTTTGACAGAGGAAATAGTTGGACGAATACGAGAACTAGCTGGAGTCGACCGAGTGGAGCATGAAGATGGAGAAATGTCGATTTGGAGCCGGAAGGATACTACCCTCCAACATGTACTCGAAATTGTCTTATCATCAGGATGCCAAGTATCCTCCCTTTCCCAAGAAAAAATCGGTTTAGACGAAATCTATCAGCGCTACTTTGAAGGAGGGGAACAAGAGTGAAGCTAATGGAACAGTTGAAGAGTTTCCGCTTTAACGGATCGAACTGGAGAGAGCTTAATTTCAAAGAAATAAGCAAAAAGTTCACCAAGATTAAAACTGAAAAAACCGAAAGCTCTCATTCCTTTTGGGTCCTTGTACAAAAGGAAGTAGCCGATCATATTTTAAGCTGGCGGGTCAATATTCTAATGGTTTTGCTCGCTTTGACCTGTCTCGGCTCTCTTTATACGGCCTTAACAGGTATTCGTGATGTCGCCTCCGAAATCGAATCGGGTCAGGATGCCTTTTTATTTCTGAAGCTATTTACGGTTTCAAATGGAACACTCCCACCTTTTTTTGTGTTTGTCGGGTTTATTGGCCCGCTCCTTGGAATTGCTCTAGGCTTTGATGCGATTAATTCTGAAATAAATAAAGGAACATTAAGCCGGATTGTTTCTCAGCCAATTCCAAGAGATTATATCATTAATGCCAAATTCGTAGCAGCTTTGCTTGTCATTAGCACGCTTTTATTCTCACTGGGATTCTTAGTGATGGCCTTAGGTGTCCTAATCATCGGGATCCCGCCAACACCTGAGGAATTTTTACGAATTGTAAGCTTCCTTATTTTAAGTGTAGTTTACGTAGCCTTTTGGCTCAATCTATCAATCTTGTTCTCCATCCGTTTTAAGCAAGCGGCCACATCAGCCCTTTGCAGCATCGCCGTTTGGCTATTTTTCACCGTATTTTATTCGATGCTGGTTGGTGTAATTTCGGATGCATCACAAAGTGACGATCCATTAGAAGCAGCGACAAATATGGTGTCTCATCAAGAGTTCATCCAAAATTTATCCCGGCTCTCGCCAAGTCAGCTTTTTAGCGAAGCAACTACCACCCTGCTCACACCAACCATTCGCTCCCTTGGCCCTCTAACGATGGAACAAGTTGTAGGAGCGATCCCCAGCGCACTGCCGCTTGGGCAAAGCCTGTTATTAATTACGCCACAGCTAATCATGCTCATAGCAGCAACCTTGATTTGTTTCGGAATCTCTTATGCTATGTTTATGACAAAGGAGATTCGAAGTTAAGAAATATGAATGTTCTATCTCAAAAACGGCTTCTTACAGGAAGCCGTTTTGGTTTTTTCTCTTGAAAATTGTATAAAAAGATTGTAAAATAGCTATTGTCGATTGCAATATACGGGGCATTAGCTCAGCTGGGAGAGCGCTACGCTGGCAGCGTAGAGGTCAGGGGTTCGAGCCCCCTATGCTCCATAACGAAAACCCTTGATATTCAAGGGTTTTTATTTTTTTATATTCATGTTGAATTCATTTACACTCTTAATTGTCGCCGAATTGTCGCCGAATTGTTTTTCCCCATTTTATATGCCACTTCCAATTCCCAGTAAGAGATCAAAGTAGTACGTTAACATCATAATTAAACTGTTGTAGTAGTTCTAGAGCATTTGTCATGATTCCGACTGGGCTCGAACCAGTGTCCTCCAGCCTGTCAAGGTGAGCAACGCAGTGATGAGACAGTGTGATTAACATAGAAAAAACCTTGTAAAATAAGGATTCTTCATGTTTGCTTACAGTTTAAATATGAACAATTATGAGGTTTGTTGACCAATTTCGTCAACAATTCGTCAACAATTTCTTCTTCAACTAAAGCACCCGTTAGTCATCCATGCAGCGCAAAAATCGGCGCTGCACCACAGAGAATGAAAATGAATTGAATCCGTCCATACTGATTCTATGGCTGGAAGAGGAAGGTCGATGAACTATGGTGCCTTAGAGCCC
>NZ_JAKZKT010000069.1 GCF_022808645.1 Bacillus litorisediminis
TATACACGTAACTCCATTTCTTTTGTCTTGTTTCTCGACAATTCAAGTATAAAAGAATTGGATGTTTACGTGTTTTTTTTATGAATAAAAAGTTGTGTTCAAACCCCAACAAATATTATAGAGCCTATATTTAAAGTGCTGAAAAAGAGGACGCGCAGTCCTCTTTTTCAATGCAAATCGTTTATTGAATATATGATTTTAACTTATCAATATATTGATAGGCTTCTTCTATTTCTTCATGCGTATATTTTTGCTTGCTTTTGAGTGTAAAGATTTTTTCAATGACTTCATCCTTCGATAAGGATTCAAAATACAAAACGGTTGAAACTAGCTCTAAAAATCTGGCACTCTGCTGGTTCATATCATCTAAGCAAATCTTTAATTTCTGATCCTCCTGCTGATAATGACTGAGGAATTCCTTTCCGGCTTCGGTTAAACTGTAACGATATTGAGAATAACCGCCTACCTTCTCCTTTACCTCATTCAAAAAGTCCATATTGCACAGTTCCTCAATTCGCAAAGTGAGTTCTTCCGAATAGGGACCGTAAAAATGAAATTGAAATTTCTCCTGGAATGGGAAGGATATTTTTTTAGCAATAAAAATCATTTTTTGCAGCTTTTTTCGTCCTACTATTTCTCCTGAAGCTGCAATCGCCCCTAACACTCTTGCATGGTCCTTTAACAAAGCCCTTCATCTCCTACTCCATCTATTTCTATATTTGTTTTCTAAGTATTTTTAAATGATATCGGATCTTTTGAGTAGATTTGAAAGCTTTTAGCAATCTTGATGTCTTACTTCAAATCCAATAAATCTCGAATTTGACTCTTTATTGCCTGATGCTGAGAATCATCAAACAATAAATCAGCTGGAAAATACAATTTATGGTCTGTTCTCCGTTTGCCGGAAATCGCATCCACTATTTCAGACTGTCTTGACAGTTCCTTCAGTTCATTATTCTTCATCAGCAAATGAATCGGAAGCCGTTCCCCCTCTTCTCCCGGCCGATAAAAATCGTAAGGAAGATCAGAAGAAGAGTCGACCACCAAATAATAGTCCGGGTTAATTCCAGCCTTTTCAAATAAGGTCATAAGCTCGTATTGTTTCTTATATTCTTTTGCAGGATCAAACTCCACATATTTAAATAGGTTTCTGTTCATGAATCGCTTGCAGAGATCACTTAAAATTAAATCCTCTTCTTCCTGCCACATTTGAAAGTAAAACATCATCACAGCTTCATCTAGTTTTAAATAGTCCTTAAGCTCAACTTTAGTCAGAAAAAGAGATTGAAAATGAATCGGTGTGAATTTAAAAGTGTAGCCTTCGTGGTATAAATCTTTGGCGCGGTGAAGGATTTTCGTTAGTATGACTTCTGCACTTCGGGAGACAGGATGAAAATAAACCTGCCAATACATTTGATATCGGCTCATTATGTAATCTTCTACAGCGTGCATGCCGCTTTGTTTAATCACGACCTGATCCTCACGCGGGCGCATCACCCGTAAAATCCGCTCCATATCAAAATGGCCATAGCTGACTCCAGTAAAGTAGGCGTCTCTTTGCAGGTAGTCCATACGGTCTGCATCGATTTGGCTCGAAATGAGACTGACTACTAATTTATTTTCAGATGTTTTGGCAATGACCTCGGCTACCTGCTTCGGAAAATTCGGATCAACCTTCTTTAAGATTTTATGGACTTCCGTATCCCCCAAAATAATCGCCTGGGTAAATTCCTCATGATCCAAATCAAACACTTTTTCAAATGCATGCGAGAATGGCCCATGGCCCAGATCGTGTAAAAGTGCGGCACAGAGGGATAGTAAGCGGGATTCCTGCTTCCATTCTGGTCTGCCGTCAAATACATCATCTACTATCCGCCTAACAATCTCGTATACTCCGAGTGAATGATTGAAACGGCTATGCTCTGCACCATGAAAAGTTAAATACGTGGTTCCAAGCTGTTTAATTCTTCGCAGTCTTTGAAATTCAGCTGTTCCGATTAAATCCCAAATGACACGATCTCTAACATGTATATATCGGTGAACCGGGTCTTTAAAGACCTTTTCTTCACTTAATTTTTCTGTCGAATATGCCATTCATTAACCCACTTCCTACCTAGCATGTTTTTATTATAGCTATTTTTATGGATGTCCGCATCTCAAGTTTTTGTCATAAAAATTGAAAATCCTAGCGGTATCAGTGTTTCCTTCTTAAAAAATATTTTTTCCTTATTATCCCTTTATCAAAACATTTTTCCTAGGAGAATAGAGCTATAGATTTTTATTAAAAGACTGTATTTTTTGGTAAACATGTACAAAAAGGTTGGGAAACTATCATCCTTTTTAAAATCAAGGTATAAAGTTTGGCAAACTTGTCCATGCTTGAAATAGAAAATTACTTATGAAAATAGGGAGTTGAGATTATATGAAAACTCGTCAAGATGCATGGACAGATGAAAACGATTTACTATTGGCTGAAACCGTATTACGTCATGTCCGTGAAGGAAGTACGCAATTAAATGCTTTTGAAGAAGTAGGTGACAAGCTTAATAGAACGTCGGCAGCCTGTGGATTTCGCTGGAATGCCGTGGTCCGTCATCGCTATGAAAAAGCGCTTCAGCTAGCAAAAAAGCAAAGAAAACAACGGCAAAGATTATTAGGCAAGGAGCACGCCGGCAAGAAAAAACTCTTATATCAGCCTCCTAGTCCGTCACTTGAATTTTTAGAGAGTGATACGATTACCTATTCAGCCGAACAAGGTGAGGTTCAGGCACCAGTCCTTGAGGAAGTTAGCCAAGAACTGCAGCCACAAGCAGCTCAATCAGTAAGTACAGCTCATTCGTATCAGGTTAAACCTGGCACTGTAAACCTAGACACTGTGATTCAATACTTACAAGGATTGAGAGCAACAAACTTCCAATCTGAAATTTTAAAAAATGAGAATGAAAGACTTAAGCGCGAATTAGCTGATCTTCGCAAGCAAAATGAAGAGCTTGAACGTAGAGTAAAAGAATTAGAACAAGACTCTACAACGATGCAGGAAGATTATGAAACACTGATGAAAATCATGAATCGCGCGAGAAAGTTTGTGGCCTTTGAAGAGGATGACCGTCCTTCGACAAAGTTTAAAATGGATCGAAACGGTAATTTAGAAAAACTAGCTGAATAAAAATTTGCAATCTATGGATTCATGGAAAAGAAACAGATGTTGAAAAAGGAGAAAGGCAACGGCTCTCGTCTTATGATAAAAGCTCGCAGCATGCGAGCTTTTTCTTTTATGGTACTAGTTAATCGTTGTTTTGCATCGGATGTTGCCAGTGCCCCGGGCAGGTTTGGCGGGTAACCACTTTCTATCGGACACTGGGTGACTGTCGATTAATAGCAAACAGCTAAAAAGCGCTTGATTTTTTCAAAAAAATCAACTCAAAATTGCTATGTTTTTACTATTTAAAGGAATGGATGTCCGTAAATCTTTGGATTCCGCGGGGACACAAATGTTTGCGGACATACGATCCGCTACCCTGAAAATGTATCCTCTTTTTTAGCCGTCAAACTTATTTAATGGATCCTCATTCCGCTATTTATTCAAAATTCTTTGTTTGGAGCATGGTTTCGGTTCCTGGTTCCGTTATTTCCCTTTTTTCCGTCAAATTTGATTGATTTTGTACGAATAGCGGAATCAGAATCCGCTTCAGCCCCTGAAGTACAGGTTTTCGTTCTAATAACGGAATGAGGATCCGCCAGACTTATTTAATGGATCCTCATTCCGCTATTTATTCAAAATTCTTTGTTTGGAGCATGGTTTCGGTTCCTGGTTCCGTTATTTGCCTTTTTTCCGTCAAATTTGATTGATTTTGTACGAATAGCGGAATCAGAATCCGCTTCAGCCCCTGAAGTACAGGTTTTCGTTCTAATAACGGAATGAGGATCCGCCAAAATCATTTAATAGATCTCATTCCGCTATTTATTCAAAATTCTTTGTTTGGAGCATGGCTTCGGTTCCTGGTTCCGTTATTTCCCTTTTTTCCGTCAAATTTGATTGATTTTGTACGAATAGCGGAATCAGAATCCGCTTCAGCCCCTGAAGTACAGGTTTTCGTTCTAATAACGGAATGAGGATCCGCCAGACTTATTTAATGGATCCTCATTCCGCTATTTATTCAAAATTCTTTGTTTGGAGCATGGTTCCGGTTCCTGGTTCCGTTATTTGCCTTTTTTCCGTCAAATTTGATTGATTTTGTACGAATAGCGGAATCAGAATCCGCTTCAGCCCCTGAAGTACAGGTTTTCATTCAAATAACGGAATGAGGATCCGCCAAAATCATTTAATAGATCTCATTCCGCTACCCTGAAAATAGGTCCACCCTTGAACTATTGGAGCTGAATCTAACCAATATTCATTCATCTGCTGGTGCCGCAAACGAGGCATAGAGGGATATTTGTCAAAAAATCACGGTTTTAAGAAATGATCGGACATAGTTCCGTTAATTATCAAAGAATCCACGCAATATTACATAGTTTGCCACAAATAACCGGAACTGATGTCCGTAAACCCCTAGAATCTCGGGAGTTCCATAATCAACTCAGCCTGATAGCGTTACCCTGCTAATCTATTTTACTATTCAGCAATTTTTCATTCCGTTCTTGGAGGCGTTTGAGGTTTGCTTCGTAGCTTGGCCATTCCTCTGCTGTAAGAGGTTCCGTAAAAATGCGCTCCCCATTATTCTTGATGGCTTGAAGAAAGCGGAGATAGGCATTTTCCATTGTGAGTGGCTGATTTAATAGTTCTGCCAGAGATCCCATTACCTCAGGATTTACTGAAGGATAGGTGTACCTGGTCTCCTTCTCCTTTTTAGAAATCTTGTAAAATTCCCTAATGATAGCAGCGCGCTCTGCACCTGAGCCTGTCACACAAAGATAGATTTGCACAGCTACCCCGTTACGGATTCGGCGCTGTGAAATCCCTGCAAATTTTTTCCCGCTTATACTTAAATCATAGCTTCCCGGACAATAGGAGTCGCCGATTTCCTTTACATCGATCAGGTCACTGTTTTCAGGATACATTTCTTTAATCAGGTGTACCATCGTTTCATAGCCGAGATTTATATCAATCCTATGTTCAGCCTCTGGAAGAATAAGAGAAAGATTTAAAACCCCCTCATCCAATAAAACAGCCAGTCCTCCAGAAGTCCGGACTAAATAATGATAGTTATTTTGTTTTAACCATTCGATTCCGTCTTCTAAATGAGGCAATTTGGTATCCTGAATCCCCAGAACAACCGTCCTGTGATGAACCCAGGCTCTTGCAACAGCAGGTGACCCGCCTTTCCCTACTGACGTACAGAGGGTATCATCCACTGCAAAAGATTCTAGTGCATCAAAACCTGGTCCTCGATTCGTATGATCGATAATTCTCCAAACCGGCTGTTTTAGTAAAGTTGGTTTCATCGGAAAGTTTCTCTCCTAATCTATGTCGAGCGTTTCTGACGCTCATTTTTAAAGTACAGACAATAAGAGCCTTGTTTATTATAGCAAGACTCATATTATATGTCCTTATGTAATCCTTTAATCCATTAAGCTTTGGGCTGCTGTAATGAGTGCGAGCTTATAGACATCTTCTTCATTACATCCTCTTGACAGGTCATTCACCGGTGCATTTAAGCCTTGGAGAATAGGCCCAACCGCTTCAAAATTACCGAGGCGCTGCGCAATTTTATAGCCTATGTTTCCCGCTTCAAGACTAGGGAAAACAAAGACATTTGCATCTCCTTGAATAATGGAGTCCGGTGCTTTTTTCTTGGCTACTTCTGGTACAAAGGCTGCATCAAATTGAAACTCTCCATCTAATCGTAACGATGGATCCATTTCTTTCGCAATTTGAACCGCTTCGCCTACCTTCTCTGTCTCTTCTGATTTAGCAGAACCTTTAGTTGAAAAGCTTAACAGTGCCACTTTAGGATCAATATCAAACATTCTTGCTGTTTTGGCACTTTCGACCGCTATTTCGGCTAAATCCTGGGCATCCGGAGAAATGGTAATGGCACAATCTGCAAACACATACTTTTCTTCTCCTCTTACCATCACAAAAGCACCTGATGTTTTTCGGATGCCCTCCTTGGTTTTGATAATTTGCAGGGCTGGCCGAACTGTATCAGCTGTTGAATGGGCTGCTCCGCTAACGAGTCCATCTGCCTTTTTTACATACACGAGCATTGTTCCAAAGTAATTCACGTCTTGGAGCAATTTTCTTGCTCCGTTTTCATCTACCTTTCCTCGGCGGCGCTCAACAAAGGCTGAAACAAGCGATTCTATATCTCCATAGTCAAGCGGGTCTACTATTTCAATTCCTTCTACTGATACTCCTATTTCCTTGGCTTTTGCTTCAATTTCCGCTTTTTGACCAAGAAGAATAGGAACTAGCACTTGGTTCGCTGCTAACCGGGATGCAGCACCTAGAATTCTTTCATCCGTACCTTCTGGAAATACAATTCTTACATTTTTTCCTTTCATTTTTGTTTCTAATTGGGTAAATAGTTCACTCATTGGTTTCCTCCTTAAAAAGGTTGGAGTCATTCTTTTATTAGGATACTCCAATTATGTCCTATTTCAATCGAAAAACCATCCGGTTATCCGCTTTCACCGAAATGTTCTATTTTTTTGTACTTTAAGAAAGTATAAAATTTTAGAAAAGAAGTAAATTCGACGCAGTTAAAATTTTTCGGAATAAAGTACGACGGCCAGGATAGCCTAGTCTAGCGATACATTAGGACGTGGCATTTCGAGCGTGATAAGTGCAACTAGGCAACCGCCTGCGCCTACAGGCTAGGCGATAGCCAAGTTTTCTTTAAACATTCCCCTTGTTCTAAGTCAAATCTTTCTCTATATAAAGATTCACATGTTATCCATATTATTACTTGGATAAACTATGATATAGTGAAATTGTTCAATTAGACTTTTTATTAAGTAGGAGTGATTATAATGAGTGAACCTGCACAAACATTAGATGGCTGGTACAGTCTCCATGATCTGCGATCCGTTGACTGGACATCTTGGAAGCTTGCATCGAATGAAGAAAGAGAAGCAGCCCTTTCCGAATTCTTTCAATTAATAGAAAAATGGAATGACACGGAAGCAAATGGGCAGGGTAGTCATGCAATCTACTCGGTTGTCGGTCAAAAAGCCGATCTTATGATTATGCTTCTCCGCCCTACAATGAAAGAACTGAATGAAATAGAAACTGAATTTAATAAAACCAAATTAGCTGAATACTTAATTCCAGCTTATTCTTACGTCTCTGTAGTCGAATTAGGAGGATATAACCCTTCTAAATCCGATGAAGATCCTTATCAGAATGAGTATGTTAAATCCAGACTCTACCCTGTATTGCCTAAGACAGACTATATTTGTTTTTACCCAATGGATAAGCGCCGTCAGGGTGAAGATAACTGGTATATGCTTCCGATGGAAGAGCGCCGCAATTTAATGAGAAGCCACGGAATGATTGGCCGTCAATATGCCGGAAAGGTTAAACAGATTATTACTGGTTCTGTCGGCTTTGATGATTATGAATGGGGTGTAACCCTTTTTGCGGATGATGTTTTACAATTTAAAAAACTTGTTTATGAAATGCGCTTTGATGAAGTGAGTGCCCGTTACGGCGAATTCGGAGCTTTCTTTGTTGGAACGATTGCAGATCCTGCACGCTTAAAAGAAATGTTCTATATAAAAGAAGCGTAAACCATTTCAAGAAGAGGGAGTATCCCCTCTTCTTTTTTTGTAAAGTATTTTCTGTACAACTCATATTTTTTTATTTATTTCATACATATGGAATAGTGGAAAAATGTCCATTTCTAAACCATCATCATTGAACGAGCAGAATCGAGGTGAAGAAATGCCCGCAGTTAGAAGTACAGAAGCGGATGTTAAGCTACTAGCCCGACTCCTGCGTGCGGAAGCTGAAGGAGAAGGCAGACTCGGAATGCTATTAGTTGGAAATGTTGGAGTTAACCGGGTCATAGCTAGATGTCTGGACTTTAAACATATTACAAATATTCGCCAAATGGTCTTCCAGAGCCCTGGTGGTTTTGAAGCCGTACAGAAAGGCTATTTTTATCAGCCTGCCCGTCAAAGTGAGATTTCCCTTGCTAGGAAGGTTATACAAGGAAATCGCTACCACCCTGCTAATTTCTCCTTATGGTTTTTCGAGCCACCTGGTGCTTGTCCGCCACAATGGTTTAACCAATGGAATACAGGCAGGTTTAAATCACATTGTTTCTATAAGCCAACGGAAGCAGACTGTCCAAGTGTTTATTAAAGGGAGGGAGAGTTTAGCATGTCAACAAACAACAGTTATCCTTATTATCCTTACGGAGGTAATCCGTACAGACAACAAGCAAGTCCTTATCAGGGTCAAGGCGCTGCCGGTTATCCGCAAGGGGGAGTTCCGCAAGGAGGTTATCCGCAAGCCGGAACTCAAGGCTTAGTGGTACCAGGAATGCCAAGTGCACCATATACAGGTCCACAGGTGCCTGGAATGCTGCCAGTCGAACAATCTTATATTGAAAATATTTTCCGGCTGAATAAAGGAAAGCTGGTAACTGTCTATATGAGCTTTGAAAATAGTACGCAATGGCAGTCCAAAATCTTTAAAGGTGTAATTGAGGCTGCTGGCCGAGATCATCTGATTTTAAGTGACCCTCAAACAGGCACTCGCTATCTGCTGCCGCTCCTATTCTTAGACTATGCTACCTTCGAAGAAGAAATCGAGTATGAATATCCATTTGCGGCGCAAGGCCAAGGCACCCAGATGGCGACATATTCACCTAGATAAGCAGAATTAAATAGAGGCTGTCCCTTTTGATGTGGGCACAGCCTCTTATTCTTTCCATTAAGATTATGGCAGCTTCAACGCATGAATCATTAATAAAACCCAGCCTGCTAAAAACGCGACTCCTCCAAGCGGTGTAATCGCACCCAGAACCTTAATTTGGGTAACACTCAAAATATACAGGCTTCCTGAAAATAGTAAAATTCCGATAAAAAATAACCATCCGGACCAGGTTAAAGCAGATGTAATCCCAGATTTGCCAATAAGAAGGGCAACTGCCAGAAGTCCTCCTGCATGAAACATCTGATACGTTACTCCAGTTTCCCAAGTATCTAAATATTTATCTGGAATTTTCCCTTCGAGCCCATGTGCACCAAATGCTCCTAAAGCAACTGCCAAAAATCCATTCAATGCACCGAGAAAAAGGAATAGCTTCATCATTTACCACATCTCCTTTAAAAATCAAATATTGAATCTCCATTGGCGCCATCGTCTGTCTCTAGCTTTTTTGAACCAAGGCTTGTTCTTGGGACTGAAATTGGACTCTGGATTGACGAGCTTATATTTTCTTCTTGTTTACTTAAAGTCTCAGCAGCTTGTAATCGATCATCCAATAAAACATCACATAACGCTTGTAAGGCGCGAAGATGCTCTCTCATTTCTAATGTGGTATCACTATTTTTTGCTCGTTTCATGCATTCTTCCATTTTATGAAATATAGTTTCTCGTGAAACAGCCATCTTATCACCTCACCTTACAATCTCTATACTCTATCATGATCCTTTCTTTTGAAACTTCAAGCATTTCGTTCCAGAGGCGCGAAATACCTCCAGGGATGGGAGCTGTCTCGTTTTAAAGCCGTAAGCCCGGCAGCCACGCGGAAACCTTGCATCCCACGTCACATAAAAATACTGGCACTTCATACAGTTTACCCGATTATCCGTCACCAAAAAACACCTCTTTTATCCCTTCAGCCATCATCTCTTTTGTAAAACCAATCCCAGCCAAATGAAAAAAGACGGAATTGGCCATGTCCAGAAAAATACTTGGGTTCCTGGATCTAGATCTAATGTCAAAGCTGTCAGCCACGTATATGGGTTAAAAAACGTATAATATAAAAAATTAAACCCCATCGGCCCAGGTTCTATTGTAATAGCTGCTAATATCAATAGAGCCATTATGCTAGGTGCCGAAACAGAGAGGAGCCCCTTCCAGCTGCCTACTTTTTTTAATTTTACCAGTTTCGCAGAAAAGATATAGGCTGCAGAAAGAAGCACCAAAAATACGAAGCAGAATACTGCACTTTTGATTTCGCTATTGATAAAAACCATTAAGGCAATACTTGCTAAAAGTAAATGGGTGATTAATGATCAAATCACATTATAGAGCATAAGACCCCTACTTTCAGATATTTATTGTTTAGCGATCTGGCACCCTCCAATCGATTTCTTTTTCGTTCCACTGCTTTAGTATATGATTGACTTTTGAAAATGGCCGGCTGCCAAAAAAGCCTTTGTTTGCTGATAGCGGACTCGGATGAGGCGCTAGTATGCAAGGGTTTTTTTCCTGGTCAATTAAAGTAAGCTTGCTTTGTGCAGGCTTACCCCACAATATAAAAATCACTGGCTTGTCTCTATCGTTTAATAGAGAAATTACATGATCGGTAAACATTTCCCAGCCTAAGCCCCGGTGTGAAAGAGCTTTCCCGTCCCGAACCGTTAATATGGTATTGAGAAGAAGTACACCCTCCTTCGCCCATTTTTCCAGACAGCCATGATTCGGACTATCAAATCCTAAATCGGCTTTTAGCTCTTTATAGATATTACGTAATGATGGAGGTATTCTTTCCCCACGTTTGACAGAAAAACTCAAACCATGAGCCTGGTTTGGCCCGTGGTAGGGGTCCTGTCCTAAAATAACCGCCTTTACATCTGGATAATCTGTTAAGCGAAAGGCATTGAAGAGATCCTCCTGTTTAGGATAGATGGTAAAATTCTCATATTCTTTTTTTATAGTAGCCGCTAATCTTTGATAATAAGTTTTTTCCCATTCCTCTTTTAAAAGAACGTCCCAATGATTATTAAGATTCGGTATTAGCATAAGATAATCTTCCTTTCTATACCTAAATATAAAGAAAGCACTCTAAAGTTTAAGTATAAATCAATTTTCTAGGTTTAAAACCCATTCGTTTCGGAGACAACAAATTAAAAAGAGGTGATAGATGTGATCAGGGTTGAAGTTGTGGAAAATGGGGTTCAAGCTCAGGCAGTGATTAACGAAATGGAAGGCCAGGGATTTGTTCGGGATCTGATCTATTTGTTTGCATTAAATGAAACCCGCTCCGAAAACTTAACTCATTGGATGTCAACTGGGGATATGGGCTTAATGGAATTGGGTTTTGGCGAGACCATTGAAAACTTCTTCCGTCCGCGCGACCGCGAGTTATTTTCGATGCTGACGACCCTAGGGGTTGATCATCAATCGGCGCTTAAGCTTGAGGAGGAGCTGGAACATGGAAAGATTGTCATTGTAGGAGTGCAAAGGTAAGGAAAACTTGGCTATTGTCAAACCCCTATCAGAATGAAAAGTGCCAGGCTTACTCGCCCAGCACATTCTAAAAAACCTTCCTCTTGATATAGACCGTTGCAAATCCTGCGAACAGAACAGAACTAATACCAATTACACTCCAAAGTGTTGCAGTTGAAACAATGAAGCCTCCACCTTCTGGAATCATCGCCAAAAATGGCTGTACCCAAGGGTAATACGGTCCAAAGTCCTCAGAATTGGCAATCAGCATATTCGGCAACGTGAAAACCACTGCAATGGTAAACGGTGCTGCAAAGCTTGACCAAATGCAAGAGAACCAGATTTGTAGTACACATAAGGGAATACAGGCTGCAAGCCCGCCCATTGTACTTTTCAGTAATACCTCCCAAGGGAATGGTGCCGGAAACCCTTTTATCATGCCAACCACAAACAGTCCAGCTACAATCAGAACTTGATTAATAAACAACAATCCCATTACTATTGTAAATTTTGAGAGAACAACTTTTATTCTCGTAACCGGAAAAGCAAAAAGCTGTTTCCATCCACCGTCTAAGTGCTCAAACCTGCACACAAAGGCTGAGTATACTCCGGCAAGCAAAGGCAGGAATAGAACTCCATGAGGAATGACCATTCCATAAAAGGAGTCAATCCATGGGCGAGGTGAATGAGGATCTCCTAAACCATACGCAATAGCTGTCGCTAAAGCAGGACTTATTAAAGCTAATAGCCAAATAGTGGTTTTCCTCATTTTTAACCATTCCACTTGAAGTAAGGCTAAAAATTTCATTATGAACGGACCTCCCTATTTACGAAATCCCCGATTGAAACAATCATTATGATGATCGCTACAACTGTGCTTAGCAAGAGTGTGTATGATATCCCTTCCGGCATGTATGGCCATACCCAAGGAAGCCACAAGGGAGCATAGTAAGCCCATAAGGAAACAACCGTCCCCAGCACCCCAATCGAAATAGCAATACTTTGATTAGAAAACCGCACTGCCAGCCAAAGCTGACTTAAGATAATTGGCAGACCGGCAACAGTCGGGAAAACGCAATACTTTGCCAGTTCGTCATACGGTATATCGGTTCCGAAATCTAGGGCTATTCCGAGAACAATTGCACCTATTGCCAGCAGCAGGGTTGACATGAATAATAGAAAAACACTTACAATTAATTTCGATAAATAGAATTGCCACCTTTTTATTGGCAGGGCCAGCCACTGCTTCCAGGAACGTGATTGATGTTCTATATTAGCCAGCATGGATGTAATAATGGCTGATCCGATGATTAATGCGGGTACACCTAATGATCCGATGTTGGATAAAAGTCCCTCCCACAAATGTCCCGCATATTGGGCGGTAAGCCACTCATAACGAAGACCAAAGTTCGCGGCCTGAAGAGCGACTACCCCAAACGGACCAAGAAAAAGAACAAAATCGCTAACGCGACTTTAAGCACGTCCCAAGTGAGTATTAATCACTTGGGACATTCCTCGCTCTGCGCATTGTGCCATTACAAAAAGGACATACTACTTCCACTTCTTCATTATCATTTA
>NZ_JAKZKT010000007.1 GCF_022808645.1 Bacillus litorisediminis
AAGAAATGGGAAGGTGGACACATCCAACAATGGGCCATGATCATGAATCAACTATTAGTTCACGACCACCTGAAGAAACGTGTGAAGAAATATCTAGAATAACTTACACACTTTTCTTGACAAGCCCTACTTTCATCATATAAACCTTAAATCGAGCATTCTATCCGCAAAACCTCATTTATCAAAGTCCAAACAGAATGAAAGTATTCTATATGATTTTGATCGAATCGCAAAAAACCAGCTAATAACTGATCAGATATTAGCTGGTTTTTGTAAGTATTACTTCGACAATTTAGTCGTTTTCACACTGAAAGTGCCTAGGTTTTAAACCATCGGAATCCCATCTATTGAATAGATCAGCGACATGATGCTATTGCATTTCCTCAAGCGGCACGTCCTTTATGTGTGTTGCGACCCACCAAATGTGTCCAAAAGGGTCCATTACTCCTCCGCGCCTATCACCATCAGACTGATTTTCGACAGGCATCAATTCCTTTGCACCTGCTTCAATAGCTTGTGCAAAAAGTGCATCTGCGTCTTCAACATAAAGATAAATATGCATTGCAGTTCCTCCAAGAGACTGCGGGCTGCGCATAAGTGGGTATTCCGGAAACTCGTCAACGAGCATGATTGGCGAATCCCCAATCTTAATTTCCGCATGCCGAACCTTTCCGCTGTCGTCCGTTATCCGCATCAATTCAGCAGCTCCAAATGCCTTTTGGTAAAATGCTATCGCCTCAGCTGCCCCCTTGATAATCAAGTACGGCGTTACAGTGTGATGGCCATTCGGAATCGATTTTGTTTCGGATGTCATCAAACATTCCTCCCATGAAAATTTAGATTTGGATGCGTTCATTCCAAAAGAATCTGGACAATACTGGAACTTTTGCATCAACTTTATTCTAAGAGACATTGGGATGGTTGTATTGTAAAAAAATGACCCTATTATCCAAACGGAACGTGATTATGATGTTTTACTAGCTGAGAGTGGTAGGCTGTGGGACTAAGGCCGGAAAAGGACCGAAAATCGCGGATAAAATGGGCCTGGTCATAATAACCGCATGATAAAGCCATATCTGTCCAATCAACTTGCTCTCTCCCTTTAATGACCCGAAGCACATTCTGAAAACGCTGGATACGGCAAAATTGTTTCGGCGTCAATCCGACTTCTTCCTTGAACACCTGAATAAATCGCCTTGAACTTATGCCGATTTGTTCAGTCACATCTGCCATTTTCCATTGATGAGGGCAAGCCTGAAAATGCTTTAGTGCGAAGACAACAGCGGGGTGATGGCTTGAGGGTGAAGTGATCGTCTTCAATAAAGATTGTTCAAGAATCTGAAATTTGGCAATCGGCGATTCTGCTTCAAGGAGCTGTTCACGCAATTCTGCAGCTTTTGTCCCCCAAAGTGTATCCAGCGACACGTGTTCATTGCACAATTCATTTGCCGGTATTTTAAGAAATGGAAATGCTCCGCCAGGCTTAAAATGAACTCCTATTGTTGACGCTTGACAGGCTGTGTCGACCACAGCAAAAACTGAATGCGGGCCTGAGATTAAGCTCCCGCGAAAACTTTGGAACCGTTCATAATTCTGTTGATCATATACCCTAATCAAGTCTTTTTCAAGATTGATAATCAACTCTATCGAGCCATCCGGAAGAACACGCTCCAATTCATGAGGCGGATAATAGCCTTGATATAACCAAAATAGATTGATAAAATCCGACAATGGCGGCTGAGGGCGATAAGTAAGAAAAATGGCCACGGCATTCACTACCTTTAATTTTGCTAAATAGACAAACTTTAGTTTCAGTTTACTTCTTATTAGAAAATTTTAAACTGTTCAAAGCAGATCTACCATATGAACCTCCTCTAATACCAGTTCTATATTACCTTTAAACCGAATATTCTAAATGCACAGGTTGATCATCATAAAGGTCATTACAATCCTGTAATTGCTTGGCCGGCAGTGGAGGATATACTCTCGGCAGCGCGTGTTTTACTCTTGGTAGCACGTGATTTACCTCCAAATGTTTCTTCGGAACCTATACAAAGGCTCCCTGCACCGAGGGAGCCTTTCCTCATTTATTGCTATAAACCATCATGCAACTGTGCCGCCATATCCAAATAAATCCGGTACACTATAGCTGCATATTGTGCACGAGTTGTGCTGTCGGCAATCCCAAATCGGCCATTTGCATATCCGCTTACGTATCCATTTGATGAAAGGACATCAATATATGGTTTGGCCCAGTATCCTTCACGTACATCTGTGAAAACAGCCCAATTTTCGCCTGCCTTCACTTGGAAAGCAATAGCTAGAATTTTAGCCAATTGAGCTCTTGTTAATGGTGCATCTGGGTTGAATTTTTCAGCTTTACTGAAAACCCCAGCCTCAACCAGTTTAGCTATTGCCATGTAGTGAGGATGATCTACCCCAACATCACTGAACCCAGGGTTAGCTGGAATGTTCATCGTCATTGGGATCATCCGATAAAGGTACTCTGCCGCTTCTGCTCTGGTAATGGCCTGGTCTGGCTTGAATTCTGTGTCTGTCACTCCATCTACTAAATGTAGCTTGGCCAATGCCACGATTTCTTCTTCAGCCCAATGTCCTTCTACGTCCACAAAGAAAGGAGCATCGTATGCCATAAAGAACGCTTCTGCCATTTTCTTATATCCATCTTCATTAGGGTGTACATTTTGCGGGTTTGGCATATAGTCTTTTGTCTCATATCCCACCAAACTTGTAACTGATACGGGCTTTGCACCAGCTGATGCCCCAGCTGCGAGAATCGCCCCATTCATTTGTTCCATCATTCCTGCCACCAACTCAAAAGTCTCCCCTTCAAGATGAGGGAATGGGAAGATGTAATCTGTAATATAGACCTCTGCTTCCGGGTTGATTGTTTTAATGGTTCCAACAATGACGGCGATATTTTCAGCCATCTTCGTTAATGTATCTTGTGCTTCTTTCAGATCAAACGAGATCTCTCCAGCCGCCAAGTCAATTTCTGCAATTTTCAGCATATCATTAGCTCCCGCAGATAGGGTGACGAGCTCCGCCTGAGCGAGTGCTTCTTTGACCTCTGGCTTGCTTAGGTCCGCTAAAACTTGCGCTGAGGTATAGCCGGGAACAGCAAGACTTTTATTTAAATTTACCTTACTTCCTCTTGCGTCCAATTCAGCCTTAATAAAATCTGCATACCCTGACCCTAATTTTCCCTCAGAATTGACTCCCGCTGCAATCGAATCCCCTAAAGCTACGTAATCAATCGTTGTTTCTTCTGTTGCTGTTGTACTTAAAGCCGTACTCAGAAGTAAAAAAGCGGTTACAAAACTTACCAAACTTCTTTTCAAAAACCTCTTCATCCAATGTCCCCTTTCCTTATTTTCTATGAGAATAGGAATTTACTTAGAGGAACAATCTAGAATGCAAAAAACCTCCTCATGGAATCAATAAATAGATTCGCTGAGGAGGCAGATTTTTCCTTCCTATATATGCATTCGTTTTGGCGACTCTTGTTCTTGTTGTATTGTACCTCTTTCTGCAAACAAAAATTTCATTAGCGGGGTTGCGATTAAGAGGATCATAAAGATTCTAAATAAATGAAAGCTTGTTACAGTTGATATGTCTGCCTCAACCGCAATAGCCGTTACTGCCATTTCAGCAATTCCGCCCGGTGCTGTGCTGAGAAACATTTCATTAAACGGCAATTGGAAGAGTGCGTACAATCCTTCTGCGAGCAAGATACAAAAACCGATTAACAGCAGGTTTAAAACAAAACAAATAGATAGCATTTTGATAGAAAAATGCTCTTTATCAAATTTCATTTTCACACCCAGATAGGTCCCAAATAAAAGCTGTGCTCCGTCAATCCATATGGTGGGCATACTTGGAGGCTGAAATCCGACAATATTAAGAACACCCACTAAAAGCAAGGGCATTAATAAGTATGGAATCGGAAAGCTGATTTTTTTAGCGGCCCATATTAAAACAGGCAATCCTGCAATAAGCCAGATTAGCGCAATTGGATCAATATCGGGCAAAAATTGAGCATTTATATCAGTACCAGCTGCAACCGGTACTTCTTGACCCTTCGCCACTACATGGAAAATGAGCCAAGGCACAATCGTAATGACCATCATCACCCGGAACGTCTGCATAAAGGCTATAACTGCTTCATCCGCATCCTTTGTTTCTTCTCCCAATAAGACCATTTGTGACAGACCACCAGGAAAGCTTCCTAATAAGACGGTACTATAAGATAAATCGGTCCATCTTTTTAAGACAAAAGCCGTTGTAACCGAAAAGCCGATAATTAATACGGTGGTTACGAGCATAATCGGCAGCTGCGTAACCATCAGCAGAGCTGCCTCTTTTGTAAAAGAGCTGCCCAGCTGAACCCCCAAAATGATCAAACCGAAATTTCTGAATGAGATGGGCCAGTACAATGACCCTTTGTACCAGAATTTAATAAAAGCCAATGAAAAAAGTGGACCTAACATCCACGGTAAAAACATTCCTGCTTGATTAAAAATAAAACCGGCGGCAACTGCAATACACAAGGTGAGCAAAAACGGTTTGAGTCTCACAAGACGTCCATCCTTTTATTTAGCGTTCCGAAATTTTCTGATTCCAGCTATATTTTACCACAAACTGACTTACAAAATAGAGTAGTTAACTCATTGTTTTATAGTCATATCGATGAGAATCTCATAATATGATAGAACTGATGGGGGTTTTTCCATTATATAGAAAGGGAGTTCATCAAAGATGCGGAAAAGGAGGAGTAGCCAATGGAGAAATACATCTTTAAACATGTATTAAAAAAACCAAAGGGTATACAAATTCATATATGGGACGGTAAAGAAGACTGCGTCCGAATTGTATACCTTGATCCCAAAACGTTATCCCCTCTAGACGACCAAAGCTGTCCAAAGCGGATTCTGCGCTTTATCAAGAAACAGCACAGCCTCATCGAACTCTGGTTAAATCGTTCGGTTGCGGTTTGACTGACCTCAGATTTTTAGCTTTTATCTTTCTTTTATAAAATTTTTTACCGGAGCTTAGTTTCGCCACTAGGCTCTCTTTTTATATCCTATAGCTCTCCTCTTACGCTTTTAGCTGCTAAAGCTAGCGCTCCCTTTACTCCCGCTTCATCTCCTAAACCTGGAGGAACGATCCACTCTTCTATATTTTCAAGAATGTTAGGATGCTGGACATATCCATTTAATTTTTCGGCGACCTTTTTGCGGATTAATGGGAACAGCTGCGTTTGTTTCATAACTCCTCCCCCAACCACTATTCTATGTGGAGATAGGATAAGCGTGTAGGCCATTAGAGCCTGTGCCAAATAATCCGCTTCAAGTTCCCACACTTCCGGGTCATTTGCCAACTCTTGTCCCTTTTTACCCCATCTTGCTTCAATGGCTGGACCGGATGCTACACCTTCTAAGCAATCGCCGTGGTAAGGACAAACACCTTGAAACTTGTCCGCTTCATTTTTACGGACAAGAATATGCCCCATTTCTGGGTGAGTAAATCCCTTAAGTGTTTTTCCGTCTACAATCGCACCTACCCCAATGCCAGTTCCAACTGTCATATACAAACAGCTATCAAGCCCTTTAGCTGCACCCCACTGCACCTCGCCAAGTGCAGCTGCGTTGACATCTGTATCAAAGCCGACGGGTACATTCAGCTTCTGTCTCATCGTTCCGACAAAATCAACCTGACTCCACCCCGGTTTTGGCGTACTTGTGATAAAGCCGTACTTCTTGCTGTGAGGATCAATATCAATCGGTCCAAATGAGCCAATTCCCAGAGAGTCAATTTCTTTATTATTAAAAAACTCATAAACCTTTGAGAAAGTTTCTTCAGGAGTAGTTGTGGGAAACATTGTTTTTTCTACGATATTTCCGATTTCATCTCCTACTGCACACACAAATTTGGTACCGCCAGCTTCAATTGCACCGAATTTCATAATGAAGGTGCCTCCTTTTGCGTTAGTTTCCAGACATATATAAAGATAAAGTGATAAATAAAACAATCCAGATAAATGAGTTGATTGTTAGGATATAATGTCTTTGTTTACGTTCAAATTTACGTTGCATTAAGAACCTAAATCCACAACCAATTAATAAATAACTAAATATCCAAATCTGAAATATAATCTCACTTTCCCTGGCCATTACCGCTAATAATGCGATCCAAAAAACAAGGTGAATACTGAATTCCCCATACCTTTGCAGCTTATTGATCGGTTTATAAAAATAAGGATCTCTGCTTACTATTTGAAATCTCTTTTTTAGATACCATTCTGAAATGGATGAGAGTGTGATTACGGATACAATTAAAAGAATTAATTCAATAAGTTCCAATCCAACCCACTCCTTTATTTAATCATATGTAACAGTAGATTAACAAAGTAAAGATTCCTATCTTCCATTTCTTCGACACTTATGCAAATTCCTGCAACATTTCTACAAATATTTCCCCGGCAATTTTTAAATTCGACATTATTTATTGCGTAAATGCGTAACAGTAGTGTCGGCTGCACTTTGACAAAAAAAAGGTCAACCTCCCTCAGGAGATTGACAGAAAAACACTTTATTACTTTTTAGTTTCTTTTACAACTTTAACTGTATGAGTGGTTGTGTTTCCAGCAAGGTCAGTCGCTTCGAATGTAAAGACATTTTCGCCTTCTTGCAATTGAAGAACTAAGTCCTCAATAACATGTTCGAAGCTTCTCATTTCGTAAGCTTGTGTCAAGCCTTCATGGAAATAAATTTCGCTGCCGTTTTGATACAGACGGATTTCATCAAAATTGTCGGCTACTTTAACATCCACTTTAATGGTTTTAACATTTTGCTTAACTTTGCCATTTTGCGGTATTCCGCTTACCTCAATTACAGGAGCAGTTGTATCAACAAAAATCATTCGTTTAAATGCGATTACATTGTCTTCGTTATCAACAGCTTTTACATCTAAGTGGTGAACCCCATCCTCTAATTGAATGGAGGTATTAAATTCATAAAGGTTTGTTTCTTCGTTAAATGTTGTCTCAACCGCATGTCCCGCAATTGTGAACTCTTTTAAGCCAGATGGCTCGTTGATTGTACCAGAAAGCTCCACTTCGCTTGAGTTAAAAATAGTAAATGCTTCTGGATTTACTAAATTCACATAAGGGACTGTCGAATCTTGCTCAGAACTATCTCCCTCTTCATTTGATCCTTCTCCGGATCCTTCTTCAGATGTCTGGTCATCTTTAGTTGAATCGGAACTGCTGTTACCAGCATAATCTACGGCAACAACTGCGATTTCACTTTCAGGACTAATTCCCTCTGGCAGTACAAATTCTGTTGTTGAAGGTGCTAAAAGGTTTTCAAGCACTGATTCTCCATCTACATATACATCCAGATAAGCGAGTCCAGATCCGCCTTCATTGTCACTAGCTGAAATGGTTACTTTGGTTCCATCTTCACTAAGAGCAGCTTCAGCAGTTGGTGCAACTGTATCCACTTTTACTGGTAATACAAGTGTTTGCGGTTCTGCCCCAGGATAATCAAGAACAGCTTCCATTTCGTAGTAATACAATCCGTCTTCTGCTAATGCACCGTTAATCATGCCATCCCACACTCTAGTAGGAAGGAATGAATAGTAAGCTCCAAGGCCGCCGTCATAATAATGCTTGCGAAGATCGTTCTCTGTGCGAAGTGTTCTTATTTCCTTGCCATTTTCGTCTAAAATGCTAAAGGTGATTTGACCAGCATTTCGCAATAATGAGAATACTGGTATGACACTATCTTGGACACCGTCACCATTTGGAGAAATGGCAACTAATTCTTTATGATATTCATCGGTTATTGGATTGTACCCTAGGTAATATCCAGCGTTATCTACCAAACCAGCAGCACCATAGAATGATGCTTGATCGTAGATTGTGCCATCAAAGATTGGTGCTTCATTCCAATCACCATTAAAGCCAACATACGGAACACTTAAAGTCGGATTCGTTTCAGAACCATCTGTGAAAGTGACGTAACCTTCCACCCAATAGCCGTTCTCAAATACTTCTTCAATATCTATTGGTGTTGACCAGCTGCCCGTTTGCGATGGGTCTACAACCTGAGCATTAGAAAGATCAACGGTTACTGTCACAGTCTTCTTCTGACCTGGTTTTAATGTAACAGTGGTTTCTTCGCTATCATTTACAAGAATCGCAGCGTTTAAGATTGGCTGTGCTTGCAGTTCATTTACATTCCAGCCGAGCTCTCCATATGCTGCAAAATCAGTTTGCAGACTTGCAGCTACATTATAAACTGCTGTTTCGTTGCCATAGTTCCTGGCTTCAAGTGTAAATGTAAATTGATCTCCTACTTCTTTAAGCGCAACCTTTGCCTCACCTGTTTTTTTCTCAGTTACGACAACAGGAGTGGATAGCGCTGAATGAAGCTGCATTAACCCAGCCCCCTGGCGACGCGGAGAATAAGGCACATTCCAGCCAAATGCTTGAGGAACAGTTCCTTTATCTAAAACTGGAGCTGATGTATTCAGTAATATATTTTTCGCCATTAACACACGGTCAAAGCCTTCATAACCAAATTCTTCATCAACACGTTGTAAAACAAGAGCTCCTCCACCAGCTACGTGCGGTGCCGCCATGGATGTACCGCTCATCATTCCGTACTTGTCATTATTTAAGGTAGAATAAATTTGTCCGCCTGGAGCTGTAATTTCTGGCTTAAAGTCTAGGTTAGGCGTAACTCCCCAAGACGAGAATGCACTCATTTTTCCAGCTTCAGGGTTCGTTGCTTTTATTTTATCGCCCTCAAAAGAGATCGTTACAGTCTC
Source organism: Bacillus litorisediminis (assembly GCF_022808645.1). Taxonomy (GTDB): domain Bacteria; phylum Bacillota; class Bacilli; order Bacillales; family JC228; genus Bacillus_BF; species Bacillus_BF litorisediminis. Next base: position 8,857 of record NZ_JAKZKT010000007.1, read on the forward strand.
CCCTGCTTGAAGAGCTGCAGCTATTTTGTCCCCATCAGCTTTTAGCATGAATAACTGTGGAATTGTGATAGCTGGATCAGACGCCATATTTACATATCCGTCCGTATTATTGTAAATGATAACTCCTACAGCACCTGCTGCTTGAGCGTTCAATGCTTTATCAACAAATGCAAGCTCACCGCGTTGAATTAATGCGTATTTACCTGCTACGTTTGTTAATTGTTCAGGTTTGCCTAGTCCCCCATACGCAATTTCAAATGTCTTAGGCTCTACATCAATCGGATGAACAGAAGAAGCAGATAAGAATGGCGCCTTGCCTGCAGTATCACCAAATGTATAAGTAATTGCATCCAGATCCATATAACTATTTTCAAAAGATGCAACTTGCAATGAATCATATGAAATACCTGGTGAACCTACAACTCCGTAGTCAGGGTTAGATGCCAACGGATTTCTAAATCCATTTCCAAGGTGGGCTGAGTTCCCTGCAGAAATCGCCATTAACACTCCATTTTCTACAGCACGTGCTACTGCTTGTTGTTCAGGATTATTCGCATCTACAAATCCTGCAGTTGATCCTAAACTCATGTTCAAAACATCAGCACCTAATACAATGGCATCATCAATTGCTTTGATGTAAATATCTCCCCATGTGGAACCCATATTTGGATCGTTGGAGAACACTTTAAGAGCTAGCACTTGTGCTTCAGGAGCAATACCTTTGATTCCTTCATTTTCCTCATCACCGTTAGCAGCAACGGTTCCTGCAACGTGCATTCCGTGCATGGAAGCATCTGGACCAGCAAGGTCTCTGATCTCAGAATTTCCATCCATATAGTTATACCCATATGGGACCTTATCTGTATAAAATTGTCCCGGCAGGCCGTTCTCAGCTGTTAAACTAGCAACCTCATCTTCAGTAAGTTCTGCTTTCTGAGGGTCACTTAAAACGAAGTCCTTATGAGAAGGGTCAACTCCAGTGTCAATAACACCAACAACCATCCCTTCCCCTTTATATCCATAATCACGCCAAGCTGTTTGAGCTTGCACAAGTTCCTTGCTATAAATCATGTCAGGCTCTTCTTCTGGACGAGTGTATTCAGTGGATATGTATACTTCTTTAACACCGTCAACTGCAGCCAATTCTTCAATTTGGCCATATTTAACGTCAGCACTGAAACCGTTAGCTACCGTTGTAAAGCTGACATGTTCTTTTAATTCAATTTTCTTTGCTTTTGCTGCTTCTTTTACAGCCTTCTGAGCTGCTTTTCTTTCTGCTTTTAATTGTACTTTTTCTGCTTTAGAAAGATCTTTGTACTGTTTACCTTTTTTTTGCGCTACCGTAATAGCTGGTTCTTGCTCCAGCTCTACAATGACACGCACTTCTTCGTCAGGACTAAATAGCTCGTCCGGACTTGCTTTAACAGGCTGCTGTGCGTTAGGCATTACATTCTGCGGTGCTGTCTTTTGTGGTACAGAAGCACCAAATGCAACCGATGAAAAGCATAGGAGTGAAATAATTGCTATAAGTAGACTTCTTTTTGCTTTCAAATCCCTATTCCTCCCTTTTCTGAAAAGTAAGACTATTACTCTTTAAAACTATCATAAGTCTTTTTTCACAGTAACAGACCAAAAGTCGTGTTTTTAAACACGTGTACCAGGTAGAAATTACCTATGAATTCGACATTATTACTGTAACACGTATGTATTCGACAAAAAAGGATGTTTCTTTTATCCTATTTATGGTAATATCCCATATTTACTAAAAAAATAGTCTCATATAAATCCCTTATTTTAATTTCCTAATAAATATCTAAAAATGGAGTTTGATAGGAATATTGAACTACTCACAAAAAAAGAACTAGGTTTATTTAACCTAGTTCCCCAATATTAAATTGCTTTTACCAGAATGTCATAATCCTTGTCATCAACCTGGCCATCCTGATTAAGATCTGCTTTTTCTTTTTCTGTTTCAGACTCTGTACCTATATAAGCAGTAAGTAATGCTAGATCTGCTAAAGACACTTGACCATCACCATTGAGATCACCGAAAAGGTTTGCAGTTTCACCAGAAAAATAGTAGATGAAACCAGTCTGTTGCTCTTCATTTCCTTGAGAGTCTGCTAGAATAATATCCTTCACTTGGATATTCCAAGCCTGTTCTGCTTTGCCTTTTTGAACAAAGGTTAGGGCAAACAAATCTTGGTTGCCTTCTAGTGATGTATCTCCGAGCTTTGCAAAGGCAAGTTCAACCCGGCCTTTTTCCTCTGAGATCACAGGGTCTGTCAAACCATCCGTTATGTTTTCCGCTCCCAAAAAGTTAAGAGCTTTTTCATCGAATTGAATGGTAAGCTGGCCAGCCCGAAGGTCGTTAAGCTCTTGACCAGATAGAATTAATTTAGTCTTTCTCCCATTTCCGGCTTCCGTTTTAAAGGCAAATGCCCCAATGGATTCATTGACCTCTGCCAATTCCAGGTCTGCTTCTCCTCGCGGTTTTACTTGGTAGGTGTCTCTGAATATACTAGCAATCCCGGTAACGTTAATAACGTCTCCTTCTTTAAAATCTGCGGTGAACCCGGCATAATCGTATCCTGTACGATTATCGATGCGAACTAGGACTGTTTCATCCCCTTTTACAGCTACGAATTCAACTGTACCATAGCTTTGTTCTTCAATATTTGTTACGGTAACTCCCTCGAGTTTAATTAACTCACCTTGTACGTCCTGATTAACTCCAGCAGGTGAAATGGTTATAGCTTCAGGGATAGGCTGATTGGATGCAAGAACTTCAACCGTTGGGTTAGTTAGCTGTTTTTCACCATTAAATGCACCAAGTGTACCGTCAATCCTTACCCGGTCCCCTTGAGAGATCCCTGCGTGAGATTGATAAACGTAAATCCCGCCTGTTTCATCTTGCACGTAAAATCCTTTTGAACCCCAGCTGCCGGGAACTGTAGTAACAATCCCTTCTACTGTAACATTTTCACCGTCCCCTAATTGTCGGGCTTCAGCAATCGTGGTTATTGTCGGCTCATCTGGAGCTGTTCCGTCCGCTGGTGTGAAACCGGCAGCTTGTGCCTCCTCTTCTGACCAGAAGAAAATTCGTTTATCAACAGGGACACTTTCCCATAGTTCTGGTGCTACATATTCCTTTGTGTCAGAGTGGCCAACTGGTTTATCGAGACCGCCGCCTTGTTCACGTGCTCTGAACATAAACGGCAATTCCAATAGCGGGTCTTCTGGATTCCAGATTCCAAGGCCTGCTGCATTAGCTTCTCTCACAGCCGTCTGATACATTTCATACTCAGCCATATCACCAACTGGCCAGATAAAGTAAGTGACTGCATATCCTTTTTGAACCATTTCCAAGTTCGTATTAAGATTATCCTCTTTACGGATGACCTGTGCTAGTAAGCGTCCGTAGTCATCGAGCGGTTCCTCACCGACTTTAATAATAATCTGATCCCCTGGCTGAAGAAGGGTACTCATATAATTTTTAGCTGCGATACCGTGATCTAACTGGCTCTGATCTAATTCATTCTGTGGGGTATGGTAGGTTTCCGGTGTATCGATATTGACAAAACGAACACTGGTTGTACCTAGGACTGGTGACTGAATGTTAATGGTATCACCATCTACTACTCGGGAAACCACTGCTTCATATTCTCCCGAAGGATCTGGTGCAGGCGGCTGATTTTCTAAAAGTGTTATGTCTGCACTTGAACGCGGAAGCAGCTGGTACGAATTATACTGACTCATGATTCCGGTAAAAGAATACCATTTACCAGCTTCAATTGATGAAATTGCGTTTGTTCCTTCCATAACCCGAAGAGTGGTTCCATTAAACTCTTCATCTACAATTGTTACATTGTATCCGCCGCCAGCCGGACTGCTTGGAACAGATTGAACGTACCCTTCGACTTGAACAAGAGTTCCTTCGAGGGGCTCAGCAGTTGCTTCATTCATAAAATCTGCAAGAGTAATCACTTGCGGATTTGGAAGCGGCTGATTTTCAGCAAGAACTTGAATCCCGTCAGCTTCCGGTACAATTTCAGTTAATTGGTTGTAAGTCGTGATGGCTCCAGTTACTTTTACAAGATCCCCAGCTTTAAGAGCAGGATAGGCACTCGGGTCAAAAGCAAAAATATTGATTCCGCCCGTTTCATCCTGCATGTATGTAGAAAGCCTTCCTCCGCCAATTGCTGCATTATCAGCTGTCACAACTCCTTGGATTGTCACGGTTTGGCCAATTTGGCTCTTCGCTTCAGCAATTGTTAGGGTTTGAGGATCTCCAGGATTGGGCTCACCTTCTACAAAAGTAATAGCGGTAGGATTTTTTAAACCTGGAACTGAGAAATAATCTTCTAAGCTTCCGGTTACTTGAATTTTTCTCCCGATTATATCTGGATTGGTTTGCAGGCCAAATTCTGCTCTGAACTGAGATGATAATTGAACAGGTAAAATTTTTGAAGAGTCCGTTTCAGTTGGAGAATCTGCAATCGCAAGGTTGTAGTCATTGCCAAATGGAGCCTCTCGATCATAAGAGTTGGTACCCGTTGTGTGCCCCACAATATACCCTTCTACTGCAGCAGTCCCCGTATTATTGGCGATGGCTTCTGCAACTGTAATGGCATCTGTGGTTTCAGCTTTTGACACAAATGGAGCAAACAAGCTAACTGCTAAAACAAAAGATAAAATAAGCTTTAAACCTGCAGAACGTGATGACTTCATACTTTTCCCTTCCTTCTTCAGATAATAGGTTCTCCTAATTCTTTTGATTCAATAAAGATATAAATCGACATGATGCACGCGGCTATTATACAGAATAAAGAAGGGTTCGAGTTAAAATTAACCAACTTTTTACTGAAATCACAACTAATGGACTAGATTGTTTAAATTTCAGTTCTTTAAACCTATTGTTGCAGCGATATTTTATCCTTCTAAAGTTTTATAGCAAGAATGGCGGATGTGGGGAGGGATTGGCGCATTTATCATATAGTTGCGTGTATCGCGGTGCGGCTCGGTGATGTATGTGCCGTTTATTGAGGTTTATGGGTCGTCCCTCGGGGGTTATGGGCCGTCGACCGATGTTTATGGGCTGTTCCTCGCAGGTTATGTGCCATCGACCGGTGTTTATGTGCCGTTCCTCGGCGTTTATGGGCCGTTCCTGACATTTATGTGCCGTTCCTCGATGGTTATGTGCCATCGCCCGGTGTTTATGTGCCGTTCCTCGGCGTTTATGGGCCGTTTCCCGACTTTTATGTGCCACCGACTGACGTTTATGGGCCACCGACCGACGTTTATGGGCCACCACCCCACGTTTATGGACCGTTCCGTGTCGTTTATGGGCCACCGTCCGGCGTTATGGGCCGTTCCGTGACGGATATGTGCCACCGACGGATGCTTTTGTGCTACCGACTGGCGTTTATGGGCCACCGACCGACGTCTATGGGCCACCACCCCGCGTTTATGGACCGTTCCGTGTCGTTTATGTGCCACCGTCCGGCGTTATGGGCCGTTCCGTGACGGATATGTGCCACCGACGGATGCTTTTGTGCCACCGACTGGCGTTTATGGGCCACCGACCGACGTCTATGGGCCGTTCCCCACGTTTATGTGCCATTCCCCGTCGTTTATAGGCAACCTCCCGATGTTTATGTGCCACCACCACGCGTTTATGTGTTACCACCCCGCGTTTATGTGCCACCTCCTGATGTTTATTTGCCACCACCACGCTTTTATGTGCCACCACCACGCGTTTATGTGTTACCACCCTGCGTTTATGTGCTACCGAACTGCGTTTATGGGCAGTTCCCTGTCGGTCGGAACATTTCTTTAAAGAAAATTAAAGGATTTTGTCTCTCAATTATGGAAATAAATTAAAAAATAATTAGGAGTGATGCTTTTGGTTTTATTATCTCGATCTATTCCGATCCAAATTTTAATTATCGAGGCTTTATTTAGGAGGCTCAACCCAAATCATAGGATTCATAAAGAACTAAGAGAAGAATACAACAGAAGAAAGAAAGGTGTTGAAGGTGAAAAACAAATCGACTATTACCTCGAGTTTCTGCCCCCTAATCAATTCTACTTTTTCCGAGGTCTCCGCTTATTCCTCAATAATAAAGCATTTCAAATTGATACTCTGCTAATCTCTCAAAAATTCATTCTTCTAATCGAGGTGAAAAACATCAGCGGGAAACTTTTCTTTGACGAAGGCTATAAACAATTAGTTTGGATAAATGAAAATGGAGAAGAACAAGTCATGGAGGATCCCCTGGAACAAGTAAAGAGACAAAGCCGACAGTTTGTAAAATGGATGGATCTAAAGCTTGATGTTCCTATAGAATATTTGGTGGTAATAGGAGACTCCCGAACGTATATAGACCCAAGATCTGGTCCGAAATATAAAGATTACATTCTTCATGCTCATGCTCTTGAAGAAAAAATTCAGGAACTATCCTATAAATATCAAAAAAATTTCATACAGGAAATAGCCGTTCAAAAATTAACATCACGCATATTGACTTGCCATAATCCTCTTTCTGTGGATCCGCAGAAAACATATCAATATTCCAGTGCTGACATCGTTAAAGGAATACAATGTCCTCAATGTAAAAAGTTTGGGATGGAGAGAGTGAATCAGAGGTGGGAGTGCCCTTATTGTAAAGCTACTTCCCGTGATGCTCATAAGCAGGCGATCTTAGATTATTTGTTATTGATTAAACCGACGATTACGAATAAGGAATGCAGGGAGTTTTTAGGGATTAAATCACGAAAAATTGCTCATAGGCTTTTAATTTCAATGAATCTACAATTTTCAGGTGCGAACAAATCAAGAATATATTTTAGACCTAAGCACGGTTGAGTAGCGGCACATTAATAGTGCTTAATGGCACATAACTGCGCAAGTACGGCACATAACGGGCGAGCCCAGGCACTTATTCAGTCCTGTACCCCACATAACGGGCGAGCCTAGGCACTATTCTGTCCTGTATGGCACATAACAGACAAGCACCGGCACATAATCAGTCGCGTACGGCACATAACAGGCAAGCACCCGGCACATAATCAGGCCAGTAACGCACATAACAGACGAGCACCGGCACATATTCTGGCCATATGGCACATAACGGGCAAGTCCCGGCTCATATTCAGGCCTGTACCGCACATAACAGACGAGCCCAGGCACATATTCAGTCCTTTACGGTACATAACGGGCGAACCCAGACACATATTCAGGCCTGTATGGCACATAACGAGCGAGCAAAGCACATAATTAGTCCTGTACCTCACATAACGGGCGAGCACCGGCACATATTCAGGATTGTACGGCACATAACGGGCGAGTCCCGGCTCATATTCAGGCCTGTACCGCACATAACAGACAAGCACCGGCACATAATCAGTCGCGTACGGCACATAACGGGCAAGCACCGGCACATAATCAGAACTGTATGGCACATAACGAGTGAGACCCGGCACATATTCAGGCCTGTACGGCACATAACGGGCGACACACAGCACATATTCTGGCCTGTATGGCACATAACAAGTGAGCACCGGCACATAATCAGGCCTGGACCGCTCATAACAGGCAAGCACTCGCACATAACGGCCCAACCCATATCACCCATATTCTATGAAACTGTCTCAAACGCAGGCGGGTATATGACTTTACCCTGTATCTGATCCAAAGACCCTTCTGCCAGCTCTGCAACCATAAATACTTCCTCCGGAACCGCAAATGGAGATTCAATGCCCTTTTTAATAGAAGGAATGAATCCAAATTTCGGATAAAAATTAGGATGGCCTAAAACAACAACATGCGTATATCCTAACTCTTTTGCTCTTTCCAGTCCGCTTCTAACGAGGATCGAGCCAATCCCTTGGTTTTGATACGCCGGCAGGACAGCCATTGGTGCGAGGGCAAGCGTAGGAATAAGCCCGGTTTCTGTTTGAATATGCACCAGGCTAAATAAAATATGTCCGACCACTTTTCCCTCAATATCTTCGGCTACTAAAGATAATTCAGGGATAAAATGATCCGAACCCCTAATCAATTCAATTAATTTCCCTTCGCCTTCACCATTAAATGCCAGATCATTAATTTCTTTAATCACAGCATAATCTTCATTCTTTTCTGGCCGTACTGAATACATGGATTCGCTCCTCCTTTATACCCCTAAGAAGACTAATAGAATCGGAACCGTTACAATACTTAAAATCGTAGTAATGAACGTAACGGCCGAAACAAAATCTGGTTCAGTTTTAAATTGTATCGATAATAGCGTAATATTCGCCGCTGTGGGCATCGCAGCTGCAATAATCAGGACTTTTTCTAGCAATGGATCTAATGAAACGAATGAAAATATAAAAATAGCTATGACTGGTGACAGCAGCATGCGGGCAAAGGTAATTACGGAAAGCTCATACCAATTGACCTTTTCAAATTCGATTCGTGCCAGCTGCATGCCTAAGGCGAGCATAATAATAGGAATCGCTGCATCTGATAGCATTCCAATCGGTTTATCTAAGGAAGCCGGAATCTCAATGTTCAGCAATTGAAACAGAATCCCAAGAATCAAACTGTACAGCACGGGCATTGTAAGAATCTTCTTCCACGGGGAAAAAGAAGTTTCTTTCCTCAGAGATGAACCAGTTGCAGCCAGAAAAAGACCGACTGAATTCATTAAAACCGATTGGACTACCATGACAATGATTGCCAAAGAAAAAGCTTTTTCCCCTAATGCAAAGTAAATAAGAGGAGCGCCGTAATTTCCTGCATTCATAAATGCAGTGGCTAACATAAAGGAAGCGGTCACCGTCTTGCTTGTTTTACGAATCTTTCCATATAAATAAGAAAGAACTAGCAATACGATACAGAATCCTACACAGAAAAGCATGATATAAAGGTAATCCCAGCTTAATGGATGGGTATAAAACGTCTTGAATACTAAAAAGGGAGTTAATACATATAAAGAAAGAGTTGAAATCGAGCGGATATCAAAGTTAAAAATCCGCTGTATTACATAGCCAATCACAAAAATTGCAACCACAGGAATTACTACATCTAATAAGATCATTTTTTCACCAGCTTCTTATACTCTGTTTGCTCCTCTATTATGCTACTATTTTTGTATTTATCCAAGCTTGAATTAACAAAATCCACAAAATTTTATAAATTTCGACAATAGGCAAAAAGGCGCTTTTTTAACTTATCAGATTATTTTATTTTCATACAAAATTCCTATTAACTGAACAATTCATTTGTTTGAAATATTGCAAAATGAAAGGTAAGTATATATAATGTCTTAATGTAGGCTTAATAAAATCCTTACAAAATCTATATTTCTATCAATTTTTGTCATATTTCTGTGCGATTTGGCGAACATTTAGCCTCAGAATTATGTAAGTGCTTACATATTGATAGGAATGTAGGTTTAGGTAAATTTTATTAGGCCAAACAAAAATTTATAGGGGGTTACACTGTGAAAAAGAAGCTTCTAGTATTTCTGGGTTTAATGCTCGTCCTTTCTATGTTCTTAGCAGCTTGTAGCGGCGGCGAAGCAGAACCTGGAGATGATCCTCAATCTGAGACTCCTGAGGGAGACGATGAAGGTACTACTAATGAAGGATCAGACGTTGCTCAGCATTTACGGGTAAACATTAAAACGGAACCATTTTCTTTACATCCAGGGCTAGCGAATGACACCACTTCTAGTAGTGTTCTAGCTCAAACATTTGAAGGGTTAACTCGTATTGGCAAAAATGGAGAACCTGAACCTGCGATGGCAGAAAAAATTGATGTAAATGAAGATTCTACTGTTTATACTTTCCATTTACGTGATGCAAAGTGGTCTAATGGAGATCCAGTTACAGCAGAAGATTTTGCTTATGCTTGGAAATGGGCATTAGATCCAGCTAACGAGTCTCAATATGCTTATCAGCTTTACTACATCAAAAACGCTGCAGCTGCCAACGATCCAGAATCTGGTGTAACTGTAGATGAAGTTGGTATTAAAGTTGTTGATGAAAAAACGCTTGAAGTTACTTTAGAGAATCCTACACCTTATTTCTTGGAATTAACTGCTTTTTATACCTATTATCCAGTTCATAAAGCAACAGCAGAAGCAAATCCAGAATGGCATACAAATGCTGGTGACCAATATATTTCCAACGGTCCATTTGTTATGACAAATTGGGATCATGGAAACCAAATTACACTTGAGAAAAACGCCAACTACTGGGATGCCGGCACTGTAAAACTTGAAAAAATTGATATGTACATGATTAACGAAGATGCTACCGAGCTTTCCATGTATCAAAATGGAGAACTTGATTGGGCTGGAGATCCATTTGGTTCTGTACCGGTTGATGCAATTCCATCACTGAAAGACCAAGGTATTCTTAATGTTCAGCCAATTACTGGTGTTTATTGGTATAAATTTAATACGGAAGCTGAACCATTTAATAACGTAAATATCCGTAAAGCATTTACGTATGCAATCAATCGTAAAGCAATTGTAGAAAACATTACTCTAGGCGGACAGGTACCAGCGATGGCCATTGTCCCACCAACTATGTTCCCTGAAAACGAAGAAGGTTATTTTGAAGATAATGCTGTTGATTTAGCGAAAGAGCACCTTCAAAAAGGTCTTGAAGAGCTAGGCTACAGCGATGTTTCTGAGCTTCCAGAAATCACTCTTTCTTACAATACGGATGATACGCATGCTAAAATTGCGCAAGCCGTTCAACAAATGTGGAAAGAAGCTCTTGGTATTGAAGTAGGTCTAGAAAATACAGAATGGCAAGTATATATTGACCAGCTTCATAGCGGAGACTACCAAATTGGACGTATGGGCTGGTTAGGAGACTTTAACGACCCTATTAACTTCCTCGAATTGTTCCGTGATAAAGAGGGAGGAAATAACGATACAAATTGGGAAGATCCTAATTTCAAACAATTACTGCTTGACTCTGCTACGGAAAAGGATCCAGCAGCTCGTGAAGCTATGCTAAAACAAGCTGAAGAAATCTTTATGGAACAGCTTCCAGTAGCACCAATTTACTTCTATACAAACGTATGGCTACAGAAAGAAAACTTGAAAGACGTTGTCGTTTCCGGTCTTGGAGATGTCCAACTGAAGTGGGCGTACTTCGAATAAGGAAACCTACCCTACAAAGAGGCTGGCTCAAAAGATTAGGAGTCAGTCCCCACGAGTTTATTTGTGGGGCTGACTCCTCTTCTTTTTGGGGTTTTATCCCCCTACCTAGCCTTTTCAATTTTAATAAGCGAGGTGTTGAACGATGGCAAAATATATAGTAAAGCGCGTCCTTTTTATTCTCCTCTCTTTATTTATGATCGTTACGGCAACATTTTTTATTATGAGAATGGCACCAGGAAGCCCGTTTGCCTCTGAAAAATCGCTCCCTCCGGAAATCATGGAAAATTTCAATGAAAAATATGGCTTAAACGACCCCTGGTATGAACAATACTTCCGTTACTTAGGTCAAGTGGTTCGATGGGATTTCGGTCCATCGATGAAATATAAAGGACAAACCGTGAATGAAATTATTGCAGATGGCTTTACTGTTTCTCTTGCATTAGGAGCAGAAGCGCTACTGATTGCAATCGGAGGCGGTATTTTATTGGGAGTGATTGCAGCTCTGCGGCATAACCGTTGGCCAGATTATACAGCAACCGTTATTGCCGTGTTAGGAATTTCGGTTCCATCCTTTATCTTGGCAGCCGCTCTCCAATACGTACTGGCCTATAAAATGGGGGTCTTTCCAATCGCAAGGTGGGAGAGCTTTACTCATACGATACTGCCGGCCTTTGCATTATCGGCTACTCCTCTTGCTATGATTGCCAGATTAACCCGTTCCAGTATGCTTGAGGTTATGAATCAAGATTATATTAAAACAGCTAAATCTAAAGGATTAAGCAAACGTACGATCACCTTTAGACACGCAATTCGAAATGCGCTTTTACCTACAATTACGTATATCGGACTTCTTTTTGCCGGAATTATTACCGGAAGCTTTATCATTGAAAATATCTTTGCGATTCCAGGTTTAGGAAAGCAATTTGTTGTAAGTATTACAAACCGTGACTATTCGGTCATTATGGGGACAACTGTTTTTTATAGTGTCCTGCTCCTCTTCTCAATGCTGATACTAGATATCATCTATGGTTTCATCGATCCGCGCATTAAGCTAGCCAGACCAAGGAAAGGAGAAGCATAATGGCACAGACACAAATGAATCCGAACAAATTTGATCTTGTTGGTGCAAAAGCAAGTGATGCTGAAAAGATTTCGAAACCGAGCTTATCCTTCTGGAAGGATGCGATGATTCGCTTCCGTAAAAATAAGCTCGCCATGTTAGGCGTTTTTATGCTGATCCTTCTATCTTTCATGGCGATATTTGGTCAGTATATTTCAGGACACGATACAGCACAAACGGATCTTTTAAATACAAATAAGCCGCCTTCTGCTGAACATTGGTTCGGTACAGACGATTTAGGACGGGACATGTTTGCCCGCGTTTGGGAAGGTGCGCGTATTTCCATTTTCATTGGATTAGCTGCAGCCCTGATTGACCTGGTTATTGGAGTATTATGGGGCGGTATAGCAGGATATAAGGGCGGAAAAGTCGACGAAATTATGATGCGGATTGCCGATATTTTGTATGGGATCCCGTATCTATTAGTCGTTATTCTCTTCATCGTATTGTTTGAAAAAGTTAACTTATGGACCATGATTATTGCGATGACACTGATCGGCTGGGTCAGCATGGCCAAGATTGTCCGCGGCCAGGTGCTTCAGCTCAAAACACAGGAGTATGTACTAGCATCCCAAACACTGGGAGCAAAGACCGGCTGGATCATGTTTAAGCATCTAATCCCGAATGCAATGGGACCTATCATTGTCACATTAACACTAACCATCCCAAATGCGATTTTTACAGAGGCTTTCTTAAGCTTTCTTGGACTAGGTATTTCTCCTCCACTTGCCAGTTGGGGAACGATGGCAACCGAAGGAGTAGCGGCGATGCAATATTATCCGTGGAGACTCTTCTTCCCAGCTGCCTTTATCTGTATCACAATGCTAAGCTTTAACGTGATTGGCGATGGCTTACGTGATGCATTAGACCCTAAATTGCGCAAATAGGAGGGAAAAACGAAATGGAAAAACTATTAGAAGTCAAAGACCTGCATGTTAGCTTTGATATATACGGCGGAACAGTCCAAGCTGTCCGCGGGGTTACCTTTGATGTATACAAGGGTGAAACACTTGCGATTGTAGGTGAATCCGGCTCTGGAAAAAGTGTGATGACCCAGTCGTTAATTAAATTAATTCCGATGCCCCCTGGAAAAATTACAAGCGGGCAAGTGTTGCTTGAAGGCGTGGACCTGGTTCCGAAATCAGAAAAAGAAATGGAAAAGGTTCGCGGAAATGACATCTCAATGATTTTCCAGGATCCAATGACCTCATTAAATCCAACGATGAAAATCGGAAGACAGATTACAGAGGTTATTTTAAAGCACCATAAGGTATCGAAAGAAGAAGCTAAACAAAGAGCGATACATCTTTTAAATCTGGTTGGAATTCCATTCCCTGAAAGAAGATTCCAGCAATATCCGCACGAATTTTCTGGCGGAATGCGGCAGCGGGCAATGGTGGCAATAGCATTGGCCGCCAATCCAAAGCTTTTAATTGCCGACGAGCCAACAACAGCTCTTGATGTTACGATTCAGGCGCAAATTTTAGAGTTAATGAAGGATCTCCAGCAAAAAACGGAGTCTTCGATAATCTTTATTACCCATGATTTAGGTGTTGTAGCAAATGTGGCTGACCGGGTTGCTGTTATGTATGCCGGTCAAATTGTGGAAATCGGGACCGTCGATGAAATTTTTTATGATCCTCGTCATCCTTATACGTGGGGATTGCTGGCTTCAATGCCTAGCCTTGATAGTGATGATAAATCTGAGCTTGCAGCAATTCCAGGGTCGCCGCCTGATTTGACGAATCCTCCGAAGGGTTGTGCCTTTGCACCGCGGAATCCCTATGCTCTTGCGATTGATTATGAGGAAGAGCCACCTATGTTCCAAATATCCAAAACACATTTTGCCAAAACGTGGCTGCTGCATCCGGATGCACCAAAGGTCGAACCGCCTGAAGCTGTGAAAAATCGCTTGCGGCCAATGACGCAAAACTTCGAAACTCCGGTTCTGTTAAAGGAGGAAGCAATCCATGGCTGAAACACTCTTAGAGATTAAAAACCTGAAAAAATACTTTAATACAGGCAGTCCACACGAAGTAAGAGCGGTCGATGATGTATCTTTTTCGATTTATCGCGGGGAAACCCTTGGTCTTGTGGGAGAATCCGGCTGCGGTAAATCGACAACGGGGCGTACGATTATCCGTTTATATGAAGCTACTGATGGAGAAATCGTCTATAACGGGGAAAATGTCCGCACGATTAAATCACGGAAAAAACTCAGCGAGTTTCACCGCAAAATGCAAATGATTTTCCAAGACCCATATGCTTCCTTGAATCCTAGAATGACGGTGGCTGACATCATTGCAGAAGGGATTGATATCCACGGTCTTGCTAAAGGGAAAGAAGATCGGATGAAGCGTGTATATGATTTACTGGAAACAGTTGGATTAAACCGTGAACATGCGACCCGCTATCCGCATGAGTTTTCCGGCGGACAAAGACAGCGGATTGGCATCGCGCGGGCGCTTGCGGTTCAGCCGGAATTCATCATTGCCGATGAACCAATCTCCGCTTTGGACGTTTCAATCCAAGCTCAAGTCGTCAATCTCATGAAACGGCTTCAAAAAGAAAAAGGTTTAACCTATCTCTTTATCGCCCATGACCTATCTATGGTGAAATACATCAGTGACCGGATCGGTGTAATGTACTTTGGGAAGCTAGTCGAGCTTGCTCCAAGTGATGAGCTCTACCGCAACCCATTGCATCCGTATACGCAGGCCCTGCTATCTGCGATCCCGCGTCCGGATCCTGAAACGGAACGCCAGCGAAGAAGGAAAGTCTACGACCCAAGCATCCATGAATATAAAGAAGGCGAAGAAGTGAAAATGAGAGAAGTTTCGCCAGGGCATTTTGTGTACTGCTCTGAGAAAGAATTTGAATCTTATAAGCGCGCGTGATAGTATGTGTAAATCCTCCTCCAACTGTATGGGGGAGGATTTTTTTTAGTTTTCAAGAATTCATTAGTAAAAGAAAAAGGAGAGTGATGTTATATTGAACATCTATAAAAAAAGAGAATTCCCTGTTGAACTTTATTTGCACGAAATACTTTTGAACAGAGTTTACCCAAACTTTAGAAAAAGACAGGAAATTGAAAAAAATTTGATGTGGAGAAAAGCCGGTTACTATGGAGAACAAAATGTAGATTATCATTTAAGCCACTTAAAAGACTACTCTCTCACCGTCATTCACAACCTGCGTCTTTCATTGAATGGTATCTATTTTCAAATTGATACATTAATCTTATCTGCTTTTTTCACTTTAATCTTGGAAGTTAAAAATATCGCAGGTATCCTCCGATTTGATCCCCACTATGACCAGCTAATTCGCAGTTATGATCAAAAAATAGAGAGACTCCCCAATCCCCTCCATCAAGCAACCCGCCAAAAGAATCTGCTGAATCAATGGCTCCGAAAAAACTTTAATCTTACTATGCCTATTGAATTTTTCATTGTTAATACGAATCAATCCACAATTATTGAAGCCTCGCCAGAAAGCAAACCAATTTTCAATAAAATCCTCCATGCAGAAAGCTTAAACGAGGCAATCACTCTAGCTCAACGCAGATATGCGCGCTCCTCCATCACTGAAAAACAACTTGGTTCAATTAGTGAAAGAATTGTAAAAGAACATAGTCCCCATTTTCCAAATCTGTTAAATACCTATAAAATGTCCAGTTCCGATATTATAAAAGGCATACGGTGTGTGAATTGCTCCAGTTTTTCAATGGAACGAATTCATGGAACTTGGCTATGTCCCAAGTGCGGGGAAAAAGATAAAACAGCCCACGTACAAGCAATCCTCGATTATCTTTTTTTGATAGATTCCACCATTACCAATAAAGAGGCGAGAGATTTTCTAAAAACTAGTTCCCCTACTGTTGTAAAAAAGCTCCTTCAATCTATGAACCTCCCTTCTACCGGCACCGGAAAATACAGGATTTATCATAGACCGTCCATTCAAGAGATTTTGACCAATGGCGTCGGTTATTGACTGATGGCAATGGGTTTTGATTGATAGAAATGGATTTTGATTGATAGACCTAAGGGTTTGACCCATAGAACTACGAGTTTGACTGATAGAATTAGATTTTGACCGATAGAAATACTGATTTGACTGATAGAACCGGAATTTGACCGATAGAATCACGAGTTGACTGTTAGAACCACCAATTTGACCGATAGAATCGGTTTTTGACTGATAGAACTACGAGTTTGACCGATAGAACCACGTATTTGACCGATAGAACTATGAGTTTGACCGATAGAACCGGTTTTTGACCGATAGAACTATGAGTTTGACCGATAGAACCACGAGTTTGACCGATAGAAATGGATTTTGACTGATAGAACCACCAATTTGACCGATAGAACACTGATTTGACTCATAGAACCGGTTTTTGACCGATAGAACCGGTTTTTGACCGATAGAACCGGAATTTGACCGATAGAACCACTGATTTGACTGATAGAACCACGAGTTTGACCGATAGAACCACGAATTTGACTGATAGAACCGGTTTTTGACCGATAGAACCGGAATTTGACCGATAGAAACACTGATTTGACTGATAGAACCACGAATTTGACCCATAGAACCTCTGATTTGACTGATAGAACCTGAATTTGACCGATAGAAATGGATTTTGACTGATAGAAATGGATTTTGACCGATAGAACCGGAATTTGACCGATAGAAACACTGATTTGACTGATAGAACTACGAGTTTGACCGATAGAACCACGAATTTGACTGATAGAACCTGATTTTGACCGATAGAACCAGTTTTTGACCGATAGAACCACCAATTTTGACCGATAGCCCAATTCATGCCAGACTACCTATGCATCCACCCCACAAAAAAGACAGGGCACCCACTCGCCCTGTCTTCTTCCTCATACATTCATCAATTTCTCAGGATTCACTACCAAATAAATGGCTTGAATTCGGGTATCTGCTATATAAAATGAAATGACATTATGAGTCTCGTTATCTACTTTGCCGACAAGACCCGGTTGCCCATTGACTGATTCAATGGCAAAGGTCATATTTTCAGGGCGTTTACCATATACACCCTGTAAAAAGGGCAGGACGCGCTGAACCGTTTCGATTGGACGAATGGCTGCCTTTGCAACGCCGCCGCCATCTGAGTACAAAATGACATCTGGACTTAACAGCCCAAGTATTCTCTCCATTTCTCCCATCTGAAAGGCTTGAATAAATGATTCAATGACTTCCCGATTTTCTTTCACAGTAAACCGGCCGTTCGTACTGATTCCCATTTTCTTTTTTGCCCGGGAATAGAGTTTACGGCAATTGACCTCATTTGTTTCTAGCATATGAGATATTTCTGCATGAGAGAGGGAAAAGCCCTCTTTTAATAAAAAGACGGCTCTTTCGTTTGGGGTCAGGACTTCCATTAATTTTAAGTAAACCAGGCTTAATAAGTCCCGATTCTCAATCTTTTCCTCTACCTCATTGAAACGGGCGGCTCCGATTGGTTCGGGAAGCCACTCACCCACGTATACGATTCTCTTTTTCTGTGCGGACCGGAGTACATCGATACATTTGTTTGTCGCCATTTTGGATAAATAGGCTTTAATATTTTGGACATGATCAAGCTTCTCTTGCTGCAGGGTAAGAAAAATTTCTTGTACAACATCCTCTGCCTCCGTTACGGTTCCAAGCATTCCATATGATATGGAAAAAAGTAATGGTTTGTACTCTTTATATAATGCTTCGATGTTCATTGTTATTTTTACCTCCTAGCCATTGTTCAGCAGCTAAAGCGGCCTTTTTTCCGCTAGCAGCTGAGGCATCGGCAAGAATTCCTTCATCTATACAACAGTCCCCAGCTAGAAACAAACCGTCTACGGCTTGAGATGCTTTTTCAAATATTCTCATCGTGGTTCTGTTTGGGTATCCATTGCTCACAGCCAAATTAGTGAGACATCTAGAGTACACTTTTCTTTCCCGCCAGTGAGGCACCATTCGGTCTAAAAATTTCTCCATTTGCTCCTCGCTGGCGTCAGCCCCGTATCCAAATACATGAGCGACTTCATACTGTTGGCTTAGGTTAGCTGCTTTCGAATGGCTGGAATAATAAATAAAATGATCCGCATCAAAACCAAAGCTAGTTCGATCCATTTCATCTTTTTCTAAAATCAGATCCAAAGAAACTCCTTTGACTGGTTTGAGTTTTGAAAGGAAAGCAAACTGTTCACCATGCTCAGCCATTTTTTGCAGGTCATGCGGGGGTGCTGTATAGATCACCGTCTTCCCTTCAACTAGTCTTCCGGAAGAAAGCTCTAGTTGAAAGGCAGGAAAACTTCCTTTTATCTTCTTAACCTTTTCCCCTTTCATGAACAAAACTCCTCTTTTTTGCGCATGATTTTCTAAAGATTGTATTAACGTCTCCCAGCCGCCATCTAAATAAAGAACACCGCCTTTTAACGCAAGCTGAAGCTGCCGGATTGCATACGCGGCCGTCACTGCATCGTCCTCTTTACAATAGCTGGAGATTGCCAAAAGTGATTGAAGGATAGCCTTAACTTTCCTGGACAATCGATGCGCCATGAGCCATTCAGTAAATGAATGGTCGCCTGCTTTTCTCCAATCTGCTTTTAATAAATTGGAAAAAACTTTGATTAACTCTGCCTTCTCCCTCCATGTCAAAAACTCAGTTTTTAACAAAGCAACGGGAGAAGGAGGAAAAGGATACATCTTATCTTCTAAGATTAACTTTCCGTATATCTTCGGCTTTTTGCCTGTTGGATGGATACCAAGCTCGTTCAAAATTTGGGATGTCCCGCCTTTTATATAAAGAGCATGCGGCCCCAGATTTAAATGAGATTGATGGACAATTGTCGTAGAAGCCCTTCCGCCAAGCTCCTTCCCTTTTTCAATCACTGCTACCTTTCTGCCTTGCCTGGCAAGATAATTTGCTGATATCAAACCAGCCAATCCCCCGCCAATTACGATCGAATCAAAAAATTGATCAGTTATGAACGTCATAAAAATTCCTCCTTCTCGTTTTACCATTAAGACGGAGAAAGGAGGAATATCGTGACAATTAAAAAAAATAAACTAGACCTACCAGAAGCAAGCTAGTTCCTGACCTTCTTCTCTTTCAGTTTTTCTAGTGACATTTTTGATAAGGCTCTGATTGGTAAAACAGCAAAGAAAAAGTCTCCATTCGATCTGAATCTTTCATACGATCTCTGCAATGCTTCTTCATCAGAAAAGGCGACACCCCAGTAATAATCCTGAAACGCTGTCAACGGCTGTACTTTTTTCAAATCGATTAGCAATGCCTGGGCTTTTTTCATATCCCCTTTTGCGATGTAGTAATGAATTTTTTCTGGAATATCATCTGGTTCTGGCTGATTAATCTCCCATACATTTTTAATGAATGCTTTACTTTTTCCATTTTCATTCATACAGAACCTGGCCACATTGTTTGATATTGTTTCTAAAATGGCATTAGATTCATCAATTAGTTCTAGAGCTTTTTGAGGATCCTCATACAAAAATGACAATGCATAGTAGTGAAGAATCCGGCAGTAACCAAGTGGAAAGTAAACTTGTGTTTCTTTATCATTTAAATACATTTCACCTATTCTTCGGACTTTTCCAATCAAGTTTAACCGGAGGGTACTATTGATAGTGCTGGTATGGAGTCTCATTGTAAAAGCACTTCTAAAAAATGGATTTTCAATTTTTTCTAGCTGCGGTGCATACTCATCTGCAAGTTTATCAATGGTGATATGAGCATTTATTTTTTGAAGAAGTTGGGTAATTCGCATGGTTTCGAGGAAAATTTTCATTTCGTTACATTTTAAACTTGCTTTTTTCGCTGAATAGAGGAAATCATCGTTAAATAGCTCCTCACTTTTTAGTGATAAAGCGTACATTTCTGCCCATTCCTGTACATAAGGATCTTCTGATTTCATCCCCTTGTCGATTAGCCTTTGCAGGATTTCATTCTCTTCATACTGACTAACCAGTTCCAATGAATATAGAATATTATCAGAAGAACTTATGGTATCTAAATAGACAGAGAAGATGTCTTTCTTTTTTTCATAATCCGGGTAAGAATCATTGATTAAATGAAAAAAAGGCAGAATGGGTATTTCCTTTTTCCTTGAAAAGTAATCTCTTACCTCATCTGTAGAAACGTTCAATTTCTTAGCCCAATCCTCGGGAGAATATTGAAGTTTATATGATATTTCGAGCAGAAGTTCACCGAGCTTCATTAAGTAGTCCCCCAATATATTTTCGTACCACTATGTATTCGATATGCGATGGTCTATTCCTTCATGACCATCAGACTAAAATGATAGATATTTCTTCCTATTTTTTGAATAAATGTAAAAAAATAAAAACAGCCTGTCAATATAAATTACGAAATTTAGTAATCATCTTATTTATTTTAATCGATTTAATAAAGCAAGAAAACCCTTCCTCAATAAAAAATCTGGAAGGGTTTCATAGCTGTTTTTTAGAAGATGATATGAGCTGCTACTACAATAACAGGCAGCGTAATAAGGGTTCTTAATAAAAAGATGACAACAAGGTCGAGGAAGTTAACTGGAATTTTAGATCCCATTAATAGTCCGCCAACTTCTGACATGTATATTAATTGGGTGACAGAAAGCGCCGCTATTATAAACAATGTCATGGAGCTTTCAATCATTTCACTCGCTAAAATCGATGGAAGGAACATGTCTGCAAATCCGATTAAAACGGTTTGAGCAGCCTCAGCTGCTTCGGGAACCTGCATGAGTGAGAGAATTGGTTCAATTGGTTTACCAAGTATCATAAAGAAATCGGTATATTCAGCCACAATAAGTGCAAGAGTACCAAACGCCATGACAACTGGAACCACACCAATCCACATATCCAATACATTTTTAAAGCCAGATTTTAGAACAGTTCCATAGTCCTTCGTTTTCGATGCTTTATTCGCTGCCTGTGCAACTCCCCAGGTGAACAAACTGGTGTTAGCCGGAATCTCCTCATCTGGCTGCTGCACAGCTTTTTCATAAGTTGTATCAGGCTTTTTTGAAAGCGGCCAGATTCTTGGCATGATCAATGCGGCAACTAATCCTGCAATCACAATGGTTAAATAATATGGTCCAAATAGGTGTTCAAGTCCCACTGTCTCAAGAACTGTAATGCTAAAAGTGATGGAAACAACGGAAAAAGTTGTTCCGATAATCGCTGCTTCCCGCTTTGTATAGAAGCCATCCTGATATTGTTTATCAGTTAAAACAACACCAATCGTCCCATCTCCTACCCATGAAGCCAGTACGTCAATCGATGATCGTCCTGGGAGTTTAAACACTGGTCTCATGACTTTAATCAGCAAAGTCCCAACAAATTCGAGGAGACCGAAATCTAATAATAACGGAAGAAACAGACCTGCAAATAAGAAAATTGTGAATAAAGAAACGATCAGATCTAATACGAGTCCGCCTGTATTTTCGGAAAAAATCGCTTCTCCGCCCCATTGAAATAGGGTTAGAACTGCAAGAACAAATCCTAGCAATCTTACAACAAGCCAAAACCAGTTTACGGAAAACAATGTTTTTAACACTGGATTTTGCGGTTGCTTTGCTTTTGCGATTAATGAGCCAATCGCCGCTACTCCCATGAATACAGTTGCTAAGTATGGGATGATACCCTCAAGCATCTCTCGTAACTCCCCTGCCAAAAAGGCAACAGGAATCGTCATACTTCCCTCTACTGTGATTGGTACCATGAATAAGAAAATACCAATAATAGATGGGATGATAAAATTTAAATAATCTGCAGCCGAATAGGCTTTAAGCGATGGGTTCGCTTTCTGTATTTGAACTTGATTTGATTTTTCCATACTAGTTACACCTCTTTACCTATCTAGCTGTTTCGCAACTATTAGTAAGGTATTTGAATGACAACCAAAAGCCATCATACCATCATGCGAATAAAAATACAACACCATTTATCTTTATTAACTTTTTCCAAATAGTTTATATCCTTCCATTCCTGATTCTTCCCATTTTATGGACGTGTGCCATTAATATTGTACTGGCAGAACCCTTTTTTATCTGATAAGCAAATCATTGTAATCTTTTTGTAATGAAATGGACATGAAATCTTAAAAATAATACCAATTTTCGACAAAATATGATAATATTTTCTGGAAATCATACTTTATACCTATACAGGAGGAAAGCCGATGAGTTTTTGCCCAAATTGCGGACATGGGTTAAAGCCAGATCAACAATTCTGCTCTGAATGCGGAAAACCCTTCAGCAGATCCGGATCAGGCGGTTCAGAAGTTACCGTTACTATCGAAGAAACCTATACCCCATCTAAACCTTTGTCTAAACGTCAAAAAATTGCACTGCTATCGAGCGGCGTAGCTGTAGTCTTGCTCGTTGCTGGTTACTTTGTGCTGCAGCATTTATCAAGCGTTGAGTATCGGATTGACCGGTTCGAGCAAGCATTAGAAGAAAAAGATGAAAAAGCATTAATGAAATATGTAGGATCTTTTGACTCGAAAATTGAAGTAGAGAAATCAAATATTCAAGATTTGATAGAATATGTAAATGACGATCCGTTTTATAAGGATGAATTGCTTGAAAGTTTAAAAGAGCAAGCGAAACATTTAGACGACCCGCAAGTGGAGCCGTATGAAGAAACAACCGTGTTATTAAAGAAATCTGGCAGGCAGTTCTTATTCTTTGATGATTATGAAATCCAGCTGCTCCCTTATTACTTTGAAATTGAAACGAATTATGCAGGAGCAAACATTTTCATTGATGGAAAAGAAGTAGGAGAAAGTGATTCAGATAACTTTATAGCTTCATATGGTCCATATTTACCAGGTAAATATACAATTAAAGTTGAATATCAGTCCGAGTTTGCAGCCCTTGATGAAGAGGTAAACGTTAATCTATTTGATGAATCTGGCCAAAATGTTTATGTAGATATGTGGCTGGAGGGTTATTATGTAGATGTTTTCTCTAATCATGGAGATGGAGGTTTATATATCGACGGAAACTATGTAGGCACTGTTTGGGAATTAGAAGGTATTGGACCGATAGACTTGGACGGTTCCCATACGATTTATTTGGAAAAAGAATTCCCTTGGGGGACTGTACGAAGCGAAGAGTTTGAAATTACGGATACATACTATGATCTAAGCATTGATCCCTTAACAGAAGAGATGAAGAATCAAGTAGCCGAAGCAATATATACATTTGAAGTACAGCGATTTATGAGTTTACAAACGTTAGATCAAACCCATATTGTCGCCTCTCCTTATTATAAAGAGGAGCTGGCCGCTGAAGTCCAATATTATATTGATAGCGATTATAACTATTACGGAACCGGGCTTGATACCGTTACAGTTGATTTGGACACAATGGAGCTATATGTTGAAGAAGACTATATCCATGTGGATGCCTACGGTAAAGTAGATTGGACCGGAGATATCTACCCAGCTTCCTATGCCGAAGAGGAAACGCCAGAATTTGTAGAAAGCATTACGACAGAGACCGGCAGCGACTTCCGTTCTTATGGTGTCCTATACAACTTAGAAACTGACCAATGGGAAGTTGATGGACTCTTCTGGTCCCCATACTCTGAATTCGAACCAGACGGCGGGCTGGTTGTTTTTGATGCCAATACGGAAATTTAAGGGGTGTCTGCACACATAGGGCGTGCCAGGAGCGCCCTGAATTTTCTTGTTTCACGGTGAATATTTCACGCAAATAAAAAGGTGCAAGAGTCTATAAACTCCTGCACCTTTTTGTATGGTTGCATTATTCCTGAGATCCCAGCGCCTGCTGTGTATTGGACGCCATTTTCTGATTGTATAATGGAAGCATGAATAACATTCCAATCAGAAACAGGATAGCGGATGTTTCAAACATAGCAACTAGTGAGAATTCCTTTTTGAGTACACCAGCGAAACTCATCGTTAGGACCATGGAACCTGTAAATAGCGGGCTCAAGATTCCATTGACCCTGCCAATAAATGCTTCTTCTGTTCTTTGTAAAATCATCGTATTGATCCCGATTTGGATACATGGAAGCATTAACCCGTTAATGAATTCAGCTGCTAAAGTAAGCCACAGATTGGTAGAGAGTCCCATTACCGCGATGCCAATACCATTGACAAGCATTCCGAAAAGGAGCAGCCGCTGCGGCGGGACTGTTTTAGCAAAGATCATTACACAAGCACCGCCGAGAATCATGCCTACACCATTCACCATAAACAGCCATTGGAGATTTTCTTCAGGCAACCCTAATTGTTCAGTCACCAGGAAGATGGAAAGCGGCTGAATGAACCCTAGTCCGAGACCAGCTAATAAAAAGCAGAAACCAAGTAAACTTAATTCTTTTTTACTTAATACATACTGTATGCCGCTCTTCATATCCTGCCACAATGTGTTTGGAGCAACGGCTGATTCAACTTTCCAATCTGGCGGAAGAAAAGCAAGGGCTGCCGCTGAAAGTAAAAAGGCTGTTCCCGTGATGGCAATAGAGATATGAATTCCAAACGATTGAAAAACAAACGTTCCAATGATCGGGCCTAGCACCATAAATACAGCAAACATGGTTTGATAAAGCGACATCGCAGCTTGAATTTGTTCCTCAGGTAAGTGCAATTTAAATAGCTTCATCCCTGAAGGTTGAGAAAATTGGGATAGAATTGCTGAAATTAAGGTAGCAAAAAACACTACCTGCCACGTTCCAAAAATAAGAGTTACCAATACGGCATATACCGAAATAGCACTTAAAATGTCACACCAGACCATCGTCCTTTTTGGCCGCCATCGGTCAGCAAACGTGCCGCCAATAAAAGAAAAAATAAAGATTGGCGCGAATTCTGCAACAGAAATCATGGAAACAGCAAAGGCATCCCCATTCGTCTGCTCCATCACAAAAAGCAAGACGGCAAAGTTTCTTATCCAAATCCCAATTTGCAAAAACAATCCGGAAAAAATAATAGCCCGAAACACCTGATTGCGAAAAAGGCCAGACTGAACATTACCTGTTTTTTGTTCCAAAATAAAAACCTCCTGTATATTTTCTGGACAGGAGGCAGTACATTTCAAGGGCACAATTTTTCCATAAAAAATTGGAAACAATGAACACTTTGAACTGTATATAAAAATACAAACTAATCCTATCCAGAAAAAATGTATCGTGTGTGATTAACAATTTTTTCATATAAATAGGATTAATTGTTCATTGTCCCCTGGTCACCCTTCCGTTTTTTGTCATTACCTATCATACTCGATGCAAATTGGTAAAGCAAGTAAATTTTAAGTAAAAATATGGTTATTTTTTCGCGGATTCGTACTCTTTCTTCAAAATTGAATACATCGTTATATCCCAATGCTTGCCTTTGACTTTCATCGCCTTTCTCATGGTTCCTTCATATGTCATTCCCAGTTTTTTCAGAACCCTTTGAGAAGCTTGATTTTCAGCAAAGGTGCGTGCCTGAATCCGGACCAGGCCCATTTTTTCAAAGCCAAAGCGCAGTAATGCTTGCCCTGCTTCCGGTGTATAGCCATTTCCCCAGTAATCTGGGGAACAGACATAACCAATCTCGCCATATTGATGAGATTTATTCCAAGAAACAAAATCAATCGTTCCAATTAATTGATTTGTAGCTTTGATCACCATTCCCCAAGGTGCAACCCCTCCGCTTTCATACTGATTAAGCACAAAATCTAGAAATGTTTGTGTGTCACTCAATGATTTATGTGCTTCCCAGGTTACATATTGAGCTGCTTCCGGTCGAGATGAATAATCAAAAATGGCCTCTTTATCCGCCAAAGTAATAGGACGCAATAGCAGGCGCTCTGTTTCTAGAATTGGAAATGGTTTAAAAATACTTGTTTTTGCACTGTCCATATGTGGTCTCCTCTATTCTGAAACAAAGCGTTTGATTTGTTCCAGTGTTGTTTTCAAAGCCTCAATGGAGGACAAAACGTCCCCTTTTTTATCTAGACTGTGATCCGCTTGATCTAACAGCAAGGTGTCATAATTGGCCTTTTCCTTGATTTCCCTCCATCGTTCTTCCCGGAAACAAAAGTCGTTTGTTCCGATAACAGCGAATGATTTTTGTGCAGTATTGATCATATGTTCAAATACAAAATGATTATGAATTAAAGGTGTCAGCCATATCGCCTTAGCCTGCCCCAGCTCTTTTTTTTCATCAAAAAGACTTGCCATTGCAATCGTTCCTAACGATTTTCCCAAAACTGCAAATTCCTGATAATGAAGATCTGAAATGACCTCATCGTAACCGGCGAAAACATCTTCCTTTATACAGCGAAAAAATTCATCATTTGAAAGTTTTTCGTACTCTTTTCCCGAAAAATCATAGTTTATATGGAGGACATCGTATTCCATTTCAAGGAACAAACGAGTTGCATAATAGAATATGGGCATTTTCGTATTGTACCCTGCTCCTGGAAGTAAGATTGCGAGTTTGTGATTTTTATCATCCTTCGTAAATAAAGCAGATTCAATCGTTCTCCCTTTTGAATTTGTTAAAGGATAGGATTTTTTATTTACCAACTTGCACCCCTCCTTAATTGGAAATTTTATCTAGTATATATCTCAAACTATCTTTTGTAAATACTTCATTTCCCGACATAGTTCGACAGTTCTCTACTTTTTTGGTAATATATTCATATAATACCATATTCTAACCTTAGAAAGGCGGATTCGATAGTGTTTGAAGTTATTCTTCCGGCTGTCGTAACGCTCGGACTTGTACTTCTTCTATGCCCATTCCTCATCCAGGTTTTAATAAAGTTACAATTGACGCAGCCGATTCGCAAAGAGCTCCCGGAAGAGCAGCAAGCAAAACAAGGAACACCCCTTATGACCGGCATCATTTTTATCATTGGAATTATGATTGCGCTTTTATTTTCAGCTAGCCATGTGATGTTATTTATTTGTACAGCCTTTGTTCTATTTAGTCTCATTGGCTTTTTAGATGACTATTGGAAAGCATCAAAGCAGGATCCTAATGGGATCTCAGGAAAAACCAAGCTTGTTCTCCAGTTTGTAGTTACCGGTTTCCTGCTTTATTTCATTACGGCTAAATTAGGGTTGGACACGAATATTCAGGTTTTTAATCACTGGACGATTGATCTTCCTTCTGTTCTTTATTTACTGATTATGGCGGTTTTTGTTGTCGGTTCAACCAATGCCATCAACTTTACAGATGGAATGGACGGGTTATTGGGTGTTGTCGCTATTCCTACTTACTTTTTCTTTTTTGTGATATCTGACATACCCGAAATTCAAGTATTTTGTTTAATTATGATTGCGAATATTTTAGGATTCCTTATGTTTAATATTTTTCCTGCTAAGGCTTTTATGGGTGATACGGGATCCCTTGCCATTGGCGGTTCATTATCATTTTTGGCTATCATCGAGAAGGTTGAAATTATAATTCCTTTATTATTTTTCATTTATTTTGCTGAACAGCTCTCAGTAGTCATACAAGTATTCGTTTACAAACGCACGAAAAAAAGGATATTTCAGATGACCCCGATCCATTATCATTTTTCATTAAAGTATGGCTGGACGGAAAATGCAGTCGTCATTGTGTTCGGCATTATTTCTTGGTTGGGTACTTTTATCAGCTACGGATATTGGAACTATTTTCTATCATAATTGAGACAAACTCATTCGTTTGTCCCTTTTTTTTGTCCGCATTTTTAGGTAATATTTAGGGAAAATAAAAGAAGAGTTGTCTAAAAATCGAGGAGGGAAACGAATGAAACGAATCTTGCTCGTCGCACTTCTTTTACCCTTCCTATTGCTAGGGTGCGGTCAGGATAATGAAAACACTGAAGTCAACCCAAATCCCAATGATGAGTTCGAGTCAAACGAAACTGACCCCTCTGTTCAGGAAGAGGACGAAACAGAACAAGGAAATGAAGATGGACAAGAGGAGCATCTCGCAGTAGATGAATTAATGGCGAAATACCGTGATTTAGCCTCCTCTCAGGGAAAGTTTGCGGCTGATGATCAGAACAAGGTTCAGGAATTTCAGTCGAAAGAAGAACTTGTAACAGAAGCCACCCAATTTTTAACCCGTGAATTTGCCCAGGAAGTGGTCGATCTCCGTTATGAAGATAAGGAAGACGGAGTTTATGTCATACCAATGGATGGCCCTGTTACATTAGATGAAACAAAGGACTATAATCTTGAAAAAGTAAGCGGCTCCGAATATCGTCTCACCCAGGAACATACCAGTGATTTGCACGGAAATGTTGAATTAGAAGTGATATTTGTTAAACAGGACAATCATTGGGTGATTCAAGATGTAAATGAAAATCAAGCTTAACTAACAGATGGACTACCACTCAGTTTTTGTAAAAAAGCGTAACTTCCCGAGAAAGTTACGCTTTTTCTGGTGCTTATTCTTGCTGAGCTTTGATTGTCTCAAGGTCTGGTTCAACGCCAAACCATTCTTCATAGATTTCAGTATAGGTGCCGTTCTCAAAAATCGTATTGAGAGCTTCATCGAAGTCAGCTTTTAATTGGCTGCCTTTCGGGAACATAAATCCATAAAATTCCTGTTCAAATGCTCTGCTATCTTCTACTACTTTTAATTTTTGATCCGGATTATTTTTCACGTATTCTTCTACTACTGTATTATCCGCAACAACGGCATCTGCACCGCCTTGCAGAAGCTCTTGAATCGCCAAGTTGTTATCTTCAAACTTTTTAATGTCCTGATGATTGGTTCCAAATAATTTTTCAACAGCTGCATCCCCTGTTGTTCCGCCTTGAACAGCTACCTTTAAGCCGACCAAATCTTCCCCTGATTCAACCGTACTATCTTCTGATACTAAAATTTTATTCGTTGATAAGAAGTACGGATGGGAAAAATCGTAAGTTTGCTTGCGATCGTCATTAATCGTAATCGCACCGACGGCTAAATCTGCTCTTTTAGACTCTATTTCTACGAAAAGAGGATCCCAGCCGACATGTTCAATTTCAATTTCATAACCGGCTTCTTCTGCAAGGGCGTTGATTAAATCAATGTCAAAGCCGACAATTTTATCGCCTTCCATGTATTCAAATGGGGCGTATGCTGCATTTGTAACGACACGTAATGGTTTACTTTCTGATGATCCTTCTCCTGATGTTGCTGTATCTTGAGTGCTGGTTCCGCATGCTGCCAAAACTAAAATAAGACCCGAAAGAATCGCTAGTAAAAAGAATGATTTTTTCTTCATGCTTTTTCCCCCTAGTTGTTTCATAGTTCCAATTATACGAATTAATAAAACTAGTAAAACTTTTCATATATTTTAAATTAACTCATTTTTATACATTTTGCAACATAATTATGCATATGCTTGTAAATTACTCTCTGCCTGCTTGTTGTATATCAATCAAATGAAAGAAAAGAACCTCCTGTCGATACACAGGAGGTTCTTTTTTGTTAGAATCTTTTCGTGTTTAATGGTTTAAGCTTTGCCTCAATTTCTTCTCTTTTATCTTCCAAATAGGGTGGTAAAGCTAAGGATTCACCTAGATGTTCACTATCTTCATCTGTAGCGAAACCAGGGCCGTCGGTAGCCAGTTCAAATAGGATCCGGTTTCTTTCCCTAAAATAAAGGGATTTAAAATAAAAGCGTTCCACAAAACCAGAGTTTGGCAATCGTGACTTTTTTAATTTTTCAACCCATTGATGCAGCTCTT
The DNA here is from genome assembly GCF_022808645.1 of Bacillus litorisediminis. GTDB lineage: Bacteria > Bacillota > Bacilli > Bacillales > JC228 > Bacillus_BF > Bacillus_BF litorisediminis. The sequence continues at coordinate 38,878 of NZ_JAKZKT010000007.1, forward strand.
CTTCATCCTCGACTCGGAAAGCAACATGATGTACTCCTCCTCGTCCAAGCCTTTCTGGCGGGAGATCCGTTCTCTCTTCAATATGTACCTCTCCCCCAGTTCCACCTTCACCTGCCTCATACACGATAATATCGCGTTGCCCTACTTCATAAGCTGGAAAGGTTCCAACCTCACGGAAGCCGAGCACGTCCTCTAAAATCTGCTGAGTTGGAGCAGCAACAGGAACTGTCAGCTGTACCGGGCCAAGTCCAAGAATCCCATATTCAACAGGCACAGGACTTTGATGCCACGGCTTCCCTCCTTTGATCCCCTGGTTGTTTTCATCTGATACCAAAACCAAGCGCTGCCCCTCAAAGTCCTTAAACGCAAGGGAAGCCCGCCCCGCTCTTTGTTTGATTTCCTCGTGCTCTACCTGCAGCTGTTCAAACCTTTCCTTCCAATAGATTAAGGCATTATCATTCACTACCCTGAGAGAGATTGAAGAAATACTGTGTACCCCAGGATGATTACGGGCAGCCATTGGAATTTCAAAAAAAGTGAGCTCTGTTCCCGGATTCCCCTTTTCATCTCCATAGAATAAATGGTATACAGAGGTATCGTCTTGATTGACTGTTTTTTTCACCAATCTCATTCCCATCGTTTCTGTGTAAAATTTAAAATTCCGTTCTGCATTCGCCGTAATCGCTGAAACATGATGGATTCCTTTAATCTTCATATGTATCCCCCAAATAAAATTTTAGGCTAATCTGTTGGAAACTTTTTCATTTTCCCACCGTCTGATTAGTGGATGAAATATAAAAGTCTCAGGTGGCGGTTATCTCTTTTTGTTCATGCTGAAATCATTGACATGTGATGGAATTATCTATATTAACAGCATAGCTTATTAAAAACCAAAAAGAAAAAAATAGATCCAAGGGGGCCAAAAAATGAAAAAATGGGGTAGATGGAGTGTCTATATATCAGCCACCCTTGTTTTAGTGCTTAGTATCGGATACCTAATCTTTTCATATACATTTGAATTTGAAAATGAAGTGAATAGAGAAGAACGGGCTGACGGAGCTGCTGAACAGGGGAGTAACGGCGGTACAGGCATGGAGGAACCGCAGGCAAATGATCAAGAGGGGGCAGAAGAGCCTCAAAAATTATTGGATGAGGAACAAGCAATTGAAATCACACAAAACTTATTCAAAGGGTTAAAAGAGACGTTTGGGCGCTTAGGTGAAGAACATAAATGGTCATCCGTCCAAGGCGATTGGAATCAGCCCGGATATACGGAACCTGATTTTGATGTTGCCAAACCATATCTTTTAAAGTATGCAACAGAGGAATTTGCTGCAGGCACGCTTGAAGATATATTAAAGATGTATTATTGTTTCTGCGATAAAATGTCGATTCCTGATTTTCACTTTGATGTGAGGGCTGAGGTACTGGAATTACATGATAACCTTTTTGTAATAAAGGGAATCAGTATTGCAAATGAACTTGGAAATGGCGGACTAACTGGTTATATCACCGTTAAAAATGAAGGTGGTTCCTGGAAAATCGATCACTGGCAATTGAATGACTTTTCTGTTGAGCCAATCAACCTCACAGTTGATGAATATTTAACTTATCTAGATCTCTATTATGCAGATGATTCTAAAATATCGTACGTAAAAACGATTAAAATGACAGGCTTAATCGGTTTCGAAGGTGAGCCGATGTATGAGAATGCCATTGAAGGTGAAATAGATGTTCATGTTTTCTATAACGAATCGCTTGATTACTATTTCGGCATAGCCGCCAATAGCAGCCATAGTTTACCTATTGCAGAGAGTGACTTGAAGTAATGTAGTAGATATTTGATTAATTTTTCCCCTTTCTTGGAGGGGACTTTTTTATTCCTAGTTTGAATCCGCTTGAGAATAATGGACATGGACATGGTACAATCGGTTATTTTTTATTCTTGGAATAATTTGGTTTGAGACATTTCGGTTTTAATATCGTCTTAATGAATGAAAACACAATTCCAGCTGTAACATTAAGGGGGCAATACAAGTTGAAAAAATGGAGGATTTACCTTTCAGCTGCTATCGTCGTGACCACACTAGGCTTAGGGTATTATATCATTTCTTCTAATGAGAATACGGCCATTGGAGAAGAGTCACACGAATCTGTGAAACAAAACATAAGTGGTTCAACGAAGGAGGAACTAGAGCAGACAGACGGTGCCATAAATGAACAGAACTCCGATCTGCAGGATGGGACTGATGGTGACAATTCGGAAGAACCTGTGAAAATGGTTGATAAAGAACAGGCAGCCAAAATCACAAATGATTTATTAACAGGATTAACAGAAACGTTTAAACAATTAGGCATAGACTACAAATGGACATCTATTAAAGATAGCGAATACTTTAAAGATCATACAGAGCCTGACTATGCAATTGCAAAACCATACTTTTTAAAATATGCAACAGAGGAATTTTCAGATGAAACACTTCAAGATATCCTAATGGATTTTTATTGCCACTGTGATACGAAACAGTCCATTCCCAATTTGGATTTCAATGTTAGGTCGGAGCTAATTGAATCAAAGGAAAATCAATTTGTGATTAAAAGTATTAGTATTATAAACGATTTAGGAAACGGTGGTTACACCGGATATATAACTGTCAAGTATTCAAATGGATCCTGGAAAATCGACAATTGGGAGCGAGTTAGCTACAGAGACGAACCGATTAACATCACATCCCAAGAGTATATAAAATATTTAAACAGTGGGGACTTCGGATATCATTATAAGTTTATTGAAACGATCCAAATGCCATCATCTGATCCATCCGTAAAGGGTAATGTAGACGTACATGTTTTTTATAGCGAAAGAGAAGATCTGTACTATGGTATTGAGGCGAATAGTACGAAGCTTGTCAGACCTAGAGGATATGAATAAATCCCTCTTTTTTAAGGGGGATTTTTTGTCATGGCCATTTTTATGCCTGTTTCTGATTAATTTACATCGATTTAAACGAACTCAGACTCGTTTTAACAAATTCGCTCCCATTTAAGCAAACTCAGTGATTGTTTAAACGAACTCAGCTCATGTTTTAGCAAACTCAGCACGGTTTAAACGAACTTAGAATCGGCTTAAGTCAACTTGTACCCGTTTAAACAAACTCATGTCCCTTTTAAACGAACTAAACTCCTGTTTAACAAACTCCAAACTTCTGACTGAACGAAGATATACATTATCATGCTTACCTAAACTCCTGTATCCTCAACGTTAATTTCTGCTAGCAAATCTTCCGCAAACTGTACCAACTGCTCATCATCATATGTAAAAAGTTTAACCTTATCCCTATAAACATCTAATGCCAGCCGAATAATCGGTACAAACTTCTGAGGCAGATGCGTGAGCCCCCACTCTCCTCCTTCCTTTTTCGAAAGGACCTTTCCTTCTCGCACATATTGTAGAGTTCTGCAAAGATTTAAGATTGTATAAACCGGCTCTAGTAATATCCCTGCCTGGGCATCCTTTATATCATAATAAATTGACTTTAAATAATCTTCTCTTGATATAGGAGCAAATACTTCAGTCATGCCTTTTCCAAATAAGCACTTGCCTCGTGCTAGGGTCACCGCAATATGAGCAGTCAAATCCGGATCCACTCCCCCCTCACACAAGTCCGACTGGTCCTGTAAAAATCGCTTTCCCCATTCTGTCCCATAATGAAGTTCGAAGGGCATTGGATATACTGGTTCTCGCGCATCCTTCTCCAGAATAATACTCATTTCCAGCCCTTTTCTTGGATATATGGAAGTAAGGGCGACTAAGTCTCTCATAATTGCTTGTTTTGCAGAAAAGGAGAGAGGATCCGATACCACAATCAAAAGATCAATATCACTCGTCTCCGGGTGAAAGCAATCCATCGCCAGCGACCCATGCAGATAAATGCCTGTTAATTGATCCTGCAGGTTTTGTTTAAACACATTACACAATTGCTCAAGTGTTGCTTGAATATCCAAATCATTCACCGCCAAGTAAGAAGGGGGCTGCCCCAATATGTTAAAAAAGGGTGCTCCTGTATGAAGAGGAGCACCACATTTCCTAATTTTTTAATCGATCTTCTAAAATTCCTTGTAATCTTTCGAGCTCAGCGTCATCAATCGTGACGTATGACGTATTGCCTATTCTCGTTGGGTATGCATCATATTTAATGGATTCAACTTCGTCTCCAGACATTTTAAGACTGCCCGCCATGCTTACCATTTTGGTAAAACTTATGTCAGTCCGGACATTATCTCCTAGAGCTTCACTGATTTCTGTCAGGTTTGTTACATTACGCAGATCAATCGTTTGATCAAGGATGGCTGAAACGACTTGCTGCTGTCTGCGGTTACGGCCGAAATCTCCTTCAGCATCGCCGCGGAATCTGGCATAATTGAGAGCTTCAAATCCATTTAAAGTCTGTGGACCTGCCTCAAGACTAACATACTGTTTTGAAAGACGATCCCAGAATGTCATATCCTTTTCAACATTGAGCTCGATTCCGCCAATCGCATCCACTAATGCCTGGAATCCTTTGAAGTCAACCGTTGCGTAGTAATCAATCGGAATTTCTAAAAAGTGCTCAACGGTAGCAATCGCCATATTGATGCCGCCCCATGCATAGGCGCTATTGATTTTACCGTATTCCCCGCGGCCGATAATCTCAACCCGCATATCACGCGGAATTGAAACAAGTGACACCTCATTATCCTTTGGATCCACGATAGCCACCATCATTGTATCAGTCCTTCCCTGCTCGGCATCATTCGTATCTACACCTAACAGCAGAACAGTAAATGGCCCATTTTTTCGATTTTTTAAAAAGGCATCATCTGCCAATAAGCTATCAGGATCTAGCTCATTTTTCTTATTTTCAATCGCATTCTTTAAATCTTCATCCAAGGGATCACGGGTTTCATAAATGCTGCTCCAGAATTCAGCTGCCATAATCCCCGCCCCGCCGAGTAAAAAGAGGAAGACGACGAATAGGACAACCCAGCGTTTGCGCTTCCGCTTTCGCTTTTGCAATTTTTCCATTCGATTATTATTTATATCCATAGTTGCACCCTCTAAATTAGCTTTTTAAAAAAGTTATATTTTTCTAGCTCTCTCTTATTATACCAAATACAAACCTCACAAGAGCTCTATATGTATAAGACGTAAAAAGTCGAATTTCGTTACATTTTTGGGCTTCACCAATTTTTGGCTAAATTCTTACTTCAAGAACGAATGTTCGGATATAATAAAAGAAAGAGTATTAGGGGGCGTATTTATGAGGGTTACAGTTCAGAAGGAAATTTTAATAAAAGGTGTTCAGAATGTATTGCGAGCTGTTTCATCCAAGACGACGATTCCGATTTTAACATGTATAAAATTGTCGGCATCTAAAGATGGTCTGCTCCTGACGGGAAGTGACTCAAACATGTCAATTGAGGCAGCTGCGTCTGGCCCATCATTGCATATAGATCAATTAGGCGGAATAGCCCTTCATGCAAGGTTATTTTATGAAATTCTTAAAAACCTTCCAGATGGTCCTATATCGATCTCGCAGCAAAATCAAATTGCCATTATACAAGCCGGAAAATCAGAATTTAAGCTAAATGGAATTGATGTAGAGGAATATCCAAAGCTGCCTTTCCTTGAAGCCTGTGAAAAACTTTCTCTTCCGTCCAGCTTACTGAAACAGATGATCCGGCAAACTGTTTTTGCCGTTTCCTCTTCGGAAACTCGGCCGATTTTAACTGGGGTGAATTGGAAGCTGTCAGAAGGGGTATTGACTTGTTCGGCGACAGATAGCCATTTGCTTGCGTTGAAAAAGGCAGAGGTCAATAAACCGGGAAGATTTAATATCGTGATTCCTGGTAAAAGTTTGCTTGAATTGCAGGCATTATTGCCGGACAATGATGAACTGATTGACATGTATTTGGGACATAATCAAGTCCAATTTTCCTTGCCTAGCATCCGCTTCTATACACGGCTTTTGGAAGGAGCATACCCGGATATCACGAGGTTTATTTCTAGGGATTATAAAGCAGAAATGAAAGTTGGCACTCTCTATTTTGCCCAAACGATTAAAAGGGCATCTCTTTTAGCTAAAGAAGGCAGCCATAATGTAATTAAATTTATTTTTCAGGCTAATGGCCGCGCCCAAATCGCTTCCTACTCGCCTGCATTTGGAGATCTTATCGAAGATATTGAAGTTGAATCGATGAAAGGTGAAGAGACTCACATTTCATTCAATGCAGCTTATATGGCTGATGCTCTCAAAGCTCATGACAGCTCCGTTATATCGGTAGGATTTACCGGAGCGATGAAACCCATTATTATTACGGCATCTGAAGATGAATCAGTATTACAGCTTATACTCCCTGTTCGCTCATATTAAGGGTGTAATCCCCTGCCGAGCTATAGTGGACAAAACCCTCAATATGTATAATAGAAGTAATCAATTGTTTGGAGGGCATCCATAATGATACGTAATCAAGCAGTAATTGAGAAAAATCAGGCTCATGTTTTTGAACGAGTTGCTGAAGCTAGTCACCGGGAGCGTTGGATGGACGAAATTCAGTCGATAAACATGGAAGGCCCTGTTCGGTCTGGTACTAGGTTTACCCAAAATCAAATCGAAGGCAAAAGAAAAACAACGTACCAGGGAGTGATTGAAAAAATCGAAGCACCTCATTTTTTTTCGTATCAGCTCATTCATAAAGCCTTCGACATTCGGATTGGGTATGAATTTCAGGGACAAGGTGCCGCAACCCAAGTCACTCAATTTTATGAATATCGTTATAAAAGCTTTTTTGCAAAACTGATGGGAACTCTTTTTTCCGGCTTAACAAAAAAATTGGCGAAAAAGCAGCTGGATAACTTAAAGGATTATTGTGAAAGAGGCTAATTTGGGATTATTTTGTTTCACTCTCTATAATTATGTTTGAATAGCTTCGTGACATATCCTTATAATAGGAAGGAGAAAGCAAGAAAGAGTAGGAAGGTGTACATATAGATGGAACCAAAATATTGTAAAGAATCCCGCGTTGTTCATACTGACCTCGTTCTTCCCAATGATACGAATAACCACAACACGCTGTTTGGCGGCGTGTTAATGAAAAGAATTGATGGAGTTGCTTCGATTTCAGCAAAAAGGCATTGCCGGGCAGAGGTAGTCACCGCATCAACGGACTCGGTCGACTTTCTCGAACCCATTTTACCAACCGATTCAATTTGCATTGAAACGTTTGTGACTTGGACCGGGCGAACGTCAATGGAGGTTTTTGCAAAGGTTATCACAGAAGATTTATTATCAGGCAAACGTCGAATTGCCGCCACTGCATTCCTAACCTTCGTAGCACTAGATGAAAATGGAAAGCCCGTTGCTGTACCAGAAGTCATTCCTGAAACACCTGAAGAGCAAAAATTACATGAAACCGGCGATCAGCGCGCTCTTGTCCGAAAAAACCGCAGAGCTGAAAGCAAGAAGCTTGCCCAATTCATCACCACTAAAAAACCTTGGGAATAATAATTTGCCGACAAAAGGTGCTATTGAATAGTGCCTTTTTTTCTTTCATGTATAAAGTTATATAACAATTTTCGCAGGGATTACAGCAAAAATAGCCAGCAGCCGAACAGGGATTTATCCAGATGATTCTCTTTCCCGGACATACGTTATTCACGTAAAAATGCCTGTTTTTGAATATTAACTGCCGTAAATCATTCAAAAATCGCGGATTTTTGCGTAAATAAAGGATTCAATGTCCGCTAATTCTGAAAATCGGCGAATTTATCACGGATAGCGAAACCTATGTCCTTTAGCAATCCTCCTTGCTTTTCGGACTGCTCCTCTGGATTTTGCGTCTTTCCTGTCCGAATCAGGGGTTCATTCGGACAGGCTCACTGATTTTTACGCTTTTCTTGTCCGAATCAAGGGCTCATTCGGACTGCCTCCCTGATTTTCACGATTTTCCTGTCCGAATCAGAGGTTTATTCGGACTGCTTCTCTGAATTCTACGCTTTTCCTGTCCGAATCACAGGCGCATTCGGACTGCTCCTCTGGATTCTACGCTTTTCCTGTCAGAATCAGGGGTTCATTCGGACTGCTTCTCTGAATTCTACGCTTTTCCTGTCCGAATCACAGGCGCATTCGGACTGCTTTCCTTAATTCTATGCCTTTCCTATTCAAATCAATAGCTTTATAAAACCACTACTGTCGAAAAAACCACAATCTTTTCGAAAAAGCATTAAAAACAAACTTTCTTTCCAATATTTATATTAAATTCCACCATATTCTTTATAATCAAAATGAACGACTTTTTACTCTACCATCACATTTCAGCTCATAATAAAAGTTGTGTACATTTCTCAAAAGGTGTTGTGGCTATTGAGTTCTCATCATATTTTTAAGAAACGTTCGTTTGTATTTGTCTGGATTGGAAATGCAGTTTCTGAGTTAGGAGGAGCATTCGGAACGTTTTGTAATTCTAGCAATGGCCGAGATAATATTTATCATTCTAAAAAATACATTACATCATTCGACAATTTCCTTTTTCATCCTCTCTAATTTGCTATAATAGTAGACTGAGAGGAGGGAAAATCATGGAAAAGACAGAGAAAAAAATTGATCTTTTTATCCTGATCGTTATTTTAGGAATCTTTTTCTTTATTGCCACTTACGTAATCAGTGAGACAGAGAACTTATTCCGGCTTTTATCGTATCTATTTTTTGCTTTTATCTTTTTATTAACTGGCTTCCTGACCGCTTATATCATCTTTATACGTGATGCCAACCAAAACGAGACTAAGATTCGGATCAACTTAAAACATGTTGTGTATGGAGCAATGACCTTAATCCTTGTTACTCTTTTTATTATTCTGATTAACGATACCACAAGCTACTATGACCAGCGGCTTCATTTCTTAGAAAAAGGGGAACTTCCTGAGTATCTCCAGCTTGAAGGTCTTCGTCTCCAATATATGCTTTTTTTAGCAGCGATATTTGGTCTGATTTTTATCGTGATTGGATTTTGGATGTCTATTAAAAAAGAAAAATAAGTACATATTTAAAAACTCCAGCGTTCAACTGTTCGCTGGAGTTTCTTTATATTTTTCAGCCTCCTCGCTCATGCCTTAGCAAGGGGGCAGAGCCGGCTCGTTTTTTCACTCTCGTGGATTTTAACTCAATGACCGAAATTAGAATGTTCGCGTCAAAACGGGCTCTGACTAGCAGCCTCAATGACCTAAATTAGGAGTTCGCGTCAAAACGGGCTCTGACTAGCAGCCTCAATGACCTAAATTAGGAGTTCGCGTCAAAAAGGGCTCTGATAAACCATTACAATTGTTGCTTTAACTTTATCAAAGCTTGTTTTATAAAAACAAAAACGCAATGGGCGTTGCGAGGATTAGCGATAAAATGGTTCGCTGCACCCAAATTACGAGCAAGCGCGGTATGCTAATTGGAATATCCGTAGATAAAATACAAGGAATTGTCGCCGAAAAGAATAAGATCGATGAAACTGAAACTACGGCTGTTATAAATTTAGTCACCAATGGAGCCTCAACAACTACCAAGGCTGGCAAGAACATTTCTGCAATTTCCACAGCCGCTGCTTTAGCTGCCAATAACGGCTCTGGAATTTGGAGAAGCAGCGTGAATGGATAAAAAATATAGCCAATGATATCAAATACAGCAGTGTACTCAGCTAATAGTAAACCTAAAAGTCCAACAGACATGATGGAAGGTAAGATACCCATCGTCATGATAAATCCATCACGAAGGTTTTCCCAAATATTTTTCCCAATAGAAGGTGCTTGGTCTGCTGTACTGATTGCTTTTGTCCAGGCTGTTTGAATAACTTGAGTTTTTACTATTTCTTCCGGGTCGCCTTTTCCGTTAAAATATTCGTCACTCATCTTTGAAATTGGCCAGATTCTCGCTGTAATCGCCGTAACCAGGAACGTGACAACTAGTGATGACCAGAAATATAAATTCCAATGATCCATTAAGTCTAACGTATTGGCAACAACGATCATAAAGGTAACAGATACAGTTGAAAAACCGGTCGCAATGATTGCAGCTTCCTTCACGGTATATTTCCCTTCCCTAAAGACACGGTTCGTAATGAGAAGGCCGATTGAGTAGCTCCCAACGAATGAAGCAACCGCATCGACAGCTGAACGGCCTGGTGTTTTCCAAATCGGCCGCATAATCTTTTGAACTAGGACTCCAATAAATTCGAGCAGACCATACCCTACCAGCATCGCCAAAAAGACTGAACCAATTGGGACAAGCAATCCGACTGGAATCACAAGCTTTTCAAATAAAAAGACACCGATATTTGGAGCAAGAAACCAGGATGGACCTGTATTAAAAAGAAGCAATACGGCTGCTAGCAATCCTAGGACTTTGAAAATCGAGAATACCATTTCTACTTTGTTTTTATTCCACGTTTTTTTGTAAAAAGGATAAATAGCACCTAAGAGAATAACAAGAACTGCATAGTATGGTGTAACTTCCGGAAGGTTGTTTCGAATCCAAGTAACGATATGGTCCAGCGGAATCGACGAACTTCCATTTACAGTGATTGGAATAAAAAACATGAAAATACCAATAAAACTAAATACAAAAAACTTAATCATACCGGATGGCGAGCTGACTTGAGGATTTTTCTGCAGTGACGGTGTTACATTATTTGGATTTGTCATACTTTCTCCTCCTTTTGCTGAATTTTTAGATAACTCATGACAAACGGGAAGGAGATTGATATCTCCGCTTCCAGTCTCACTAATTTTGTTTAAATCGCGTCACTAACCCGCTCATAAATGATAGCATCACATGGACTCCCGCTTTGACAGTGGCTTCCCCTACATCTTTAAAAGGATCCAGACAGACGAGATCCATCGCTTTTACCTTTTCGTTTAACCCGGCCACATAGACCGCTTCAAAGAGTTCATCCGTTCTCATCCCCCCAGGTGTAGAGGCAGGAGCACCCGGTGCTACCCCAATATCCAACACATCCATGTCGACCGTGAGATAAATGGTATCCACCTTTTTCTCAAGTTCCGCAAGAGCCTGTTCAACAGCATTCTCGATTCCCATTCTCCTTGCTTTTCTTAAAGTCGTATAATTCACACCCATTTTATCTGCATAATCCTTTAATGATTTCGCATTAAAAAATCCGTGCAAGCCAATGTTGTACACATCTTCCCCAAGTACAGTTCCGCTTTCAATCAGGTTCCGGATTGGCGTTCCATTGCTTGGTCCATTATCACTCAAGTCCCTTAAATCGAAATGAGTGTCAAACTGTAAAATCCCGATCCGCTGATCTGGATGGGCCTCTTTCCATCCTTTTACAAGCATGGCCGTAATCGAATGGTCGCCGCCTATTGAAATCGGAAGCACCTGAGGATGGTATTTCTGCATACTCAGCATCGCTTCTTTAATGTTGGTATGACAAACAGAAATATCTGTCACATGCTGTCTGACATCGCCTAGATCAACGACACGAAGCTCTGTTAAATCTACATCGGCATCCAGATTATATGTCGTGAAATATTTCCAAGCCCTTCGAATCGCATCAGGATTTTCACTGGCAGCTGATGCACTGATTGATGACCGGGAAAGTGGAATCCCAAGTAAACAAACATCGAATTGGTCCCAGTCCACCTCTGTTCCATCCTTATCCAATGTTTCAATCCATTCGTTCACCTTAGGCTCATGATTGTCTTCTGGTCTGTCCCATCGAAAACTTGGCGGTTTTAATTGAGGGTATGGGTATCCTGCCATAATAAGCTCCCCCCGCTGACTACTTTTTTGCCATTTTTTATAACCGTATCTATATGGTTTTCTCCATACATATATTGAAGGTGCATGTAGGTTGGAACATTGAATATATTAATATCGGCTTGCTTGCCTGCCTCTATACTGCCGACAACGGCTCCGCGCTTAATGGCATGCGCAGCATTGATGGTAACAGCAGTTAACACTTCCGCAGGCGTCATCCCCATTTTTAAGCATCCTAAATTCATAATGAGAGGAAGTGAAACGGTTGGTGAAGAACCAGGATTACAATCGGTCGATAAAGCTACCGCTACACCTGCATCGATCATTTTCCGTCCATTGGCAGATTCAGCCATAAGGAAAAAGGCCGTTCCCGGAAGCAAGACGGCAATGACACCCGCTTCAGCCATTTGCTGAATTCCCTGGTCAGAAGCTTTTAAAAGATGGTCAGCTGACACCGCATTAATGCTGGCAGCTAGTTCTGCTCCTCCGTATGGTTCAATCTCGTCTGCATGAATCTTAGGAAGAAGACCTAAATGCTGTCCTGCTTCAAGAATTTTTCTTGATTGTTCAGGGGTAAATACACCCCGTTCACAGAAAACATCATTGAATTCTGCCAAACCCGATATAGCTACTTGCGGAAGCATTTCTTTAATGATTAAATCTACAAACTTATCAGGATCTTCTTTGTATTCAGCCGGAACTGCATGCGCCCCCATAAAAGTACTCACGATGTCAATCGGATGCGATTCGTTTAATTGCTTGGCGACTTCTAGCTGTTTCATTTCATGCTCTAATGAAAGCCCATAACCGCTCTTCGCTTCGACTGTGGTTACTCCTTGCTTCAGGAAGCGATTTAGTCTCGCAAAGCTTTCCCCAAAAAGCTGTTCATGTGTGGCTTCCCTTGTCGCTTTTGTCGTAGAGTGAATACCGCCGCCCGCATTCATAATTTCCATATAAGTGGCTCCCTGAAGGCGCATATTAAATTCTTGTTCACGTGTTCCAGCGTGAACAAGGTGAGTATGAGGATCCACGAAACCAGGTGTTACAAGTTTTCCGGTCACATCGATGACTTCCGCTTGATGAAGCCGTTCCTTATATTTTTCACGAAGCTCTGCATCTCTGCCGACTGCTGCAATTTTTCTTCCTTCAATCCAAATACTTCCGTTTTCAATGATGTGGAGCTCTTCCATTTGTTTCCCCACACGCGGGGCGTCGGATCCGCCTTGAAGAGTAACTAATTGCTGAGCATTCCGAATAAAAATTGCGTTATGTTCCATCAAATCCTCCTCTATGAATCTCTTATTTTTCTAAAGAAATCAGGGTAAGGAGCATCCTTTCACGAGATGCCCCTCTCTTTTTAAGTCTTTAATCCAACATTGGAATTCTGACGCCTTTTTCCCTGGCTGTTTGAATGGCCAAATCATAGCCTGCATCGACATGACGGACGATACCCATGCCTGGGTCAGTCGTCAGCACCCTTTCCAATCGGGCTTCTGCTTCCTTCGTGCCATCAGCAACGATGACCATTCCTGCATGAATCGAGTAACCCATGCCGACTCCTCCGCCATGGTGAACAGATACCCAGCTTGCCCCTCCGACTGCATTGATTAAAGCATTTAAAATCGGCCAGTCTGCGACAGCGTCACTGCCATCCTTCATCCCTTCCGTTTCACGATTAGGCGATGCAACTGATCCGGAATCGAGGTGATCGCGGCCAATTACAATCGGTGCACTTAATTCACCGCTAGCAACCATATCATTTATAATTTTTCCAAATCTGGCCCGTTCTCCGTATCCTAACCAGCAAATCCGTGCAGGCAAGCCTTGGAACTGAATTTTTTCCTGTGCCATTTTAATCCAATTGCATAAATGTTTGTCGTAGCTAAATTCTCGTAATATCACTTCATCTGTTTTATAAATATCCTCGGGGTCCCCGGATAATGCCACCCAGCGAAATGGCCCTTTTCCTTCACAGAATTGCGGGCGAATATAGGCTGGCACAAACCCAGGAAAATCAAAGGCATTTTCAACCCCTTCGTCTTTTGCGACCTGACGGATATTATTTCCGTAATCAAAGGTAACAGCACCCTTTTGCTGCATTTCAAGCATAGCACGGACATGATCGGCGATGCTTTGTTTCGATTTTTTCATATATAAGCTTGGGTCCGCTTTTCGTAATTCATCGGCCTCTTGAAGCGAAAGTCCAGCAGGGATGTAACCATTTAAAGGGTCATGAGAAGAAGTTTGATCAGTTAATACATCTGGAATAAACCCGCGTTTGATCATTTCGGGAAGAAGCTCAGCTGCATTTCCAAGCAGCCCGATTGAAAGGGCTGTGCCCTCCCGCTTCGCCTCAAGCGCAGTATTAATCGCATCATTTATATCGTCCACGCGGATATCCAAATACTTGGTATCCAAGCGTTTTTGAATGCGGGCAGGGTCGACCTCGATACAAATAGCAACTCCGCCATTTAAGGTCACTGCAAGTGGCTGAGCGCCGCCCATTCCGCCAAGGCCAGCTGTAAGTGTAATGGTGCCTTTGAGGCTTCCATTGAAATGCTGCCGGGCACACTCTGCAAATGTTTCATACGTCCCCTGAACAATTCCCTGACTGCCGATATAGATCCAGCTTCCTGCTGTCATTTGGCCGTACATCATCAGCCCTTTCTTGTCCAGCTCATGGAAATGCTCCCAATTGGCCCAGGCAGGGACTAGATTTGAATTGGCAATCAGGACTCGAGGCGCATCTTTATGGGTTTTAAATACTGCCACAGGCTTCCCTGATTGAACCAATAACGTTTCATCCGACTCTAATTCATGCAAGGTTTTAACAATCGCGTCATACGCTTCCCAGTTGCGGGCGGCCTTTCCAATGCCCCCATATACCACTAAATCTTCCGGTCTCTCGGCTACCTCTGAGTCTAAGTTATTCATGAGCATTCTCAGGGCAGCTTCCTGAATCCAACCTTTTGCATGCAATTCTGTTCCTCTGTAATTTTTAATCACTCTTTTTTCGGCTTGTTTCACGAACTTTCACCTCTCGCTAAAATATTCTGATAATTCAAGTATAGCGTGAGGACAACTATTGAAGTAGAGCACTTCTTTTTGAAAATCTTCATATATTTTATCTAGCATCTAGCGAAATAGAGCGCTTACATTTTATATTAGTAAAAATTTTAGATTTCTTTTTTTATTTTTGGTCGCGATAAGTCCTTGGTGATATTCCCACTTCTTTTTTAAAAACACGGCTGAAATAATTGGGGTTAGCAAAACCAGTTTGGTCCGCAATTTGCTGGATTGTTTGATCCGTTTCTTTTAAGAGAGTCTGCGCTTCCCTTATTCTGATTTGCGTCAATAGCTGCCTAAAGGTCTCTTTATTTTTCCTGGATAATTGAGAGCTTAAGTAGGCTGGATTGCGATCGACAAACTGTGCAACTTTTTCGAGGTTTAAATCTGGTTCCATGTAATGCTGTTCAATGTATTGAATCGCCTTTTCGGTGACATCTAAAATCTTTTCCTGACGATGAATGGCAGCCCGATCTATCACTTCTTTTAAAAATAAGATAAAATCCTGAACAATCCGGTAAAGTACGGATGTGTAAAGAATAGACTCAAATACACGGTGATAGCTGGCTTCAAGGTCCCCTTGATCTAAGTGAAAAGACTTCATAAAACGCCTTACCTGTGCCAAAATGCTGGTTAATCGTACTCTAAGTAACCCGGGGTCCGGATAAGGGTGGCTAAAATTTAAAAATTCAGCATGTATCCAGTTTTTGATTTCGTCCAGATCTCCGCTGTTCAACATGCCAATCCATTTTCTTTGGTCGTCTGGCGTCAAAAATGGATCTATTTCTCTCCATCTGATTGGATTCTCTAATACTGTCAGCTGTCGGTAACCTTTAAAAAAATGAATGTCCAGGGACTGTTTTGCTTCTACATAGCATTTGTGAAGAGGCTGAATCTGTTTTGGCAGATAAAGGATACCTGCAATTGGAATCCTGAAGCATTCCTCCCACTGCTTTAGCAGCAGATTTCCTTGCTGGATTACATAGGAATCAGTCCCAATCCGACTTTCCAGCACACAGGCAATCATATCACTTAACGGAAAGATGACGGGCTGGATTTGAAACGAATATTCTTCAATAAATTTACGCAGTAATGGGAGATCCTTTGTTTGTTCTGTTTGCAGCAATAAAATACTGTAAGCGCTATGTTCAGGGGCTTCTCCTTCAACAAATAAGGCCCTATAGGACATGGTATCGGATGTTGTGCCAAATGCGAGATGCGGGGAGGGGTTTTTCCCTGCTTGTTTATAACAATGTTGCAGGACCCGTTTGATTTCATCTGGCAGGATGGGCTTTAGCCAAAACGAGTATGCATGAAGCTCAATCGCCTGCAGGGCCCGGTCAAAGGTCGCTTCGGCAGTCATAACAATACAATAGCGGGCATAGCGGTTCAAAGCAAATGTGAGCTCCTGCCAGGCATCTGATTGAAACATATCCAGCTCTACACATACCACTTCGGGCATTTCCTTTTCTAAAAACCGAATAGTTTCCAGAGCAGTCCCCGCCAGAAATATTTTTTCATAAGGAATGGAATAAGAAGATACGAGCCACTTAATCCCTACTCTCTCATTTTCATCCCGATCGGCAATCAATAATTTTACCACTCACAACCCCCTCCTTCTCTAAAACTAGCACTTTCTATATTATTCTTCCTTTTCTTTTGAAATCCTCCTATTCGACAAATTTCAAGACAATTTATCGCGGGTGAGGAACCTGTCGAAATGAGCTACTAAGGAATGTGAAGGTGGTATCGAATGGTGCGGCCGTGTCGAATTTCTTGGTGGTGACAGGGAGACTTTGAGGGCTTTATAATGAAGAGGTGGAAAAATCCCCCAAAGGAATGTGGATGGAATGTCTAAGTCTTCTATGATGCTATCAATTTTGTGGCTGCTGAAGAGTGGCCGGCGTATTACGGCTAAGGAGATAGCAGATGCTTTAGAAATTAATATCCGTACCGTTTACCGTTACATAGACTCATTATGTGCAAGCGGGGTTCCGATTATCGCCGATTCTGGCCATAATGGCGGTTACAGCTTGCTTCATGATTTGGCTGAAGCACCCCTGTTTTTTGATATAGAAGAACAAAAGGCGCTGAATCATGCTGCGATTTATGCGCAAGAATCCGGATATCCCTTTAGCGATGCATTGAATCGGGCCATAACAAAGCTGAACCTATACACGAATGAAACTCAACAAAGTTTGATTAACCGCCATACCAAAGGCTTCGATATCATTCAGCCGCCTGCTGATCCCTCCATTGAAGCAACTCTGCAAATTTTAGAAACTGCGGTTGCAGAAAGCAGGACACTTTTAATTTCTTACCAAAAGGGAAAATCGAATACATTTTCTAACAGACACTTGGATCCTTATGGTTTAGTTCATTGGAAAAACAGATGGTATATCGTTGGGTATTGTCACCTGCGCCAAGAAGTTCGCAGTTTTCGTGTCGATCGAATTGTTACTGTTACTGAAACAGAGATAACGTTCAACCGGCCCGAGGATTTTTCAATTCGTTCCTTTTTTCTAAAATCTCTGCTCCCAGATACAGACTCAAAAGATTCTTTTGTCACCGTAAAAATTCATGCCCATCCCCAGGTAATCAAAGAACTCTCTTCTCATTGGAGCCTATGGCCCGCTTTGGTAGATGGCACTGAAACGGAAGCTCATTTTAAGCTAAAGAAAGAAATAGCTTTTTATTATTTACCCTACTCTCTTCTCCCATACGGCAGGGCTATTGAAATCCTCGAACCTGTTGAGATCAAAGAACAAATGCTGACGGTGCTCGAGAATTTATTACAGCATTATCAAAAAATGTAGCTTCACTGACCATATCTGTCAGTGAACATATTCTATGATAATCATGCAAACTAAAGGAAAGGTGATGGAACATGATTGAGAGATCCCTTAAAGACTGGCTAACACACAGGCGAGTCCTGGAGGAGCTTTTAAAAACAGTGAAGGATACCGACGTTAACTTTAAGCCTTGGGACGGGGCTATGACACTAGGTCAACTTGCTTTACATATTGCCGGATGGGCAGATACTTTTATTACTTTGACAAAAACAGGGGAGTTTTCAAAACCCGAGAATATGAATTATACAACCATGACCGAAGTCCGTGAAGCCGTTCATGAATTAACCGAAAAAACAGTCACCACATACTCCTCCCTGACACCTGAAGATTTAGAAGCAGTACGCACGTTCCCTATCTCAAACTTTCAATTACCGGGGAAAGTATATCTCAAAATTATTTACGACCATGAAGTCCATCATAAAGGACAGCTATATATTTACGCACGGATGACTGGCGTTGAGAAAGTCCCATTTTTCCGAGCTTAATCCAATCTTAATAAAAGGAGCTGCAAAAATGAATCCAACAATGAAGCTTTTCCGCTACCACCAATGGGCCAATCAAAAGTATTTTCAGCATTTACAAGAACTGCCTGAAAATGTATTAGACAAAAAAGTCGAGAGTGTTTTTTCTTCTATTCGAGAAGTTCTGGTTCACATGATTATCGTTGATTCCGCCTGGCTGTTTGGGATTAAAGGTATGGAATTAGAGACCTTTGTCCAATCCAGGGATGAGCGGATCAAAAAACTAACGAATATGAGCCTTGAAGAACTCGAAGCTGCTTATTCTGAGGTAATGGAGGATTATGAACATTTTCTGAAGCCAATAAATGATCCCCATGCTCCGCATACGGTAAGCCATCCGTACTTCGGTTCATTAGAAACATCCTATGCCGAGCTGTATCAGCATATCGTCAATCACGGCACGTACCATCGCGGCAATATGACCGCCATGCTGCGCCAAATGGGACATCCCGGCCCATCAACCGATTTTATTTTTTATTTATATGAGGTAAATAAGTAAACTGTAAGGATAACACCGAAGATCTATTAGGGGTCTTCGGTTTTTTACATTTATTTCTATTTATAACTTATACTCTTTGCCGGTTCGACTTTACTATTTCTAAAAGCTGTTCTGCCATATAAATTGGACTATATTTGAATCCGCCATTCACCCACTCAATTATCAATCCTAATATTGCGTAGGCTTGGTAACTGGCGTGCAGCTCTTTATTAATTTTTGCGTTAGCAATATAATCTGAAAAATCCTGTAAAAATAGTTCTTTCAATACTTGGCAGATTCTATCCTCGTAGCCTGGTAATGCATTTGAATGAATCATAAGCGAATAAATATTTGCATATTTACTGACATGATCAAAAATCTTAATCGCAGATGATGTCAATTCACTGACTTTAAATTGGTCAATATCCTTATAAGGTTCACGATAAGAAGCTATTAAATCAGCTATCACATCATCCATGATCTCTGACAGTATATCCTCCTTGTATTGATAATGCTTATAAAATGTTCCCCGGTTAAGATCTGCTTTTTGAACAATATCCTTAACAGTAATATCCTTAAGATCTTTTTGCTGCATCAAGGATATAAGCGCTTCCCTTATGGCCATTTTCGATTTTACAATTCTTCGGTCAATCCCGCTCATTCTATTAGACATCGTATACCTCCTTTGTATAACATCAGCAGCATAACGGACATTCATTCCAACTAGTGTTTATTAATAGACAAAACCAATAATTTTGCTGATTGTACGGCATATTAGAACTAATTATACTATAAATGAGACAAGATAATGAACACTTGTTCAATAATAGGTAAAACAATAGATTTCTTTTTACTAGGAGGGGTTGGAATGAGATTAGAAAATAAAGTTGCCGTCGTTACCGGGGCCGCATCTGGTATGGGAAAAGCGATTGCTGAATTGTACGCGCAGGAAGGCGCTAAAGTTATCCTTGCAGATTTTAATCTAGAGGGTGCCGAACAAGTAGCGAACGGCATTATTAGTAATGGCGGAACGGCTAAAGCAATAAAGGCAAATGTAGCTGAGTTAGCAGATATTGAAAATATGATTGATACGGCAGTCAAAGAGTACGGAACCCTAGACATTCTCGTTAATAATGCGGGCATCATGGATGGATTTGAACCTGCCGGTGATATAACCGATGAAAAATGGGATCGCATTTTCGACGTTAATACAAAAGGTGTGATACGGGCTATCCGTAAAGCTATACCGATTTTTTTAGAAAATGGTACAGGTATAATTGTAAACATAGCTTCTACTGGAGGGTTTAATGGGGCACATGCTGGCGTCGCCTACACAGCCTCTAAGCACGCAGTTGTCGGAATTACCAAAAATACAGGGTATATGTATGCCAATAAAGGGATTCGCTGTAATGCAATCGCACCAGGCGCTACTGTCACGAATATTGCAGCTTCTATGAAAAATATTAATGAGTTTGGGGCAAGTCGTACTAAAATACCTCAATCCGTTGTACCTCGTGCGGGTCAACCAGAGGAAATCGCGAAAGTCGCCTTATTTTTAGCTTCTGATGAATCCAGTTTTGTCAATGGTACCATCGTTACTGCAGATGCAGGCTGGACAGCTGCTTTTTAATAATGAAACAAATGAATTATTTCTTGCTATAAGTAAATAGAAGGCCAGCACTTTTAATTGTGCTGGTCTTCTGTTGTACTTTAAGAAAACCAAAAAAGACCTCTTGAAATATAGAGGCCTATTCATACTATAGTAAAATACTTATAGTCCGCGATAAATGACCGGCTTCCCGTCCCACACGATTTTCGACTGGGCCCTTTTACTTTTTACAAAAGGGTGTTCCATCATCGTCCAAAAATTCTCTTGTGAAAGACTGCCAAGCTGATGCTTGTCAGAAAACCGCTGGAGATAGACTTGTCGCCTTTCGTTTAATTCGGCTGATATGTTGCCTCCATTTGGAGTAAAGGCATAGATCGTACTGGCTACTGGAAGTTTTTTTACGGTAAAACCATTGTTGATAACTTGCAGAAAGAAGTCCCAATCCCAATAGTTATGTACTTCCTCATCAAAGCTGCCTATCCTTTTATGAATCTCTTTTCGATACATAGAACCGGAAGAAATATAAGGATTAAACTTTCGGATTAGCTCGCGATCCAATTCATAAGCAAAAATGGTCCGGGATTGAGGGTAACGAACTCCATTATCCGCTATAAAATCAACCATCTCCACATCGGTATAGACAAAGTCGGCATCCTGTATGGCGCTGACCATCCTTTCTACATGGTCCGGAACAACAAAATCGTCATCATCACAAAGCATGATGAAGGTCCCTTCTGCATGGGCAAGCCCCTCATTGCGGCATCCTACATGATGCAGCTTTTGGGACGGAGTAATTTGTTTTATATGAAGTTCAGGGTAAAGGATTGGAATCCGATCAACCCGCTCCCCCCGATCATTCACAATAATGATTTCAAAATCCTGTAACGTCTGTCTTGAAAGCGACTCCACCAGCTCAGACAAAGGGCCTAAACGATTATAAGTGGGAATAATCACTGATACTAAAGGCTTTTTCATTGACTTTGGCTCTCCGTTCTTCGATTTATTTCTATTGTAAACCAATTGCTTGAGAATCTGCTAAAGAAAACGAGGAACCGATGGGCGTACAGCACATATATGGCGAGGAGCGGCACATATACGGCAGCAGACCGCACATATATGACGAGAAACGGCACGTAAAAGGTGTGGAGCGGCACATAAACAACGGGGAGCGGCACATATACGGCGACGCACAGCACATAAATGACGAGAAACTGCACATATACGGCGACAGACGGCACATAATTCGAGGAACGGCACATTTACGGCGACAGACCGCACATAAATGACGGGGAGCGGCACATAAACGGAACGAATGGCACATAAAAGGTGTGGAGCGGCACATATACGGCGACAGACCGCACATATATGACGAGGAGCGGCACATATACGGCGGCAGACCGCACATAAATGACGAGGAACGGCACATATACGGCGGCAGACCGCACATAAATCGACGAACGGCACATATACGGCGGCAGACCGCACATAAATCGACGAACGGCACATATACGGCGGCAGACCGCACATAAATGACGGGGAGCGGCACATATACGGCGACGCACAGCACATATTTGGCGACGCACGGCACATAAACGGAACGAATGGCACATAAAAGGTGTGGAGCGGCACATAAACGGAACCAATGGCACATAAAAGGTGTAAGCGGCACATAAACGGTTGCGCACTTCGTATAATCGACGAAGTACACGATAAAAAGAGGCACTCTCCACAAAGCACCTCTTTCCTCTAATAGTTATAATCCCACAATACCTTCCAATCCCCATCTTCTTCTACTGTATAGCAATAAAACACCATATCGAATAGCCCGAACTGACTTTTAAAAGTAAGAGTGACCTCAACCTGATAAACATTTTGAAAGACGGGACCGTCCTTCCCCAATGTCCACCTGTTAAGTTTATCTGTATCCCCAATTTCTACGTCAAATGTATCTACTGCCATATGTCCGAAAAAGACGTGGTTTTTGGTTTGAATATAGTCGCTTTTATCAAATCGTTTTTTCATTTCTGAATGGAACAGTTCCCAAGAGTTACCGAAGTCGCCATCCTTTTCATACTCATAAAATAGTTCCACGACTTCTTCAGGACTATTGGCTCCAAAAGTCGAGACACCGAAAAATCCGATCACCAGGACAAGTCCTAACAAAAGGACAAACAACCAACCCTTTCTTTTTCTGCGCATACACTTCTCCTTGTTGTTCTAGGGTTTTTACAGCCTGTTTTATATATATGAGTGGGGTTGGCCGGTTATGTTTAGACGGGCTTTCTCATAGGATTTTGATCTTTTGAAATAGAGTTTGACTGACAGAAAGTGTTTTGGCTGATAAAAAGTATGTTTGACTGATAAAATAGGTTTTTGACCCATAGAAACCAATTTTGACTGATAGAATAGGTTTTTGACCCATAGAAATCAATTTTGACTGATAGAATAGGGTTTTGACCCATAGAAACCAATTTTGACTGATAGAATAGGTTTTTGACCCGTAAAAACCAATTTTGACAGATAAAATAGGGTTTTGACCCATAGAAACCAATTTTGACTGATAGAATAGGTTTTTGACCCGTAGAAACCAATTTTGACTGATTAAATAGGGTTTTGACCCATAGAAATCAATTTTGACTGATAGAATAGGGTTTTTGACCCATAGAA
Organism: Bacillus litorisediminis; assembly: GCF_022808645.1. GTDB lineage: Bacteria > Bacillota > Bacilli > Bacillales > JC228 > Bacillus_BF > Bacillus_BF litorisediminis. The sequence continues at coordinate 61,872 of NZ_JAKZKT010000007.1, forward strand.
ACCAATTTTGACTGGTAGAATAGAATTTTTGACCCACAGAAACCAATTTTGACTGATAGAATAGGTTTTTGACCGATAGAAACCAAATTTGACTGATAGAATAGGTTTTTGACCCATAGAAAACAATTTTGACTGATAGAACTCTTGGTTTGACCGATAGAATCTCTGTTTTGACCGATAAACATCCTGATTCGACTGATAGAACTTGTTTTAGACCGATAAAACAAGATTTTGACTGATAAAACAAGATTTTGACCGATAGATTTTTTTAGCAGCACCTGTCACTACCAGCCAATTAAGTAAAATTTATAATACCAGTAAAAAAGAGAATCGCACCAAAAGGGTGAGATTCTCTTAAGAAAAATTACATCTACATATCAGCTTAATCTCTGTCTCTTCCAATCTCAAAGAAGGATTTTTCTACTTTATTGCTTTGAGTCTTCCATTGTTTTTCCTTCACTTTACCTTTGCCTTTCTTTTCAGCCTCAGAACCGACCGAATCATAGATGCTGTTTGCTAGGAATCTGTAGCTATATTGAGTGTGTCCTCTAAAGGAAAGGTCATTGGCAAACAGGGTAATCGTTGCATCTTCAAAGTCCTGAGTGAAGGCCATAATTTGTCCCTTCGCATTTTCATGTCCTGGCCACCATCCAGAAACGTAGAAGTCATCACTGTTGCTAAAGGTAGCCAATACCTCGGCATCTTCAGGCACAGAGGTAATCCATGCCCCGTAAGCTGTATAAAGAAGCTCATCCGTCTCATAACCAGAGGTCAGTATGTGGTCATTGACTTTAGCTTTCACTAGCCCTTCATGGCCGTTTCTTGTGTAATCAAAATCATACCCTGGAAGCAGCCCGCTGTTTTTCACCGCATTTAATGCGTTTACACCAATACCGACATAGGATTTTTCTGGCAGGAAATCGGCATTAAAGCTGCTATTGTCGCTAATGATTACATCCGCGTCTGCAGGGTTGACGAGAGTAAATCCGAGTTCTTGTAACGAGTATTTCAATTGTGAAGACCCCGTGACGGCCACCTTTGGCTGTGAGATTTGCTCTGTTTTTAGTGAATTGGAGCTGCCGAATGGCCGTGCCTCAAAATAGTAGTTTTTCCCGTAAGCTTTTAAATCTTTTGTACTGACAATATAGTCTCCTTTGGCTACACCCGCTTTTGTTTCAATGGCTCTTTCTACAACAGCTCCATTTTCAAGGAGCTCATTTACAAGTTTGATCGTATCATTGTTGGAGTTGGACAACACTTGCTTTGGCGCATTTCCTTCGATTTTGCCTGTTGGCAATGTTACGCTTTCTACTTCTTTCATATTTTGTTCAAAAGCACCAGGCTGACGAATTTCATGGATATCAAATCCTCTCAGTGCAGGGAAGTTCACGACAACCGGATCGTACATAGCTCCCCAGTCTGAGACATCCTCACCTTTATAGAGCATGGCATTGGCCAGACCGCGTTTTGCCTGATTCATCGGAATAACAAATGTACCTTTAGGATACAAGACCCCGTTGACTTTGATATTTTTAGTGGTTTGTTCAACCTTGACACCGTTGCGAAGCAGATATTCAACCATTTTATATGCTTCAAGATTATTTTTTTGTTCGTTTTCATCGGTTGGGATTGCATAATAGTCCGGGAAGAAGTTTTCGTTTTCCCCTCTTATACGCCCGATCTCTTCACCGAGAGCATTGACAAAATACGGATCGACCGCGCGGTTATCTTCACCGTTGATACCGCGTTTAAAAATTTCAAGCTGGTCCTTGTATAACTGATCCTTATTTTCGGTTACATATAAGACAGCCCCCAGACCGGCACCTACCATTGCACGAAGACCTTCCTGGCTTAACGCCGGAACTTCAATTGTATGGCCGAACGAGCCGTGCAGCATCGCATACATGGCCGTGTAGGCAGGAGTCATATCATCCCAGCCATCCTTATAATCGAGAGCCGGAATTAAATAAGAATTGTAAGCAGAGTTTGCGATTCCGGCCTGTCCCATCGCATGGGCCTGTTCAATCATATTGTTGTAAAGCAAATCATATTCAAAGTTTGGATTATGCGGAGGGGTGGTCGGTTCTATTAAAAATCCGCCTACATAACCATGCATATCAAGGAAGGACAGCGGTGACCATTTGGCGATTTCCTGAGTTACTTCCTGGGTTTCAATTTGTGTTTGATAGTGATTGTCACGATTCAGGTCAAATCCATTGGCATTGGCTCTCGTATTAGCCACCCTTCCGTCAGGGTTATTTGTAAACATATAAAGGAAAATCACTTCATCCAGAACCTCATCCACATTAAGTGAAACCGTTTCTTCTTGACCATTTTCCCCAGTTTTAAAGGTTACTTCATCCTCCAGAGCAAATTTTTTCAATAATTCAACCTGAGCATCGACCCCTTCCACCTCATCAGGATGAATATTATTAATCCAAACCGGAACCTGATAGTCACCCATTGTGCCGTTTTCCAATTTTTCTATTAAACTCTCAGGATTTTCTAACGCCGCTGGCAGCGTTTCATTTAAATACTTGTCAACGGCTTCCTTATCTCTAGCTAAAATAACAAAGTGAAGGTCACGCCCTTGTACAGACTTGCCAAGACTTTGATACTCTAAATATCGATCATTACTGGTGCTAGCTTGTTCAAAGATCTGATCAATTTCAGGTTTTAACTGATCATAAAACCGAAATTCATCGTAGACATTCAGCTTGACCGTTGCTTTTGCCTTCATTCCATCAGGACTAAGCAAAGCCAGTTCATAATCACCGATAAACTGCTGATATTGAGTCCGAATCGTTCGGTTTGACAGATTGTCACTGTTAAACAGAAGACCAAATTCTAATGTGGCCGCAATCGTCGTTGTTCCATCGATATAATGCGGTTCCTCGATCACCGTAATAAAGGGATCACCGTTAAAATGGGTTCCGCTTGTCCACTTTCTCCATTCCGAAAGACTTTTGCCCCCGAATTGAAACTCCAGTTGGCTTAAATCAATGGTCTCTCCGAAATCAGCTTGAACCTCAACTGTTCTAGCTTCAGTAAGCGAGAATAAATCCCTGCTTACCTCCAGCTCCACCACATTGTTCTGTTCCGCTGCTTCATTTGCAAGAACAGAAGAAGAGACCTGTGTAAGGATGGATAACATCATTAAAAGTATGGTCCAGCGTATGAAATGCTTTCTCATAAAATCTCCCTTTCTATGTAAGAACTATATTATTATATAATCATACATTACTAGGAATAAAAATACATAGAGGGAAAAATGGGATTTTGCAACTTCTTCAAAAAACAGTAGAATGGTAGTAGTTCTAAAGTTGTTTGCGGTATTGAATTTTGGCATAGGCAGATGTATTTCTATGCAGAACAAAAAAGGCAAGGGAACTTTTTCCCTTGCCTTCTTCCGTTTTTTCATTATGCAACCGTTGATTCTTTTGTATCCGCCTTTTCCTTATGTTTAATAATCCGGACAATACCAATAGTCAGGAATGGAATTGCATACACAGCAATCATTCCATATGCCAACCATGTGTATCCGATTGAAATTAAATCAATGATGCCAAATTGTGAGAAGAGAATGGCTAAAACCAAGGCTGCTATGGCAATAACCGCATTTTGATTTTTGTTTAGAGTTGTTCCTTTTCGCTCCTCCATGTGGGAGTTGACCCGATCGATAAAGGCATGAATCATCCCAGTTGCAGTTTCAACCAATGTCCAGCCGACTACTATTCCAAAAAGAATCACTACCCATGAACCGTATCCATCCAGCATCACAAGCCAAGGAACTGTAGCGCTTAGTACTTCGTCAGATGGATAATATCCAATGATACTTACATAGGTTAAGAACCAAGGAATTGTCATTAAAATACCAGCCACAATTCCGGAAATGACGGTATCCTTTCTGGATTGTTGCCTTTTTACTGTAAATAGCGCTGCCGGATAAACCGCAAGATTATATCCAACATAAAGGATACCGGTCCATAACACAGCTAAAATACTAACATCCCCGCCCACATAGCTTGTATCACCTGACGCTAAAACCTGTCGGGCATGGTCCCAAGTATTAGAAACGACTAAAATACTAAAAATAATATACCCTGCAAAAAGTGCAACAGTTCCCCATGTTTTAAACTTTTCAATGAGTCCGGATCCATAGAAATTTAAAATTCCTACTAAAATCGTAATTAAAATCACACCTACCCAATAATTAAGACCGAGGGTACCTTTTAATATTTCCCCAGTTGCCGAAGCCATGACAGCTATAATCAGAATCGCAAGCAATAGATATAAAACATCAAATAATACCCAAAACCGACCAATTACAGCTTGCAGCAAACTTCGATAATCAAAAGCTTTGTACATACGGGCCAGTTCAAAGCTTACTATAGCCATCACTGTAAATCCAATAAAAATTCCAACTCCGCCCAGCCAGCCCAGGGCGCCGTATTTAGCTCCATACTCTACAATTTCTCTTCCTGTGGCAAACCCTCCTCCGATTAATACGGATTGGAGGATGATGCCAGGGAGGATCAGTCTTCCGAAAGCACCATTGATAAAGTTATTCATGATGTCAGCTCCTTGTCAATTATTAAAACGTAAACACCTTCTTTGAAACAGTAAAGTCTTCTAAGGCTTTACGGTCAATCTCGTACCCAATGCCAGGTGCATCCGGTACTTGAATCATCCCGTCTACTGCCACTACTTCCGGCTGGATAATATCTTTTTCCCAATAGCGAGAAGAGCCCGCTGTATCCCCAGGCAGAATAAATTGATCCAGTGTGGTCAGTGCAATATTGTGAGCTCTCCCCACACCTGCCTCAAGCATGCCGCCGCACCAGACGGCGATATTGTTGGCTTTACAAAAATCATGAATTCTTTTTGATTCCGTTAACCCGCCAACCCTTCCAATTTTAATATTGATAATTTTACAGCTTCCCAGTTCAATCGCTTTGCGGGCATCGTCAAACGAGTGAATGCTTTCATCCAGGCAGACAGGCGTTTCAATTTCTTTTTGCAATAAGGCATGGTCCACGATATCATCATGTTCAAGCGGCTGTTCGATCATCATTAAATCGAGCTCGTCCAATTGCTTTAAATGATCAATATCCTTTAGTGTATAAGCGGAATTTGCATCAGCCATGATCGGCATTGTCGGGAAGTGCTTTCGTACCTCGCGTAAAACATCGACATCCCAGCCGGGCTTGATTTTGATTTTCATCCGTTTGTATCCTTCTGCTGCTGCCCACTCGATGGTATTGAGCAGATCTTTTACAGACGGCTGGATCCCGATGCTGATTCCGACTTCGATCTCTTTTTTCTCACCGCCAAGGGCTTTGGCAAGAGACATCTGATTTCGTTTTGCGTATAAATCCCAAACCGCTCCTTCAATCGCGGCCTTTGCCATATTATTTCTGCGAATCGGTGCAAACAGGCTGGTAACCTCATCAGGGTGTGAAACGGAATTCTGTTTTAACAGTGGAATTAAAAAATCCTCCATTACATGTTCATTGGTTCCAACCGTTTCCTCGCTGTACCATGGGCTTGAAAAGGCGACTGATTCACCAAATCCACGGCAGCCATCCTTATCCACCATTTCAATGACAAAAAAGTCCTTTTCCTGAAATGTCCCAAAACTTGTTGTAAATGGACTTTTTAAATTCATACGGAGTTTGTGCAAAATAATTTGTGATATTGGCAGTGTCAAAGCTATGTCCCTCCTACTTTAAATCTAAACGATCACGTAATGTAAAACGGTAATAACTAACTTGCTTTTCCGAATCACGGATTAGATTATCCCCTACAAAACCATGAGCCATTAAAAGTTGAAATACTTCTCTTGTTTGAAGCCTCCAGTCGAGCGCCAATTCAAAGTCATTGTTTTTGATACTTTGAAAATCTCCTGGAATCGGTACGAGCCAGCCATCGACTGTTGGATCGAAGGTTACCTCCTGATTTTTACCCAACACATAAGGATAACCAGCCTGATTGATTTCTGTTAGCAACAGAATTTTTTTGGAGTCAATCGCATCGTGTTTAGGCTTATGCTCAGACACATACTTGCTCTTAATCCACCATTCCACTTTAAAGCGGTCGGTAGGCAGTCCGGCATTTTGGGCATCCTCCATCATTCCATAATGATTTTCCGAATAGCTTCCTGCAATCCCGCCGAGCTTATGTAGATTTAAATATGCATTAACACCCAGCAATGGGTCAAAGGTCCAGGTAATAAACGAATATCCCATCTCAATGGCGAGTTCACGTTGTTTCTGTTTTAATTTCTCACCGATCCCTGATTTTTGGTAGTCACTGTGGATCCCGAGCATATGTGAACAGAGGTATACCTGTCCTTCTTTAAATCCCGGAAAGCTATATTGAAACCCAACGAGCTTTTCCCCATCATAGGCGCCTATCACAAGTCCGCCATTTTTAACGGCCGTATGGGTTTGATGAACCGGAGTAGCCGGTGGACCCCAAACATGCTCTTCAAGCTCGGCCACCTCTCGCATTTCCTGCAATGAAGTCAATGTTCGGATTTTTATCGATTCCTTCATCTCTTACTCCCTGCTTTCGTCTAATGTTTCAACAATAGCCGCTGTTAAAATCTGAACCCCATTCATTAATGCATCATGATTAAAGGTCATATTCGGATGATGCAGCCCCGGCTTAAGGTCACAGCCTAGACCAAGCATCGTTGCTTTTAGATGCGGACGTTTAATCGTATAAAAATGAAAATCATCCCCTCCCGTTGTTATAAGAGGAGGTTTTACATTTTCTTTCCCCAGAACGGCTTCAATCGCCTTTTGAAGTTTCGCTTGGGCTTCTTCATTGGGAACTGCTGCTGCCACATTAGCTCCGGTCTCCAATTCAATTGTAACCCCATGATATTGAGCCAGCATTGCAGCACCCGCTTCAATTCTTTCAACCAACGCCTCCATGATCTCATTCGTTTGTGAACGGATATCTAAACTAAAGGTCGCAGAGCCTGGAATAATGTTAGAGCTTTCGCCGCCTGCCTGAAATGCTGTCATTTTGGCGGAGTAGGGAACCATCGGATCAAGATGGATGCCGTGAATCATTTTCACAAGGTCAGCTCCAACCTCAATCGCATTGGCTGTTAAATGAGGACGGGCACCATGGCTATCCTCCCCTGTTATTTTGCCTCTAATAAAACGGGCTGCTCCATGAAGGATAACAGGTGATGCTGTACCGTGCGGGATTTCCTGAATTGGCCGGAGATGAACACCATACAGATAATCTGCATCATCTACGACGCCCTTTTCTACCATTTTTAGTGCACCGGTTCCCTTTTCTTCAGCTGGCTGAAAAATAAAGCGTACCGTCCCTTTTAGTTTTTTATTTTTCAAAGAATATAAAACTCCCAGAACCATTGCCATATGGGCATCATGACCGCACGAATGATTAGCGCGGAACTCTCCCTCTACTTCCTGCCAAAGAGCATCAATATCGGCACGGACGGCCACCACGGGTTTCCCTTCACCTATTTCGCCAATTACTCCGGTACAATCCGGAAATGTCTGTACCCGACAGCCATTTTCTTGTAAAATCGAAGCAATGTAGACGGTCGTTTCAACTTCCTTCCAGCTCACCTCCGGATGGGTGTGGAGGTGTTGGAATATATGTAAAACCTTTTCCTTTAATTGATTGGTAAAAACTTCAGTCACCATTTTGAACCTTCTTTCTCGTTATTTAACAAAATAATGATCCAGCTGAACGGACTCAAATCTCTTTCTTCGTCTTTCAAACTCCTCCCCGTTTTGCACGGCGACGCCGGCTACCATAGCATTTACTAATGAAAAAACGGCAGGAGTTGCATCGAGCGTCGATTGGACAGGAAGCTCAACCGGAAATAATAGATCACAATGCTCTCGAATCGGGGCTACCGCAGAATCGGTTATGCCAATGACATAAGCCCCCCGTTTCTTCGCTTCTTTTGCCAGATTAATAGTCTCTAATGCATACCTGTGAAACGAAAAGGCGACCAAAACTTTATTACAATTCATTTCACTAAACAAAAGAAGAATGTCGTCGTGATTAGAACGGTATTGTTTCACTTTTCCTTGAATCAAATCAAGACTAAAACTAAACCAGCTAGCCAAGGAATACGAGGATCGAACCCCAGCCACTAAAACCTGATCCGCAGTCGCCAATCGGTGAACAGCCTGGTGAAAGTCTGTTTCATTTAATTGAGAAGCAACTTTCTCAATGTTACGCGCATCCGTAAACATAACCTCTTGTAAAAAATTCCGAGATTCCTTGAATGCGTGTTTGCCAGACTGATAATCCAAAAGACTGCTTCTTCGGTTCAGAACATCCTCTTGAATCTCCCTTTGGAATCCGCTGTATCCTTTAAATCCGAGAGCCTGACAAAACCGAATCACCGTCGTCTCACTTACCCCGATCATCTTGCCAATCTGATCAGCAGGGTAGACAGCAAAAGCCTCCGGATCCTTTAAAAAATAGCCAGCAACCTTTTGAACCCCTTTAGATAGTGTATTAAACTTTTTCTCAATCGACATCTTCAATTGCTGCATGGCAGACTCCTATTTTTAAATTTAATATTTTTAAATTGGAGCAAAGCGAAGGAAAAACTTCAATAATTGACGGTGTTGAAGGAAATCCTTTTAACGAGGATAACACATATGGTGAATTTTCTCAATATTTTGTTTAATTTTATTTTTTTGAAGTTGCTGCAGTTCAAGGGTGTGGATGACGTGCGGTATCCTTACATTGAATGTGGAGGTGATAGGGGGATGCGGGTTATATCTATCAATTCACATTTTCACGCTCTTTTGTTTCCATTAATTAACAGTTGCGCAATTCAGACCCATTCTTGCGCGTATTTTTCGATTCTTGCGCGTATTTTTTGATTGTTGCGCGCATTTATCGATTCTTGCGCGATTCCAATACCGAACTAAAGTTAATAGTAAAATCCCCCATTATTAAAACAGAGAATACTAATAAAAATATAAAATATTTAATAAAAATTACTGCGGGATTGCCCCACTATAGAGAATGCTTCACTTACTCATAAAAAACTCTCCACGAATTTTTAAAAATTATATAAAAAATGGCTAGCCCCTGCCCGGGGACTAGCCGCAAAACTAATAATCTATAAAACTCTCATTCATACAAATGACATGCGACAAACCGGCCAGGTTCTGCTTCGCGAAACGCTGGTTCCGCCTGAGAACAAATATCCATTGCTTTCGGGCAGCGTGTCCGGAAACGGCAGCCACTTGGTAAATCGGTTGGGCTCGGTACGTCTCCTTTAAGTATAATCCGTTCCCTGGTTCGCTCAAGCTTTGGATCCGGAAGCGGAATCGCTGACAGCAGTGCCTCTGTATAAGGGTGCAGCGGTTTTTCATAGAGCTCTTCACTTTCACCCATTTCAACGATTTTCCCAAGGTACATAACCGCAATCCGGTCACTGATGTGCTTGACCATTGATAAATCGTGGGCAATAAACAAATAGGTCAATCCCTTTTCCTCTTGCAGGTTTTTCAGCAAATTTACAATTTGCGCCTGAATCGATACATCTAGGGCCGCAATCGGTTCATCTGCTACAATAAATTGCGGCTCTACTGCCAGTGCACGGGCAATCCCAACCCTCTGTCTTTGGCCGCCGCTGAACTCATGGGGATAGCGGTAGGCATGCTTTTGGTTTAGTCCTACCATTTCTAATAATTCGACAACTCGGTAATCCCGTTCTTTCTTGGACATGTTCGGACGATGGATTAGAAGTCCTTCCCCAATAATCTCCTGCACCGTCATCCGCGGATTGAGTGAAGAATACGGGTCTTGGAATATCATTTGCATGCTGCGTTTGAATTTCTTTTGTTCTTCTTTAGATCTTGCAGCATGAAGTTTCTCTTGATTAAAAAGGACTTCCCCGCCAGTGGGCGTGTAAAGCTGGGTAATGGTTCGGCCAACTGTTGATTTTCCGCATCCGGATTCTCCAACGAGACCAAGCGTTTCCCCTTTATGAATGGAAAAACTAATGCCGTCCACGGCACGGAGAATGCTCTTTTTCCCCAGTTTAAAATGCTTCTCGAGGTCTTTTACCTCGACTAAAACTTCATTGGCGCTCATTATTTCACTCCCCCTACAATCGCGGCTGGACGGAGGTCCGCAGGTGTACGCTTATCCTGAAGCCAGCATGAGACCGTATGATTGCCTTCAATCGTTGTTTCTTCCGGTGAGAAATGATGGCAAACCTTCATGGTATAAGGGCAACGAGCCGCAAAGGAGCAGCCGCTTCCTAAGGTTGCCATATCTGGCGGTGTTCCCGGAATTGGAATCAAAGGTTCTGACCGCTTGGCATGAAGTTTCGGCATCGATTGTAATAGTCCCAATGTATACGGATGCTGAGGGCTATAGAAGATTTCATCAAGTGTTCCCTGTTCGACAATTTTGCCTGCATACATAACGGCTACCCGATCTGCCATATTAGCAACTACCCCAAGGTCATGCGTAATTAAAATAATGGCAGTACCTGTTTTTTCCTGGAGATCCTTCATTAAATCCAGGATTTGCGCCTGAATTGTAACATCGAGTGCTGTTGTTGGTTCATCAGCAATTAAAATCTTCGGGTTACATGCTAAGGCCATTGCAATCACAACCCGCTGCCGCATTCCTCCAGAAAATTGATGAGGATACGAATTTAGTCGTTCCGCAGGGTTTGGAATTCCAACCATCGCCAGCATTTCAACTGCCCGTTTCTTAGCTTCGCTTTTAGATAGGCTTTGATGCTTTATTAATCCCTCCATAATCTGCTTTCCAATTTTCATCGTCGGATTTAAAGAGGTCATCGGATCCTGAAAGACCATCGAAATTTCAGAACCTCTAATATGGGCCATATCTTTCGCTGACAAATCTAAGAGACTTTTATCTTCATAGGTAATGGTCCCGTCAGAGATAATGGTGTTATGTTTAGGCAATAATCGCATAATCGACTTGGCTGTGACTGACTTTCCGGAGCCTGATTCACCTACGATTGCAAGCGTTTCTCCCTTTTTTATCTCAAAATTTACCCCTCTGACTGCACGAACTACCCCTGTCTGGGTGTTAAAAGAAATATGCAAATTATTTACATGTAATATCGTTTCTGTCATAATCGATCCCCCCTACTTCCTCATTTTCGGATCGAGCGCATCTCGAAGTCCATCTGCTAGAAGATTAAAACAAATCATAACCACACTAATAATCAAGGCTGGGAGGAACAGCTTATAGGTGTGGAACCTCATCGCTTGATATCCGTCTTCAATTAATACCCCCAATGAGGCTAGTGGTGCCTGAAGACCTAAACCTATGAAGCTTAAAAAAGCTTCAAAGAAGATCGCAGTTGGGATCGTGAACATTACAGTTACTATGATTGGTCCCATTACGTTTGGCAACAAATGCTTCCAAATCAGACGTGAATTAGAAGCACCCAGCGTCCTTGACGCAAGCACAAATTCCTGCCCCTTTAATTGCAGGACTTGTCCGCGAACAATCCGGGCCATCCCAACCCAACCGGTGATAATCATCGCTAAAATAATAGATCTTATACCCGGCTCTAAAATCAGGATAAATAAAATGATAACGATAAGATTCGGAATCCCTACCAATACCTCAATAATCCGCTGCATCACATTATCTACCTTGCCTCCAAAGAAGGCAGAGACTCCTCCGTATACGACCCCGATCACCAGATCGAGAAGGGCAGCAACGATTGCAATAAACAAGGAAATTTGAGTACCTGTCCAAATCCTCGTCCATAAGTCACGGCCAAATTCATCGGTTCCAAACCAATGATTTGCTTCAATTCCGCGGGTTTCATATTGATCTACCCCATTAGCGTCTATCCCATCAAACCCTAACCACTCTAGCCCTTGTATTTTGGGCGGCAGGTTCGTATGAGCTATATTCTGCTCGTCATATCGATAATCTGTTAAAAGCGGACCGATAATCGACATCGCACCAAGAACCACTAGCAGGACAAGGGAAATCATGGCTCCTTTATTTTTTGCCAGACGATAAAAGGCTTCCTTCCAGAAGGACATCGGCGGGCTTGTAATTTCCTCTGCTTTTTCCGGATCAAGCGGGGCTGCTACAAACAAATCATCTGTAATTTCAGTAGGTTGTGTATGAAAAGTTGTGTTATTATGAATGGCAACTTTCGTTGGTTTGTTGATCTCTAGCTTCATGCTGCTTCACCTCGCTTTAAATTAATCCGAGGATCTAGTATTCCGTATAAAATATCGACGATAAATACGACAAGAATAAACAGCGTGCTATAGAATATCGTTATTCCCATAATGACACTGTAATCGAGCACGAGGATGGATAATGTAAATTGTTCACCTAGTCCCGGAACAGAAAATATTTTTTCGATAACGAGTGTTCCTGTCATAATCGATACGGCAAGAGGTCCGAGCATCGTCACAACCGGAATGAGGGCATTACGAATTACGTGCTTGGTAATAACGCTTGTTTCATTAAGCCCTTTCGCTCTTGCCGTTATGACGTAGTCTTGTCCCAATACTTCTAGCATTTCGCTCCGGATAAAACGGGCAACCGTCGCAATTACCGTAACCGACAGGGCTAGAGATGGGAGAATTGAATATTCATAGCTTTCCCATAAGGCAACAGGAAGCCAGCCTAATTTGAGACCGATAAAATATTGGAGCAAGGCGGCAAAGACGAATGAGGGAATGGACATCCCGAGAACAGCCAGGATTACAGAACCATAGTCATAAATCGTATTGTGCCGCAAAGCTGAAAGAATACCGAGGGCAAGCCCTACAATCGTACCGAAGATAAGGGCCTGAAAACCAATTAAGGCAGAAGGACCAATCCGATCACTAATCATACTTTCAACCGTACGTCCTTCTTTTTGAAAGGAATAACCAAGATCGCCCTGAATAAGATTCCCTAAATACTGGACATATTGAATCGCCACAGGCTTGTCCAAACCATATTTTGCATTTAAAACAGCTATTTGCTGGTCCGTTAATTTTTCAGGGTTGGTATACGGTGTTCCGGGGAGCAGATTCATGAGAAAGAATGTCATCGTTACGATAATAAATAACGTAATGAGCATATAGCCTAGCCGTTGTATGAAATATCGATTCACATGAACACCTCATTTCTTTTAAAAGCATTTTAGACTGACAGGACATTTAAAAGAAAACGAGAGTGCACCAGTTGATACACTCTCGCGTTTCTGCCGCATTTACACGTGATGCTTATTCTTCAATGTATGTCCATTTAAATGAATAATCTGGACCACTTGGATGTTGGACTAACCCCTTAATCTTACTCCGCTGTAATAAAGCTTGACCTGATTGATATAAAGGTGCAATGGCAGCATCTTCCTCAAGCAGGATTTTTTCAATATCGAGAAGCATCTGATAACGTGCACTAAGATCCGTTTCTGATCTGGCTTGTTCTACAAGAGAATCTAGATCATTATTAACGTAATCCATTCTGTTTGTAGAGTTGCCTTCAACCCACATATCAAGATATGTCATAGGGTCACTGTAGTCTGGCCCCCAAGTTGATAAAGAAATATCATATTCAACCGCTTTTTCAATTTCGAGACGCTGTGCAAAAGGAACAGCCTTAATTTCCAGCGTAAATCCTGGAAGATTTTCTTGCAGCTGCGCTTGCAGATACTCAGAAATTTTCTTGCTTAACTCTGCATCCGAAGTATTAATCGATACAGTAACACTATCTTGGCCAATCTCTTCTAGACCTTTTTGCCATAACTCCTGAGCTTCTTCGACTGTTCCCTTATTGAAGTCACCGTTCAACTCACGGTAATCCTTTCCGTCAGGTGAGAAATAGAAGCCAGCTGGGACAACTCCATACAATGGCTGTGCACCATTTTTCATAATAACATCTGTCAAGCCTTGTTTATCAATGGCCATGTCAATTGCTCTGCGGATATTTTCGTTTTTAAGAGCCGGGTGATTATGGTTAAAACGTAAAAACCCAATCCCTGAAAGTGTGGAAAGTGAAAAATCTTCGTGAGAGCTATATTGATCAACTAATTCAGCAGATAATATCACGCGATCCAGTGTACCTTCTTCGAATAGGTTAGCTGACGTCATTGAATCTTTTACAACCGTGACATGAATTTCATCCAATTTTACGTTAGCTGCATCCCAATAATCCGGGTTCTTTTCATATTTCCAGCCTTGCTCTTGTGTCCACTCTACCAATTTAAATGGTCCATTTGCTAAGATATTTTCCGCTTCAAGAGCGTACTGGTCACCCATTTCTTCAACAAATGCCTGATTTTGTGGCAAGAATGTCGGGAAAGTAAGCAAGGTTTCTAACAATGGGTTTGGTGCTTCTAGAGTAACTTCAAGTGTTTTATCATCTTTTGCGGTAACACCTAATTGGTCAGCAGTTGCCTCACCATTCATAATCTTTTCTGCATTTTTAATGCTTGCCGTTACAAACATGAAGTTATATGGTCCTGCTTCAGCCATAACCCGCTTCCAAGCATACTCAAAGTCATGGGCTGTGACAGGCTCACCATTACTCCACTTTGCATCTCTTAGAGTAAAGGTATGTACTAGTCCATCATCACTCTTCTCGTGATTCTCTGCCATCGCTAAAATTGGCTGATGCTTTTGATCCTGACGATATAATCCTTCATTGACATTATTCAGAACAGTAAAAGCAACAGCATCGTGTGCTTGCGTCGAATCTAATGTAGGAATATCAGCTGAGGCATCCATTTTTAAAATTTGGGCGACTTCAGTATCTGTATTATCTGTTCCGCTTCCATCTCCCTCACCATTACCGTCTGAGCTACTGTCACCGCCCGATGATCCAAAATTACATGCTGACAAAAACATAGAGCCCAGTAACAGTAGAATTAATATTGAAAACCAGCCTTTTCTCTTCATCCATGTTCCCCCTCTTAAAATAGAATTTTTTAATAATTGTAAATGTTCCAACCAATAATAGCAAGATATCTATTAAACTATTCGAAATATTTATGTAACATGATACACTGAGAATACTAGAGATATAGGAGTTGTTTTGTTTTGAAAAAAAATATTTCGATCATTGGCACATCGCTGCTCTTATCCGTTATCATTCCTTTCTTTTATGATCAGGGGTGGAGTTTTTTATACTGGATGGATAGTGTTTTTTTAATAGGACTTTTCTTATTAATGATTGGCGGGGTCTTACTTTTAATTGAAGGACAGTTTTTTACAGCTTTTATTAGGAGTACTAAGCATTTTTTTAAAACTATTAGTAAAAAAGAGCAGATTATTCAAGAAATTGAAGGTAAAAAAGAAGAAAGGACTCGGGGGTACCGAAAATCCTTCCCTTCTGCGAAAATTTATTGGTTTGTCGGTCTTAGCTTTTGCTTAATCAGTTTACTGTTTTCCACATATATCGTTTATTTAGGACGATGATTTAAAAAGTTTTGGTATGCAAAGCCCTTCACTTGATCCTCTGAATAATATTTTAATAGTTCATTGATTAAATTTTGATACATAGAGGAATCTTCTAAGTTAACAGGGTAGGTTGTAATCCCGTCAAAATCCGAACCAAAGCCAATTTGGCTGACTCCTCCTAATGAGCAAAGATGATCGATGTGTTTAATTATATCAGCAATGGTTGCCCTCCCGCTCTCATTGATAAACGGCGGGCAAAACACAACATGTATTAAACCATTTTTCGCAAACATCGCTTTAATTTGGTCATCCCACAGGTTTCGGACATGATTACAGAGCACCCGCGCATTGGAGTGGCTGGCTATTGGGTAGTCGGCACAATCCATGACATCCCAGAAAGCTTTTTCACATAAATGTGAGACATCTGTAAACATCTTATGCTCATTGAGGAACGCAACAATTTCACGGCCAAACTTCGTAAGACCGGCACCGCGCGGCTCTCCAGCTCCATCCGCTGCCAGGTTCGCGTTATTCCAGGTTAACCCCACGGAACGGACGCCTAGTTGGTAAAGGATACTGAGCTTATGCATATCATTGCCAATCGCATCAACGCCCTCAAGGCTTAACATCGCACCAATCTCGCCGTCCTTAAGATTGTCAAAATCCTCCCATGCTTTGATTTGCTTCATCTCAGGGTTGTTGCCAAGCACATCCGTGTAAAAATAATGAACCTGATCAAGCGCAGCCTGCCACTTTTCTTCTGCCTTCATGGAAGGTTCAATAAAAATTGCAAATACTTGAGTCTTTACGCCGCCTTCCTGAAGCCTTCTTTTATTGGTATCTAGCTCGGGAGAATCACTAAACGTCAAGTTTCCTTTAGAATCGTACAATTTCATTAGTGCGTCACAGTGTAAGTCAATTACATTCATAATGTTCACCTCTTAACAAGATTGGATAAAACGTTTAAAAATCTTTTTCGAAATCTCATCCCCATTGGCAGCTAGTGGTTCAGGATGCCATTGCAGGCCGAGTACAAACTTATGCTCTACACTCTCTATCGCTTCTATGATTCCATCGGATGCGGTTCCCGAAATTGTGAGTGGTTTCGGAACATGACGGACTGCCTGATGATGGAATGTATTGACCTTAAATTTGGTCTGTCCCGCAATGTCAGCTAGCAAACTATCTTTCTCTACATTGACATAATGGGATAAGTGAGAGCGGCTCGCCTTTTGTGAATGCTGAAGAAGCTGCTGATCATGCTGCGCATAAATATCCTGGAACATATCTCCTCCTACCGCGATATTGAGAATCTGAATCCCGCGGCAGATTGCCAAAATCGGTTTATTTAGGGCTAGTGCCTTCACAATAATTGCCAACTCAGAACTATCACGCCCCGGTGAAATCATCCCTAAATTCGCATGAGGCTCTTCTCCAAACAAAGTCGGATCTATATCCCCGCCACCCGTAACCAGGATTCCATCCAGTCTTTCCAGCAGCTGGTCGACATCATCATCTATGCCAATCGGCAAAATAACCGGAATTCCCCCTGCCTCCAATACAGCCTGAATATAATCATGGTTTAAGGTATGCTTACAGTCTAGTTCCACATGTGATGTAATCCCAATAACTGGTTTCAAATCATAACCCCCTATCATCTGTTAGTTTAACTTTATTACTATTTTAATTTTCGAACAACTTATTTTTTTAATAAGTCAACTTTCGCATTAAGTGTATAAATTTTAATCGTTGTTTGGATTGAACATTCGGTTCAACGGAGCTGGTGTCCTTTTTTGCAAGCAATAAAACAGCGGCCGGAGTGCAAACGGGCCATGGTTCCGCTATTTAAGACAAAACCGGCATTTTTCAAAAGTTATCGGTCCCTGGTTCCGTTATTTACACGAAACCGAGCAATGTTTAAATGATTTTCGTCAAATAGCGGAACGTTAATCCGCTTTAGTCTGCAAAACAGCGGTTTTTTTCGAAATAGCGGAACATTAATCCGCTAAGAAAAGCAAAATCAACTGGAACGTACAATGGGGCGACTGGTGTTCCACCGATTTCACTCTCTGAATAGTATATGGCGATTGCTGATATAAGTGGATCAAACTTGCTAAGAATTACTTCCCCTTTCGATTCCCAATCTTTCATCAATTTCCTTTTCTTCTCATATTTCGCCGCTTTTTGAAGAAACTAAGAAAGATGTTCAAAAAGAAAGGTGATTGTATGAAACAGCATTTTTTACATTTCCTTCAAGGTATTGCAGTAGTGTCTCTCTTGGTATCCTGCAGTCCCCAGCAACAGGATGAATCACAAGAAAATCTTGATGGGTCTGACCCGTATCAGGAACTAACAAACCAATTGCCTCCGGCTCCCGATCAAATAGAGAATCCTACAGGACAGATTCCTCACCAAACAAAGCTCGTACCAAATGAAATGGATGACGAGACGGATCAAAGCGAAAAGATTTCTCAGGCAGATAGATTGGCTTTTCATGATTTCAAAGAGAGATGGAATTCTTTATCAGAAGAACAAGGCACTGCCTTAGAAATAAGGAGATTTGAAAAAACTCCAATTGATCAAGGGGTCATGTATATATCAGATTTCCAGAATGGCCTCGTTCTTCGCGTATATGTTTACGATGATACCATCAGAGGCTTACAGGTAAATGAACGTGCAGAAACCATGACGGAGCGTTTTCAGCTATTGACTGCCATGAGTCAAATTTATTTAATCCTTAATCCCGGAACAGAGCCCCATCATGCGGATTATCTGTTTAATGAGTTTGGGATTGGGCCAAACGCTAATTTTGAAAATGTTCAGCAAAGAACGATTGAATACAATGGGATTCAATATACGATTACTCCTAAGGATGAGGAGTATCAGTTTGACGCGTTCTATGTTGACTAGTTAATAAATGATTAATAATAAATTGAAAGGATATAAAAATGAACGATAAAAATACATTCATGATTGTAGTCCTTTCATTTACGGTTGTCTTTCTTACCATTGCTGTGCCTGCGTCTGCTAAGTTTAATATGTCTTACTTATATTTTGGAAATCCAAACCAGTATATAACCCACATCAGCCGAACGAATGACAGCCTCAATGTTATTTCTCCAAATTACTTTGATATAACTGATCAAGGTAAGCTGAATGTAAATTGGACTCTCCAATCAGCTTTTATTACAGAGATGCACAGACGCGGGATCAAAGTCGTGCCTTTTTTATCAAACCACTGGAATAAAACTGCGGGAATCAATGCTTTGAACAATAAAGAGCAACTTGTAAATGACATTGTTGCGGCTATAAATGCTTATCACTTAGATGGAGTAAACGTCGATATTGAAGGCGTGGGGCATGAATACCGGGACGCTTTTACCGAGTTTGTGAAGCTGCTGCGAAGTAAGATTCCAAGTCAGAAAGAGCTTTCTGTTTCCGTTGCAGCCAATCCGAATCATTGGAAAACAGGCTGGCACGGTTTTTATGATTATAAAGCCCTGTCCAAATATGCTAATTACCTGATGATTATGGCCTATGATGAAACATGGGAAGCCCCAGACAGTCCAATTGGGGCTGTTGCCAGCCTAGGGTTTGCTGAACGTTCGATTCAATATGCGATCAATCTGGGGGTTCCCAAAAATAAAATTGTGATTGGACTCCCCTTCTATGGACGAATCTGGAAGCTAGACGGGCCGACATTAGAGAATCAGGTTATTACAGGAAAAGGAATTTCCATGAATAAAGTTGAACCCCTCGTTGACCAGTTTAATGGGGCATACAGATTTGATGAAAAGAGCCAGACTCCCTACGCTGAGTTTACTATTCCGAAAGGAAAATCCACTTTTCTTGGAAGCACAAAATTAACAGAAGGCCGATATGTGGTTTGGTATGAAAATGAACGATCGATTAAATCGAAGCTCCGGCTTCCTATGAAATATGGCATTAATGGGACAGGCTCGTGGTCATTATCTCAGGAAACTCACTCTATTTGGGATTTTTATACGTTATGGTTAAATGGCCGTTATTTTAAGGATGTACCGGTTGGCTTTTGGGCAGAAAATAATATCCATTTTGTCTCACAGGAAGGGTGGATGCTCGGAACAACGAGTACGACCTTTGCACCTAACTCTACTCTGACTCGTGCTCAAGGAGCTGTTATTTTAGTACGGGCACTCGGAAAAGATGAAATGAAGCCAAACGCATATAAGTTTACAGATTTAAAAGGGCACTGGGCCCGAAACGAAATTGAGATTGCAAGAGAATTAGGATATCTGCACGGGAAAAGGCCTGATGTTTTCGGACCTAATGACCCGCTTACACGAGAACAGCTCGCGCAAATTTTAAATAATATTTTTAACTACCCGCTTGAGCCAGCTGCGGAAAGTCCATTCACCGATGTGGAAATGGATAGGTGGTCGTATAGATCTATCATTGCGATTTATCAGCAAGGGTATATACAAGGCTATGACAACAACCTTTTTAAACCTGAAGCCAATTCAACCAGAGCGCAAATGGCAGCACTGATGGACCGGATGAAAGAGGACTTTTTCAGGATAAGGAATGAATGAGTCGCCCTAATAAAAAAACCTGTTACCCAACCGTTTGAGGTTCAGTGACAGGTTTTTCTCTTTACTAGAAGTTTTGCATAACCGGCTTTTCTGGAAAAATATGAACCATATCCATAAAAGTTTGCAGGCATTGAGTATCAAACATACCGGAGTCATGCAGGAGTACTTGCATGGCAACGACGGCAGACATCGGCGGCCGATAGGGTCTTTCCAGTGTAAGGGCTGAATATACGTCGACAATCATTAAAATTTTTGTTTCAATCGGAATATCCTTTTCGAATACTCCATTCGGATACCCGCTGCCATTTAAGCGTTCATGATGATCTCGCGCCATCCTGCATATCTGCTCTGAAAATGAATATTTCTTTAAAATCTCGTAGCCTTTTACCGGATGCTCCTTTACAATTTCAATTTCTTGATCAGAAAGCGATGATGGTTTTGCGAGAACTTCCCTTGGGATTTCAATTTTTCCAATGTCATGGAGTAAAAGCCCGGCTCCCATTGTTTCAAGATTAGCGACTCGAAACTTTTTTAACAGTAAAATACCTGATATAAAAACATCAATCGAATGAAAATAGGAGTATTTTTCCCAGCTTTTTAATGTTTGTAAAAGGGCATATACTTTTTCATTTAATACAATTTGGATAAAGAGATCCTCAACAAATGAAAAATCATCGGGATTCAGCAATAATTGACCAAACCTTTTTTCAGACCCTAAAACCGTTAACGCATGATAAAAATCATCCTTTAGGTGATTTCTGCGTTCAACTATATCTCTCTTTCTGAGAGTAATCGTATGTGGTGGAAGCTTCTGTATATGCACTAAGTATGTACCCCCTCGTTGATTTGGCCATTAGCTGCTGCTGTGGTTTTTCTTTATTAAAAACCAGGATATTTAAAATTAATTTTTTCTTAATGTGAACATTCTTCCTTTATTTATCGGCAATAGTACGGGAATTTTAAGCAATTTGACTACTATTCATATCGATAACTTTTTATAGGTATTCAAATTTTCCCTCTAAAGTTTGTGCCACTTGGTGAAATATTCAATGATTGCCAGATAAAATTCTTACAAAAAGAGGGAAATTACATGAATGGAGGAAAACGAATGGGGTTATTGCGAAAGATGGCCTCTGCTTCGTTGTTCCGAAATAGTTCTGCATGAAGTCGAGAGTAATGGTCAACACTAAAAAAGATCAGGTGCTGGTAACACTTGATCCTTTTGGAAACTTGGGTCTAACCGATATTCAGGTGCCGGCAACACTTGAGTTGAACTGTGACCGCTCGAAAGTTTTCAAAAACAGCAACTGCCTTCCCTGTCTGGGGTAGGGTGGTTGCTTTTTTATTTGGAGTTTTGCTGCATTACCCCACCCCGCCAACAAGAACTAAATTTTGACCTGTAGCCATTGATTTTGACCGATAGAACCTGTGATTTGACCGATAGAAACCTTTTTTTGACCCATAGAACAGGATTTTGACTGATAGAAGCCAATTTTGACTGATAGAACTAGATTTTGACCGATAGAACCTGTGATTTGACCGATAGAAACCTTTTTTTGACCCGTAGACATCAGGATTTGACCCATAGAACAGGATTTTGACTGATAAAACCAGATTTTGACCGATAGAAGCCAATTTTGACCGATACAACAAGATTTCGACCCGTAGAAACTGATTTTGACCGATAAAACAAGATTTTGACCCGTAGAAACTGATTTTGACCGATAAAACAAGATTTTGACCCGTAGAAACTGATTTTGACCGATAAAACAAGATTTTGACCCGTAGAAACTGATTTTGACCGATAAAACCTGTGATTTGACCGATAGAAACCTTTTTTTGACCCATAGACATCAGGATTTGACCCATAGAACAGGATTTTGACTGATAGAACCAGATTTTGACCCATAGAAACTGATTTTGACCCATAGAAACTGATTTTGACCGATAGAACCAGATTTCGACCCATATCCTAAACAAAAAACAACCCCCGCTCTATACGGAGAGTTGTTTCTTTTTCACACCTTTATTTTGACAAAACATCTGTTAATACAGGGACGATTTGTTTTTTGCGGGAAACTACGCCTTTGAGAATGGCTTTATTGTCATCCAATTTTACACCAAAGGCCTGTTCGACGGCACTTGCTTTGTCACCCAACGCAATTCCGACAGAATCGTTGTTTAGAATGTCAGTCACAACAAAGAAGAAGAGATCTAGGTTCTTCTCAGCAATTACTTTGTTGAGTTCGCTTTCAACTTCGGCTTGGCGAGAAAGAACATCATTGACATCGACTGCATTGACTTGGGCAATTTCGACTTTTGCGCTGCCCATTTGGAATTCTTTTGCATCAAGAGAGATAAGTTCCTTAATCGTTTTTTCACTTAAGTCTGCTCCGGCTTTAAGCATGTTGAGTCCATAGCTCTCAGCGTCCACTCCTGCAATAGCTGCTAATTCTTTTGCAGCTGCGATGTCTTCATCTGTACAAGTAGGAGATTTAAATAATAAAGAGTCAGAAATAATCGCAGATAACATTAATCCGGCGATTTCCTTACGGATTTCTACTCCTTTTTCTTTATATAACTTCAGCAAGATAGTGGCGGTACAGCCAACTGGTTCTGCACGATAGTACAATGGATCACTGGTTTCGAAGTTTGCAATTCTATGGTGGTCAATAACCTCAAGCACGCGGACTTGATCAATGTCACTTACACTTTGCTGGCGCTCATTGTGGTCGACCAAAATGACCTCATTCACTTCGTTAGCCACTGTTTCAACTAAACGGGGAACCTCAACACCAAAGGAATCTAAGGCAAATTGTGTTTCGCCATTAATGGTCCCAAGCCGGACTGGTTCCGCATTTACCCCTAATTTATTTTTCAATTCTGCATACGCGATGGCAGAGCAAATCGTATCTGTATCAGGATTTTTATGTCCAAAAACTAATACTTTACTCATCGATTGATCGACTCCTTTCTATCTGTCATTATGTATTAACCCATTACCATGTAAAATTATACTCGGGCTTGTTCTAAAGTTCCAGAATTTCATTTATGGCAGAAACAGAGCACTTTTAGTGCCCCGCTTCTTAATTAGGCTTTGACAAGTGCCTGAACCTTGTCCATTACGGCGTCTTGCAGCTGATTTAATCTGTCTTCACTTTCCGCTAGTGACGATCCTTTTACAGCAAAGTAAAACTTACATTTTGGCTCAGTACCGGATGGACGGACACAGAACCATGATCCATCCTCCAAGTAGTATTTCAAGACGTTCGAGCTTGGCAGATAGATTTTTTCCTTTTCCCCTGTTTTAAGGTGAACCCGCTCACTAGAATCATAGTCTTCAACGGTTACAATTGAAACCCCGTTGATAGACGTCGGAGGGTCTTGGCGGAAGCTTTCGAGAATACCTTGAATCTGTTCCGCGCCATCTTTTCCTTTTAACGTTAAAGATTTTAAGCCTTCACGGTAATAGCCGTATCTTTGATAGATTTCTAACAGTCCGTCATATAGTGTTTTTCCTTGTGATTTATAAAAAGCAGCCACTTCTGCAACAAACAGGGCTGATTGGACCGCGTCTTTATCACGAACAAAATCTCCGATTAAATAGCCATAGCTTTCTTCATACCCAAATTGGAAGCTATACTCTCCAGTTGTTTGATACTCCTTAATTTTTTCACCGATAAATTTGAAGCCAGTTAACACATCAATCGTTTTTAATCCAAAACTCTCGGCAATCGCACGCCCAAGTTCAGAGGTAACAATGGTTTTTAATACAACTCCGTTAGCAGGGAGAATTCCTTTCTCTTGTTTTTGTGACAAAAGATAATAGAGCATTAAGGCACCCGTTTGATTTCCTGTTAAGACTACATATTCTCCGCCTTCGTTTCTCACGGCAACTCCAAGCCGGTCGGCATCAGGGTCGGTCCCAAGCAAGAGGTCGGCTCCTGTTTCATTTCCGTAGCGAATCGCAATTTCAAATGCTGCAGGCTCCTCTGGGTTTGGTGATTTTACAGTTGAAAAATTTGGATCTGGCTCTTCCTGTTCTTTCACAACCGTTACATTTTCAAATCCAAACGCCTTTAACCCATCACGGACAGGATGATTCGCCGTACCATGAAGAGGTGTGAATACAATTTTCAGGTCTTTACTAATGCGGCTGACCAATTCACGATTTAATTGAATGGTTTTTAGTTTTTCCAGATAGGCCTGATCGACTTCTGCCCCAATATAATGGAGAATACCTTGTTCAAGCAGGTCTTTTTCATCCGCCACATCAACAGTCAGCTCGTTTTCTACCTTGTTAATGTAATGAATAATTGTATCAGCTGCTTCAGGGGGAAGCTGGCCTCCATCCTCCCCGTAGACCTTAAATCCGTTATATTCTGGAGGGTTATGACTCGCGGTTATGACAGCACCGGCAAAAGCGCCATAATAGCGTACAGCAAACGACAGCTCAGGAGTTGGCCTCAAGTCTTTAAATACATAGGATTTTATGCCATGCTTACCCATCGTTTTCGCAACTTCCAGGGCAAATTCAGGAGATTGGCGGCGTGAATCAAAGGCAATCGCAACACCGCGCTGCTTCGCATCTTCTCCTTGTTCCACGATATATTTGGCGAGACCTTCCGCAGCACGCCTTACCGTATATATGTTCATCCGATTAGTTCCAGGCCCGAGTTCGCCGCGCATACCGCCTGTCCCAAATTCTAAATGTTTATAGAAGCTATCTTCTTTTTCCTTGTCAGTCATTGCAGTTAAGGCCTTTTTTAAGGTCTCATCTAAATTTTTAAATTGGATCCATTTTTCATACTCTTTTTCCCAAGACAATCCGATCACTCCCTGCTCATTATATATTTCTATCATACAATAATTTAAATTTTAAAATAATATAAAAATCGATTTTGACATCGAAATGTATCATAATTTAAACGAATGTTTAAATATCAACATTAGTCCCCGTGAGCAGGTTGTCCAATTTCTTTGTGAACAAAGTGCTTTCCTTTTATTAAAATAGGGAGATTTACTACTTTCATATAATATATTACGAATCATGGCAAGTTATGTTGACAGTGTTCGAAAAACTTGGGTTTACCGAGTTAACGTCTTAGCGATCGTCACCTGCTCCCCCCTAAGCCAGATTAGCACGACCCCTGAACGATAACTGGTAGAGTTAGCCTTGTCAGTACGGGGTTACATTGTTTCACACAATGAGACCCTCTGTTTGATTAATGCTTTATTGGCGGATAAATTACAAAACCCCTGAAAGACGAAGCTTTCAAGGGGTTAAACAAACGTTTGAATAAAATTTACTTGTAAAACAAGCTTTTCTGTGTCGTTCCAAGCACGCTCAGAACTACCAGAACTCCGGTTGGGTTACCCAAGCCCCCGCTGGATGATGTTGTGGATGGGGGTTGGGTGGGTCGTGATAAGCTGGAGATTCGGATGGGTCTTTTTAAGACTATTTAGGATTTTTTGGCGGATATAGTGATTGTGCTGGAGGACGCCTCCTTGCAGGACGAGAGAAAAGGATCGGCTATGAAAGGCATCATTTCCTCCTAATACTGCATACAGGAGCTGTTCGAGTTCACTTACTGCTCTGTCTAAAATCGCGCAGCCGGCCTCATCTCCCAGCTCTGCTGCTTTCTCCACAACCATCGAGAGGGCACTAACATCATCGACCGAATAATTCTCACCGTAGACCCAGTTGTAAAGGTCTTCGATGTGCCCAAATCCAAAGTGTTCCAAGATCATCCGAGCTAAAATGGACTTCGTTTTTTCGCGGCCGTCATACATTTTTAATACGGATCGTATCGCTTCCTTGCCTATCCAATAGCCGCTTCCCTCATCGCCGACACGGTGGCCCCACCCGCCAGCGCGAATAAAGTTCCC
The DNA here is from genome assembly GCF_022808645.1 of Bacillus litorisediminis. Taxonomy (GTDB): domain Bacteria; phylum Bacillota; class Bacilli; order Bacillales; family JC228; genus Bacillus_BF; species Bacillus_BF litorisediminis. The sequence goes on from NZ_JAKZKT010000007.1 coordinate 87,760, forward strand.
TTTTCCGTCATGAGCAAACACTATCGAGCCAGTGCCGGAGATCAAAAGCACACCTGGCGATTTTCCAGTTGCACCAAGCAGTGCAGACAAACAGTCATTTTCAACAATAACCTTATCAACCTCTACCTTCAATCCAGCTAAAGCAGCCTCCACGATGTTGGACACAATCGCCTCGTCTCGTTTTGTATCAATTCCAGCTAATGCAAAGACAGCACGGTCAAATTCAACATCCTCATCCCTTACATTCTTAACGTGAACATCCTCAGCAGCCTTCTCAACGGTTTCATCAGCAGTCCCGCATACCGCAAGTCCTGCAAGTACCTCATCCACTGCTGCCTGTATTGCCGCCTGGAGTGCACACTTTGACTGCTTTTCGCCTACCACCTGATAATTAGTCGCCCCGGCACGGCCGGTACCCAGAATTTCACCCTTCTCATTGGTCACGACAGCGATTGTTTTCGTGCCGCCGCCATCTACAGCAAGCAACGGGTACCTTCTTTTACTCATGGTCTTCCATCCACTTCTTCAAGATTGTAATCACCTCTTGGTTGGCCTTTTCTAAATGGTCTCTTTTTTCCCGGAGCCATGCTTCTAAATGTTCTTGATCCTCAAGTCTCTTTTCTATAGTTTGTTTCATACGCTCGGGACTTGGTCCGCCCTCAAGCGTTCGAATCTTGACAAAGTGAGCCGGATCTAGTGCCTCTTTTAATTGTTCCTCTGTAAGACTCAATTTACGGCCGATAATTTTTTCTGCATGCCTATTTAAAATCGCAAGCGTAAGCGCAGATAGATCTGTCTGCTTGCTATCCATTAGCTCCCTAACCGTAGCACTTACCACATGATGTGCCTGCCGAAACGATAAATGGTCAGTCCGGACGATTGTATCGGCTAGTTCTGTTACATTCGCAAAGCTTTGTTGTGCCCTCTCCAACAGTTTTTTCTTATCAACTTCCATCGTTATCAGGACACTGGCCAGCAAGCGGTAGATTCCGCCTAATTTCTCGAGCGCGCGCCACATATAAGGCTGCATATCATCCTCAGTATCGACAATATCGCCAAACGGTGTATTATGCAGCATTAAAAGGACCGTCTGAGCATCTCCTGTTACACTTGATAACAATGCCCGCATATGCTCAATCGAAACCGGATTCCTCTTTTGCGGCATGATTGAACTGATTTGCACATAAGGAGCTGCCAGCAGTAATGCCCCAAATTCCTGCGTTCCCCATAATAGAAAATCCTGAATCGACCGGCCTAAGTTAATGGCTGACAATTGTACAGCTGTAGCAGTCTCAGCTATATAATCAGCCCCCGATACAGCATCCCAGGCATTATCAATTAATTCTTCAAAACCCAGTAATTCCTTTACACGCTGACGATTCACCGCAAAGCCTGAAGTCGTCAATGCAGCAGAGCCCATACTGCTTCTGTTTACCGTTTTATAAGCTGCCTTTAATCTCTCAATATCACGAGTCAGCATGTCAGTCATTGCATTAAAATAGTGCGCGAGTGTAGTAGGCTGCGCCTGTTGCGTGTGGGTATAGCCGATCATCACTGTATCAATATGCTCTTGGGTCATTTCGATTAATGCCTCGCGTAAAAGCAGGCTGGACTCAATCAGCCCCAAAATTTTCTCACGCAAGGTCATCCGGTAAAGCGCAATCCCCATATCATTTCGGCTTCTCGCAATATGGAGATTCCCGGCAATATCTCCCGCGTCCTCAATCAGAAGCTGTTCAATTTTAAAAAACAGATCTTCAAATTTAGCTTCATATTCACTTTCTTTAATATCCTTGACCTTTAAATTCCGAATAGCGGCTATAATTTTACGGGCATCCGCCTTTGAAACAAGTCCAACGTCCACCAGCATAATCAAATGAGCGAAATGAATTTGAATCATCGACTCTACAAAATGCCCTTTCGCTTCATCAAATGCTGGTTTTAAAACCATTTCCGTATAAGTTTTGGAAGGAAATTGAGTTCCCTCTTTTTCCAAAAGTCGTTCCCTGAGTGGTGCCATACCTGTCCTTCCTTTCGATTCACTCATCTGCATGTAGCCAGTTTTTTATCAGTTCATTCATATTTCGAGTGGCTTCCTCTACAATTTTATTGCCAAGCTCCAAAGACGTTTGCTGGATCATCCCTGTATAGCCGTCCCATGCTTTAGGACTTCCTTCTACTACAATATACGGAAGCTTGGAAAGCGGTGTCGTTTCTTTAAATTCCTGGTCAGCCTCTTCAACATGAACGAGGTCGGGGCGAAATGCCTTAGTAGCAGACATTTCGTAAGGTCCCCCATGTCCCCTGCCCTTTGTGTCTACTAGACCCAATTCTTCTGCTTTATTAATCTCCACCATTTGCCACCAATTGATTAATAGAAATCTGGCATGTTCATATTTTGTGGTTACGTACTCTGCTACCGTTCGCGAGACACCCATATTCCCGTCGTGGGCATTCAGCAAGATAATGTAAGAGATTCCGCTCCGGATGATCCCCTCGATTATATCGGTCAGATACTCCTGTATAACCGCTGGCCGGATGGTAATCGTACCTGGATACTTTGTTGTTTTTCCCGGACAGGCCGTATATGGAACCGTCGGATATACGAGCCCCCCGAGCGAGGGATCAATCCGTCCCGCAAAACCATCGGCTAAAACACAATCGGTTCCATAGGGTGAATGAGGGCCGTGATATTCAAAGCTGCCTAGCGGGAGCACAGCAAACTTGGCGTTCCGGATTTTTTCCGAATCTCTCCCGTGAATTTCACTCGCTTTCATCTGCATCTCTCCATTCTGTAACTATGGTTCTGGCACCTTGCCTACATAGCGGCTCCTGCTTTTCCGCCAGAGATTTTTTCCGAAATAAACAGCACAATAATAATTAAGGCAATCTGCAGAACGCCATAGGCACAAGCTGTCCCAAAGTCAAAGGAGTATAGTTTTTGAAATATCGCAACGGATAAAGGCATCGTCGAAACGCCATAGATTAAGATCGAAGCAACAAATTCACCAATCCCCTGTACAAACGCAAGCAGCGTTCCCGCCAAAATACCTGTCGCGGTTACAGGAAGAATAACGCGTCTAAACGTATACCACCAGCTTGCACCCAAACTTCGGGCCGCCTCTTCAATCGACTGATCCATTTGCATCAGGCTCGCAGAAGTCGAGCGGAAAACGAGCGGCAGGTGCCGGACAAAATAAGCCAATGGCAAAATCCAGAAGGTTCCGATTAGAACCTGATTAAAACTAAAAACAGTTGGTTCACTAAAGGCGGCAATCAGGTTTACCGCTACTACCGTTCCGGGAAGCGCCCACGGCACCATAATCAGTACATCTAACAGTGTTTTCCCTTTAAACGGCAAACGCACCATCGCATATGCAGCAGCTACCCCAAAGATGACATTCCCAATGGTTGCAACAAAGCTCATCTGAATACTATTCCAAATTGGCCTCCACGTCCGTTCATCAGTAAATAAGGCAATATAATGGTCAAGTGTATATGCAGTCGGAATGATTTGCACCGTCCACTCCCCGTCCACTGAAAACGAAATCAGCACAATAACGAGAATCGGCAAAAGTAAAATAATGACGCCAATCGTGGATAAAACCATGGAAATATATTTCATTGCCTTAGAGCGGACCTCAGTCCGGTGAACCCCAATTCCTTTACTTTGGTTTTGATAATTCCGCCGGCCCTGATACCATTTCATAATAATCAAGAAGGAAATAGACACAATCGATAAAATCGTTGACTGCGTCGCTGCCATATCAAGGTTTCCATTGGTACGGGAGAGATAGATTTGCATTGTCATGGTTCTCTCAACTCCGAACATCAATGGAGCTGTGTAGGAAGCCATTGAGATCATAAAAACAAGCAAAGATGCAGCCACCATCGCAGGAGTGAGCATCGGTAAGATGACCTTTCTCCAGATCCGGATTCGCCCAGCCCCTAAGCTTGTGGCAGCCTCCTCTAGCGACGGGTCGAGCTCTTTGATGGCCGCTGATGCCGTCAGATAAAAATACGTATACATCGTAAATGTGTGAACGACAATAACCCCGCCGATGCCGTTTAGTGAAAAAGGAACGTCCTCTGTATGTAAAAGCGCCTGGAAGAATCGCGGAATAATCCCGCTTTCACCATATAAGAACGTAAAGGACAAGGCACCAATCAGCGGCGGAAGCGCCATTGGAACCAGCACCAACACCGATAGAATTTTTCGGCCTGGGAAATTGTAGCGTTCCATTAAAAACGCCATCCCGACTCCAACAATCGCGCAAGTAATGACACTAATAATGGAGATATACACACTTGTCCAAAGCGCCTCTATGTTTGCGGTACTTTCTAAACTGAAAAAGCGCTGATAATTTCCTCCGCTCAAGCCCCCTTCTGCCCCATTCAGACTTTGCACAAAGGTTTGGTAAAACGGATAGATTACATACGCCAATAACACTAAAAACAGCGGTGAAATTAAAACGTAGACAAAATACTTCGACTGAGTCAGGCGGCTCCATTTGCTTCTAGCCTGTATTTCTGTTTGCTCTACACTCATGCTCTCACCTTCATTCGCCTATAAAATAGATTCCATGTTCCGGAACTTGAAGTGTAATGGAATCGCCGCGCTCTAAAATTTTTTCCCCTTTATTGATGATCATCACCTTTATCATCTCATTCGCGACTTTTACGATATAGTTAATGCTTACGCCCGTAAATTCAACAAGCTGAACTTCCCCTGTGACAGAATTCGCACCGTCACCTTGGACAATTACTTCTGGACGGATCGAGAGTTTAACCTGACTGCCCTTTTTAAAAGCTGTGTTAGGGGCCGCATTGTTTCTATCCCCTACTAACAGCGTTCCGTTGCCGATTTTTACCGTCACCCTATTTCCATTGACTTCCACAATCTCGCTATCTATTAAATTAGATTCTCCAATAAAGGATGCAACAAAGTGGTTGACCGGCTTATTGTAGATTTCTTGAGGCGTCCCGATTTGCTGAACCTCACCCTTATTCATAACCATAATCCGGTCAGACATGGCCATCGCTTCAGTTTGGTCGTGGGTTACGTAGATGGTGGTAACACCCAGCTCGACTTGCAGCCTTTTGATTTCAAGTCTCGTCTCCTCGCGAAGCTTGGCGTCAAGATTGGAAAGAGGCTCATCGAGAAGCAGAATATCCGGCTCAATCACGAGGGCACGCGCGAGCGCAACCCGCTGCTGCTGTCCGCCAGAGAGCTCGGTAATTTTCCGATGCCCGTATCCATCCAGATGAACGAGCCTTTGCGCCCGCTCCACCTTTTCTTGGATTACACTTTTAGAAAGCTTCCTCACCTGAAGCCCAAACGCAATATTTTCAAAAACGGTCATATGGGGAAAAAGTGCATAGTTTTGAAAAACCATTCCGATATTGCGCTTATCTGGTTTTAGAGTAGTCACATCCTGATTATCGAAATAAATTTTTCCGCTTGAAGGAAAATAAAAACCGGCGATCATTCGGAGTGTTGTGGTTTTCCCGCAGCCGCTGGGACCAAGAAACGTAAAAAACTCCCCGGGCTTTACATGGATATCGACATTTTCAACACCTTTGACGGTCCCAAAAGTCTTTGTTACTTGTTCAAGCTTGACACCTTTCAATGCTGACACCTCTCTTATGTATAACAGGGTGAAGGATCCTTCACCCTGTTGATTTTAGCTTTTTAGTTTTGATCTCTAATGTTTTCGTCCCAATATTGCATCCATTCTGCTTCGTTATCAGCCATTACTTGCCAATCAATATCTAATTCTTTCAGATCTAGCTCTTTATACCAATCTGGCATTTGATCTGCAGGAATATCGGTACGAGTTGGAATTTGATATAGATCCTTAGCTAATACGGTTCTTACTTCAGGGTCAAAAATAAATTCATAGAATAGCTTTGCATTTTCCATGTTTTTCGCACCTTTGACTAGACCAACCCCATCGACAAGGATAGGCGCACCGCTTTCCGGATAGACGTAATCAAATGGCTGATTGTGCTCATATTTTTGCAGTAAAATATCTTGAAGATTCCATAATGAAATGGTTCCTTCCTGACGTGCTAATTTTAAGTAAAGGTTCGTTGGGTCCTGTGCATATTCCTTCGTGTTGGCATCTAACTGACGGAGCCAATCATATCCTTTTTCAGGATCATCCGCTCCTTGACGGTAAATCATAGCAGAATAAATCGTTCTCATGGTTCCAGAGGCCATTACCCCGCGGATAATAATTTCATCCTTCCATTTTGGATCAAGCAAATCATCCCAATCCTGTGGTGCTGTTTCTTTCGTTAATACATCACTGTTAATCATAATAACCTCAGGAAGCAGCATTTCCCCATACCAGCGGTTTTCAGGGTCTTTATGTTCAGGTTTAATAAACTCATCAAAGCTAGGTGTGAATGATTCGAGCAAGTCCTCGTTTGCTGCTGTCATTAGTGCAGCTTGAGTTCCGCCCCACCAAAAATCAGCTTGTGGGTTTGCTTTTTCAGCTCGAACCCGCTCCAAAATCTGCTGTGCTCCCATCGTTAACACTTCCACTTGGACACCTGGATACTTTTCATTAAACATATCTACGACCTTATCTACAATTGTCTGATCACGTGCCGTATAGATAACCAGTTTTCCAGATCCGCCTTCTGAAGCTTCACCATCTCCATTTCCACTGCCATTTCCGTTACTGCTTTCCGAGCTGCATGCTGTTAAAAACATCATCACAGCAGCTACAACTAAAATAAGCCATTTTTTCAACTTCAATGTTTTTACCCCCTTCACATATGTAAACCATTTTTATTCATAAGCCCGGCTTGCGAGAAGCTTTCTAATGCTAAATGAACCGCTCCGTGTAAGCCTGCTTTAGAACCGAGAGTGGTTACTCTGATTTCCGGAGTTTCCGGCAAATAGCTTTCTATAATTCTGGTAAACTGCTTGAATGACTTTTCATTTAACATCGCCATCTCACCAGATAATATAATCATTTGCGGATCAAGAATACTAGAAAGATTGATCACAGCTGCTGCCCAATGGTCAATGACTTCATGCAAAATCGACCTCGCTGTTTTATTACTGGCTTCTGCCTGCTGCAAATAATCAAGGAGAGACTGATTTTGCTGGGCGGAAAGACCACTTTCTTGGAGCTTTTCCTGAATCCCCAGTAAACCATAGTTACTCTCAAAAACACCCATGCTGGCACTTTTCTTTTGATCATTGCCAAGGCGCATGAGACCAATTTCACCAGCAGCACTATGTGAGCCCTTGTGAAATTTTCCATCTAAAATAATGCCGCTTCCAACTCCATGACCGACAAACATATAAACAAGATTTGTTACATTTACGCCAAACCCGCGGTGGTACTCACCAAGTGTCATCATATTGACATCATTATCAACAACCACCTGGATTGAAAGTCTGTCAGAAAGCTCTGCAACCAGATTGACCTGATCCCAATCAACCCCTGGCGAAAAACCAATCTTTTGCTGGGTTTTCGAGGTAATTCCGGGAATCCCAATCGCCATCCCTAAAACATCTTCTGGAGGGATATGCTGTTCCGCTAACAGTTTTCGAACCGTTTGCTCAATTAGCTGTACGATAAAATAGCCATCCGTCGGAATCGTAAAATCGCGATGAACGAGATCAATCCATTCCCCTTGCATATCCGCAAGAATGACTGAAAGACGGCTATTCGCAATCATTGCCCCAATCACAAAATTGGATTTAACATTATACTCGAGCAAGATTGGCCGCTTCCCGCCTGTTGAAGCACCGGGACCCACTTCAATAATCAATCCCTCATCAATCATTTCCTTAACTAATTCGGATACACATGGCCGGCTCAGCTTCGTCTGCTTCGCAAGATCTGCACGCGATTGCCGCGGATTGCTTTTTAATTCACTTAAAATCATCTGACGATTCATCTGCTTCACCAGCTTCGGACTCGCCTTATTATTTGCCACAGCTCTCATTTCCAGCCTCCCACACACTTTGGTTCCGGGTTGGACAAAGTTAGTTAGTTAACCTAACAAACTTAAAACCTATTATACTTAGGCAATCGCTTACAAGTCAATATATTCAGAATAAATAGTTATAAGGACTAGGGTGAATTCATGCAGTGCCTGTTACACCGCGGATTGGTCTTTATAGCCAGGATTAACTGTGGATTTTCTTTAGAAAAGGATGATTTTTTCAAAGCTTTGTTCATAGTACCGAGTGTGATCTTTTTTCCGAAATTTGCCCTTTTGGTTAAAAGAAGAGCCAATTAATCAAACACAGTTTCGTTTGACCGAACTTAGACCCATTTAACCGAACTCAGAAAAGTTTTTCGAAACTCAGACTTCATTTTACTGAACTCAGAACTGGTTTTCCGAACTCAAGGACCGTTTAAACGAACTTAAATTGGTTTCACAGAACTAAGACCACATTTAAACGAACTTAAATCAGTTTCACAGAACTAAGACCTCATATAAACGAACTTAAATCGGTTTATCCGAACTGAGCACTCTCTTTTCCGGACTCACACCCCATATTTGGGACCGAGCACCCTCGTTTCCAGCCTCTGCACTCCGTATCCCAGACTCAGCACTCCGTATCCCAGACTCAGCACTCCCAATTTCGGACTCAGCTCCCCTTTTTCAAAGCCCACCACCAATCACCAGCCCCCATTAAGCCTTTCCCCTCCCAATATGCTACAATACATTCATGCAAGCCGTAGATTAATTATGTGAAACAAGAATATTCAGGTGGTGACGGCGCTTGTCGAGTGATCAGTTGCAAATATTGCAGGATGAGTTGAAGAAAATTGAAAAATGGGAGAAGGATCAGAGCGGGCTATGGTTTTGGGAGCGGATTGGACGGCTTCCGTTTAAACTGCTGGATAAGATTACGCCAAAATTTATACATAAGAAAATTGGGATTCTTCTAGATGAGCTTGGGAATTATATTTCAACGGGAGGACAATATTTAACTTCTGAAAAGCTAGTTTTACGTGCACTTGAAAAACAGACAGGAACCCAAGTCCACAGTATTTCAGGTGCTGCCAGCCTGCCGTTAGAAGTGATGGAAAAAGCGAGTCAGGAATTGTCGGAAAGCCGGATTAAGCTGGCAACTGTTCAAGGGGCTACGACTGGTATCGGCGGAATTTTTACGCTAGCGATTGACATCCCCGCCCTGCTTGGCCTATCGCTTAAAACTCTGCAGGAAATCGCTATCATTCATGGGTATGACCCCAATGATAAAAGTGAAAGAGTTTTTATCGTCAAATGTCTGCAGTTTTCCTCGGCCGATATTGTTGGGAAAAAGGCAATCTTGAACCAACTCTCACATTTTTATAGCAGAGAAACACAGTCTAACGAGATGCTTTCCCAGCTTCAGGGATGGCGCGAAGTGGTTTATACCTATCGCGACCAATACGGGTGGAAGAAATTCTTTCAAATGATTCCGATTGCCGGTATTCTTTTTGGTGCGTTTAACAATCGCTCAATGCTGCAAGACATTTCAGAAGCAGGAACCATGCTGTATCGGAAACGGAGAATCATCGAAAGAATGCGCCAGCTTGAAAACGAAGCACAGTCTTTCATCCCGTCAGAATAAAAGAAAAGAAGTAATGCTTTCACCTAAACTTAAGCATTGCTTCTTTCCCATACCTTCCTTACTTCGACTAGTTCCGTTCCTATGAAAGTTAACTGATAAATATCGGGCATTTCGAGATTCTGCCAAAACTGAAAATCATACCTGGAATCAAAATAATTCATAATCAAAACCATAATATTCCCATGCGTTCCAACGGCTATATTTTTCCCCCGGTATTTTTCTATTAAATGAAAAGTTGCACTGACACCTCTCTGTTGAGCCTCTAAATTAGATTCTCCACCCTCCCAGGAATAATTCTCATTCTCCCATACTCTAATAATGGCAGCCTGAAAATCTTCAACCGGTTCCCCGCTTAAGGTTCGCTCGCGCAAATCCTCCGCGATTTCTATTTCTTTTCCTATCAAACAAGCAATCCCTTCTACCGTTTGCACAGCTCTTCGATACGGGCTGGAGACCACCTGATTAATACCCTCGTTTTTTAAAAACTCAGTAACTCTTACTGCATCTTTTGATCCTCTGTCAGACAATGGCCTCTTTAATTCATCAGGAGTGTAAATAGAGTGAGCATGTCTTACAAAATACAAACGGGTCTCCATCATATTTCCACCTTTAATGATAGTCTTTTTCTACTACTTTAGTTTAATTGCCAGTTTTTATAAAGTATATTTTTCCTAGTTTCTATTACAATTTTCACATTCAAATTTTGACAAAAGTTTTTGTGAAAGAACAAGGAAAGTCTTTGATTCGACCATAAACCCCCATTCTATAAACAAACGTTTGTTTAAAAACTTAAACTAAATAATTTGGAGAAAAATAAGATATTTTAGCGAATTACATATATAGACAAAAGACATAGTTTGGTATATTTATACTATTTTTCACGCAATTTATTGATAATTGTGAATTTTAGTAGTATTTTGGAAACGAAACAGTATTTTGGTCCAAGCTGACGAGGAGGAATTGGAATGCAACCTAATAACACCATTAAAAAAGTAATGACAGGAGTGCTGGCTACTTCCATCATTGCAGCACCATTTGCGCTCACACCAGTTAATGTACTAGCCCAGCCACAGACAACTCCAAATGGTCCTTATGTAGAACTTGAACAAAATGTGTCACTCTCAAGTTTTATGACAAATGAGGAATTATTCGAACGTCTGCAACAGCTTCAAGAACAGTCCAAAGGGAAAATGGAGCTTGATATTGCCGGCTATTCCAACGAAGGCAGTCCCTTGTATGTAGCAAAATACGGCGATAATGACCCAAATAAGAAAAAATTACTGATTTATACGCAAATCCACGGTAACGAACCTTTAGGCACAGAAGCTGTGGTTGAATTGATGCAGAAATTTAATTCTGGCGGGCAAGAAATCAACGAGCTGCTTGATCAGGTTTCGGTTTGGATTATGCCCCGGGTCAACCCAGATGGAACAATGACGGAGTATGAAGGTGAACAATATCCGGTTCGGTATAGTCATCAGGAATGGAATCCAGAAGCACTTGGGCTGGCTCCAGACACAAGTGCACCTTGGTACTATAACGAGGGTACAGAAAGAGCCCAAGGAAATAATGGCCGGATTGACTACGGCATTCCAGGCTATGACCTTAACCGTGATTTTCACCCTAACTTTAATTTTGACATTACGAAAGAAGATCCTGCTAAAGTTGAAGCTATACTAAACAACCCTGAAACCAATAATATTTGGAATACGGGATTCCTCGTTTCACCTGAAGCGAAGGCAGTGACAAGTGTTGTGCAGGAGTTTGAGCCTGATGCCGTTATTGACGTGCATCATCGTGGCTTCAATCAATTATCTGAAGAGGATGACCGTTCTGTTTCCATCTCTGTTCTTGGCCAATTCACAACTGTTCCGTACACAGATCCATTTACAGGCAAAGTGTATGAAATCGATGAGGATGTCCTGGAACTAAGTAAGCAAATGACAGTAGTGGCATACGAATCTTTACAGCGAGGATATTCCTCCTTTGGCGCCATTCAGCAGTATCCGCAAGTGAACTATCCAGGTTCTGGTCTTGGAGCCATTCAATTAAATGGCGCAGCCACTACACTCATTGAAGTGAAAGGTCAAACCCAAACGTTAGGACAAAAACAAAGCGGAATGCTAAAAGAAACTGTGAAAACTCCAATTTACGAAATTATGAAAGCCCTTGCAGATGGCAGTATTCGTGATGTCGATGCAAGTCTTTACGAAGATATACCCCCTGCTTATGGCGGTATAGGAGATCCGTCGACTAGAGATTTTTAATATAGCGCTTTAAGGAATATTTAAAAAGAAGTAACCGCAAAAATGAAGTCGGTTACTTCTCTTTTTATTTTTATAATTTTACTCCTATCGCTAATGAATGCCAGGCAAAAGCCGTATTAATTTGCTCCAATTCCTCGTTTTCATTAATTTCGATTTCTTCGTCTAAAGAGCCTCCGCTATCCTCTAAAGGTGCCCCTCTCATTACTTTTATGCAACGAGGATAGGAAGCTCCCTCTTCGGCAGGCTTGATTTTTTCTAATAGAATTTCATGCTGCCAGTAATTTCCGAAATCATATACATACAGGCACTTGTCTTTTTCCTGAACCAGCCATTCATTTAACAATGCCTGCTTTTCGCTTATAGCTTGATCGACATAAAATGTATAATCAATATCTACGTCCAAATCTCCAATCACAATGCGGCTCTCGTTAAACCTGGTTGTTTTCGGCCCTTGCGGATCCCTAACTTGAAACTCGTGAAAATGATAGTCTTCCCATTCAAATGCAATTTGAATTAAATGATGGAGTGAATGAAAAGTTGTGCTTTCATCTACTTCAATTCTGCGCCACACAGGAGGACTTGTTCGTTTTAAAGAGATCTTAAGCTGGTAAATCATCAAAGGCCCAACCCTTTCAAATGTCCGTTTTTCTTCATCTTAGCATAATTTCGAAGCAAAGGGACGGTTCTTGCGTTTCATTCGTTTCGCGAAACGAATGGAACGCAAGAACCGTCCCCATGTTTTCTATAAAATTGGCGACAGCAGACGCGATATCGCTTCTTTAAACTTAATGCCATTGGACCTCTGTCTATAGCTTTCTAAAGTCAATTCTGTACTTTTTTGACTATCTTCCATAAAAAGCGCTTCAAGTCGCTGTGCTACCTGATCATCGTATATGATGGCATTGACTTCAAAGTTGAGCTTAAAGCTGCGTGTATCAATATTAGCTGTTCCCACCGAAGCGACCTCTCCATCGACCACAATCGTTTTCGCATGCATAAAGCCATTTTCATAAATTAATACCTTTGCTCCATAGGACAATAATTCACCGCAGTAAGACAGGGTTGCCCAGTAGACAAAAGGATGGTCCGGTTTATTTGGAATCATAATCCGAACATCTACCCCTGCAAGTAAGGCAATTTTACAGGCATCCATAAAACTCGCATCTGGGATAAAGTATGGACTTTGTATTAAAACCTGCTTTTTCGCAGTCAAAATAAGCTTGATATACATATTTTTAATGTGCTCAGTATCTGTATTAGGACCGCTGTCAACAATTTGAATCGGAGAACTTCCGCTATTTCGTACAGTCGTATAAAAGAATTCCTCATAATGGGTTTCTTTTTGCCGGGTCGCTTGTTTCCAGTCTAAAATAAAACGGGCCTGCAAGTGATCGACGGCTTCCCCTGTCACCCTTAAATGTGTGTCGCGCCAGTAGCCAAACCTCCTATTTTTCCCGAGGTATTCGTCACCAACATTAAAGCCGCCGATATAGCCTATCTTTCCGTCAATGATACAAAGTTTCCGGTGGTTTCGGTTATTCATCCGCGGATTTATGAATTTTACAAAGGACGGGAAGAAAACTTCTACTTCGCCATTGTATTTAATTAACTCTTTGAAAAATCCTCGAGTCATCCTTCTTGAACCGATTTCATCATAAAGAACCCTGACTTTTATGCCTTCTTTAGCTTTCTGCGTCAGCGCATCACGCAGTTTTTTTCCTAAAGCATCCCGTTGAATTATGTAATACTGAATATTGATTTCCTTTTTAGCATTTTTAATATCCTCAAATAAGGCATTAAACTTATGCTCGCCATCACTAAAGATTTCAATATCATTATCTGTTGTCAAAATCGAAGTAGAAGACTTTAAATTCATGAGCAATAATTGTCTATGTTTCTCCAAAAGGTGGTTATTGCGAAATTTTTCACTCGATTTAATTTCCTCTACCTGCTCATCAATCGCCAATTTAAAGGATTCACGTTCTTCGGCAGATAGATTATAGAAATTCTTCTGCTTTAATTGTCTCCCGAATAAAAGATAGGCAAAGAACCCTGCAATCGGCAAGAAAAATAAAATCATAAGCCAAGCCCAGGTTGTCCCTATATCCCTGCGTTCTATAAAAATAAGAACGCCCGCAAGGATAATATTAATAATGGTAATCGTTGATACGGTTATTATCAGAATTGTTCCTGAATCCATTTATGACACGCCTTTTTTTCGTAGCCTTTTCTCCATCATAACTATAAAACCATATTACTTAAACGTCCACTTTAAAGTTTATTTTTTTAACAAAATTTCATGCTAATTAAAAAGGAGAGTCTCCTTCGACCCTCCCATATCTTCTTTGTGAAGCATCCCAGTGAAACAAGAAAATTTAGGGCCAAACAGGTACCTTGCACCTGCCTCAAACAAGCGCCCTTGTTTTCACCTCTACCACCGGTCTTCCAATTGATTCATATGTAATTCCGGCGTGCCCTGCATCTTCTAACCGGTAACAATTCCGCCCGTCAATCACGATTGGGGTGTTCATTAATTCACGATATTTATTTATATCAAAATGCTTTATTTCATCCCATTCTGTGAAAATCAAACAGATATCTGCTCCGATAATTGCTTCCTCCATCCGGTCACAATACCTCAATTCTTCCGGATACAATTTTTTATAGTTCTCCATTCCAACGGGGTCCCATACTCTGACATTCGCTCCATCTTCCAGTAAGATCGGAATATTTTCGAGAGAGGGGGCTTCCCGCAAATCGTCAGTTCCCGGTTTAAAAGTGAGTCCCAAAACGGCTACTTCTAAGCCGGCAAAGCTATCATAGTATTTCCGGGCCTTCTTAATAAGTTTTAATTTCTGATTTTCGTTTACTTCGATTGTTGCTTTGATGGTTTTAATCTCGTAATCATTGAAGTTAGCAAGCCAGTGCAAGGCTTTTGTATCTTTAGGAAAACAGGAGCCTCCGTAGCCGATCCCCGCATTTAAGAAACGGTCTCCAATCCGCGGGTCAAGCCCCATTCCCTTTGTGACGTCTTCAATATTGGCACCCACAATTTCACAAAGGTTAGCGATTTCGTTGATATAGGAAATTTTAAGGGCGAGAAAATCGTTAGCTGCGTATTTGATCATTTCAGCGCTTCGTCTATCCGTTACCACTATCGGGACGTTAAATCCTTCGTACACCCGATTCATCACTTCAGCCGCTGCTTGAGATTCGACTCCCACTACAATTCTGTTGGCATGAAGAGTATCTTTAACTGCGGTTCCTTGAGATAAAAATTCAGGATTGGAAACAACCTCAATTTTTACATAGTCTCTCGCATTTTCATTGATCAGTTTTTCAAGTTTATCATTTATTCCAACGGGAACTGTCGATTTCACAACGACAATACAGTCATGCCGGACAATCCTTGCAATCTGCTCCCCTGCCTCGTAGACGTTGCGCAAATTAGCGGATCCATCCTTTTTCTCTGGTGTCCCTACGGCAATCATAATCACCTCAGCGTTCAGGTAAGCCTCGAAAGGATCAGTCGTATAAACTAATCGGTCCGCATTTTTTACCATTAGCTCTTCCACACCAGGTTCGTATATCGGCGACTTACCGTTTCGCAGCAGTTCAATTTTCTTTTTGTCGATATCCAAGCATGTTATATGATGTCCCGTTTCCGCTAAACAAACGGCTGTTACTAAGCCCACATACCCTGTTCCAACAACTGTAATTTTCATATGCCCACCCTTTTAAAACATTTTATTTCCGCTCGCCTGCTATTGATTAATCGTGACTTCCTTAAGGACCTGTTGCAGGTATTCGATTAAATCTGGTCTAAGGTCATCCCGTTGAATAGCAATCTCTATGGTTGCTTTAATAAATCCTAATTTGTTCCCTGTATCGAGGACTTTATCCTGTATCTCCAACCCATATACCGGCTCTAATCCAATCAGTGCACGAATGGCATCAGTCAGCTGGACCTCTCCATCTTTGCCTGCCTCCTGTTTTTCGAGCAGATCAAAAATTTTAGGCGATAAAATATATCTTCCTAAAATGGCTAAGTTAGAAGGGGCTTCCTTCTGAAGGGGTTTTTCAATCACATCCTGAATCAGACTTAGTCCGTCTTCAAACTGATAGGGGTTTACGATTCCATATTTATTAACCTCTGTATCTGGTACATGAGTTAATCCGATTACACTTTGCCGATATTTGCTGTATATATGAATAAGCTGTGCCAGGCATGGTACTTTTGAATGGATCATAATATCTCCAAGCAGAACCGCAAATGGCTCATTGCCAATAAAATGTCTGGCACTCCAAATTGCATGCCCCAGACCCTTTGGCTCTTTCTGCCGGATATAGTGAACGTCAATCATGTCTGATATACTTTTAATTTCCTTATAGATTTCAATTTTAGAACGCTCAAGCAGGCGCTGCTCAAGTTCATAAGAGCGGTCAAAATGGTCTTCTATCGCTCTTTTGCCTTTCCCTGTCACTATGATTAAATCCCTAATCCCTGAGGCTACCGCCTCTTCAACAATGTACTGAATCGTTGGTTTATCTACAATTGGCAGCATCTCTTTCGGCATTGCTTTCGTTGCTGGCAAAAATCTTGTTCCTAGTCCTGCAGCAGGTATAATTGCTTTTCTAATCATTTTGACAGCCCCCACTTATTTTTCTGCAACTCAACCAAGCTCTTATAACCTATTTATACTAGTTATTATTAAAGTTATAACATGAAAGGTGTTAAGATTAGGCTAACAAATTGTAAAAATATTATGTTAATTCTATAAACCTACTGAAACAAGGCATAGAAACCATTAATCAATCGTTTGATCAAAAATACCTTCCGCCAAATGAAACATTCTTTGCGAACCAGATTTACCAGGTGAGTGAACAGTAGCATCGGATGTGGAGGCACTACCTGCACTATACTGCTGCACTCTCTGTAATCGTTAATTTGCAATGGTCCGCATCTAAAATAGCTTCTACACCTAGGGGGAGAGTCATCGTTGGTTTGCAGTGGCCGGCTTTGAAGTTGCAGATAATAGGTTTACCGGTCGGAACAAGCAAGTCTTGAAATACTTCATGAAGGGTTAAGCTTGGTTTAGCATCTTTTGGAACACAATTGTTCCAGTCTCCTAGGATAATCCCGTTGCAATCATCCAGTTTGCCGGCTAATCTCAATTGAGAGAGCATTCGGTCAATGCTATAAGGCTCTTCATCGGTATCCTCTAAAAATAATAGCTTTCCTTTCGTATCGATTTCATAGGCAGTCCCGATCGTGGCGGCTATTAATGATAGATTCCCTCCCACTATTGGTCCAGTTGCTACACCCTTGACCAGGCATTGGACTTCTTCCCCTTCCGGATTTTTCATTTCTCCTAATGGCTCCGATGAAGAAATCGCCTGGAGGAAACCTGCAGCTGAATATTCATCAAAATCGCGCAGCATGTCAGACGCTGGCATTGGGCTGTGCAGGGTGACCATTTTACATCGCTGGTTTAAAGCGATATGTAAGGTTGTAATATCACTATAGCCGACAAATAGTTTGGGATTTTTTTCAATCATCTCATAATCTAGCTGATCGATGATTCTAGGAGTGCCATAGCCTCCCCGTATACAAACAATCGCGTCAATCTCTGGATCGGCGAACATGCGATTAATATCCTCTGCTCTTAGGGAATCCTCGCCTGCCAGATAACCATACTGTCCATAGCAGCTTTCGCCAACTGCAACCTCAAATCCAAATTCCTCTAGCTTTTGAACGGAGGCCTCTACCCGATCCGGATGACTGACTGGGCTGGAAGGAGCGATTAACCCGATTCGATCCCCTTTTTTAATGGCTTTTGGTTTTTTCAGTCCATTCACCTTCTACCACTCCTCTTAAAAAATGACTTTCCACTATTTTAAATTAAATATATTAGTAGAAACTACCAATAATTCTACTTTATAAAAAGAGAAAAGAGGGACCAGAAGGAATCCTCCTCTAGCCCCTCTTTCTTTCGTTCTTTTATTAGTACTACGTGAAAGACCAAATATTTGACCCTTAGAAACTGATTTTGGCTGATAGACTCTGGGTTTGACCGGTAGAAGCTGATTTTGACCGATAGAATCTCAATTTTGACCGATAGACAACCCGATTTGACTCATAGAACGGGATTTTGACCCGTTGAAACTGATTTTGACCGATAGAACTCTGGATTTGACCGATAGAAACTGATTTTGACCGATAGAACTCTGGATTTGACCGATAGACAACCCGATTTGACTCATAGAACGGAATTTTGACCGATAGAACGGGATTTTGACCCATAGAAACTGATTTTGACTGATAGAACGGGATTTTGACCCATAGAAACTGATTTTGACCGATAGAATTCTGGATTTGACCGATAGAAGCTCAATTTTGACCGATAGACAACCCGATTTGACTCATAGAACGGAATTTTGAGCGATAGAAACTAATTTCGACCGATAGAAGCTCAATTTTAACCGGTAGACAACCCGATTTGACTCATAGAACGGGATTTTGACCCATAGAAACCAATTTTGACTGATAGAACGGGATTTTGACCCATAGAAACCAATTTTGACTGATAGAACGGGATTTTGACCCATAGAAACCAATTTTGACCGATAGAACGGGATTTTGACCCATAGAAACTAATTTTGACTGATAGAACGGAATTTTGACCCATAGAAACTGATTTTGACCGATAAAAGCTCAATTTTGACCGATAGAACCCTGGGTTTGACCGATAGAACCTCATTTTTGACCGATAGACAACCCGATTTGACTCATAGAACGGAATTTTGACCGATAGAACGGGATTTTGACCCATAGAAACCAATTTTGACTGATAGAACAACATTCTGACCCGTACTTCCAATTTTGAATTCTAAAAATCCAGGGCGAGACAGCCATCCCCAGAACTACGAGTGAAAATTACCTACTCTACATCTGCATACTCAAAGTATGTGTGGCCAATATAGTTCTTGACGACTCCTTTGACATGCGGTTTGACAAGGAAGGAGTCTTCATAGAAGTAGAGTGGGATGACAGACATTTCGTCCATTAGGATTTTTTCGGCTTTCGCATAGTTATCCATCCGCTTTTCCTGATCAAGAATCTCCCTGTTCTCTTGTAATAAGGCATCATACTCTTCATTTACCCAGCGTGTATCATCCGCTGTGTTAACCGATTCAAATAAGGTTAAGTTTGTCATTGGGTCGAGGTAGTCACCTGTCCAGCCATCCCGGGCAATCATAAAGTTTCCATTTGAAAGTTCGTCCCAATAGACCTTAGACTCCATGGTACGGATGCTGACATCCACGCCCAGATTTTCTTTCCACATGCTTTGGATGGCCTGAGCGATATCTTTGTCTGATTGACTCGCCATTGTCAAGAGTTCAATTTCAGGCAGGCCTTCCCCGTTAGGATATCCCGCTTCAGCAAGTAATTGTTTGGCTTCTTCTACGTCTTCTTCAAATAAGTTCCCGACTACATCCCGATATTCCTTATCAGTCTCAACACCATGCGGCATCCCATAAGGAACAAATCCATATGCAGGCTTTTCAGTAGATTGCATCACATTTTCGATAATTTGCTGACGGTTGATCGAGATTCCAAATGCCTTTCTTACCCGAGGATCATCAAAAGGCTCTTTCGTGACATTGATATCGAAGTAATACGTTCCAATTCGCGGGGATACTGTATATTCAGGTGAATCTTTGTATTGAGCCATTGCTTCAGCACTAAGGTTATCGGAAACATCGATTTCAC
The DNA here is from genome assembly GCF_022808645.1 of Bacillus litorisediminis. Lineage (GTDB taxonomy): Bacteria > Bacillota > Bacilli > Bacillales > JC228 > Bacillus_BF > Bacillus_BF litorisediminis. The sequence continues at coordinate 107,396 of NZ_JAKZKT010000007.1, forward strand.
CGTTCATATAAGCGGCCAACTCCGCTTCAGGAGCTTCAATAAAGACAATTTCAAGTGTATCCAGCTTCACGTTATCAGCATTCAGATAGTTTGGATTTTTCTTCAAGACATCCTTTTCCTTGGGCTTAATTTCTTCAAGCGTGAATGGACCTGTCACTAAATAGGTTTCTGGTGATTTCGTCCATTCTTCTTCACCCTCGACTACATCCTGTCTGACTGGGTAATAAGAAGTAGCACAAAGCAGATTCAAGAAATATGGCGTTGGATTTTCAAGTTCGACTTCAAGGGTATGATCATCAATTGCTTTGACGCCAACCTCATCTGCAGAGACCTTCCCTTCGTTATAAGCAAGGCCATTTTTTAAGTAATACAAGTCAAAAGCTGCACCAGATGCTACATCTGGATTCAATACTCGTTTCCAGGAATATTCGAAGTCATGTGCCGTAACGGGCTTTCCGTCGCTCCATTTGGCATCTTCGTGGATTTTAAAGGTATACTTGGTTCCTGATTCATCAACAATTGTTTCCGCTGCTAATGAAGGAACAGGAACACCCTCTGGTCCAATCGTGTAAAGACCTCTGAATAAGTTTTGCATCACCACAGATGAACGTGAATACACGTTAAGCGTCGGATCTAAGGTCTCAGGTTCATCTGGCAGGGCGTAAATAATCTTTTTCTCCTTCTCAGAATCATCGTTATTAGCCTCATCAGAGCTGCAAGCGGCCATTACAAAAGCACTAAACAAAAACAGCAGCCATAAACCAGCTTTTTTCTTCATTGTTTTCCCCCTATTTTTTAAAATTTATATGATAACCAGATGAAATGAGACTGGTTATTACCTGATTGATGCGATCTGTCCATATTCTGTCATACTTTAGTGCAACAAGAGTCAGTCACCCACAACATGACACGCTACCTGATGACCGTTGCCGATATCCTTTAATTGTGGCTTTACTTCACTGCAGACGTTCACCGCGTAAGGGCAGCGGGTTCGGAACGCACAGCCGCTCGGCGGATTGACTGGGCTCGGGATATCCCCTTTGAGACGGATTCGTTCATTTTTTTCAGCCATATCTGGATCTGGTAAAAGTGAAGCCGAAAGCAGTGCCTTTGTATATGGATGCTGCATGTTTGTGTAAAGTTCATTCGCTTCGGCAACCTCCACCAATGATCCTAAATACATAACCCCAATTTTATGAGATAAATATCGGACCATCGCCAAGTCATGGGATATAAATAAATAGGTTAAGCCAAACTTCTCTTGCAGCTCTTCCAGCATATTAACGACCTGTGCCTGAATCGATACGTCCAAAGCAGAAATCGGCTCGTCACAAACAATGAATTCAGGTTCAACCGCTAGAGCTCTTGCAATCCCAATCCGCTGGCGCTGACCGCCTGAAAATTCATGAGGATACCGGTTCAGATGCTCACTTTTTAAACCGACCAATTCGATTAATTCTCTGATCCGGTCCATCCGTTCCTTCCCCTTTGCGATGTGGTGAACATCTAAAGGGTCCCCGATAATATCGGCAACCGTCATCCTTGGGTCTAAAGAAGCATAAGGATCCTGAAAGATCATCTGCATTTTTTTGCGAAATGGCAGCATTTCCTTATGTTCCAAATTTTCGATTGGATGAGTGTCAAAAAGTATTTGTCCTGCAGTTGGTTCATAAAGTTTCAGGAGCGTCCGGCCCGTTGTTGATTTGCCGCAGCCTGATTCACCGACCAAACCAAAGGTTTCACCTCTTTTTATCGTAAAACTGACATCATCTACCGCCTTTAATACGCTTGCGTTTTTTGAAAAGAAGCCTTTTTTCAAGGTGAAATGCTTTTTTAAATGCTTAACTTCAACTAAATTCTCAGTTGCTGCCGCCATTACACCATAACCTCCTTCGCTATTTTCGGAGCCTTAGGGTGCATCAGCCAGCAAGAAACCCGATGCGTATCCGAAACCTGCGTATCCTGCGGCGGGCGTAACTCACAAATTTTCATCGCATGCTCACATCTGGCGGCAAACGGACATCCTTTAGGCGGGTCCAATAAATCTGGAGGACTTCCCGGAATCGGAATCAATTTTTTCTTCTCACCTGTTGTGACCTTAGGCAAGGACCGAATCAGCCCCCAGGTATACGGATGTTTTGGGTTATAAAAAACCTCCCGGGTCGTGCCTTCCTCGACAATCTGACCGCCGTACATCACGATAATTCGCTCGCACATACTCGCAACTACGCCTAAATCATGGGTGATCAGCACAATAGAGGTATTTAGCTTTCTTTTCAGGTCTTTCATCAGGTCTAAAATTTGAGCCTGAATTGTTACGTCTAAAGCAGTGGTTGGCTCATCCGCTATCAGCAGCTTCGGATTACAGGAAAGAGCAATCGCAATCATGACCCTTTGCCTCATCCCGCCGGAAAACTCATGGGGAAACTGATTTAAACGGCTCTCAGGACTAGGAATTTCAACCATCTTTAAAAGCTCAATGGCTCTTCGCCGGGCTTCTGCTTTTGATACATGCAAGTGAATGCGTATCGGTTCCATGATTTGATTGCCAATCGTAAAAAGCGGATTGAGCGACGTCATTGGATCCTGAAAGATCATGCCAATCTCATTTCCGCGAAGCTTTCTGATTTGCTTCGGATCCATATCCAGCAGTTCTACTCCCTCAAAGCTCATCCGGTCTGCTTCAACTGTTGCGTTATCAGGAAGCAGCCCCATCACTGAAAGCATCGAAACACTTTTGCCAGAACCTGACTCGCCGACGATGCCGATTGATTCGCCTTTATTAATGTGAAAAGATATGCCTCGCACTGCCTGAACCTTTCCGGAATCAATATGAAAATTCGTCCGTAAATTTTCCACTTCAAGTAATTTCACCGTCTGCCACCCCCTATTTCTTTAGCCGCGGATCAAGCGCATCTCTTAGTCCATCCCCAATAAAATTCAATGAAAACATCGTTATACTAATTGCGAGAGCCGGGAACAGCATTTGATAAGGCTGTGTAAATATTGTTGGGATTGCATCGTTAACGAGTGTACCCCAGCTTGCAATCGGCACCTGAATCCCGATACCTAAAAAGCTTAAAAAGGCTTCAGAGAATATAGCAGAAGGTACTAAAAAGGTGACCGTTACGATAATCGGACCGATACTATTCGGCAGCAAATGTCTAAATAAGATTCTTAACTTGGACTCTCCAATACATCGTGCCGCTAACGCATATTCCTGATGTTTGAGAGTAATCACCTGTGATCGTACAATTCGTGCTGTTCCAATCCAAGAAGTAATACATAATGCAATGATGATGCTTTGGAGCGAGTTGCCAAGGAACATCATCATCAGGATGATGTACAAAAGGTCAGGGATCGCGATCAGCATATCAACAATGCGCATCATAATCATATCGACGCGGCCGCCAAAATAACCTGAAATCCCCCCGTAAATTACCCCAATCACCATGTTAATTGCTGCTGCAACAAACCCAATCGTTAAGCTGATTTGCGCTCCATACAGTGTTCTGGTGAAAATATCCCTCCCAAACTTATCAGTGCCAAACCAATGTTCAGCAGAAGGACCCTGATTTCCGTTTTCTAAATTCTGCCCATGATATGTATACGGTGAAAGCATCGGTCCAAAAATCGCCGCCAGCGTTATGATAATGATCACACACAAGCCGATCATCGCCAGCGGATCCTTACGAAACCTTGACCACGCATCCTGCCAATAGGTTTTGCGGGGACGTGCAATTACCTCATTATCCCGTTTCTTTGAATCTCCTAATCTCTCAAAAAGCTCATCAGGTATATCATGCCAATTGTCATTTGGGAATGGCTCTTCTTTGCTAACTTTTAAAATATGGCTCACATCATCACCACCCTACTCATTGATTTTGACGCGCCGATCAATCACAGCATACAGAATATCAACGATAAGGTTCGCTATGATAATCAATGCTCCAAAAAAGACAGTTAAGGATAAAATAATCGAATAATCACGGTCGCTTATACCCGTTACGAAATCTCGGCCAATGCCTGGAATCGAGAAGATCCGTTCAATGACAAAGCTTCCTGTTAAAAGAATGGCCACTAGAGGACCAAGATACGTAATGATGGGAATGATGGCATTTCGTAACGCGTGTTTGCCGAGAACACTCAGTTCATGGACACCCTTAGCTCTAGCGGTCCGAATATAATCCTGGCGCATGACCTCTAGCATACTAGAGCGCATTAGTCTGGCAATATAGGCAATCGGATAAAAGGAAAGACCAGCCACTGGTAGGATGTAGTGCTCCCAGCTTGTTAGTCCAAAGGTTGGCAAGACTTTTAAAACAACTGCGAACAAAAATAGGAGAAGAACTGCGATGACAAAGTTGGGGATCGAAATTCCGATGGTTGCAATAATCATAGAGAGCCAATCTGCCCATTTTCCCCGCTTCACGGCGGAAATAATCCCTAGTGGAATACCAACTATCAGGGCAACTATAATAGCTATGATTCCTACTTTTGCGGATATAGGAAATCCTTGTTCAATTAATTCATTGACTGTGACATCCGGCTGCTTAAATGAAATACCCAGGTCTAATTGTGCTAAGCTTTTTAAGTAATTCTGGTACTGAACAATTAATGGCTCATTTAGCCCATACTTCTCTTCAACCTTTTCAATCACACTAATCGGAACATTCCGCTGCTCAGAAGGACTAAACGGCCCGCCCGGAATGGCATGCATGAGAAAAAAAGTAATCGTAGTCAGAAAAAACAAAGTAACAACACCAGCAAGAATTCGCTTAAATATGTACCCCGCCAAAACCCTACCTCCTCTCAAAGTCCCAATTTTCAGAAATTTATTCCATTATATGCCTCGTCCCGCCCAATTTAGATAAGCCAAACTACCTATTTTAGTGAAACGGAGGGACGGTTCTCTTGTTTCATCCAATACAAAAGAAAAGAACCAAACTGGCTGATGGATTTACGCTATTGTAAGACAGGAAATCTTAATAGATTCAAATATACTACATGAAAGTGTATCTTTCCATCCTTTTATACAAAATATTCATAATTTTCATTATAGATAGAATTTGGGGCAAATCCCTTCATATCACTTCTAAATTAAAAGATTTAAACTCACTATCTGCTAGTCATTCCTTTAAATGCCTCATATTTTTTCATAGATTGGATAAAGTAACTTTAAATCAATCAAAAGACATACTTGGGAGTTTTGGAAAGGAGTCGGCAGTGGATGGATGCAAACGAAATAGCTTCATTTTTTGACCAAATGCCGGAGTTTACTAATCATGAAGAAGCAAGATCCTGGCTCAAAGAGCATTTTCGGGATAATTGTTTGTTTAGAGGGAGCGATACAAGAGACGGCAGGAAAATTTACTTGTATCATCTCGTTAAAAATCCTGAAGTCTACCATCAATATATGGAAAGCTTTGCCAGCCCTAAGCCTGAAGAACATGAAATCACAAACATGCAAACCTTTGAAAGCTATAACACTTTAGTTATTACAGAAGATGGAGATGTTACTGTTGAGTCAAAAAACAGATAAATACGGAAGAACTGGGGGGTGAAACACGGGGACGGTTCTCATGTTTCAATCTTTTTGAAACATGAGAACCGTCCCTTTGTATCATATAGAAATCCATCTCATTTGTTGGGCGAGAAGTACAGCTTTTGTTCTGTTTGGGACCTCTAGTTTTCCTAGAATGGAGCTTACGTGATTTTTTACAGTTCTTTCTGAAATATGGAGAAGTTCGGCGATCTCTTGATTGCAATAACCCTTTGCCATTAACTCAAGAATCCCCCATTCCCTTTTTGTCAAAAGCCCCTCTGGTCTGCTTACATGTTCCGTTCTGATTTTAACGTAGTCCGCCAGTAAAACAGACGCTAATTCGGGATGAATATATGTTTTCCCTTGTAAAACCGATTTGATGGCGTGTAAGGCTTCCTGTACTTCCATATCCTTATAAAAATAGCCGTTTAGTCCTTTTTTAAACCATTCCAAAAGGTCGGCATGTTTAACATTTGAGGTTTCTACAATAATTTTTTTATGATTCCGCTTATAGAAGTCTACCAGTTGAAAATGGTTTGCATCTGTATCCAGGTCAACAATAATCAAGTCCGCTACATTCTTATAAAGTTCCTTTTCTTTAGACGAACTATAAGCTGAAATAGAAAATCCGGCTAAATGTTTTTCTAAAATATTGATGAGCCAAGACCTTTTCAGGCATGGCTCTTTTAAAACAGATATGCTAGTCATTCCTGTTTACTGACATCCTTTCTTTTTGAGCAAAAATATTATTCCATAACGATGACAGAATAGCCAAAAAGATTAAAATAAACTTACCTTGTTTTGGCAGCCCGGCTATCATAGCCTTAATTGGACCTTAGACCCATGACTTTGCGTCCTACCCTTTCGGAAAGTTGACCTTTACTCAATTTTATACGAACCTCTTTAACATGTTATAAATAATAGAACCTTAAAATCAATGATATTACGTAAAAGGGTAAATATGTACTAGCTTAAACAATGAAAAGGCCTAAGACTCTCTGACAGTCTTAGGTCTTTTTTAACAAAAAATAGTATGAGTATGTGGCGGAAAATGAAACGGGAGAACCGTCCCTCTGTTTCACAATTTGAAACGGCCGATTAGTTCGTTTAGTTCTTCGGCGAGTTTGGCAAGGTGGTCGGCGCTGCCTGCTACTTCTTCCATGGAGCTGCTTGTTTGCTGTACGGTGGCTGAGGTTTGTTCGATCCCTGCAGCAGATTCTTCTGTAATGGCTGCAATTTCCTCGATGGACCGGTTCATTTCCATATTGCTTGCTGCAATATCAGATAAATTGGAAGCAATACCTTGAATACTAGTGACCATCTGATTAACGGATGACTCAATTTCAGCAAAGGTTTCACCAGTTGTTACGATTTGACTGGTTCCTTTCTCTACCTCTTTATATCCGCCCTCAAGAGACGCCGTGACGGCTCCTGTTTCGCTTTGGACTCTGTTTACAATGACAGTAATTTCAGTTACTGATTGTGAAACTTGTTCTGCCAATTTTTTTACCTCTTCTGCTACAACAGCAAAACCCTTTCCGTGTTCCCCAGCCCTTGCAGCTTCAATGGCAGCATTTAAGGATAACAGATTGGTTTGCTCTGCAACCTCTCTAATGACATAGACCAGCTTTGAAATTTCTTTTGACCGCTGTTCTAATCCTTTAACTTTATTAACAACCTCTTGCACGATTGAATCGATCTTCGCCATTTGTTCAACAGATAATCTCATCAATTCACCGCCAGCCTTGGACTTTTCCAATACCTGATGGGAAGTATGTAAAATATGTTCTCCGTTGCTATTGACTTCTTGAACTTTTGCCGAAAAGGTTTCCATAGCTGCTGAAAGCGCACTTGCCGTATTTGCTTGTGATTCGGACCCAGCTGAAAGTTCTTGCATCGTGGAAGCTACTTGGAAACTGCCCTCTTTTACCTCATTAGCCGACTGCGTTAATTCTTCGCTTTGTCCGTTGACCGCTTGAGAAACCTGGCTAATTTTTTCCAAAAGATCTCTTATACTCTCATTCATTTGATTGGAGGCCATTACGAGCTGCCCAATTTCATCCTTAGATGTGGTTGACAAAGGTTCCTGACTTAAGTCCCCTGCTGCGATGGTTCTCATTCGATTCATTACATTTTGTATCGGTCTTGTAATGGTTCTTGAAGTAATGGCAGCTGTTACAATTCCTAAAATAATCACAGCGAGCGAAACCATTAATCCAACTAAAATAGTCGAAGCACCACTTTCAACAATCTCTTGTCCCTGTTCTTCCATGGCCGCTTCCCGATTATTTGCCAAAGTTCTAAACCCGCTAATTAATCCCTCAGCCATAGGCTGTACTTTTGTGGCCAATATTTCTATAGCCGACTCTGTATTCCCCTTGTCATATTCAGCGAATACTTCGTTGATAATCATATCCCGCAATAAAACACTTGAATCAATTAAAGTTTTAACTTCTTCTGAATCGCTTGCTTGCAGAACTTCTTCTTGGATTTGCTTACTCTCTTCGGTTAATTTAATAAAATCTTCTTTATACCCTTCGTAGCCATACAAGACATATCCGCGTGCGGCCGAGACTCTTTGTGAAATATTAAAGGCCAGGGTTTCATCCGCAATCAATAATGGGAGTTGCTTATTCACCATATTTTCAGTATCATCATTAATCCGCTTTATTGAAAAATAACTGTATGCTCCCAGAACCAAGGTTAAAAATATGAGCACCGAAAATCCTAGCAGTATCTTGGTACGAATACTCTTGAAGTTAAAAAACTCTTTCATTATGACACCCCTGTTTGATATAAATAACTCCATAAAAAAAGCTACTCTAACGAAAGAATAGCCAAATCAAAATCTGTTATGTTTGGCAACCTGGCAATCATAGTTCAGTTGAACCTTAGACCCATGGCTTTGCGTCCTCCCCTTTCGGAAAGTTTGCCTTTATCTAACTCTATATTGAGATATTATGGAAGCCAAACAAATTTTATCACTTATTGACAATTTTCGACAAGCACAATATCTAATTTTATGAAAAAAATAAGGAAGCACGTGTTAACCACAGTGCTTCCCTAGTTTCTGGGCTGGAAACATTTTTTGTGAAACGAGAAAAATCGGGGGCCTCCAGAAACATGTCGAAAATGAAACAGGAGAACCGTCCCTCTGTTTCACTTTATCTCAATTTTAGCTGCAGCCTTTTGTGCGAGTTGGAGGGCGGTTTCGACGGTTTCTCCTCTGCTGAGAATGACTGCCATGCGGCGGCCGATGGTTGCTTTTGGTTTGCCAAAAATGCGGATTTGTGTATTTGGGACATTTAGGGTCTGTTCGATTCCTGAAATTTGGTAGTCTTCACTTTCAATCGTCGCTTTAATGGCATGGCTTGCACCCGGTGACAATAATTCTACACCCGTAATTGGAAACCCTAATACCGCACGGACATGTAACGCAAATTCGGATTGATCTTGGGTTACTAATGTAACCATTCCTGTATCATGTGGTCTTGGAGATACTTCGCTAAAATAAATTCTGTCCGGAGCAATAAAGAGCTCTACTCCAAAAAGACCGTACCCGCCAAGCTCATCCGTAATCTTTTTCGCAATCGCTTCTGCTTCCCTTATTTGCTCTGGTGACATAGCATGGGGCTGCCAGGACTGAATATAATCTCCATCCCGTTGCACATGTCCAATTGGAGGACAACAAATCGTTCCTGAAACGGAACGAACCGTTAAAAGCGTAATTTCAGAATCAAATTGTATAAATTCCTCTACTATCACTCTAGTACTCTTTGCTCTCCCGCCGCTTATAGCCTCATTCCACGAGTTTTCGATGTCAGCCTCTGTGCGGCATATCGTTTGTCCTTTTCCAGAAGAACTCATGATAGGCTTAATAACGCATGGCAGTCCAATTTTGTGTATTGCTTGTTTTAATTCCTCCAAAGAATTTGCAAACTCATATTTAGCCGTTGGGAGTCCCAGTTTTTCACTCGCTAGCCGTCTGATTCCTTCCCGATCCATCGTGAGCTGGGCAGCATACGCAGTAGGGATCACATTGAATCCTTCCTGTTCCAGTTCCACTAAAGTCGCGGCGGCAATCGCCTCTATCTCTGGTACAATAATGTCTGGATTTTCTGCTTCTATAACGGATCGAAGCTGTCCCCCGTCCAGCATATCAATTACATAAGAGCGGTGGGCAACCTGCATCGCTGGTGCACCCTCATAACGGTCTACCGCAATTGTTTCGACACCTACTCTCTGTGCTTCAATAATCAGTTCCTTCCCCAATTCCCCTGATCCTAAAAGTAACAGCTTTTTTGCATGCTTCTTATTTGGTGCTCCGTACATGATACCAGCCTCCTAAAACGCCTTTTCCTTTAATCATAGAGGATTTTACCGGAAAATATCAAGGTATTCGAAGCTAATTAACGAACAATATTTAAAATTTATCCATTAATGTTCATATTTTTTGTGTTAGGAGTTAAATTTTTGACCTCCAAAACAAAAAGGCAGTAAAAGTATCTAAGGAGGTTTTTCCATTGATACTTTTACTGCCTTTGATTCATCATATCGTGTGTACAACAAGGAAATCTGGGTGCACCTGATACCGCCTGTATATTACGGCAGCTTGTTGCCTGCTGCCCGATAGAGTTCGTACCACTCTTGTCTTGATAATTCTATATAAGAAGCTTTTGCAATTTCCGATAATCGCTGCGGGTTGGTTGTACCGACGATTGGCTGAATGTTAGCAGGATGGCGCAGAATCCAGGCAATGGCTATGGCTGAAGCCGTTACACCCTTAGCCTCCGCCAGTTCATTTAGTTTTTGGTTTAACTCCGGAAACTTTTCATTTCCAATAAATACGCCTTCAAACATCCCGTATTGGAATGGCGACCAAGCTTGAATAGTCATATTGTTCAGGCGGCTGTACTCAAGTACTCCACCTTCTCGAACAATGGACGGATCATGAAGCATGTTTACATTAAAACCAGCATCAATCAACGGAGTATGCATTAAACTGAATTGAAGCTGATTAATAATCAGGTCTTGCTTCAGGTATTTCTTTAATAGCTCAATTTGCATTGGGTTTTGATTGCTAACCCCAAAATAGCGGACTTTCCCGCTTTGCTTTAGCTTTGAAAAAGCTTCTGCCACTTCCTCAGGTTCCATCAAGGTATCCGGCCGGTGCAGCAGCAAAATATCGATATAATCGGTTTTAAGACGTTTCAGACTTCCGTCTACAGAATCCAGAATATGTTCTTTGGAAAAGTCAAAAAACCCCTGTCGAATCCCGCATTTTGTTTGAATAATCATGTTTTCCCGAACAGTGGGATTCATGTCAATTGCTTCTGCAAAAACTTCCTCCGAACGTCCGCGTCCATAAATATCAGCATGATCAAATAAATCAATACCTGCTTCGAGCGCAGTCTGTATCAGCACCGCCGCCTCTTCTTTTGAAAGCTGGCTCATCCTCATACAGCCTAAAGAAATAACTCCAGCTTCTAAATCACTTGTACCTAGTCTGATTTTTTTCAAGACTAATCCCCCTTTAGAAAGAGTAAACTTGGTATAGTTAAGAATATCAACGTACTTGTTGAATTAGGAAGGCACCCGCCCGATTTCAGGCTGCATCCTGGAATTCACCCCGCCATTTCATGCACGCCATGTACGGTTACATAGGCGGATTGGTCGATGCCTTTGATAATATTTTTGACTTGGGCTAACTCATGCTTGCTTATAACTATATAAAGGACATCTTTTTGGACCCCGGAATAACCGCCGCGCCCCTCTAAGACAGTTAGTCCTCTCGACATTTTAGTAGTTAAAGTTTGTAAAATCCGGTCAGGCTCAGCGGAAACTATCATAACCGCTACTCTTTCATCCAGTCCCTCTACAATAAAATCGATTGCCTTTGCGCCGATATAGACCACAATCAGCGTATACATAGCTTTGTCCAGACCGATGATAAAAGCGGAGCTCGCCACTACAATGATATCCATCACTAAAATGATGGTTCCCATGCTCCAGCCCCACAGTTGATTGACTAACCTCGCAAGAATCGTCGTGCCCCCTGAAGTTCCTCCAGCGCGTAAAATAAATCCAATACCTGCACCTACCAATAATCCGGCAAAAATAGCAGCCAACAGAGTGTCCTCAGTTAGCTGTCTGCCAAATTCTTCAGTTATGTATAAGAAGCTGGAACTGGCCCCAATTGTTATTAATGTATATATGATGGTTCTTTTTTCGAAATATTTTAATCCCACCAGCAAAAGCGAAGCATTCAAAATAAGGTTAACAATGCCTGGTGACCACCCGAAAAGATAATGGACAATCACGGTAATCCCGATAATCCCGCCTTCAGATAGCATATTGGGAATTGTGAAATAGCTGATTCCGACCGCAAAAAGCAGCGATCCTAATAAAATAAGACTGATATCCTGAATGGTTTTTTTCATAGCTGCCCCTTTCACCTGTTCAACCAGTGATGAATTTATCTTTATTCTATCATCGATTTCCTATATTTAACATACATAAAAAGAAGGAAGACTCTAGACGCTCTAAAGTCTCCCCTCTTAATCTGCTATTTCTCAGCAAGTTAACATTCCTTTGAAAACTAGAAAATTCCCGGCGTGCCAGGTACCATTTACTCTGCAGCCACATCTACAATTCTGCCTTCAACGACCGGGTCAACGGTTCCTAATTTCACAACATAATCACGTAGATTTTCCCAGTCGGCGAGTCCTAGGTCAGTCACGCGACCCTCTTCATATGCTTTCGCAAAGACATCAAAGCCATCTCCGCCTTTTGCCGTAAAATTATTGGTTGCTACGACATAGGTCTTATTTTCATCAAGCGGCGAGAAGGTTCCGTCCGCTTCTTTGACTTCAACTGATACGACTCTTTCGCCGGCTGGTTTACTGCTGTCATATGTGAACTTCATACCAGCTACATGCAAGAATCCGCCGCTTTCGTTTGGAGCATTTTGAACGCTATGCTCGAGTGCCTCAATAATCTCCGCACCAGAGAGCTCCATGACAGCTAACGTATTGCCATATGGTAAAACGGTTAGAATTTCTCCTAAAGTAATCGGACCCTCATTAATCGCAGCCCGGATTCCCCCGCCGTTTTGCATAGCAATCACGGTATCTGGATTAAATTCTTTCGCTTTATCTAACATTCCGTCTGCAATCAAGTTTCCAAGTTCGGTTTCGCTATTTCTTACACTAATTGGATCCCCATTGCCAAGTCGCGGGTTAGCCAGTTCTTTTGCTGCAACTGCACCAGTTTCAGAGTTTTGCACAGCTTCAATTTTAGAAGAATAGGTTTCTAGCAGTTTCGCTGCTGCAGGATCTGCCGCTTTTTCCCCAATATCAATCAGTTCCCCGGCATAGCCAACAATTTCTCCGTTCTCGTCAAACTCCACATCAAGGGTTCCTAAATAATCGCCGTATTGATAGGCTTGTACAATAAGAGTTGGTTCTTTTTTGCTGCCTTTTTCGCCCTCACCTACCACAACTGGCTCTGCCAATTCGGTATGACTATGACCACCGACAATAACGTCAATGCCCTCTACCAGTTCCGCAAGCTGCAGATCGTTGTCCACTGCAGGGTTGTCGTCAAAACCGATATGAGTAAGGGCAATGATTTTATTTACTCCTTGAGCTTCAAATGCATTAACAGTTTCTTGAGCAGCTTCTACATAGTCTTCAAATACAATCTTACCAGGGCTTGATAGATTAACCGTCTCTTCAGTCGTCAGGCCAAAGATCCCTACTTTTTCACCATTAACCTCTTTGATGATTCCGCCATAAATGTTACCATTCTCCGGCGAATCCGAAATCGTTCCACCCTGATAAATTTCATTAAATAAAGCATCTCCCGAAAAATCAACATTCGCACTGACAAATGGGAAATCTGCTGCTTTTATAAAATCAGCAAGCCCTTCATGACCTTCAGGCTGGCTGCCTAAATCAAATTCATGATTTCCGAACGTCATGGCATCATAGCCCATGAGATTCATAAACTCTAAATCCGCCAATCCCTTAAACTCATTAAAATATAACGTTCCTGAAAAAACGTCCCCTGCATCAAGTAACAGCGCATCCGGTTTCTTCGCCCTCACTTCATTTACCGCCGTTACCCGCTTTGCTGCATTATCTAAATGTGCGTGTGTATCATTTGTATGCATAAGCGAAAGCTCAAACGTATTATTTTCTTCAACGAATTGTAAAGTACGGTAAAGATAAACAGCAAAGGTTGCCCTGTTTACTGGAGCTTTTGGTTGATAGGATTTAAGCTCTTCTGCTGAAATGATTCCATTTTGAGCTAAAATTTCTACATTCTTTTCATGGGCTGGAGTTACATTCTCAAGAGTCAGATCCTCTGCACCCGGATTGAACTTTAAATCAAAAGCTCTAACCAATACAGATGCCATCTGTTCATGAGTGATAGCTTGTCCAACACCAAACTTTCCTTCTGATCCATAAAAAATACCCGCTTGCTTAGTCGCTGCTACCGCCTCTGCAAAAACAGAGCGTTCACTGACGTCTTCAAACGTTTTTAGGTTAGCTGGAACAGGAAGACCTAAAGCTCCTTTTAATAGAATCGCCACTTGCCCTCTAATAATAGGCTGTTCCGGTCTAAATGTTCCGTCTTGATAGCCATTGATAATACCACGTTCTACTAAACTGTAAATCTCAGTTGCTGCCCAATAATCATCAGCCACATCGGAAAATTTTACAGCTTCGGCAGCATAGGAAACAGAAACCGCTGCTGGAGTGATCATAGCTGTTGCTGCTAATGCTGCGAATAATTTTCGATTAGCTCTTGGTATGTACGCCATTTCATTCCCTCCAGGATTTAATTTTGCAATCTCAACAAACATTGCATTTGGCGAAATATGGATAAATATAGATAGATTGCCCTTTCATTATAAGTTAAGCATCTGGCAGTTAACAGAACAATCAGTGTTTTGTAAATGTTTTGTTAAGTTCTTTAGCTAAAAATGTATAATTACGCTATGATACTATTTAAGTAATTTAATCGTAAGGTGGCTATAAACTTGAAGTATACACTCTGCTTTATAGTAAAAGAAGATAACATTTTAATGCTATTTCGTAACAAGGAACCAAATAAAGGAAGATGGAACGGGGTCGGAGGAAAAATTGAACCGAACGAGACTCCGTATGAAAGCTGTATAAGAGAAGTATATGAAGAGACCGGTTTAACAGTGGTGAACCAAGTATTTAGAGGCATAATTTCTTTCCGTGGAATAGAAAGTATTTGTCTATTTGTTTGTGATGAATTTACAGGAGATCTGATTGAATCTGATGAAGGAATACTAGAATGGAAGAGTATAGAATGGATCTTACATTCCAATCACGTGGTTCCAAATATTCCTTTATTTATCGAGGAGATTTTAGACTTTCAAAATGAACCTAAAATATATGATTGTATTTTTACTAAAGAGGGCAAAATGACTTCGTTCCAGACTTTTTCCTTAAATAAGGAAAGGGTTTATACATATTCTAACTAGAGGAGAATATGGTTTTAGTTTATGAAATTGATTAGCTACCAGTTGAGTTTACTGGTAGCATCCATATTTCTATACTGGAGCATAAACGCAATAAATTGCATTTATAATCTTTTCATTCTTACATTATCAACATGAGCCTTTTTTACTTGATTATCAACAAGCGTATATTTCCGTAATTTACTATATAATTGATCCACCTCTTCTCTAGTCATGATATTTAGGGAGGTTTCGATATCCTTTTTAATACTTCTAAGTAATGACTTTCTCTTGATCACTTTAACATTCGGAGAAGTAACATTCATTTTTTTTAACGTACATCGAATGGTTTGAAAAAAGGTATTTCCGCTTACTTCCTTATACTTTGATTCACTATACTTACTATATGGAGGGACTATAAAAAAGCAGACAGTCAAAAAGAATACCAAAACTATGATAATTAACAAATTTATATCACTCCAATTTCCCCATATTCCAACTTCTGACAAGTTGTTTTTTTATTTATCGGTTATAAATTTTCTTTTTAAATGTTTTTGTTGGCTATTTTAATGGGGGACAGGACGACTTCAGAAAAGTATTGCTAATTGATGCTTGATCGAGTCAATAATATCAAGAGGCATAACTCCGTAATGGGAAAGTTCCTTCGCCTTTTCTTCACCGGCACGTGCGTGTAAATAGCTCGCTGAAACCATAGCATGCAAAGGGGTTGCACCTTGTGCAAGAAAAGAAGCAATCAGCCCAGTTAATACATCACCGCTTCCCCCTTTGCCAAGAGCGTCGTGACCAAAAGGATTGATATAAATGGAACCATCTGGGCACGCAATAATCGAACGGTGCCCTTTTAAAAGCAAAAATACCCCATGATCATTCGCAAATTTCCGCGCGACTTCGATTCGATTTTCTTCAACTTCTTTAATAGTTTTGTTTAGGAGGGTGGCCATCTCTCCCGGATGAGGAGTAATAATGACCGTTCCCTTGCAGGATTTTAACAAACCCAAATCATTACGAAGCAAATAAAGGGCATCGGCATCTACAACAATTGGCTGATTCTGCAGGATGGATAAAAAACTCTTCATCCATATCTCACCATTTGGAAATCGGCCCATTCCCGGCCCGATCGCTATACAGTCAAACAGCTGCAGCCGCGAGCTGATTTCCGCAATTGCCAGATCAGAAAAATGTCCATTTTCACCCGGCAGCGGCAGCATTAACGATTCTGGATTTTGAGCAGCAACTATTGGATAAATAGATTCTGGAACAGCTAACGTTGCTAATCCCGCTCCACTATGTAAAACTGCTTTTGCAGTATATACAGGTGCACCAACGTATTGACGAGATCCGCCAATTACAAGAGCATGTCCAAATGTACCCTTATGTCCCTGCTGCGGCCTAGTTGGGATGGAGGTTTTCACAAGCTGTTCTGTAATAACCTGAGGCATGTCCAACCCTAACACAGATGTAATGGATGGAGGCACTGATATGTCAACGGCTTTCCACTCTCCAACACACTTTGGGCCATCTTGTAGAAAGAACCCTTTTTTCGGATAGACAAAGGTGATTGTTTTTGTAGCTTTAATTGCTGTACTTTCAACCTTTCCGCTATCGCTTTCCACCCCTGAAGGAATATCTACGGAAAGAACAGCTTTTTTGCCTTGTAAAGCATTGACCATTGAAATGACTGTTTTAAATGGCTCCCTTACAGCACCTTTTACGCCTGTCCCTAATATTGCGTCAACAATAATGTCCGCTTTATCGAATTCATCTTCTAATTTGGTTAAGTTATCTTGTGCCCAATTATGTAAAACTGGCAATCCTCTATTCACATAGACATCAAAATGAATTTTGGCATCTCCCTTTAATCGGTCGGGGTTTACTAATAAACAGAGAACGGGTTCCCAGCCGATATCAAACAGTCTGCGGGCAATGACAAAACCGTCACCGCCATTGTTCCCTCCCCCTGCTAAAATCACCACTTTGCGAATGTTGCCATTGGTCATGGCCACAATTTCCTCAACTACTCTTGCACCTGCATTTTCCATAAGCACAACGCCAGGAAGACCAATTTTCTCCATCGTATATTGATCCATTTGTTGCATATCCTGTTGCCCTGCAGCAAACATCTCCCATTCCTCCTCTATAAAACATTTATACACGGTAAAAGCAAAGCTGCCATAATAATCCGGATTATTCTACCGACATTTTACCATTTATTTTATATTACTTACCGAAGCACTAAGCAATGGTTGTGAGGAGAAGCGGCTGGTTCATTAATGATGGACTGTAAAAATAGACGAGTACCGTAAACCCTTATTCTTTTAGCTGGATTCCCGCCCAATTATTCGGATTCCCCCATACACCAGACTAAAATATCTATTTACAACATACTTAAAGGCCTGATCCCCCAAAATGATGATCTAACCGGGGGAGAAGGCCTTTAAAAATAGCTTTTACGCTGAGCTACAACACCTAATTGCTTAAATTATTTTCCACCTAATTTCTGAAACGCAAGAACCGTCCCTCTGTTTCATTATAGTTTAATATAAACTCCAGGTCCTAGTGGAAGCCCTAGTAGGTACCAGATGGAAAATAGAATGATCCAGAAGATGCCAAATGCAAATGTATATGGAATTAGCGACGAAATTAGGGTTCCAACTCCCATATTTTTGTCAAATTTTTTCGCAAAGGATAACAGGATCGCAAAATAAGCCAGCATTGGAGTAATCGTATTGGTAATTGAGTCACCAATTCTATATGCAACTTGTGTAAAAGCCGGGCTATAGCCAAGAATCATAAACATTGGTACAAATACTGGTCCAAGCAATGCCCACTTTGCCGATGAACTGGCAACCAGCAAGTTTACTAAGGCCGTAAAAATAATGAAGCCAATTAAAAGCGGCAAGCCTGTTAAACCGATATTTTGCAGCAGTTCCGCTCCTTTGATTGCAATAATAGCGCCAAGGTTACTCCAGTTAAAATAGGTGATCATTTGAGCGGCGATAAACGCAAGTACAATATAGTACCCCATTCCTGACATTGCTTTACTCAGCTGTTCCGCAACATCCCTGTCTGACTTGATGCTCTTTGAGCCAATTCCGTAAGCTAAAGCCGGAATAAAAAAGAACAAGAACATAATTGCTACAAGAGAATCCATAAATGGCGAAACGATTAAAGAACCTGTTTCAGGATCGCGCAGAAGGGCATTGGACGGAACTGTCAATGCAAGCAAAATTACCACATAGACACTTAATGAAATGGTTGCCCATCTCAATCCTCTTTTTTCATCAGATGTTAACGATGTATCATCTTGATCCTCTGGGATTATTCCGGTATAAGCTCCCAGCCGGGGTTCTACGATTTTGGTTGTTACAAATACAGCAACTGGCAAAAGTACAAAGGTAGAGGCTAATAGGAAGTAATAGTTCATCGCGGGATTTGCTTTAAACTCTGGGTCAATAATTTGCGCACTAGATTCCGTAAAACCGGCAAGAAGCGCATCCAGAAGGTTAACCATGATGTTTGCACTAAAGCCGCCTGCGACCGCTGCATATGCGGCAACAAGTCCGGCAATCGGGTTTCTTTTAAGAGCCAGGAAAATCATGGCTGCAACAGGAGGCAATACAATTAAAGCAGCATCAGCGGCTGCATTTCCGACGATTCCAATGAGGACAATAATAGGCAGTATGAGTTTGGTCGGTGCAGCAAGAACAACTCTTCTCATAAAAGCAGAGATCAGACCAGTAGATTCTGCTAGCCCAACACCAAGCATAACGACTAATACCAGACCTAAAGGCGGGAAGTTAACAAAGTTATGAACCATTTCAGAAAGAATCCGCTTGATTCCTTCTCCATTTAATAAGTTGACAGCTTCAATCTTCTCTTTTGTAGCAGGGTTCACAGCGGTCCATCCAGCTGCACTGCCTATAGCAGATACTACTAGGATAATAGCTGTAAAAATAACAAAAAGTGTCAATACATCAGGCAGCTTATTTCCATTTACTTCAATCCAATCTAAAAACCGATAGAAAAGGCTTTTCTTCCTGACTTTATTCTTAACATTCAACTCAGGGTTCCCCATTTTCTTTCCTCCTCTATTAAGATTTCTTCTCAAGATAGTTGTAAATTGTAAATTTTGATACATCCAATAATTGTGCGACATTATGCACTGTGCCCTTGATGAGGAATAATCCCATTTCATCCAGTAATCTGATAAACTCCATTCTTTCGTTCTTTTCCATTAGCCCTATCGGTTTGCCAATTTTCTCTATTGCCCGGTCAATCATTCGTTTTTCTAAATCAGTCACTGATTGCGGAAAGGACTCTTCTTCTTTTTCTTCATTCACATTGATCATTTCATCCAAAAGGGTACTTGCCATACTTAATAGAGTGAGGTCGATGTTGATACAGAGACACCCAACGATTTCTCCCTTATCATCACGGATCATGATGGATGTAGACTTAATCTTTTTTCCTTTCATGCTTTTGTTCGGGTAATTTAAAAGGAGATTTTCCCCGCGCCCCTTTTTTAAAATCGAAAGGCCAAGATCAGTCATAGGTGAACCAACCTCTCTCCCAGTAACATGTCCGTTAAAAATAGCAACAATGGATGACGATACATCAGTTAAATCATGAAGAACTACCTCGCAGTGACTTCCAAATGTTTTAGCAATTCCTTCAGCAATGGGAAGGTAATTTTTAAAAATCGGATGATTAGCCTTGTCAATATCGATTTGACTCATGCACATCCCTCCCCCTTTTTTATATAGATTTCACACCGAAGTAACTTTATTTTGTATAACCCGAATTTACCGGGGTGAGTTTGAAAATTCAGACTTAAAAAATCCGCATTCACTTAATGCGTGACATTTTTAGGAGATTTCTAAGGGTAACGACTCATTCATTCCAATTTTAGAACATAACTTTTTTATAATTCTGTTCCAAATAAGTTTCTAAACCTTTTTTAAATTGTTGAACTTCCTCTTTTGTATTGTAGGGAGCCAGTCCGATTCGAATCCACCCTCCAACCGAGTACACTCCTAAAATTCCAGCCATTGTTGAGGCATAGAAATCTCCATCTGCAACGCACATGTTATATTGTTTGGCCAGCCAGGCAGTTGCCTTTCGTGAGTTCTGCTGACCGATTGTAAACGCAAAGGTAGGTGTCTTTGGACCAGAAGGAGCCCTGAATAAGCGAATTTCAGGCAAGCTTTTCAAGAAACTTTCAATCTCATCTGAAAGTTCGTTTTCATATTTTTCTATGGAACGCATTCCCGAAAGGAGACGTTCTCGCCGTGTCGGACCTTCTCCTAACTCTTCAATAAATTTTATGGCCCCAATGACTCCGGCAATTCCCTCATGGTTCTGTGTGCCTGTTTCAAGTTTATAAGGAATTTCAGCCGGTGCAGGCTCAAGCTTATAGACTGGCAGCCGTTCAAATAAAGATTGGGCGACCACAGCAATCCCCACATGAGGACCAAAGAACTTATAGGCAGAGCAAAGAAAAATATCGCAGCCAATATCTTTGATATCTATAGGCAGATGAGGTACAGCATGAACAGCATCAATAACTGTTAAAGAATGAACTTCTTTTGCCCTTTTCACAATCGCTTTAACATCCGTAACAGTTCCCGTGACATTCGAAGACATTCCTACTGCTACAAGCTTAGTTTTTGCAGTAATCAACTCATTCAGGCTATCCAATTTTAAAGTATAGGTCTCAGGGTCAAGCTTAATAAACTTAACAACCGCGCCTCGATCCTTTGCAAGGGTTATCCAAGGATCAACATTTGCCCGATGATCAAGCTCGGTGACGACGATTTCATCCCCCTCCGCTATAAAACTGCTGAGACTCCTTGCAATCGAGAAAGCAAGTGTGGTCATATTGGCCCCAAATGCTACTTCCATTGGCTTGCAGCCAAGTAAATCTGAAACCCACCCTCTTGCCTCATCCAAGACCGCATCCGTTTCAATACTGGTTTTAAACGTACCATGAAGATTGGCCATGCCATTACGTATATATCGATACATAGATTCAATCGCATAATCCGCCATTTGAGTTCCGCCAGGTCCGTCAAAGTATAGGATCTGTTTTTCATGATCGAGGCGGTTTAGCGCAGGGAACCTGCTTCTAACTTGTTCAATAGGGAAATCCACGTTTCATTCAACTCCTTTGATAGATAATAAAAATCCAGCATATCAGGCTTTTTCTCCCAAATCTTTTAATCCGCTAAACGGTCAGTTCTTCTTTCTTATGTGAGGTGTTCTGGTGCACTAACCTGCCATTAGCAAAAACATAAACAGGCTCACGCAAGCACTCAATATCTTCTAAAGGATTTCCTTTAACCACAACTAGGTCGGCTATTTTCCCTTTTTGGATTGAGCCTAACTCACGTTCCATTTTGATTGCCCTTGCCGCTCCTAATGTGGCGGAATAGATTGCTTCGAATGAAGTCATTCCATACTCGATCATGAGGGCAAGCTCGTCAACTAGAAGGCCTGGCACATTGAACGGTGTCCCTGCATCGGTTCCAGCCGCTATTGGCACACCCGCCTTATAGGCCATCTGGAAGCTTACCTTATGATCATTGATAATTTTTTTTACTTTATTAATCATGTAATCCGGAACAGTGCCTGGTTTATCCAAAATTAACCTTGGTGCTAATAGTGTCGGAACCAGATAAGTTCCTTTCTTCAGCATAAGTTCGACTGCTTCTTCATCCAGTAAGTAAGCGTGCTCGATTGTCGTTACTCCTGCCCTGATGGCATTTTTGATTCCCTCTGTGCCAATTGTATGGGCAGCTGTTGTCTTTGATGCATTTTCTGCTTCCTGACAAACACATCTTAACTCTTCCTCCGAAAACTGAGTCGCTCCGGGTTCATTCCCTTTCGTTAATACTCCGCCGGTCGCCATAACTTTTAATAAATCTGCTCCCGCCTTAAGCTGAGTACGTGCCGCCTTTCGAACTTCATCGCAGCCATCAGCCTCAATTGCCATCACATGTCCATGTCCTCCAGTCATAACAATCGGCCTTCCTGCTGCAAATACGCGAGGACCGACAATAGCTCCAGAAGATACTGAATTCCGGTAGGAAATATCTACGTTATACCTCGTACCCAGATTACGTACTGAGGTTATCCCTGCCTTCAAAAACTGATATCCCTGCTGCACAGCTTTTAATGCAATCTCTTCTGGCCCCTCATCTTTCATGCTTGCAAATGGATCCGGAGATGCATCCATACCCAGATGAACGTGTGAATCCATCAAACCGGGAAGCAGGGTCATGCCTGTACCGTCAATTTCTTGAATCGCAGAGTCCCCCTCACCTAACTGTTGACCTACACCGAGAATTCCCTTTTCATTAAAAAGTACTTCACCCTTCTCGATTACTTCCTCACCATGAAAAGTTATAATGCGAACATTGGTTAATTTAACGTTCATTTTATTGCCTCACTCTTTTTATAGTTTTTATCACTATATTCTTTAATGAGAGTTTGATAGAGTTCAAAGCTGATATTTCCTCCGCTGACGATGACTGCCACTTTTTTATTTCTTAGATTTATATGGCCATTGATCATGGCTGCCATTGCCGCTGCTCCTGATGGTTCAACGACTAGTTTCGCCCGCTCCGCTAGCTGTGAAACGCATTCTGCAATCTCAGACTCTTTTACTAAAACCAGATCATCCACATATTTTTGAGTGTGTGCAAAGGTGAGTTCCCCGGGTTTTTTGGCCATTAAACCATCTGCAATGGTATTTACCTTCTCTACTTCCACCGGATGTCCATGCTGGAGGGAGGTGTACATGGCAGTTGCTCCTTCCGTATTAACTCCGATGACTTTTATAGTTGGTTTTATTTCTTTTATGGCCGCTGCTATTCCAGAAATAAGTCCGCCCCCGCTGACAGGTACGATAACCGCGTCAAGATCAGGCTTCTCTTCTAATATCTCTAACCCTATGGTTCCCTGTCCGGCAATGATATGTATGTCGTCAAAGGGATGAACCATCGTGAGTCCTTCTTCCAAATGGAGCTGATATGCTTTTTCATACATGGCAATCGAAGTTGTTCCATATTCAATGGCCCTTGCACCATAGGACTCGATGGCATTCTTCTTGCTGGCAACTGGATTTTCCGGCATCACAACAGTAGCTCGGATCCCCAGTTTCTGTGCCGCGTACGCCGTTCCAGCTCCATGATTTCCTGCTGAAAAAGCAACAACTCCCTTTGATTGTTCTTCAGCTGATAAGTTTGCAATTTTGTTATAAGCGCCGCGGATTTTAAATGAGCCTGTTTTTTGGAGATTTTCCGTTTTTAAATAAATTTCATTCCCAGAAAGCTTTGAAAAGGTGCTTGAATCTTGAAGAGGAGTAGGGATAATGACACCGGCTAGATTGGCTCTCGCCTGTTGGATCTGATTTAGCGTTACGAACATTTCTATCAGCCTCCTATTGGATGATTTCTGCAATCATTTCGATTTCTACAGGAATATTAAACGGCAATACGCTTGTTCCGATCGCAGACCTGGAATGCTTTCCGTTTTCTCCAAGTACTTCTGCGAGGAAATCAGACGCACCGTTAATTACTTGCGGTTGCTGATAAAAATCTTCAGCACTGCTGACAAAGCCCAGGAGTTTGATAATGCGGATATTCTCTAAGCTGCCGACTTCCTGTTTCATTGTGCTTAATAGGTTAATAGCCGAAATCCTTGCTGCATCGTATGCCTCTTCAGGGGTAACCTCTTTTCCAACTCTTCCTGTATACACAGGCTTACCGTCAACAAATGGCCCTGCACCGGAAAGATATAGTAGATTGCCACTGCGTCTGACTGTCACATAATTAGCCATTGGTTTAGGGGACTCTTTTGGCCAAGCAATTCCTAAATTTTTAATCTTTTCATCAATTAACATAAATGGCCTCCCTTTAAAAGTTTTAATTAATATTATGTCATAATTTTCTGACATATCAATAAATTTTTTGTAATTTTAAAAATTTTTTGTATCCTTCTCTTTACTTGGTTATAATGGTCAAAAAAGAAACAAAAGAGGTGCGAGATCATCGTGACAAGGGAACTATATTTGCTAGACAGCTATCAAGCAAAATGTGAAGCTGCGATTCTAAGTATTGATGAGGACAAAATCATTCTTGATCAGACCGTTTTTTATCCGACAGGTGGAGGGCAAGAGCATGATACAGGCTGGCTGCAGCAAGGTGAGGTTAGAGTAGAGGTACATAAGGTAAAAAAAGAACAGGGAGAAATTGTCCATTATATAAAGACTCCTGGAAAAATATCAGTTGGGCCAGTTCGTGCAGAAATTAATTGGGAGCGAAGACATGGCTTAATGAGGCACCATTCTATGCTCCATGTGCTAGGATCGGTGTTTTACAAACATTATGGCTCTCTTTGTACCGGGAACCAAATCTATGAGGATAGAGCAAGAATTGACTTAACAGGAATCACCGAACTTGGAGACGACGAACTTATGAAAATGATTCATGAAGCAAACATCGAAATCTTCCATAATCACCCGATTACAACCAGAATTGTACCTCGAGAAGTAGCCGAAGCTATATCCGGTTCAATTAAAACTGTCGTGAATTTAATTCCCGAATCCGTCAGGGAAATTCGTCTTGTAAAAATTGGTGAAATCGACGAGCAGGCATGTGGTGGAACACATGTAAAGGAAACCAAGGAAATCGGTAAAATCATTTTGGAGAAAACGAAGAATAAAGGAAAAGGCATCACGAGGCTTGAGCTGCACGCTGAAAAATAGCAGCTCCCAACGAACAAATATGTATCTGCAGAGGAAAAGCAAGCCTGCCCTTCTCCCACAAGATCAGAGGGCAGGCAATTTACTAAAACATTAAAAATCCTATACATTATAAAAATTATTAATTTGATAGAAACAGCTATATAGGTATATATTCTTTATATTTTTTAGAGGGATTATCTCCATCAGCTAAATAAATGGAAGTTACCTGTGATAAACGACCTATAATAAATTGTCAGAATACGTATAATTTTAAAATAATAGTCCTTTAAAACTAGATTTAAATTAGTGATATCGCTCTATGTTTAGGGTTAAGTCTTTCTATTATAATTTAACTAAATAGCAGGAGGGTATTTTTTCCTAGTGATAGAAATTCTTCCAGCATACGCGACATGACAAGTGAATGATAAAGGGCAAACCCGTACGAAAGTCGGGGACGCAAAGCTACGAGTCTAACCTGGCCAGGATTTGGCTGGCATGATCGTCGGGCCGCTCAAAACCACTTGTCTTTTTATGCCCTTTTTTTGTAGAAATTTAGGGATTTTTGTCAAATCAAATACTGATTTATAGCAATTATATTCATTTATTTTTTATAAAAATCAAATATCAAGGAGGTAGGTCCCATGCGAATCGGTGAACTTTTAATCATGAATGGTCTGATTACAGAAGAACAGCTGGAAAAGGCACTGCAAAAGCAAAAGTACACGTTCAAAAAAATTGGCGAGATTCTGATTGAAGAACAGTTAATTACGGAACGGCAATTAGTAGAAGTTCTGGAATTTCAGCTTGGCATCCCAGTCATTGATTTGAATGAGAAGTCCCTAGATAAAGCAACCGTCCATTTGATCCATGAGTCAGTAGCAAGAAAACACTGCATGCTTCCAATTGAACAAAAGGATGGCAAGCTAAGAGTAGTTATGGCCGATCCTTTAAATAAAGAAGCGATTCAAGATATTCAAAGTGCCACAGGTATGGCGGTTCTTCCATGCCTAGCCCCAAGAAGTGAACTTGAATCAGCAATCATCAATCAGTACGGTGTCCTCGATTCAGTGAAGGAGCTATCCGATATTATCGATTATGGGATCCAGCAAAATGCGAGTGCGATCCACCTCGATGCACAGCCAGATGGGCTTATAGTACGTTACAAAATTAATAACAAACTCGAAAAACAAAAAACGATTCCAAAACAAATGCAAGAGGCTGTACTGGGGAGACTCAAAACCATTGCAAATTTGAATACGTCAGAAAGAAAGCTTCCTCAAACTGGGGTCTTCCATAAAAAAGCACAGAATGTTGAATATACGATTCGGGTTTCGACCCTTCCAACGATTGATGGTGACAGCGCTGTCCTCCACTTCTTCAAACAAAGTGATACCATCTTAAATCTAACAGATCTGGGGCTAACGGATTCAAATTTAGGCAAATTGAAGCAAGCAACAGAACCGCTGAAAGGATTAATCCTGATCGCAGGACCTGCAGCTAGCGGAAAGACAACTCAAGCTTATTCTCTTTTACAAGAATTAAAAAATGATAATAGAAAAGTTGTATCCGTCGAAGGTATAGTCAACCGGAGAATAAATGGTGTCATGCAGGTAGAAATTAACGAATCAAATGGATTTACATATGCGGATGGGCTCCGATCTGTAATGAATCTTGATCCGAATGTCATAATGATTGATGACATTCCTGATGCTGAAACCGCAGAAGCAGCGATCCGAATTTCTTTATCAGGACGATTAGTAATCGGTTCGATTCACGGAACAGATGCGATCCATACTATCAAACGCTTAATGGATATGGGGATTGAGCCTTACTTAATTGCCTCTTCCCTTTCCTGCATTGTCGGTCAAAGAATCGTTCCAAAAATTTGTGAACGGTGTGCTCAAAGTACTCCAGCGACTGATTCTGAAATCAAACTGTTTGAGGCTTATAACCTATTAGACTATGACAACCATAAAGAAAAGAGCCGGATTGGCAACTTCCGTACCTTCGTAGCCGCTAATAAAAATTCAAAACTGCCGGTCGTTCGCGGTGAGGGCTGTAAGATATGCGATAACTCAGGTTACAAAGGCTTTATAGGGATTCAGGAGGTTCTCATGATTGATGATGGACTGCGTGAATTAATTTTGAACAAAAGCCCAATTCAGGAATTTAAGCAATATGTGATATTACAGTCATTTAAAACGATGATATATGACGGGCTAGTGAAAGCGCGAGAAGGTATTACTACTGTCGACCAAATTTTAAAAGCCGTTAATTAAAATATAAAAACAACTTATTTGGGGGAATGAAAATGTCTTATTCTTTTTTAATAGTAGATGATACAAGCTTTATGCGAAAAATGGCAGCTGACTCTTTAAAGCACCAGGGGTATATTGTAGCTGGCGAGGCGGCTAACGGGAAAGAAGCCGTTCAAAAATTCAAGGAACTGAAGCCTGATGTTGTCATGATGGATTTGACGATGCCAGAAATGAATGGACTTGATGCCATAAAAGAAATTTTTAAAATCGATCAGGATGCCGTTATTTTAGTATGTTCCGCAAGCAATCAGAAAGACATGATCCAAGATGCTTTGGAGGCTGGAGCGGTCGGATATCTAATGAAGCCATTTAAACCAGATTATATGAACGAAATTATTAAAAAGTATGCGATGCCACACTTAAAAAAGGATGAGAATGAGGTTGAAGCCGTTAAGGCTTCAGAGGAGCAGGAAGAAGACTTGGAGGACGTGATTGAGGACTTAGAAAAAGTAAAAGAAGAATTGGAATTTTCACGGGCAGAAGCAGCAGCCACTGTGACTACAGTAGTGGAGGAAATCGCGGAAGAAAAACCTCAAGCCGTAGTAGCTGTGCCGGAAATGCAAGCTGCTCCAATTGAAGCGGACCCAATTCCAGTTAGAGAAGAACCAGCTGCAGCGTATAAAGCGACAAGACCTGTGAGAGAAAGCAAAATTAAAATGTCTACCAGCTACATTTGTAATTGGGAAGAAGATATCAAAGGTGAAAAAAGAAATTTTGCTGTCACCTATACTGAAAATGATCAAAATATCTGCTTTGAAATGACGGATCCAAACCATGATAAGCAAACGATACAGTTGTCGCTTGATGGGTTTTTGGAGTTATATGGCTGGCTGGAGCAGAGATTGGAAGAAGTAAATCGATAATAATTAGACATGTAACAGAAAGGCCGGACCCCGGATAATTCTAATGTGGGTCTGGCTATTTTTTTATTTTATTTATGACACTATTACAAAGAAAAATTGAAATTAGGGGACTGTTTTCGTTTATCTTTGTTTATAGAATTTATGTAAGTTCCCGTCCAGTAAATCCTTTAATGTTGTATGGTCTAATAAGTCTGCAATCGTATCTCTTACAAGCGCCCATAATGGCTTTAAAAGACAGCCTTCTTCTAATGGACAACTCTCGTAAGCCGTTACACTCACACACCCCATTGGAGCCAAAGGTCCTTCTAAATTGCGAATCACTTCCCCAATGATGATGTCACTAGGGTTTCTGCTTAATTTGTATCCTCCGTTCACCCCTCTTTTACTATGAACATATCCGTTTCTTTTTAGCTGCAAAAGCAGTTGCTCCAAATAATTAATAGAAACTAATGTCTTTTCAGAGATTTCTCCAATCGGCACTACTCTATCTTCGCTGCGCCCTAAAAGGATCAGTGCACGTAAGGCATATTCTCCCCGGCTAGATATTTTCATACTTAAACAACTCCCTTATATCTGGACAAATATTGATTTTTCACGTTGGATCGAACCCTTTAGCAGGACAACTCATATTGTACTTTAGAAACTTGATTAGATTAGTCAACAATTACAAATCTCTTATTCATCTTCTAGCTCAGTTATTCCGATTCATTAATCTACTTCAGGAAAAATTTTAAACGGGGTGTTAGTTTGAGACGGCTAATTGTTCTGGCTTTGATTGGGCTGGCAGCACAGCTAGTTGATGGTTCCTTAGGAATGGCATACGGAGTCACTTCTACTTCATTATTACTTTTGTTCGGAATTTCTCCAGCCATTGCCTCTGCCTCAGTTCATATGGCAGAAGTAGTAACAACAGCAGCATCAGGAATATCACACATTCGCTTTGGAAATACGGATAAACAAGTGGTCTATAAGTTAATCATACCCGGTTCAATCGGTGCCTTTATCGGAGCTTTTTTTTTAGGCAGCATCCCGGGTGATATCATCAAGCCTTATGTTTCAATTTTCCTTTTAATATTAGGGATTTACGTCATTTATCGTTTTATGTTTTTCAAATTTCATCCCTCTGAACAACAATCAAAGAAGATCATGGGGAAGAAACATTATGTCCCTCTCGGCTTTATTGCCGGCTTTTTTGATTCGGTTGGCGGTGGCGGCTGGGGTCCTATCACTACACCTGTGTTACTCACCAGCAGCCAAATGGAACCAAGAAAAGTGATAGGCTCCGTCGATACAAGTGAATTTGTCATTGCTATATCAGCTACACTTGGATTTTTATTAACTTTAGGGTGGGAACAGATTCATCTTCAATGGGTAGGTGCCTTAATGATTGGAGGGATCATTGCAGCTCCGATTGCTGCTTGGTTAGTCAAGATTATTCCTGCTAACCTTTTAGGAACATTGGTTGGAGGAATTATAATTATTACAAATATCCGAACTTTATTAGGGTCATTCAATGCCTCGCAAACAATTTATATCTTCACTTATTTAGTACTTTCTTTCCTTTGGATAGCTGCTGTGATTCATGTCATTTTGAAGATGAGGAAGATGTCATAACTCTCTTAGATTTTAAAATAAAAAATACCAGACATTTCATTAAAAATGTCTGGTCAGATTGAAGACAAAAGGCATTTGGGAATGTTTTTATTCCAAAATGCCTTTATGATTTTAAGAATTTTTCTCAGAATCCATCTTAGAAATGAGTGTGATTTGTCTATTATTCTTATTCTTTATGCC
>NZ_JAKZKT010000070.1 GCF_022808645.1 Bacillus litorisediminis
AAGAAATGGGAAGGTGGACACATCCAACAATGGGCCATGATCATGAATCAACTATTAGTTCACGACCACCTGAAGAAACGTGTGAAGAAATATCTAGAATAACTTACACACTTTTCTTGACAAGCCCGTACCTTAAAAAAGTAGATTCATCATTGAGTTATGATTTCCTCTTTATGTTCTCCTTTATCAAACCTTGAGTTTCGGAACGGGAATGCCCTAAATATCGACCGAATATAAAAATGTGTGGGCTTGTATACCCACACACCTTTTACTTAGTGTTTTTTCCTTTTTCCATGTCTGTTTCTATTTCCTATACCATTTCCGAATCGACCGAATCCACCGATTCCATTTCTGAATCCATTACCGTTTCCATTGCCGAATCCACCGATTCCATTCCCGTTTCCATTTCCATTGCCGATTCCACCGTTTCCATTTCCGTTTCCATTTCCGTTACCGAAAACATTTCCGATTCCGTTTCCATTTTGTTCAATATCAACATCAACATCTTGGTCTTGATCTTGCTCTTGATCTTGTTCGGCTTCAGCACGTGTACGAACACGTGCGACTGTTCTAGCATCAACATCCACACGAAGGTCTAAAACGGAGTTTCCGCTGTCTTGCACTCTAGCGATATTAACATTGTGGTTTTTATTGCGGTTTCTGCTTTCATTTTCGTTGTCTAATTCGTTATCGATATCGCTATCGAAGTCTAGATCTGCATCTGCTCTAGCACGACTTTCTGCCTCAGAATCACCGCCGCCATTACTTCCTCCATGACCTGCATACCATGGTTTTGATCTCATTGTCTCTTCCACTCCTTTCTTTTTAGCTATTTTATCTATATTCATATACACATTCCTGGTAAGTGGCATATTGCCTGATATAATTGCGGAATTTTGGTAAATATCTCAAAAGAGTAGGTAGTAAAACCAAACTTACTAAAAGTAGAAATTCCAGATTATTCCTTAAATTGTAACTTAAATAAGATGGTTGACCTGTACGGGTTTATCTAACTTTGGTGTAAAGTGGTACTTGTATCTTGTATCACTGTGATATAGGTGCTGAATATCGAAAAATTTATGTTGCAATTACGGATAAGATTTATCGGGGAGAAAATTCTTCCTAATTTTACGATTCTGCAAACAATAGGCTTAATTCACCATAATTTAATTAGTGAATACCAATTGAAAGCACGATTTATATGTGCTTTTTTATTTTATTACATATTTTAAATGAACCACAGAAAGAATATAGGTAAAAAAGACAAAGAAAAATTTTTGCACAAATATTAGCAAGTTATTTGAAGGGAACGATAAAAGTGAATGATTTAATGAAAGATGGTGAAACATCCCATAACGTAAGGCTAACTGCACCAGAGATTGCAAATCTCTGGACACAGTATCAAAATGATTCGATGTCAATATGTATTTTTAAATACATGCTTAAAATTGTTGAGGATTTATCAATTCGCCCAATATTAGAATTAGCGTTAAGCCTAGCAGAGGGTCACATTACAAAGGGGAGGGAATTTTTCACAAAAGAAAAATTTCCTGTACCGCATGGATTTACTGAGGAAGATGTAAATCTAGAAGCTCCTCGTTTATTTTCCGACGAATTTTGTTTGACCTATACATACATAGCCAGTGTTCACGGTTTAGCGGGATATGCTGCAGCATTAGGTACGAATATGCGACGTGATATACGAGATTATTTTGTTCATTGTCAAAATGAAACAATGCAACTTTTTAATCAATCTCTAGACTTACTTTTGGAAAAGGGAACTGTATCAAGACCACCATTTATCAATCCGCCAGATAACTATGAATTTGTGGAGACAAAGTCCTTCATGCAAGGGATTCTTGGGGGAAAGAGGACATTGAACTGCATTGAGATCAGCAATATTTTTTGGGATTTGAAAAAAGCACAGTTGGACAGAGCACTGTGTTTAGGCTTCGCTCAGGTTGCTAAATTGCAAGAGGTTAAGGATTTTTTATGGCGGGGGGTAAAGCTAGGGAGTAAGCATATTGAAATTCTGGAATCTTTATTGGCTTTGGAACATCTACCCTCCCCAAAATCAGAAGATGCCGAAGTTACTAATTCAACAATTTCCCCTTTTTCTGATCGTCTTATTATGTACCATAAATTAGTGTTAGGTTCGACTCAAGCGGGAGTGTATGGAACAGCCATTGCAACAAGTCAGCGTAATGATTTGGGAGTACATTTTTCCAGACTTTTGATGGAATTTACAGATTTACTGAAAGAAGGATTTAACATTATGGTGAAGCATAAATGGGTTGAACAAGTTCCTTTAGCAGATGATAGAGAAAAACTCTCAGGGCAAAGATAAGATATTATTTAAATAAGCCCTATTAAAATAAAAAAAACTCCAATTAAGCGAAACTAGAAATTTTGATGTAATTTTTCTGGACCGTGATAACAACTCAGAAGGTAGGAGATGGTGGTTTATTTCCCCTTATTTGTGTTATTTAATTAAACACAAATAAGGGTAAGTATTAATGAATTATAAACTTAAAATGGGAATAATTCTTTCGGTTTGCTTTCATAAATAATTCTATATTTAGTCATTCACAGCTTGGAATATTGTAAGTTTGGTTATGGAGAAAAAGTATGCGGAAAATTATTAGTTAGAATTACTGAAAGAGAGGCGAATCCACTAGGATTAACCAATTTTTTGCCGAAGTTACTGAACTAAAGGGGGAGGTTTGTTGAGGACTAATGGATACAAGAAGGTCACCATAGTGGTGGCTTTTTTTGTTTTGCCTTATCTGATAATGGGTATTATAAATTTGGAATATTATGTTAAAATGGAATTGTTAAATTAAAACGATAGAAAATCGATTAAATAAACATGGATGAAATTGGATGAAAGATCCAAGCCGGGGATTTTCTTTGCTATTTCGTGGGCTTTGTTGGGTTTGTGAAGAAAGGATTCATAATGTTCCAGTAACTAGTTTATGGATTCCTCACATGATTACTTCAATAAAAAAATGCTTTGGTCAAAACTTTGATTAGGCATTAGATTTTACGTTTTTAAAGAGGAATTAAAAAAGTTAAACATGATCCTATTTCTCATACGAGAGTTATATCTTAATAAATATAAACTTTTTCTAAAGCGCTCACGCTTTAAAAAGGAGGATCAGACAAATGAAGAAATCAATTTTAATACTAATAGCTATTCCCATTATTTTGTTTGGAGCAGCTAAGTATTTAGAATGGCTTAAGGAAAATCGAACATTTCCTACTCAAGAACTAGCTCTTGATAACATACTAGAACCTTCGTGGAAACCTACGGAATTTATCGAAACTGTAACGGTACCCAAAGGACAATACTCCTATGTATTTTATTATTCTAATTTTAACGGACAGAGAGATTATATCCAACTAGCTGAATTTGAAAAAGTTAAAAATGGGTGGAAGCTTGTTACTATTGCTGGTGTAGGATTCTTAGATACAGAAATTAATTATAAATATTACAGTCATTCGGGCGGAATCGAGAGTGGTGAGGAATATGGGTTTGTAAATAATGATGTAGTTACTGTAAAACGTGGATCACACGAAGCTTTAATGATACCAGTAAAGAATAAGAAAATATGGTTCTTCGCAAATCTAACCGATGACATTCTGAAAGAGCGGCTGGAATTTGTTGATGAAAAAGGTAATGTTATAGCTCGTTTCTGAAATGCTAGAGTTTGTCAAACTAACGATAACAAGCTCTTGTATTTCACAATATTTGCTTTATAGGGGTAGTGTCAGCTTTGCTGGTACTACCCAACATCAAAATTATTTGATTTTAACTGGCGCTGCTTATGGGCTATATTGGCATAATCTCTCTTGTAAACCTTTTGAGACTTCTTCTGGCATTTCTCTAACCTTGATATCCTCATCTAGGAAAAGTAGCCAATTTATTATTTCGGTCAATTCTTCTGAATTATTAACATTGATAAAAGTCTTTAGAATAGCTGTGGTTTGGAAAGGATTTGTATAGGAAATTGAAACTTTTAAAGGATGGTATTTTTTGAACTGAGCAATTGCCTTTGGACCAAGTTCAAGTACAAGGTTGATTAATTCTTCCTGCTTACTTAGTTTTTCTAAAATTTTTTTCTTACTTAATCTTTTTTTCGCAGGGTATGGTTTGACATTGGTGAGATTGTCGACAGGAACAATCCTCCTCTTTTCTTCCTCTAAGTCAAAGGCTTCAATCAACCAAACGCTTTTTTCACGATAAAGGTGCAAGAGATATATTGGATAAGACTTAATTACCTTCTCTTCTTTGATGGTAATCAATAAATAACGATCCAAAAGAAGGGTTTCGATGAACTTTTCTAATATAGGATGAGGAAGATCTGACAGATCAAGCAGGTCGGGATTATTAGGGTTGGTCCCTTCAAAGAGCAGGATTTGATTTAAAAGGACAAGGTCATCCTGCTGGTTTTCTGAGATGAGACCTAGTAATTTTTCAGCTAAAGACTGACGACTCTTGAGATAGGGGAGCTGTTGATTTCTTGTGGCCATAAAAGCAATAAAAAGAGCTTTAATCTCATTATCAGTAAAGCGAACAGTGGGCAGGACAGAGTTGTTCATTACATAATAACCTCCATCCCTTCCAACTTCAGCGACAAGTGGCATCCCCAAGGCTTCAATTTCTCTGATATCTCTAATAGCAGTCGAACGAGAGATGTTAAATTCTCGCATGATTTCAGAGATTGTAAAGTGGGCGCGGTTGTTGATATACCGCATGATGATATTAATCCGTTCAACTTTTTTCATCGGAACCTCCTAAACAGTATCATTTTTTGACATTATTTAAGGCTATTATAAACCTATCAAGTGAAAAGACAAATCATTTGATAAATTTTAAAAAAGGAAGGTTTTGAAAATGGCAGATTATACTATTGAGGAAAAAGACAGCTTTATCGTATTAGGTATTGGAACTGAGCTTCAGAGCGATTACACAGACTATGCTGGTATAAACAAGGAGAAGCAAGATTTTTGGTCGGCAGTTAAACAAGATGGAAGGCTTGACGCTTTAAAGGCCATAGCCTCAAATGACTACATTTTTGCCGTGAACGAAGCGGTGAATAACAAGATGATGTACTATGCTGGCGTCATGACAGAGGCATCAATACCAGAAGCAACCAGAGTGATCCAATTTCCTAAGGGAGAATACCTAGTTGTTAAAGGGGAAGCGAAGACTTCTGATGAGTTAAGTAATAAGCTTACTGGCATTGCCTTTGGTCAAATCTTGCCAGAAGCAAAGAATTTTGCCTATGTTGGCGGTCCCAATGCAACGGTTGAAATGGGGCAGCGAAACGGATTAGTATTTGGTGAAATGTGGATTCCTGTTGTTAAGAAATAAAGATTATAGGAGAATGGAAATGTCCTATATCGTTGATTTTAAAAATGTGTCTACGGTTGGTTTAGAGTCATCACCAGTCGCAGAAGCACTTGCTGGTTTACGTGCTAATGAAGCTCGTTACTTTATGAACAAATATAAGCATGAATTTACGGTTGTACCAGCTAGCGAGTCCTGCGAGACCCTTGATTATGTGAACCGTATTTTGAAAGAAGAACGTGATATTGAGTTTGCGGCCAAACCTTTAGAAACATCGCGTTTCCAAGTGGAAAATATCAAATTTGCCTACGTCTTTTATGAGGACGGTCTTGCGGTCAACGTCATGTATACGGTTGATGACCCTAAGAAGCGGGCCGTTGGTTTTAAGCTTTCTGAGGGGATGGAAGTACCGAAGGAGTTAGAAGGGAAGTTTAAGTTTGCTAGGCAGAAGTCTAAACTAGCTGGAACAATTCGGGGCTCGTTTTTTGTGATTAAAGGAGAATATTAGAGTAGCCATAACCCAAGTGGAGGAATCCAGCTATTTTTTGTACTTGATTATTCTTTTCTTCATGACGTTAGTGAAAGCTATTTACTCTATTAAGGTAAAAAATAGCTTTCACTAGCGGATACCTTAAAACTAATTGCCGGGAAGTTGGATGCCATGCCAGCCGCTTACATCGCATTGGCCAAATTCATTATCACCGACAGCTACCACCGTGCCGTCCGATTTTAGACCGACGGTATGGGCACAACCCGCCGCTATCGCCACAATATCGCGCCAATCACTTACATTACATTGGCCATACTCATTCCAACCCACAGCCACCACCGTACCGTCCGATTTAAGACCGATGGTATGTTTACTACCCGCCGCTATCGCCACAATACCGCGCCAGCCGCTTACATCGCATTGGTCATGTTTATTCAAACCGACAGCCGACACTGTCCCATCCGATTTAAGACCGATTGTATGAAGATAACCCGCTGCGACCGCCACTATGTCGCGCCAGCCGCTCACATTGCATTGGCGATACCGATTATTACCTACAGCGGTCACCGTTCCGTCCAATTTAAGACCGATGGTATGCCAGTCACCAGCCGCGACTGCCACAATATCGCGCCAGCCGCTTACATTGCATTGGGCTTCATTATTTCGACCCACAGCCACCACCGTGCCATCCGATTTAAGCCCGACGGTACGACGCCATCCCGCCGCAACAGCTACAATATCACGCCAGTCACTTACATCGCATTGGCCATGCTTATTCCAACCCACAGCCACCACCGTACTGTCGGATTTAAGACCGATTGTATGAGCATTACCCGTGTTCGTCGCCATATGAACATTACTCGCTGCGACCGCCACCATATCGTGCCAGCCGCTTACATCACATTGGCCATATTTATTATCACCCACAGCCGTCGCCGTTCCGTCCAATTTAAGCCCGACGGTATGACAACGCCCCGCCGCTATGGTATCTTTTGGCCACCGTTTCACCTGTAACACCGCTTCTTTCGGTGAAATGTAATCCATATTTTACCTCCTTGAAAACAAGACCTATTTTATTGCGAACATTCCAGCCTTTGTATCATCTGTGCTGTGGAAGTAAACCCATTTCCCGCATTCCGGGCATGTTTTTTCATCATAAGCCTTTCTTATACTCACAACGTGCCTGTGGGGATTTTCTTACAATCTTTTGCACCATTGGAATCATCTCCTTTCCTAACCTACCAGTAAAGGAGTGATGATACAACTCACTTTTAAAATTTTTAATCAACAAATCAAACATTGTTCGAAAAGGCTGCTTCCACACGGTTTTACGAAGATCCCTTTAATTGTGGCATATCGCTTTATTTGTTATGTTAAAAAGGGGGAGGGAAAATTTTGGAGATTAAAAATGAGAACGAAAATAAAGATAAAGAAATTTGGAAATTTTGGGATGCTATTTTTACATCAGGATTATTGTCTTTTTTTAAAGATAGTCAAGAAGCTCAGAATGATGATAAGAAGTTTAAACAAATGTTATTACAAATTTTGTTCGGTATTATTTTTTCGGTAATTATTTTTGTGGTTGGATTTTGGATAGTGAACTAAATGAGCAGGTTAGTGGATGGGTACTTTACTTTTTTCCAAACTCATCTTATGTTCTAATTACACCAGTTGATTTCATCAAATTCCACCCTAATAACATTTTTTGTTATTAATTTCCACTCCAAACAAACAATATAAGATCACTTCAAGAAAAACTTTTAGTATTTTTGCTCTTTTTTGCTTATGGAAGGGTTAAACAAAAATGGAAATAGCATCTCAAATATGGTAATGTAATTGTTATACCATCTAAACGATTTATTACGTTCTTTTTAATGAATGAACTTTTAAAGAATTTAGTTTAGATATGTACATGAAAAATATTGGGTTGAAGGTACGCATGAGAGAGAAACAGACACCAGGGATGTAGCATGAGACAGGACAAACTACATACAGGATGGTATTCAATCAAATATGGGATTGGGATGATAAATTAATTGAAACCTGTTAGAGTTACCCGAGATAAAGAGTTTAAAAAAGGAATAGACGATTTAATAAGCAAGTATGATAATACCTTAAAGGATTTATCCAAGCGGGAAACCGAAGAAATCGGTGAGGATCTAATCATGCATGAATATGATGAAGAAGAACGCAAAGATCAGTTCAATATCCGTCTTTTTCAATTATTAGTTTTTATCTTCTTCTACCTGTTCTGGCAACCAATCTAATGATGAGTAGGAGACAGAAACAATGAAGAAAATGGTTGCAATCATCGGAATCATTTTTATTATTGGTTATTTTTCTTATGAAGCTACCAACGGCTTTTATGAATTTTTTAATGGATCACCCGAAGAACGCAGTATTGCACATGAGACGGTTATAAACTATCTCATAGTACAAGGACAAGAAGAAAATCTAAAAGAAAGTAGAGTTCAATATGATTACAAAGCCGGTGATTTTACGGTGCATGTTACATACAAGAATGAACCTTTCTATGAATATGTCTATTATGTCATGACTTCTGGTGAGGTAGTATTAATCGAAATATTAAATGAAAACAAGTCTAAGATTTTTGATGGGAAAAACGGTTCTGTTCCTTTTGAATATCGTGGCCCAAATGGTTTCGAGGATCCGGTGAAGAAAAGATAATTAATTGAAAAGCCAAAGCTTAGTAGAGTGGACTGGACAAAGCATCATGCTTCTATGGTTATTGATTTTCATTTCGTGAGGGTGGCAGGGGAAATAGCGGAAATTCTTTTAATGATTCTGGTTAACAGAGGCTTTAATCATAAAGGGTTAAAGCATTTTACTATTCAAATAATTATAGGAGAATCTATTGTACTACCGTGCAGGTTTATTCATTAAGAGGTTAAGAGTATTTTAGATAAAGATTCGTCTATGAAGATAGAGGGTGGATGAGAATTGACAATTAGAAAAACCTTTTTAATTGTCACTAATGGGTTGGATATATTTTGCATACATTATTAAGGCTATTCGGTTTAGTGTTCTTATAGTAATGGGTGTTCTGACGGGACAGGATAGTAAAATATGAAACATAATAAAAACCGATTCGTATAGTTAGTAAAGGGAATTTATCAAAAAAGGTGATTACTATATCAAAAACAGTTTATTGTGATAAGTGTGATAAAGAAATCAAGGTAAGGGTGGTTTTTCTTGCCGAGAGCTCATCAAAATGGACATCAATCTAGCCATTATTCTAATTAGTTATAGGCTTTACTCTTATTTATCTTATGAGAGACATCTAGAAAAGTAGCCTTTTTAAAGAACCCTTTAGGTTTCCCATTTGAATATTGAGGAGAAGATCCTATGGCAGCTGGTATAGTTTTAATAATGAACGGTCTTATTATGTTAATATATCCATCTATTGTATGGATCATATCAGAAAGTTGGAAATCAAATAACGCGGAACCATCCATTTTGTACATTTGGTCTACACGTTTCGGCGGTATTATATCAATTATCTTTGGTATCGTATTTATTGTTAAGTACTTTCGTTCAAAGAAAAACTGAATTGTGCTTTAATCTAATTAGGGCTAACTCTATTTTTTGAGTATTAAACTAGCGGAGGAGGATAGTTTAATAAGCAGGAAATACCTCTGATAAAGGGAAAATTACATGAGCTTTAATTTTGTGATGGAATGTGGTTACCGTCATTTCTTTTTCCCATTTTATAAATTCATTAGTGAAGAAATATGTCAATACTCCACAACAAGTGAAATTATTAAATTTCTAATACTCAATAGCCCATAAACGTGATAATAAGAAATATGTAAATAAGATCTTCTTTGAAAACATCATCATTATTGTCAAAGCAATTTTATAAAAACAATTAGGGGGAAACTAATATGACAAAGGGAAATAAGGAGTTACCACTAGAAAAACGTGAAGAATTACTCAGAGTATTGAAAGCCCGTTTTGAGAAAAACATGAACCGCCATAAAGGTCTTGAATGGGCTAAAGTCCAAGCAAAGCTGGAAGCGAATATTGAAAAAATATGGTCGCTTAGTGAAATGGAAAGAACTGGCGGTGAACCGGATGTTGTTGGTTATGATAAAGAGACGGGCGAATACATTTTTTATGACTGTTCAGCGGAAAGTCCTAAAGGCCGCAGAAGTGTTTGTTACGACCGTGAAGCGCTAGAGTCAAGGAAAACACATAAACCGGAAAATAACGCTATTGATATGGCTGCTGCAATGGGCATTGAGCTTTTAACTGAAGAACAATACCGGGAGTTGCAGATACTCGGAAATTTCGATACGAAAACATCGAGCTGGGTGAAAACACCGGCTAATATTAGAAAACTCGGCGGGGCCATCTTTTGTGATCGTCGCTACGACACTGTGTTTGTGTACCACAATGGAGCGGAATCCTACTATGCATCCAGGGGTTTCCGTGGCTCGCTAAGGGTCTAAATTTTGCACAGCCAGCCAAGTATGAATTTGAGAACAGATGATTACTTGCGGAAAAGGCTTTCATTTCATTTTCAACTATCGGGTGCGTTGATTCAATAGAGGATTAAGGCTTTTTTATTGAAGTTATTTCATTAACGGCACAGGATTGTTTAATTAAGAACAGTAAGATGATATTTTAAAGAACCAAATATAAGTACAAATTAGTTTGGAGGTTATGATATAAAACACTTTAAAAATAAGAATTATTGGATACTTATGCCACCATTCTTATTGACTACACTATTACTATTTATCTTCCTTCCTGATGAATATAAACATAACGCACTTTTAGTGGTTATTTTGTTTTGGATTGTCTATTCTGCTAGGAATTTCTATGAAGAGAAGAAAAACAACAACAACAAAAATATAGAGAACTCTTAAACAAACGGGTAGCTCTTTTTCTTGTTTTTCTAACAGAGTGGTTTAGTCCAATAAACGTATACAAGTTTCATAAAGGGAGGTTAGGATGGATAATCATATAAAGATAGAATTATCACTACTATTCATTGTATTGATCATAATATTAGCTTTGATTGTCCTGATAAAATAATAATTTTCGATGAAAAAGATAATGATTATGGATTGATAATTCATGATGGTGGTTCTTCAAGTATAGGGATTGATTTTTGTCCGTGGTGTGGTTCAAAGTTATAATTTGTTCTTCAACTATAGGGTGCAAGAGTTTAAGAATAGGAGTTGCTGCTGCGAGTCCTTTTTTCTTTTTGAAGTAACGGAGCAGTTTAGTTTAAGAAGGAATTTCCATTTACTTGGAGAATATAACTTTCATTAAGTAACTAGTGGCAGAAATGGAACAATAGATAGCTATTTTTAAATGATAAGATTCTACTCCTTTGTTTTTAACAGCAAGATATTTTGGCTAATCGACGTATTTCATCGCTTAGTTTTCTATTTACGGGATACACTTCTTCTATAAAGCTTAAAATACAAAGTGCCGATTCAGGTACACGGTCATATCCCTGTATCATGTCTCCAATGATTTCCGCAAAACGAGGGTATCTTTTTTCAAGGCGCCTCTCGTTTCCGAAAGGATCTGGAAAGTAATCCACCTCTGGCTCGAGCAGATGAAGTACGGATAAAATCCTATCCACAGCATAACCTTGGACGAACCTCGTCGCTGATAAGCGCTCTCCCCTGGCATAGCGGCCGAGACCCACATATAGATTAGTTAAAGCTTCGTTCAAAGGATGGTCTAACGAGTCTTTTTTCGGG
This sequence comes from Bacillus litorisediminis, assembly GCF_022808645.1. Classification (GTDB taxonomy): domain Bacteria; phylum Bacillota; class Bacilli; order Bacillales; family JC228; genus Bacillus_BF; species Bacillus_BF litorisediminis. The sequence goes on from NZ_JAKZKT010000070.1 coordinate 11,585, forward strand.
CTAGGTATCGGGTTGGTAGGTTTTGAAATGCCCGTGTTCTGGTAGGACGGATCCTTCCATATGACTCTCCCTTCGGTATAGGAACCATTGATCAGTTCCGATTCCTCAAATACCGCATATTCACCAAAAATGCCGTCCTCGAACAGAATTTTATAGCCAATTTCCGTATTCTTAAAAGAATAAGCTAAAGGGTGAACTTCTTCTAGCCAATCCAAATGGTTGATATATCTGCTTTTCAGTTCAGGTTTTACAATGACAAAGAAATCCAAATCTGAATAATCGTCCAGCCGAGCCGTCTCGATTCCAACGGAACCGACACCTAATAATAATAGGGCACCCCCTTTTTTTTCGAGCGATTTGCCAATCTCGTCCAGCCGTTGCAACAGCATTTCTGTTCTCAACATCATAAGTCCTCCTTTAGGTTTAAGAATGCAAAAAGGGTCCAACCTACTTTTCAACGAGGTTGAACCCAAAGGTTACATTGCCTTTATTTTCCTAATGTGATTTTATCATTAACCCTAATTTCTTTCAATCGAAAATGATTTCTTTTATTTACGATCGCTTTTTTCCTTTAGAAAAATCGGTTGAGAATTGTTGAAGAAAAGGACTGTTTCGGTAGCCCTTATGACAATACCATTATCAGTTAGAGGTCTGATTTGTTTGAATTAAATTTTTATGTAATAGGGGTACTGTGCGGTGGTTCTTGTACTAAAAGTAGGGATTGTGAATGTGTTCACTTAAACTATAGGGTGCTAGAGTTTAAGAACGGCAAGCGATCGCAGCTCAATTTTTCTTATTCAGCTAACGGGGCAGGTGTGCGGCCGAGCCTAGGTCGTATCATATAACGGGTGGGATTCCCGTCGAGTAAGAACTAGCCATTCACTCGTAGCGAGTCTTGGAGGGCTAAAGGTAACTTTAGTCTTTAAGCGTAGACAG
>NZ_JAKZKT010000071.1 GCF_022808645.1 Bacillus litorisediminis
CGTACTAAATGATCTTGTGGTACTAGTTGGTCAATCGCGATCACTTCTAATTGGTCTCTTTCAATATTATTGTTTCTCGTCATCATAATCCATCACCTCTAGATATCTCATTATAAATATTGTAAATGAAAAAAGACTGTAGGCAAACTCGATATTATCGAGTTTGTCTACAGTCTGAAGCTATTTGTAAGAGATACAAATAGCTTTATTTATTTAAGCCCCTATAAATAAATATTTACCTGAACGATCATTCTCTGGAGATTAACACACCTTTATATACCGATATTAATATTGCAAAGCTGGGTAAAGAATTTACAACGCTTCAATCACAGGAGAGACGATTTGGAATCAATGTTTCGGGCAGTCCAGCACGATTAATAGCAGTATTGTATATATAAAAGTACCTCAAAGTGTGAGGGTTGTAGCGGATGGGGAGTTATTTATTCAGAATATAGGAGTAGATTAGGACATTGACCATAATAATATTATGTAAATTAGTTGATTGAATCAATTTTTATTTTATATAAAGTTGCAGTCAATTAAATGGTTTTTGAATCTTTATTTCAGGGATCTGATACGTTTCGGACATTATATCCTTTATTTTCCTTAAATGGGAGGGTTTCAGGAAAATTACGTCCATGAGATCCTTTTAGAAATAGAAATGAATATCTTTCAGGGTTCATATCATTCATGCTGTTAAAAGGTAAGGATTTGAAAAGCTGCGTGTGTCAGGCACGCAGCTTTTTTATGAAAAGAAACATTGTCAGAGGAACATCCGTACACGATGGCGAAGATAATATAGAAGAACCGGGACCGAAAACTTAGTGAGAGGGGCTTCCAATGCATCCGGTGCTGAAGTGATATGTTCACAAGTTTATAACAAAGGAGGAATTTTATATGTTGAAGAATGGGATTAGCGTTATTACACTTACTCCGTTTGATGAAGAAGGAAATCTTGATGAAAAAGGGATAAGAAATCTAACTGATTTTTATATTAATTCCGGTGTACATGGAATGACGATATTAGGAATTATGGGTGAGGTACATAAGCTTTCCGATCAAGAGCGCATGCGTGTAATGAACCTTGTATTGGAGCAAACAAATGGCCGTGTCCCTGTTACGGTTGGATGTACAGCTGAAGGGACCAAGATCACAAAAGATCTAGCAAAGGAAGCCGAACGGGCAGGTGCACAAGCTGTTATGATTGCAGCACCAAGGAATCTAAATAATGAAGATATGCTGTTTAAGCACTATGCTGAAATCGCCGATAGTATTTCACTTCCGATTGTCATCCAAGACGAACCGGTAACGACCGGTGTGAAAATGTCCCCGCAATTTATTGCCAGATTGGGTAATGAAATTGAAAATGTTCTATATGTCAAATTAGAAGAAGCTCCAACCACTGTTAAAATTACAAAAATCCTAAATGAAACCCATCAATTGAAAATATATGGGGGACTTGGCGGCATGTATTTCTTTGAAGAGCTAGACCGCGGTGCCGCAGGGATTATGACCGGATTTGCATTCCCGGAAGTGTTAGTCAAAACGTTTGAACTATTTACTAATAATCAAAGAGAAACGGCTAGAGAGTATTTTTATAAAAACCTTCCGTTGATTCGATTTGAGGCTCAGCTTGGAATGGGCGGAGTGGCGATTCGAAAAGAAACGTTCAAATTGAGAGGAATCATCGACTCAAGTCATGTACGATTCCCGGGAGCTTCCGTTGACCAACGCACGATGGAAGAATTACAGGAAATCATTGATTTTGTTGGGCTGACTGTAAAATAATATGTAAAGACTATTAATAGACTTGTTATTTAAAAGAGTAACAAAAGGGCGAATGTAACCTTTTGTTGCTCTTTTTTCTGCTATTAAACAGGGCGGCGTTTGGCACAAATAAAATAAAGATAAACTGGCCTATATTATGTATAATGGAAACAAATGGAGAAAATTTTCTTAAAATTAGGAGATTATTAGAACTTATGGGGGTCAAAGGGAAATGGAGAAAAATTGGCGAAACGTGTTAGTGAAGATTTGTGATATCTATGATCAATCAGGCAAAAACATCGATTGGATCATCGTTGGTTCAGTTGGATCTGTCTTGCAAGGCTGTGATATGGAACCAGGTGATATCGACATCTATGTGAAAGAGCAGGAAGGGGTAACTGAATTTGCTGAGTTGCTGCAATCGTTTTCTCTTTCAGAAATAAGTGAAAACCGGGCAAGTCATACCTGGTTATCATCAAAGGATGAACCGGTATTTCATGAGACATTTCTTAATGGTTTTTCCTGGTCAAAAGCCAGGTGGATCATCGACGGGGTTGATGTAGAGGTCGTGCATATATCTAATCCTGCTGGAATTCCTGATTCAACCGCAGGGGATGGAATCTGGGAAGGCGGAAAATATATTTGGGACCTCTCTAAACATGTCAAGTTTGGAAACTACAGTATACCAGTGGTTCCTCTTGAAATTCAGTTAGAATCCAATTTCAGAAGAAATCGGCATGATCGGGCAGAAGCAATTTTAGCCACTTTAAAAGATAAAGGATATAGTGATGAGTTAATAAGAAAAGCACTCTCGGCTAAAAATTTGACTTATTTTATGTCGGAAGTTGGAGCGGAGTGAACTTACTTCGCGCTCACAATAAAAAGGCAGGAGAGATTTTTTTGACAAAAATAGATCGTCTTGTTGAATTATTCGAAGCCAATCGGAATCCAGAACATGCGATTCCGATGCAAAACTATATGAAAAACAACTTTCCGTTTTTGGGGATTAAAACACCAAAAAGAAGAGAACTCGTCAAGCAGTATTTTCAAGAAACGCAGATTTTAAAGGAGCCGTTTCAGCATGAGTTGGTTTTGGCTTTATGGGTTCAAGAGGAACGGGAGTATCAGAATGCGGCTCTTGATTACATTGGCAGATCCATTAAAAAGCTTACAAAAGAGGATTTGCCGCTGATTCAAAAACTAATCACCACCAAATCATGGTGGGATACCGTTGATATGCTGGCGCAGCACCCGGTTGGGAAGATTGCGAACGATTTTCCAGAAGTAATCCACGAGAAGATAGAAGGCTGGGCATGTGGGGGGCATCTATGGCTCCAGCGAACCTCCATACTTTTCCAGCTCAGATATAAAGAAAACACTGATGAAGCCTTGCTTTACCGTTATATTTTGCAAAATGCGGATAGTAAAGAGTTTTTCATTCAAAAGGCGATTGGCTGGGCATTACGGGAATACTCAAAGACAAACCCTGCATCTGTCAAAAAGTTTATCCAAGAAAACGAGCTGCCAAAGCTAAGTATTCGGGAAGGAAGTAAATATCTGAATTAAGTGTCTGGCGAAGGGTGCAGTTAAATGAATATTTTTAGAGAGCTGGGGATCATTCATGTTTTTTATAGCATTTTCGATATGTTTAATCCTATCTATTACAGGCGGGGTGATGGTGAGTAAAAATGAACCAGTTGCAGGATTTACATTATTGGCATTAGGAGCGATTCTTTTCTTTCTGACAAGCTTTTTTTATAGAAAGAAAAAAGGGAAAAAGAGTGATTGTCTTCCTGATTACTTTGACTGTGATTGTGGAGTTTTAGACTGTAACGGTCCGGACTGTACATAAAATGTTTAAAGATCTACTTCGTTTGCAGTTTATTCCCTGTCACAGAAAGAAGGAACGTTCCCTTGTAATAGGTAATTTTCAATTCCCGCTTTGCTATCGCTGTATGTTCATCTTGATTGGGTATTTATGGATTCCCATTTTATTTTGGTATAAGATCGATATTCCTTTATACATAGGCATGTTACTCCATATACCGATGTTCGTAGATAGAGTGACTCAAGCAAAAAAGCTAAGGCTGAGCACCAATTTTTTAAGAATCACAACTGGTTTTTTGGCTGGTTTTGGTCAAGCGATTATAATCAGAAGCTCTGTATTATTTCTAGTTAATGTAATAACGACCGCGTAAGCTCAAGAAAGGGGTTTGTCTTCCGGCAATTCGAGTCGGCCGACAAGCCTTTTTTATCCATTCTTGCTATAATTGTGAAATACACGAGATTAGAAAGTAGGGACTTTTAGTGGAGATTGGTTTAAGTACGTTTGTAGAAACAACACCAGATGTTGAAACTGGTAAAGTGATAAGTCATGCACAGCGGATTCGTGAAGTGGTAGAGGAAATTGTTCTCGCCGATCAGGTCGGGTTAGATGTCTTTGGAGTGGGAGAGCATCATCGTGAAGATTATGCAGCTTCAGCTCCTGCTGTTATACTGGCGGCGGTTGCCTCTCAGACGAAGAGGATCCGATTGACAAGTGCCGTGACCGTTCTTTCTTCTGATGATCCGGTGCGGGTTTTTCAGGATTTTGCCACATTGGATGCCATCTCAAATGGACGCGCTGAAATTATGGCGGGCCGAGGTTCTTTTATCGAATCCTTTCCCCTGTTTGGCTATGATTTAAAAGATTATGATGAGTTATATGATGAAAAGCTGGATTTGTTGTTGAAAATACGAGAATCCGAAAAAATAACGTGGAGCGGGAAGCACCGCCCAGCTATCCATAATCGGGGTGTATATCCTCGTCCCGTTCAGAATCCATTGCCAGTTTGGATCGGCAGCGGAGGAACTCCAGACTCTGTTGTTCGTGCAGGGTTACTGGGTTTGCCATTAGTTCTTGCTATTATCGGCGGTCGTCCTCTGCAGTTTGCTCCACTCGTCCGACTTTATAAGCAAGCAGCTGAAAAGGCTGGTCACGATGCTTCGATGCTGACGGTTGCTTCCCATTCGCATGGCTTCATTGCAGAAACCTCTGAAATGGCTGCCGAAAAATTTTTCCCATCGACTCAATATGCCATGAACAAATTAGGACGTGAACGGGGCTGGGGGCAATATGACAGAGCCAGTTTCGATTTTGCCCGCAGTTTTGAAGGGGCGTTATATGTAGGGGATCCTCAGACAGTTGCTGAAAAAATAATTTATTTGCGCAAAAATGTCGGCATTACCCGCTTTATGCTGCACTGCCCGGTGGGCACGATGCCGCATGAAGACGTCATGAAGTCGATTGAATTGTTAGGAAAAGAAGTAGCGCCTAGGGTCCGGGAAGAAGTGGCGAAATGGGAAAGTGAAAACAATTAAACGAATGCTTAGTGGGCATTTTCTCTATGGACATAAAAAGTACTCATTATATAAGGACCTTGATAGGGGAACCTAACACTAGATTTCACAGAGAGGGGGGACATCATGGTTAAAGTCACGCAAGCAGCTATAGCAAAAATTAAAAGTGAAGTACAAGATGTGATAGATAAAGGGAAAAAGCCAATAATCCGCCTGTCCATGGGAATTGGCTGAGGCGGTCCACAGCTTCGCCTGACTCTGGAGGAGTCAGCTTTAGAAGAGGATGAAATTACAGAAGAGAGCGGAATCCAGTTTTTAGTACACAAAAGGGACAAGGTTTATTTTGATAACGCTAAAATGGACTATACGAAAGACGTATTTGGCAACGGAAAATTTGTTGTATTGAAAGTATAATCAGAGTCTGACCCTCACTCATTGCAGTGGGTCAGACTTTTTTACATCAGTAATCATGCAATAGAAAGATAAATGTTGCCGGTTAGACACATTAATATAGTGGAGCGGCACATAAAAGGTGCAGAGCGGCACATAAAAGGTGAGGACCGGCACATAAACCGTGCAGAACGGCACATAAAGGGTGTGGACCGGCACATAAAAGTGCAGAGCGGCACATAAAGGGTGTGAACCGGCACATAAAAGGTGTGAACCGGCACATAAAAGGTGTGGAGTGGCACATAAAAATGCAGAGCGGCACATAAAGGGTGTGGATCGGCACATAAACGTGCAGAGCGGCACATAAAAAGTGAGGACCGGCACATAAACGTGCAGAGCAGCACATAAAAGGTGAGGACCGGCACATAAACGTGCAGAGCGGCACATAAACGTGCAGAGCAGCACATAAAAAGTGAGGACCGGCACATAAAAGGTGAGGACAGGCACATAAACGTGCAGAGCAGCACATAAAAAGTGAGGACCGGACATAAACCGTGCAGAACGGCACATAAAGGGTGTGGATCGGCACATAAACGTGCAGAGCGGCACATAAAAAGTGAGGACCGGCACATAAACGTGCAGAGCAGCACATAAAAGGTGAGGACCGGCACATAAACGTGCAGAGCGGCACATAAACGTGCAGACCGGCACATAAACGTTCAGAGCGGCACATAAAGAGTTCAGACCAGCACATAAAGAGTACGGACCATCACATAAAAATGCAGATTCCCATACATAAACATCCAGAACCGCACATATCCGGCCTCCCTATAACACAAAACCACTGCTGCTTAACCGTAAAACTGCATCATCAAAAATGGTAAAAAAGTGCTAAGTGCTTGTTGTGAATTCAAGAATAGATGGTATAATAAAATTAGAAAATTAGCATACTATTAAAAAGAGTCTGGCGGCAACCAGACTCCCTATACAGGGGTACTGCAAGAAGTGCAGTGGCCAAAAGACAGGAAAGTGACCTAGCCTAACCTTTTAGCCGAGGAGGGCAGGTTACTTTTTTTTCGTAACGGCAATGATTGCTACAATCAATGATCCAAACATGATCATTAGCTGGAGTCCTTCTGAAACGGAAATCATAACCACCACCCCCTTTCAAAGGGAGTAGCCACTGCCCATCCTGCTTACTCTGTATAATTAAATGATAGCATAAAGAGGCAAAAATAGGAACATTTGTTCTTATATTAATTTTTCGCGTTTCTATTATTTAAAAATGATAGCGTGTACCCAATCAGAAAAGCAGCAGAATTTGGGCAACACGCTTTTTTTTGTATTACAAAAATTTTAAAAGCCAAATCGATGTGATGTTCGTCTAATTTAGTGAGAGGCATGGAGGTGGTTATCATTCATCGGTTGGTGGAGAAGGCTCAAAAAGGAAATCATCGGGCATTTTTAAAGCTTTTTAGTGAATTCGAACATGATATTTATCGAACGGCTTTTGTTTATGTAAAAAATGAGGCGGACGCCCTGGATGTCGTGCAGGAAACCGCTTATCGATCTTTTAAATCAATCCAGAAGCTGAAAGAACCTAAATATTTTAAAACCTGGCTAATAAAAATTGCGATCAGCTGTTCAATTGATATTTTACGAAAACAGAAAAAGGTCGTTCCGTTCAAACCAGAAGTTCAGGAAGCGATCTTACAGGATGAAGAGGAGGACCTTCCGTTATCATTGTCTTTGCAGGATCTGATTAGTATATTGGACAACGAGGAGAAGAATGTCATTATTTTAAGGTTTTATCACGATTACAGCCTAAAAGAGGTTGCGGAAACACTTGAGATTCCGCTGGGTACAGCCAAGACAATTCTTTACCGTTCCCTTAAAAAGCTGCGGAAAGAATGGAAGGGGGATGGCGCTTATGGTAAATAAAATTCAATCTGAAATGAATAAAATTGAGATTCCCGCTGAACTCCATCAAAGAAGTAAACAAGGAGTACTAAAAGCAAAAGCAGAGATAAGAAGAAATCAATCAGTCCGGTTAAATGGATTTGTTAGATTAGTTGCTGGCTTCCTAATCGCTGCATCGATCTACGGTTTGTATCATCTCAATTTTCAAAATGATAATCAGGAGACCATGCCTAACGGGGAACGTGATATGACAAATCAAGAAGAAGGGGTGTATATCCCTCCTATTCAATTACCCGAAAACACAGATGGAATGGAAATGGATATGATTGGTCTGATCGTCTACAATGGGAAAATTTATACACAGACTGATACTATGATTGAACCCAGTGAAGCAAAAGCATTGTTGGGAGAAAAGCTGGGCCGGACGAAAGGAAGTATTGATGAATGGAGCTCGCAGGATGAATATGCTGTAGAGTTTGCCTCCACCATCGGGGAAATGGATGTGTATAGCGTTAAAGGATATGATCAGAATTTCCGAATTATGGCGTATGACGAAAGAAACGGAGAAGTGTTTGCGGAATTTTATGAGTGCTTAAATGGAATGTCTGTTCAAGACGGTGAAGATCTATTCGGTAAGCTAAACATGGAAGGAAATGTAGTAAGTGCCCAATACAGACATTTCACTGATTGGGACAACGGTATTGATCGATTTTTTCCAATTAATGATACAGATCTATTGAATGTTTTTATCTCAGAGCTTAATCATACGGTTCCATACAACTACGAAACGGTTGAACCGAGTCTTGGAGATTATCGGAATGATGAAGAATATAAAAGATTGAATCTGATTTTGAAGGATGGATCCCGAGTTGAGTTAGTGGTGATCAAAGACGGATATATCCGCTATGGATTTTCAGATGTATATTTTAAAATGTCTGATAATGTATTCTCGAAAATGTGGGACTTAATGACGAAAAATTAAACAGTACCAGTCCGCTAGTGCGTAATAATCACGTACTTGCGGGCAGGTACATTTTTTCTGCTAGAAGGAATTTTTTTACATAAATAGAACTTTTAATGAAAAGGGGGTATATCTATGTCTATAAAAAAGCAAAAACCAACCATTCTGATTTTAGGGTCCTTTCATATGTCTCCAACAGAGGACATGTTCCAGACCGAATTGGATGATTTGTTATCGCCGAAACGTCAAGCGGAAATTCAGGAAGTGGTGGAATGCTTAAAAAATTTCAGACCAACGAAAGTAGCTGTGGAGATGGTCACAGAACAAGAAGAAAAGCTGAATGAATCCTATAGACTGTATGTATTGGGGAAAAGGAAACTTAAAGTAAATGAGATCGAACAAATTGGATTTCGAGTCGCTGCACAATCCAGCCATGAAAGACTTTATCCGATGGACTGGATGGAAAGAGGGGTCGGGAAAAGAGAGTTCGGTGATGTCTATGAATGGGCACAGCAAAATGAACCTGAAATATTCAGTGATGTGTTCGAAGATGTAGCCCCGTCTAAAATCGATTGTTCTAAAACGATTTTAGAAATGTATCAAGTCTTCAACACACCTGAAATCTATCAAAAGGAACACAAAATATATGTCAATATGGCAAGGATCCGGACTGAAGAAAATTACGTAGGACTGGATTGGCTCATGTGGTGGTACCAGCGTAACCTTATCCAGTTTGCCAATTTAACAAGGCTTGCTGCCTCTTCAGATGAGCGGATTTTATTAATCATTGGTGCAAGTCATGTACAGATTTTACAGGAAATCATTTTGGGTAGTGGGTATTTTAATTTAGAGACACCGGAGTTATACTTAAATGAAAAAGCAGAAGTAAAAAAATGGAAGTGAATGTTCCCAAAAAACCGGGTCCTATAGGCGGAATCCGGTTTTGTTTAATCTAAGATTTTTGTATTTCATTGCGATCCACTGTATGAGGCGGTTTTTCAAACCAGTTATTTGCAATCATTATATTCATCCCATCTTCTGCCACTTGCGCAATCCTTGCCACAGCAGCGGAATATTCCGCTCCTAAATCACGTCGGGTTGAACTTGAAAAAGCAGTTCCATAATAGGCTATTGCGGCTTGAAGCAGGAATCCTCCATGTGCCATCATTAGTTTATCTGAAAAGGGAGCGGTTTGGGAATCTGTGATATGAGTGTCCCAAAAAATGGACGAACTAACAAAGTCTTCATGTAATTTTGATCTGAATGTATTAATGTGATTTTCCGCAAGTTCTACAACTCCTTTCATAAATGATCGAACTTCTTTAGACTGGGCAGTTTGACTAAAACCAAGAGCTAGCGCTTTTGTCATAATACTTTTCTTAAGATTAAAGTAAAGACTAGTGATTTCAGTGACATTCAAAGGACGATGATCACCAAGCCAGCCAGCTAAAAAACTCTGTTTTTCAACAAATTCAACTTTTTTAGGCAATACTATATTTAGGCGTCCGTTCCATCAGACCACTAGACTTCATCGTGTCTAATGTAGTTTCATACAATTCTAAGGCACCATTATAAGCATTTACAAAAAACTGATGAACGTCAGGGTTGTGGGTAGTTGTGATTCCAAGAGAATAAGCAGTCAAACCGTAAATGGTCATTTCATGAAGGTAAAAAAGCAGAAATTCGTCCGAAAATAAACGGGGTGCATCTAAATCGACATCATCATCCGTAAATCCATGCGGGATGGGAAAACTAACTTGACTAAAAATCTCTGTTATTCGTCGAGTATTATTGGTCGATAGCTCTAGAGATTTCTCATATATTTTTTGAATATCAGAATCCTCGATGATCCTTAAAGCATATTTGTTCATACACGTTGCTAGGGTGTTATTCATATAAGGGGTCCAAAGATTAGGTATATCAAGTTCAATGATAGTATCTTTCATATCCTTTTCCTCCTTTATTGTTCCATTTTTTAAGAACTTGCAGAATTCTCATGATTTGGTGCTTGAGGAGGCGTTTCTAACCATTTATTTTGTATCATAATGTTTGCACCATCCTCAGCATATTTCATAATTTCCGCAGATAAGCGTATAAAATGTGAAGACAAATCTCTTCTTGTACTTGTTCCAGCGGCAGCTCCATAGAAGCCAATTCCTGCAGCAATTAAAGCCGTCGTGTGGAACATCATCAACTTATCAGAAAAAGGAGAAATTGTGGAATTTGTCACACCTGTATCAGCCGACATTGAAACTGGAAGATTATTTTCACGAAGAACGGATCCAAAAATCTCCACATGTTTAGCGGCAATTTGTTTTCCTCTTACTAAATATTCCCGAACTTTTTCCATTTTTGCTGATTGGCTAAAACCCGTAAGCAGCCAAATACCTAGTTCATTTCTTTTTAAATTAAAAAACAAGTCCATAATTTCAATGGTAGTTAAAGGTCTTCTTTCGCCAAACCATCCAGCCAAAAAACTTTGTTCCTGAACAAACTCCACATTTTTTGGAGCAGGTATAATTGGTGGTCTGCTATGGATTCCCTTTGATAACAGAATCTCCATCGATCGATTAAAAAGATTGGTAGAAGAAGTGGTGCAATCTGTATAAAATGTCCTAATATCAGCTCTTGATGAGTTCGCTAATGCGACCGTATAAATATTCGCCAGAAATTTTCCGATGTTTGTAAGATAATTCAGGACAAACGTATCCGTATACAAACGTGGTGCCGATAAATCCACATCGTCTTCTGTAAATCCGATTGGAACAGGGATGTTTTCTTCATTAAAAATTTCTTCAATCTTTTTTAAATGATTACTGCTTAGTTCTATTGCATAGTGTAGCAATGGTTGTATTTCAGGATCTTCAAGATGCTGCCGAAAATGTTGAAATATACGCAGCAGCATGCTGTCATTCATGTAAGAAGTCCAAAGATTAGCCAATTCTGCAGAATCTACAGGAATATGATCTTTTTTTGATTGCTGTGTCAAACCTAATCCCCTCCTTCTTTTTACATTTAGTTTTCTCGATAAGTGAAAATTAATGAACATTTTTTTTAAATAGTTCATAGTTCCTATGAAAAAACATATTTTCAGCATAAGATACGAAAAATGTTGAATACTAAAGAATACATTTATGGTAACACCGTTCAGCTTTCTAACTAAGAAAAGGTTTCACGGAGATGATATTCAATGAAACAATATTTTGTAAATAAAATGGCTGCGGACAATGGAGATCATGAGGTGCATGCAGAAGGGTGTGTTAATCCTCCAACAGAAGAAAACAGAGATTATTTAGGCTCTTTTTCGAATTGTGAAGAAGCAGTAAAGAAGGCGAAACAGAAGTACGATAAGGTAGATGGATGCTTTCATTGCTGTAAAGAGTGTCATACTACATAAAGGTTAGAATAAAGATTATATGAAGGGTAGTATATTATAAGGGAATGTAATATAAACTGTGTAAGTAAGGAATACGTACGGTTCCTTACTCACACAGTTTTTTATTTGATAGAATAATAAGTATAAAGCTAAAGGAGTGTTTTCAATGGGGAAATTGAAAAGAGATCCGAACTCCGTAGAATTAGCTAACAAGATTATCGAACAGTACCAACCTAAATCTGTAGAAGATATGCAAGAAGCATTAAAAGACATATTTGGCCCTATGTTTGAGTCGATGCTTAAAGGTGAAATGAATCATCATTTGGGCTATGAATCAAATGACAAGGGAGAAAAAGAAACAAGCAATAGAAGAAATGGATATGGCAAAAAGTTCGTGAAAACGACGACAGGAGAAGTTGAAATTGCGGTCCCCCGTGATCGTGAT
>NZ_JAKZKT010000072.1 GCF_022808645.1 Bacillus litorisediminis
ACAAGAACTAAAGGATTTTTATCAACTGGTTGAGGCTTCTGAAATTCCAGAAATGAAAAAGGCCATTCAAACCATTCAAAACTGGCAAACCGAAATTCTTAATAGTTTTGCATATAACTTTTCCAATGGTTTTTTGGAAGGGATCAATAACTCAACCAAAGTATTAAAACGAAACGCATTTGGCTTTAGAAGCTTTAAACGCTTTAGAGCAAAAATATTACTTTCACATCAATATAAAGGGATTGGGGTTCACATTGGATAAGGGTGACGACAATTAGTCATCACCCCAACATTTGACGGAGAACCTAAATATAAAATTTTAGCAGAGAAGTAAATTCGACGAAGTAAATATTTTTAGGATTAAAGTACGACGGCCAAAATGGCCTGGTCTAGCGATACATGAGGACGTGGCGTTTCGAGCGTGATAAGTGCAACTAGGCAATCGCCTGTGCCTACAGGCTTGGCGCTAGCCAAGTTTTCTTTACTAGTCCTATAAAGTTGTAGCGACAATCGCTACGATGGGAATGGCGTTCACTAAAAAAATACTTAATTGAAACGTAGTGGACAGCTGTTGCTTTTGCAGCGAGTCTTTTTCCACTTGCTGAAGGGAATCGCGATAACGGAACCAGTTGATTAAAAAGTTAAACAGCATAGATGCTCCCACTATCAGGATCACTACTAGAGGATGTAGCTCTGCTTCTTCTATATTCATAAAACCTAGAATAAGTAATAGAATAGGAATAGTTTCCACAAGGGCAACGGAAACCATTAATTTCGTTTGAACTTTATGAAGCGGAAGTTTTCCTTCGACTATTTGGGCAAATGCTTTTCTCACCGCCATTGAAATTCCGAAGGATGCAATCACAGCAGCCAGAATAAAATAGTATAACGGATCCAAAAATTTCACTCCTAATATAGTAATCAATCAGTATTCTATTAAGAGTGTACCCGATTTCCGCAATTTGTAAATCTTTTAAGTACACTTATTTTCTTTTCTTTCACTGATTTTGTATACTTAAAGAAAACCTGGCTAGCGCCAAGCCGTAGGCGCAGGCGATTGCCTAGTTGCACTTTTCACGCTTGAAACGCCACGTCCTAATGTATCGCTCGACTTGGCCGTCCTGGCCTTCGTACTTTTATCCTAAAAATATTAACTGCGTCGAAATTATTTCTTTGTTAAAAATTATACTTTCTAAAGTGGAAAAAAGAATCTGTAAATGAGGTGGCGGCATTTGTTTTTTCAAGACCTGAGTATCACATATATGATTTATCTCGCCTTAACGCTGGCGATTGCTTTTTCTGTGCATGAGTTTGCCCATGCCTATTCAGCCTACCGCTTTGGCGACAATACGGCAGCTCGGCAGGGGCGTTTAACGCTAAACCCCTTAAAGCACTTAGACCCAATTGGAACGATTTTGTTTTTTATTGTCGGATTTGGTTGGGCACGGCCGGTACCTGTGAATCGCTTTAATTTCAAAAATCCGCGGGTTGCCGGAATTATCGTATCGGTCCTCGGGCCAATCAGCAATTTACTATTAGCTGTAATTGGTGCATTTTTGTATTATCTCTTTTTTTATCTAGACCTGACTTCTGATTTCTTCTATACATTTTCTGAGTTTCTGCTGGTATTTATAAGCATAAATGTTTTGCTGTTTGTCTTTAATCTAATTCCGCTTCCGCCGCTAGATGGATATCGAATTGTAGAAGATTTACTGCCGCAGCAAATCAGACCGACATTGGCTAAATTAGAGCCATACGGTGCGATCATCTTTTTAGTATTAGTATTGATTGATCCGCTTTATAATGTAACAATCGGGGTCCTTCTTGGAGACTGGGTGCCTGCTATTAGCGGTGCCATCCACCAGTTCTTTTTTGAACTCTTTATTACACGCTGATAAGCTTCGGTTAGAAGGAGGTATCATTCGATGGAGAACAAAGAGAATAAGAAAAAGCCAATTGCTTTTAATATTATTAAAAATAATCCGACAGACGGACATAAAGGTTTTGGCATCGGTGCCTTAAGTCTTGAAAACATCTCTCCGGTATTTGTAGATGTTGAAGAAAAGAAAGCTTTTGTCGACATTGGGGCGATGCATGCTAGAAGCACTGTCGAAAAAGGCATCAAATTTTTAGCGGATAAATCGCAGGTCCCCAACGGAAAACCTTACTGGTTAGTCTGGGTCACCATTAACCGCAAGGAGGAAGGCCCGTATTATCACGGCGTGACGGCATGTGAAATGACCGTCGACCGTTCAATCCGAAGAGGGTATAAATCCTTGCCAGAGCATGTCAACCGAATGGATAAATCATTAAAAGGCCATATCATTGTGGACCATATGGACGATTCCTCTAAAACAGTTTTAGGCGAATTTCTAAAAAATCACAACCTTGGCATGTGGAACCTCTCCGATGAGAAGCTAAGAAAAGATTTAAATATGGAATAATGAAAGGCTTTAATGCCGAATATTGGTCTATGCCTTCAATATGTGTCATTTTCATGAACAAAAGAGCAGGCATCTTGCTCGATTTAGGAAAAATTAGGTACACTTAGGAAGCAAAGCACTTTTTTAGTAAAACTAGGACACAAAAAACCCCAGGGACAGCACCCCTGGGGTTTTTTGTGGTTGCATGGCGATGGCGGTTTCATTTTAGGGTTAAAAGTAAGTGAGTTCGGTTAAGGTGTGTTTGAGTTCGGTTAACCGGATATAAGTTGGTTTAAAGGGTGTTTGAGTTCGGTGAACCGGATTTAAGTATGTTTAAAAGGTGTTTGAGTTCGGTTAACCGGATATAAGTTGGTTTAAAGGGTGTTTGAGTTCGGTGAACCGGATATAAGTTTGATTAAAGGGTGTTTGAGTTCGGTTAACCGGATTTAAGTTTGTTTAAAGGATGTTTGAGTTCGGTTACCTAGACCTAACTCCGCTCAAAGGGTCTTTCAGTTCTGTTAATTAGATCTGGGTTCGGTAAAAGAATGCCTAAGTTCGGTTAATTGGTGTCTGAGTTCGCTTAACGCGCTGTGAGTTCGGATATACGATGCTAAGTTCTGAAATATTCGGAGTAAAGCACAGAAAACAGGTAATTAGTTGCTGAAACGGGCCCAAAATTTCCAAAAGCAGGTGCTGAGTCCGAAATAACGAGTGCTGAGCCCGAAATAACCGGTACTAATTCGGGATAACAGGTGCTAAGTGCCAGAATAGTGAGTGCTGAGTCCGGAATAACGGGTGTTGAGTCCGGAGTAACGGGTGTTGAGCCCGGAATAACTGGTACTAAGCCGGAATAACGGGTGCAGAGTCCGAAATAACGAGTACAGAGTGCCGGAATAACGAGTACAGAGTGCCAGAATAGTGAGTGCTGAGTACGGAGTAACGGGTGTTGAGCCCGGAATAACTGGTACTAAGCCGGAATAACGGGTGCTGAGTCCGAAATAACGAGTGCTGAGCCCGAAATAACCGGTACTAATTCGGAATAACGAGTACAGAGTGCCAGAATAGTGAGTGCTGAGTACGGAGTAACGGGTGTTGAACCCGGAATAACGGGTACTGAGCCCGGAATAACAGGTACTAGTTCGGAATAGCAGGTACTAGCCCGGAAAAATAGTAGCTATGGTTCGAAAAATAGGTGGCAAGCCAAAAATCAGTCAAAAGTCCACCCAAAAACCGGCACTTAGAAATTAAACCATAAAGAAAACCAAGGTTCTGCACAGCCAAATCATGTGAATCAACTGCAAAACCTTGGTTTTATAAAGTGCCAGCCACCCAAAACCTCGTTTATCCCCACCACTCCAACAGCTTTTTATACCATGGTTTGTCCTTTCCGCCAGGTGATTTTTCGTCAGACGGCTTCGGTTCATGATCGTCGAGTGGCTCTTTAATATGCTCGGTACAATATGTGGTTGGCTCCGTTCCTTTGACAAAGTACGTATAACGAGCAACCGGACAGCTCTCAGTGGCAAGTTTGCCATTGTCAGGATTGACATAAACGCCAACGACTCCATCGGTTGGTATAAAAGTTCGGACTGGCTCGTCTTCTAAGGCCTTTTCCATAAAATCAATCCAAATATTCTTCGCATACATCTTTTCTGTAGTCAGGGTAATTTCCTTGCCTTCATCATATCCTGTCCAAACCCCTGCAGTCAGCTGTGGGGTAAAACCAATCATCCAGCTGTCTGTATCGGTAGAACCTGATTTTCCTGCATAGGCGCGGGTCATCTCATTGATGATAGAGCTGCCTGTTACACTGGTATAGTCATTAAGCTTCGGATCAAACATTCCTCTTAAAAGGCTCGACATCACAAAGGTTATATCGGGATCAAGGACTTGTTCATTCTCGAGCTTGCTTTCGTACAGGATTTCCCCTTTTTCATTGACTACTTTTTTAATAAAAGTAGGTTCCACTTTTCTGCCGCCATTAGCAAATAGGCTATAGGCATTAACCATTTCAACGACACGAACACCAGACGTACCTAATGCCAGTGAAGGGACCTGTTCCATTTTAGACTTTATTCCAAATTGTTTAGCTGTATCAACCAATACGTCTTCCCCTAAAAAGAGATGCGTCTTCACAGCGTAGACATTATCCGATAGGGCAAGTGCCTGAGCAAGCGTGATTTCATCCTCAGCATAGTGATTGTTAAAATTATGGGGCGTATATTCTGAACGGCCCTCGTCATATTTGAAAGTCGTCATTTCACTGCGCATCGTAGTAGATGGGGTGAAGCCTCTTTCAAGTGCGGCATAGTACAATAATGGCTTAATCGTCGAACCAGGCTGCCGCAAGGCTTGATACGCACGGTTATAGGTGCTTTCCTGATAATCTCTGCCCCCAATCAGAGCTTTTACAAATCCGGTTTCAGGATCCATTGCAACAAACCCAACCTGAATGTTTGATTCATCTGACATATTTTGTGTTACTGCTTTTTCTGCAATCTCCTGCAGTTTCGGATCAATCGTTGTATAAATCGTTAGTCCGCCAAGAGCGATCGCCTCTTCGCTAATTTTTAACTTATGAATTAATTCATGCCGGACTATGTCCTGAAAATAAGGAGCAAAATCGTTTTGAACATGCGGGTGCTCTCCAATTAGCGTAAGTTTTTCTGCTTTGGCAGCATCGGCTTGCGCTTTCGTAATAGCTCCTGTTTCCGTCATTTCATCCAGGATGAGCTCTTGTCTGTCTTTCGCCTTGGAAAAATTGATAATCGGAGAATAGTGACTCGGCCCCTTTGGGATACCGGTTAGCATCGCTGCCTCTGCCAAAGAAAGCTTGTCAGCATCCTTGCCGAAATAAAATTGGCTGGCTGCTTGAATTCCGTAGGCTCCATGCCCGTAATAAATCGTATTTAAATAGCCTTCGAGAATTTCCTCTTTTGTATAATTCATTTCAAGCCTTAGAGCATAAAAGGCTTCTTTCAGTTTCCGTTTCCACGTTTTGTCATGCTCCAAAAAGAGATTTCGCGCATATTGCTGGGTAATGGTACTGGCACCTTGGACTTTTGCCATTGCCTGAATATCGGCCAGGGCTGCGCCTGCAATTCGTTTTAAATCAAATCCATGGTGCTCATAAAAATTACGATCTTCAATTGAGATTGTTGCTTTTTGAACATCCTCAGTAATATCGTGCAGGGAAACCCAATGCCGAATCTCCCCTTGAGGATTCGTAGCACCGAAAATTTCTCCATTATCGGCTAAGAATAGAGAGGATTTTGGAACAACGAGTGGAGGCGGACCCAGCACTTTCGCATAAATAAAAACGGCACTGACCATGATAAATCCAATGATAGTTGCCAGCAGAGACAAGAAAAAGAGCGCTCGCGCATATTTTTTTGTTTTTTCAAAATGGTTTCCCGTCAAAATTTCCATCGTTTGTTCACCTCTCTCTAATGACAATATTTTCTACATTTGCCTATGCCTTTATTCTTATTTTTGGAAAAAAGAAAGGCGATTAAACGTTAAATGGCTAATAACAAGTTACAAGTAAAAAAATATTGCAATTTTGCTAGATTACTCTATACTTTTTTCTTAGTGCAGAAAATAACGTTTGTATTTATCTTCATAGGGAATGATTTTTAAATGAGAGTATTTTTAGTTCAAACCAGACAATGTAACGAATTCTAATTGAAAGGATGTTATAGAATGGGCGGATTTTGGTTTACTGAAAAACAAACAGATAATTTCGGAATAACTATGAAGGTAAAACGAACCTTACATACAGAAAAAACTGAATTTCAGCAACTGGATATGGTAGAAACCGAAGAGTGGGGCAACATGCTGCTGCTTGATGGGATGGTCATGACCAATCAAAAGGATGAGTGGGTGTATCACGAAATGGTTGCCCATGTTCCGTTATTTACCCATCCAAACCCTGAAAATGTGTTAGTAGTCGGCGGCGGCGATGGAGGCGTAATTCGTGAGGTCCTGAAGCACCCGAGCGTGAAAAAAGCCACTTTGGTTGAAATTGATGGTAAAGTCATCGAGTATTCAAAAAAATATTTACCGGAGATTGCAGGAAAATTAGACGATCCTCGCGTGGATGTTCAAGTGGATGATGGCTTTATGCACATTGCTCAAAGTGAAAATCAATATGATGTGATTATGGTTGATTCTACAGAACCAGTGGGTCCAGCGGTTAACCTGTTCACAAAAGGGTTTTATGCGGGGATTGCCAAAGCTTTAAAAGAGGATGGGATTTTTGTAGCGCAAACCGATAATCCGTGGTTTAAAGCCGATCTGATTCAACAAGTGGTTCAGGATGTAAAGGAAATTTTTCCGATTACACGCTTGTACATAGCCAATATCCCAACCTATCCAAGCGGACTATGGACTTTTACCATTGGTTCAAAAAAATATGATCCGCTTGCAGTGGAAGACAGCCGCTTCCACGATATAGAAACGAATTACTATACGAAGGAATTGCATAAAGCTTGCTTCGTATTGCCAAAGTTCGTAAAGGATTTAACCGAATAAGAGAGGGGAAAGAAGTTAATGCGTTTTGATGAAGCTTATTCAGGAAATGTTTTTATAAAAAGTCATCCCAGCTTTGAAGAAAGCCGTGCCGTTATATACGGGATGCCGATGGACTGGACAGTTAGTTTTCGTCCAGGCTCTCGTTTTGGTCCGGCAAGAATTCGTGAAGTTTCACTTGGATTAGAAGAATATAGTCCATATTTGGACAAGCATTTAGATGAAGTGAAATACTTTGATGCAGGCGATATTCCATTACCATTCGGAAATCCTCAAAGAAGCTTGGATATGATTGAGGAATTTGTGGACAAGGTTTTAGCTGAGGATAAATTTCCGCTTGGCTTAGGCGGGGAGCACTTATGTACATGGCCAGTTTTTAGAGCGATTCATAAAAAATATCCTGATTTTGCTGTCATCCATATCGATGCCCATGCAGACTTAAGAGAGGAATATGAAGGAGAGCCCTTATCTCACTCTACCCCAATCCGTAAAGTCTGTGACCTGATTGGCCCTGAAAACGTGTACTCCTTTGGGATCCGTTCCGGGATGAAAGAGGAGTTCCAATTCGCAAAAGAGTCTGGTATGTATATGGCTAAATTTGATGTAGCCGCACCGCTGAAGGAAGTGCTGCCAAAGCTTGCCGGACGAAACGTTTACGTTACGATTGATATCGACGTGTTAGACCCGGCTCATGCGCCAGGTACCGGTACAGCTGAAGCAGGCGGGATTACCTCTAAAGAATTGTTAGAGGCTATTACTCTTATCGCCAATTCCGACGTAAAAGTAATCGGTGCTGATATTGTCGAGGTCGCTCCAGCTTACGATCCATCTGAACAAACCCAAATCGCCGCCAGCAAATTCCTGCGTGAAATTCTGCTCGGCTGGGTAAAATAAAAATAAATCACACCCGGTATAAACATACATAGCCGGGTGTGATTTTTTTAGTGAAACAAAGGGACGGTTCTTGTGTTTCAAAATAGAGGGCAAAGTCACCCTTTAATACGAAAAAATCATAGACATTGCGATTCGTCTTTTTTAACCTTATACTAAGAAGGTTATCGATACTTTATTAAGTCTTGCATTCCTGCCCTTAATGGGAAGGGAAACAGGAGGTTATTTTTTGACGGAATTTGAGCAAAATGTCAAAATCATACTTCATAATGAAATCATACGGGATCAGGAAGTAGAAAACTATGAATTAACTGTCTTTGGGCAGTATTATAAAAAAGGGAACAGTGAATTTTTAAAATATGAGGAAGCGCAAGAAAACGGAATGGTGAAAACGATTCTGAAGTGGACAGGTGATGAAACAGCACTAGTTTTGCGAAGCGGCGTGATTTCTATGAGATTAGAACATAGGATTAAAGAAACGACACGCGGCAGCTACGAGCATCAGTATGGGAGACTTCCGCTTGAGGCATACACCACTGCCATCAGCCATTCTGTGCAAAATCAAGTGCACACCCTTCAGTTGCGGTATGATTTAAATGTGCAGCAATCGTATGTAGGTACATATAAAATGACATTCACGTTTCAGGAGGTCTAAGTATGAGTATAGTGAACGCGGTTCAAGAACAAATCAAACAAGAAATAAAAAATGCCTGTTTAAAAGCGGGGCTTGCAAAAGAAGAAGAAATCCCTGATGTAATTTTAGAAATACCGAAGGATAAAGAACATGGGGATTACGCAACCAATATGGCAATGCAGCTCGCGCGGGTAGCGAAAAAGGCACCAAAGCTGATTGCAGAAGCCATTAAGTCAGAATTCGACCTTTCTAAAACCTCTGTTGAAAAAATTGAAATTGCGGGTCCTGGTTTTATTAACTTTTATTTAAACAACCAGTACTTAACGGAGTTAATTCCAACGATTCTAGAAGCAGGGGAAACATACGGAGAGTCGAATATCGGACAAGGCAGAAAGGTCCAAGTCGAGTTTGTCTCAGCGAACCCAACCGGGGATCTCCACCTTGGGCATGCACGGGGAGCTGCGGTCGGAGACTCTTTATGTAATGTTCTCGCAAAAGCAGGCTTTGAAGTTTCCCGTGAATACTACATAAACGATGCCGGGAATCAAATTCATAATCTTGCTTTATCTGTAGAAGCTCGCTACTTCCAGGCTCTTGGTTACCAGCGGGATCTCCCTGAAGACGGTTATTATGGGGAAGATGTGGTTCAAATCGGAAAGAGGCTGGCGGACGAATTTGGCGATAAGTATGTAAATGCAGACGAACAAGAACGCTACGAATTCTTTAGAGAATACGGACTAAAATATGAGCTTGAGAAACTTAAAATAGATTTAGAAAACTTCCGTGTGCCATTTGATGTGTGGTACTCCGAAACATCCCTTTATAAAAATGGAAAAATTGATGAAACTTTAGCGAAATTAAGAGAGTTAGGCCATATTTATGAAGAGGACGGGGCTGTTTGGTTCCGTTCCACTCAATTCGGCGACGACAAAGACCGTGTCTTAGTAAAAAATGATGGAACATACACGTATTTAACACCTGACATTGCCTACCATGAGGACAAATTTGCGCGCGGTTTTGAAACGTTAATAAATATTTGGGGTGCTGACCACCACGGCTATATTCCTAGAATGAAAGCAGCAATGGAAGCACTCGGCCACAATCCGGATGACTTAGAAGTAGAAGTGATTCAGCTCGTTCATTTATATAAAAACGGCGAAAAAATGAAAATGAGCAAAAGAACCGGTAAAGCCGTCACGATGCGTGAGCTCGTTGAGGAGGTCGGCTTAGACGCAGTACGTTACTTCTTTGCGATGCGGAGTGCCGATACTCATTTGGACTTTGACTTAGACTTAGCCGTTTCCCAATCAAATGAAAATCCGGTTTACTATGCACAATACGCCCATGCGCGGATTTGCAGCATCTTGCGTCAGGCAGAGGAAATGGGAATAACTGATGATCAAGCCGACTATTCATTAATCGGCAGCGAAAAAGAAATTGACGTATTGAAAAAACTAGGGGAGTTCCCTCACGTTATTGGGGAAGCCGCATTGCGAAGAATTCCGCATCGGATTACAAACTATATCCAAGACCTGTCTTCTTCGTTCCACAGTTTTTACAATAGCAATAAAGTATTAGATCCAGAAAATGCAGAGGTAAGCAAGGCACGGTTAGCACTTATTAAAGCCGTTCAAATTACACTGCAAAATGCTTTGAAATTAATCGGAGTTTCGGCTCCGGAAAAAATGTAGAGTTAAGACCAGGACAGCAGAGGACTGCTATTCCTGGTTCTTTTTTTGGGTGGATTTTAGTAAATAGAGGTGTTGAGTTCGGAAAAGCGGGTGCTGAGTTCGGAAAAGCGGGTGCTGAGTTCGGAAAAGCGGGTGCTGAGTTCGGAAAAGAAGGTGCTGAGTTCGGAAAAGCGGGTACTGAGTTCGGAAAAGAGGGTGCTGAGTCCGGAAAAGGGAGTGCTGAGTTCGGAAAGAAGGTGTTGAGTTCGGAAAAGCGGGTGCTGAGTTCGGAAAAGGGAGTGCTGAGTTCGGAAAGAAGGTGTTGAGTTCGGAAAAGAGGGTGCTGAGTTCGGAAAAGGGAGTGCTGAGTTCGGAAAAGAAGGTATTGAGTTCGGAAAAGGGAGTGCTGAGTTCGGAAAAGAGGGTGCAGAGTTCGGAAAAGGAAGTGCTGAGTTCGGAAAAACGACTACCAAGTTCCGAAAAACGAGTTCTAAATTCCGAAAAACGGGTTACAAGTTCCGATAAGCGAGAGCCAAGTTGGGAGTGTAATATAAACTGTGTAAGTAAGGAATACGTACGGTTCCTTACTCACACAGTTTTTTATTTGATAGAATAATAAGTATAAAGCTAAAGGAGTGTTTTCAATGGGGAAATTGAAAAGAGATCCGAACTCCGTAGAATTAGCTAACAAGATTATCGAACAGTACCAAACTAAATCTGTAGAAGATATGCAAGAAGCATTAAAAGACATATTTGGCCCTATGTTTGAGTCGATGCTTAAAGGTGAAATGAATCATCATTTGGGCTATGAATCAAATGACAAGGGAGAAAAAGAAACAAGCAATAGAAGAAATGGATATGGCAAAAAGTTCGTGAAAACGACGACAGGAGAAGTTGAAATTGCGGTCCCCCGTGATCGTGAT
>NZ_JAKZKT010000073.1 GCF_022808645.1 Bacillus litorisediminis
CCTCCTTGTTACATAAATTTGGTTGGCGAACCAAAATTTATTGTAACACCAGGAGTGGGCTTTTTTTAATACATCGCTATAAGCTTTCCGGAACCATACGCCTAGCGTATGGTTTTCATTTATACAACAAAAAAACCCCGCACTAAACAGTACGGGGTTTTTATTACATTAAGCTCCAAGAAGCTTATTGCGCAATACCATTTGCAGAATACCGCCATGACGGTAGTAGTCAATTTCAACTTCAGAATCAAAGCGAACAAGAACTTCAAATTCCTTCTTGTTTCCATCTTCATCTGTTGCTGTAACTTTTACAATATCACGCGGTTTTACATTTTCATCAATTTGAACATCGATCGTTTCTTTACCAGATAAACCAAGAGTCTCAGCGTTTTCGCCTTCCTTGAATTGAAGTGGAAGAACACCCATTAATACAAGGTTAGAACGGTGAATCCGCTCGAAGCTTTCAGCAATAACCGTCTTAATGCCAAGCAGGTTGGTACCTTTAGCAGCCCAGTCACGGGAAGATCCCATTCCGTAGTCTTTGCCAGCAAGAACCACAAGGCCAGTGCCATCTTGTTTGTATTTCATACATGCATCATAAATTGACATAACTTCGCCAGTTGGCCAGTAAGTTGTGTAACCGCCTTCTGTGCCAGGAGCGATTTGGTTTCTGATACGGATGTTCGCAAATGTTCCGCGCATCATAACTTCGTGGTTTCCGCGGCGAGATCCGTAAGAGTTGAAGTCTCTGATTTCGACTCCCTTTTCACGCAAGTATTTACCAGCTGGCGTATCTTTACCGATGGCTCCAGCAGGAGAAATATGGTCAGTTGTTACAGAGTCGCCGAATTTACCTACTACACGCATACCGCTAAGTGGTTTTACTTCACCTGGTTCTTTAGAAAGCCCTTCAAAGAACGGAGGGTTTGCAATATACGTAGAATTCTCATCCCAAGTGTAAAGTGGCTCATCGCTAGTTTCGATTGCATTCCAGCGCTCGTTGTCATCGAATACACGCTCGTATTCACGACGGAACAATTCAGGGGTAACAGTTTTCTTAACAGCCTCTTTTACTTCTTCAGAAGAAGGCCAAATATCTTTAAAGAATACATCGTTACCATCTTTATCTTGACCGATTGGATCATTTTGCAGGTCGATATCCACTGTACCTGCAAGGGCATATGCCACTACAAGCGGTGGAGATGCAAGGTAGTTACCTTTGACTAATGGATGAATACGTCCTTCGAAGTTACGGTTACCTGATAGAACAGATGTAACAAGAAGGTCATTTTCAGCAATAGCTTTTTCAATTTCAGGAGCAAGTGGACCTGAGTTACCAATACAAGTTGTACATCCATAACCAACCAGGTTAAAGCCTAGTTGTTCAAGATATGGAAGTAAGCCAGAATCGTTAAGGTAGCCAGTAACAACTTTAGATCCTGGTGCTAAAGATGTTTTTACGTATTTAGGAACTGCAAGGCCTTTTTCTACGGCTTTCTTCGCAACAAGTCCAGCACCTAACATTACGTATGGGTTAGAAGTGTTCGTACAGCTTGTAATAGCGGCAATCGCTACTGCACCTGTCTTCATGCTGACTTCTTCGCCAGACTCAAACTTAACGGTAATTTCTTTGTTTACTTCCTCTTCACTTAAACCAAAGCCTTGGTTTCCAGCTGGAGCTGTCAATGCATTGTTAAATGATTCTTTCATTGCAGAAAGCGGAATTAAATCTTGAGGACGCTTAGGACCTGAAAGATTTGCTTCGATTTCTGATAAATTCACTTCGATTACAGTTGTATATGTTGGTTCTGCATCAGGAGTGAAGAATAAACCATTTTCCTTGCAGTATTTTTCAACAAGCTGGACTTGTTCTTCACTGCGTCCTGTTAAACGAAGATATTCTAATGCTTCACCGTCAACCGGGAAGAATCCGCAAGTCGCACCGTATTCAGGCGCCATGTTGGCAATCGTTGCTCTATCTGCAAGCGGCAATGTAGAAACCCCTGGTCCAAAGTATTCAACAAACTTGCCGACAACCCCATGCTTGCGTAACACTTGTGTTACTTTAAGCGCAAGGTCCGTTGCAGTCGCACCGTTTGGAAGTTCACCAGTGAATTTAACTCCGACTACTTCCGGAACTGGGAAGTAAGATGGCTGGCCAAGCATTCCAGCTTCAGCTTCAATACCGCCAACACCCCATCCAAGCACGCCAATACCGTTGATCATAGTTGTATGGGAGTCGGTACCAACTAGAGTATCCGGATATGTTTCAATTTCACCGTCAGCGTTTTCGACGGCATGTACAACATTTGCTAAGTATTCAAGGTTTACTTGGTGAACAATCCCAGTAGCTGGCGGAACAGCCTGGTAGTTATTAAAAGCTTTCTTAGCCCAGCTTAAGAATTGATAGCGTTCAGCATTTCGTTCAAATTCTAGATCCATATTGACTTTTAAGGAATCTGGAGTTCCGTATTTATCAACTTGAACGGAGTGGTCAATAACTAAGTCAACAGGAATTTCAGGATTGATTTGATCAGGATTTCCACCTAGGTCAGCCATTGCTTTACGAAGAGATGCTAAATCTACAACTGCAGGTACTCCTGTAAAGTCTTGCAATATGACACGAGATGGTTTAAAAGGAACATCAACATCATTTTGCTCAGGTGTTCCCCATTTTGCTAAGTTTTCAACATGCTCTTTTGTAATAACACGTCCATCTACTTGACGCAACACAGATTCAAGTAACACTCTAATAGAAAAAGGAAGCTTAGAGACATTACCTACTCCCGCTTCTTCAAGAGCAGCAAGACGATAGTAGTGATACTTTTTGCCATTCAACTCAAAAGAAGAACGGGCATTAAAAACATCATGTTTCGCCATTGTATTTCCCCCTCTGTACAAAATCCGTTAATAGTTTAACGTAATTGTCGAAAAGTTACAATTTGCGACTTTTCCATCTAATATCTTAATACAACCTTAAATATAAGTAAATATCGATAAAGTTATAGTTTCTTATAAGATTATCTTATCATGTTTCAATGTTATAATCCTTTGTCCAGCTCTGTTCTACATTACCAATTACAAACACCAGTTGGAAATCATACCACTTTTTATATTCAGTAGCCATGTACTTGACTGGTAAAACTAACATACAGGAGGTGTGCAGTGATGGCGAAACGCAGAGCAAATCATATAAGACCAGGTATGAATGCAGCAAAAGCTCAAGGCAAAGGTGCGGGCTACAACGAAGAAATCTCTAATGAACCGTTAACAGAAGAACAAAAGCAATTTAATAAAAAGAGAAAGAAAAATAAATAATACTTAAAAAACCAGGCTTCGATGCCTGGTTTTAAAATTTATGAATGTCTGTAGAATTCATTTCACTGCTAAATTCTTGCAGGTAGTTGTTTAATTCCTGCTTATATTTCTCTAATTGAGCTCTTTGATGTTCACTGGCATTTTCTAATGCATTTTCAATTTGCTGATAGGCTTCATTTATTTCTTGTTTTAAATGCTTTAACTCATGGCCAAAATCTGAGCCGCCTTTGACAGCTTCTAAATAGGCATCTTTTGCTTGTTCATATCCTTGCTGTGCAGCTTGAAAGGCTTGCTGTTTATTTTTATGATAAGGCATCATACTTCCTCCTTTTCTCTTCGATTAGTATGTAAAAGCAAAAGGAAGAGTATTCATGTTGTCCGTATTTGAATATTTCATAAAAGAAGGTTTCACACTATGGGTAAAGGAGGAGGAGAAAATGAACAGAAATGATGGCAAAGATATGCGCAAAAATGCTCCAAAAGGAGATCATCCTGGACAACCCCGGCCATTAAGCGGGTCCCATAAAGTAAAAAATCGCAACCATACACGACAAAAACATAATTCACATCATGACATGTAATAAGGAAGGGTTCCTCGTTTTCGGAACCCTTCTATCGTTAAAACAATAATAAACCAAGCGAAATAATGACTCCAGTAACCACACAGACGATCACGCAGAAGCCCATAATATCTTTAGCTTTTAGACCGGCAATCGCTAGTGCTGGCAGTGCCCAGAATGGCTGAATCATATTAGTCCAAGCGTCACCCCATGCCACAGCCATAGCCGCCTTAGCAGCTGGAACTCCTAAAGAAGTAGCTGCTTCTAATGTAACTGGAGCTTGTACAGCCCATTGCCCTCCGCCAGAAGGAACGAAGATATTGACAATTCCTGCACTCCAAAATGTAAAAAGAGCAAAAGTAGTTTCATTTGAAATTTGAATGAAAATTTCCGCAAACCATACAGCCAGACCAGATGCAGTCATCATACCCATGATTCCCGCATAGAAAGGAAACTGGATGATAATTCCACCAGCTCCTTTTACCGCATTGGCAACTGCCTGCAGGAAGTTTTTAGGTCTCCAGTGTAATAATATCCCTAAGAATAAGAATAAAAAGTTTACAATGTCCAAATTTAACTTTCCGCTGTCACCAAAATAGAAAATAATGAAAAATAAACCAAGAATAAATACAACGACTGACACGATTGGACTATTTTCTAACCATTCAGCAGGTGTCAGTTTTTTGTTTTGCTCAACTGCAACCGCAGGCAAGGATTCTTCAAGAAGCTGTGGATCAACCGTTACGGTTTCCTCTTTTGAAGGCATCATAAAACGGTTTAAGATTGGCAAAACGATAAAAATCGCAGCGATGATGATTAAATTATATGGTGCAAAAATGGTTTCGCTGGTAGGAATGACGCCAATAATATCTTCGCTAAAGTGACCTGGCGTTGCAATCGTAAGCGGGATCGAGCCCGAAAATCCACCATGCCAAATAACAAACCCGCTGTAAGCGCTTGCAATCAAAAGACGGTAATCCACATTAGTTACCCGTTTTGCCAGTTCTTTCGCAAATAAAGCTCCAATCACCAGTCCAAATCCCCAGTTAATCCAGCTGGCAATTAATGATACAAGGGTTACGAGGACAATGGCTGAGCCTGGGCTTTTGGCAAGAGTAGCAGTTTTGCCTAAAAGTGATTTAATAATCGGGCTGCTTGCCAGTACATGTCCTGTTACAAGGACTAGAACCATTTGCATTGCAAAGGTTAAAAGCCCCCAAAAGCCTCCTCCCCAATATCTCACCATTTCCGCAGGCGATGCAGGTGTTACAGCTAGACCCAATAAAAATACGACTAATGTTAAAATAAATACAAAAATCAACGGGTCTGGCAGGTAACGCTGCATCATTCTGTTTGATAATGATATTAATGTTTTCAATATTTCACTCCCTTTCCCATTTCTTATAATTCTCTATATTCAGGCAAATTCCTTTTTTAAAATAAAAAATCACCGCGCTTCGCAGTGATTTTTTAAAGCTCTGCTAGTAAACTGAACGCCTTTATAATTTCCTGATATTCAGTTTCCTGTACCGTTCTTAAATCCAGATGAATTTCATCCTCTCGAATTTTAGCAACGATTGGTATCGGAGCCTCTCTCAGTTTTTTTTCTATGGAATGTGCATGTAACCGATCATGTCTGATTGTCACCACATACGTTTCCAATTGAACATCAGGCATAGCCCCTCCTCCGACCTGGCTATAGCTTTCTTTTATGCTGATATGAAATTCAGGCAATTTTTCTTTAAATAAGCGGATAAATGTAAGGGATCTCTCATAGATTTCTTCTTTTGACATTAAAATATTTCGGATAACCGGAATTTCTTTCAAACCTTTACTTCCAGTTACATAATGTAATAGCGTTGCCTCTAAACCTGCTAATGTCAGCTTATCTACACGGAATGCCCGTGCAAGCGAATGTTTTTTTATCTGATCGATATAAACTTTTTTTCCTGCAATAATCCCCGCTTGTGGACCGCCCAGCAGCTTATCTCCGCTAAATGAAACAAGATCGACTCCACTTTTTATGACTGATTGGACCGTAGGCTCTTCTCCAATACCATGTTCCCGAAAATCATATAAGACCCCGCTTCCTAAATCCTCATAAACAATAAGCTCAGGATTTTGTTCCTTAAGAGTAATAAGATCTTCCGCGGGAACAGTTTCCGTAAATCCGATTATTTTAAAATTACTGGTATGTACCTTCATAATCATTGCTGTATCATCAGATAAAGCTTTCTGATAGTCCTGAAAATGTGTTTTATTGGTGGTTCCAACTTCTTTTAAAATAGCCCCGCTCTCCCCCATTATGGAAGATACCCGAAAAGAGCCTCCAATTTCTACAAGCTGGCCGCGAGAAATGATGACCTCTTTTCCTTGTGCTAATGTCCGCAGAATTAAAAAAACGGCTGCTGCATTATTATTTACAACCATGGCTGCTTCACTGCCAGTGAGCTTTGTCAGAATCTTTTCAACTACATCATATCTAGAACCTCTTTTCCCTTCTTTAAGGTTATATTCCACATTTGAATACGAGGATGCTATTTGTAAAATATGATCAATTGCATCCTTGCTTAAAGGAGCTCTGCCAAAGTTGGTGTGGAGTACAATTCCCGTCGCATTAATAACCTTTTTCAGTTGGGGCATTATTTGCTCTCTTACTTGATTTCTTACATCTGACCAAACCTGTTTTAAAAAATCACTAGATCCGGGTGTTGGCCCTCGCCAGATTTCATGCAGCAATTGCGTTCTGATCTGATTTAAACAATTTGTTAGAGCATCATGAACTAAACTAGAATCGATCCCATATTCATCTGCTATTTGCATGTATTGAGGGTTCTTTTGTAATTCATGTATAGGAGGAATGGAACGTAACCATTCTTTCATCATAAAGCCTCGCTTTTCTGTACAAATTTAACATCATTATAGCATGTTGAAGAGACATGTATCCCTTTTCGAGAGCTGGATTCATTACTAACAAAGTTATTTTAAAGTATAATAAATGAAAGGAGGTGCGTCAGGTGAAAGAACAAGAAAAGTTTCGATTAACTACTCTTTCAACTAAAGCTGGCTGAGGGTGCAAAATTGGTCCTGAGGACTTGGCGCAAGTTTTGCGTCTTTTACCTGAATCAAAATCAGATCCAAACCTTTTGGTGGGAACGGAAACTTCAGATGATGCTGGAGTTTATCAGCTTACAGAAGATTTGGCTTTAGTGCAGTCCATTGATTACTTTACTCCGATTGTGGACGATCCTTATTACTTCGGGCAAATTGCAGCTGCGAATGCTTTAAGTGATATGTATGCAATGGGGGCTACCCCAAAAACAGCTTTAAATATAGTCGGCTATCCAATAAAAAAATTAGGGGCGGAATTGCTGGCGCAAATTTTAAAAGGAGCCAATGATAAAGTTACAGAAGCTGGGGCTACAACAATTGGCGGTCATTCTATCGACGACCAGGAACCTAAATTCGGACTCTCTGTTACAGGGATTATTGATCCAAATAAAATATGGCGTAATGCAGGGGCTAAGCCTGGAGATCTGCTTGTCCTAACCAAACCCATTGGCGTAGGTATTATAACCACAGGCATCAAACGAAATGCCGTAACAAAACAACAAGAACAAGAAGTAACAGAGATAATGGCAACTTTAAATAAAAAAGCGGCGGAGATTCTCGCGAATTTCGAGCCACATGCCGTAACAGACGTAACTGGTTTTGGCTTACTGGGGCATGCCAGTGAAATGGCACAAGGCAGTCACGTAACACTAGAAATTTCTTACCAAAAGATTCCGATTTTAAATGGAACAAAAGAATTAGCCGAACAAGGAGTCATACCAGGCGGCTCTAAATCCAATCATAAATGGCTCGAGCCTATCGTTTCCTATGATTCGAAACTTACTGAAACTGATCAGCTGATCCTTTGTGATGCGATTACATCTGGAGGTTTATTAATTTCTTTACCCGAGGATCAGGCTTATCGATATGTTGAACGGTATAATGAGCGATCACCTATACAAGCAGCTGTCATTGGGCGTGTAAAAGAAAAAAACAACCGTTCTTACATACATGTTGTAGAATAATGTAGGAAATTTGAAGGAATTTTTTACAAAATTACGATAGGAAAGTTTGAATTGATAGGATTTTGTGGTACATTATAAACAGAAACCACATAATAAGCTTTCAAAACACATATAGTAAGATAAACTCATATACTATAATGAGTTTATTTGAACTAACTCAATCAAAAAACCTCAGAGTGCGGGAACACCCTGAGGCTTTGAGTAGCTGATTTTCGAAGGAAGATCGGCCTACTAGACGAAAATAGACCTCTACCCTCTTACCAATTCAAGGGAGGTCTATTTTTTATTAGAAAAAGACAGCATCACGACCATTAAGGACGCAAACGAAATCATTAAAGTTAATGATTCGAAAACTGTCATAGGCATCACCCCCTTTCAAAAAGGGGTAAGCCGACCACCCTTGAAATATTCAGCTACTACCTATTAGTTTACCACAAAAATCCACTTTTAGAACATCTGTTCTTGTACAAATTCTAAAAATGAGCCTTTTGGATTAGCTTGTCAAGCCAGACCCTCTTATTTTCCATTCTTTTTGTAATACCCTTCTCATCCAGCAGTTCAAGAAATGGTATTAGATACTTTCTGGATAAAGGAAGAATAGTTTTTGCATCTGCAATCGTAAATGCAACAGGAAAGGCAGATCTGCACTTTTGAATGGCCTGATTATAAATGTCCTCCCTCCACACCAGATTTTCATTTAATCGAATAATATGCTTCTCCCTTTCTAAAAAGTTCAACAGTTCATTCCATGTCGAACCTGTAATCCCAAGAACCTGACCATACTCATCGATAGGCTTTACTCGATAGCCATCCTGTTCAAGCAAGTGCAACAATTGGTTCGCTTGAGATTTTATATCAAGAGGTATATGCGGTCGGAAAAGAGACACTTTAATAAATTGGTTAACCCTTGTAAAATGGTCTGTTTCGAGTACCGATTCGATCAGATCTTTTGAAAATTCACTATCTAACTCCTGCAGAAGTCGTGCCTTATCGAATCCAATCCGCATCGGAAACTCTGTATGAAACTTTTGAAGCAGACCAGATAATCTATTTATGGCCTTTTCCATAAACTCAACTAAAGTGATTGCACCAGATTTAGTCCGTTGAAAGCATGGAAAATTACTTACGGTTTGGTTGACTTCTTCCGCATCTATATGAAGCAGAGTAGCTAATTCTGTCACGGATAATACCTGATTTTCCTGCAGAAGGGCCATAATCCTTTCTTCAACCTTCCCTTCTTTTTTTAAAGCAAGCGCCGAAATCGTTTGATCTCCGAATTTATATCTTTTGCCAAAAGGGTCCAAAATCCATCCGCCTCCAATTGTTTCAACAGGGCTTGGTCTTCTTATGATAAAGGCATCGCCTCTTTTGACTACAATGGGTTCATTCAGCCGAATTTGACATAGAACTTCATGCTCTTCTTGTATGATTTCGTTACGGTCAAAAAATACGATGGTACCCATCACTTCTGATGTCCCGACATGAAAAGTAACGGGCATTCTCTGTTTAATAGGGTACTTTAGATTTTGAACAAACTTTAAGGAAACATCGATTGTTTGAGTAACTGGAAATGATTCATAGCTAGTAACAATTACATTGCCACGCTTGATTTCATCACGGGAGATGCCGGATAGATTGAGTGCCGTTCTTTGACCCGCAATTGCTTTTTCAACGGTTTGATGCTGAACTTGAATCGAACGAACCGTTCCTTTCCGTTTTTGCGGCAAAACCCATACATCCTGACCAAACTGCACTTCGCCATTAAAGATTGTACCTCTTGCTACAGTTCCTTGCCCTTTTATTGAAAATACCTGGTCAATCGGCAAGCGGAAATTTCCACGATTGCTTTTTGGAATTATCTGTGTTATTTCATTAAGTATAGTGTTCTTTAATTCTTCAATTCCATGAAAAGTTAAACTATCCACACAGATACAAGGGGCATTTTCGAAGGAAGTCCCTCTCAATTCGCTTTCAATTTCTTGTTTAGCTAAATCCAACAGTGATGGTTCCACATTATTCGCTTTTGTAATTGCAATAATTCCTTTCTTAATTCCCAGGAAGGATAAAATAGATAGGTGTTCCCTTGTTTGCGGCATCACTCCTTCATCAGCTGCCACTGCTAAAATAACAAGATCAATCCCTGCTACACCTGCAATCATTTGCCTGATAAACCTTTCATGCCCTGGAACATCTACGATAGAAATTTGTAAATCTTCATTATTAATAAAAGGGGCAAAGCCTGGCTCAATTGAAATGTTTCTTTCCTTTTCTTCTTTTAATCGGTCTGTATCCACATTCGTTAAAGCCTTTGTTAAAGCTGTTTTCCCATGGTCTATGTGCCCTGCCATTCCAATTGTATAAAACCTTTTCATATGTAAAACCTTCTTTTTAATAATGTAATAAGCTTAATTTATACTATATGGAGGATTGTCCTCAAGGCAAGGAAAACTATTAAAAATGGACGAGGACATATATTTTTTTGTGATAATAGCAGAATAAAAAATTTTAATATTGACATACTATATAAAAATGCAGTTGGAGTGAGTACAAATGGGTTTACTCAGTCGTTTTTCACAATGGCAAAATGACCGATACCAGAAAAGAGTGGAAGAAATGCAGGCAAAAGGACTTTGTCCGGATTGCCGGGGCAGCGGTTTAAGCATGGTTGCCTTAAATGAGTTTCTCCATACGAATTTTTATGATTGCCCAGGATGCAACGGCAGCGGATTATATTCAGATTGGGAAGAAACAAACCAATATTCATAAAGACAAAGCTAATCAGAGACGCATTCTGATTAGCTTTTTTTGGTGCGCCCGGCATGGGCTATAACTTGGTGGTGAAAGTCCACTACAGGCTTGGCAGTAGGAACTGTTAGCTAAAGGCAAGGGTGTCCATCGTGAGGTGGAATCTGAAGGAAGCCGGAGGCAAAATC
>NZ_JAKZKT010000074.1 GCF_022808645.1 Bacillus litorisediminis
TCGACACCAATTACAGTAGAGGGACTTGGGGTGGCTGGCAAGTCTTTTTTTATGCACCTAACAAAATAAGTGCAGGTCTCTGCATTTTTTCTTTGCAAAGCTCTGCACTTTTATTTTGCAATAAACATCCTCTTTAGTTAATAGATGCTGCATCTAATAAA
The DNA here is from genome assembly GCF_022808645.1 of Bacillus litorisediminis. Lineage (GTDB taxonomy): Bacteria > Bacillota > Bacilli > Bacillales > JC228 > Bacillus_BF > Bacillus_BF litorisediminis. The sequence continues at coordinate 162 of NZ_JAKZKT010000074.1, forward strand.
TTTAAAATAGGAGATGGTTTAATATGGCTTATACGACAAGAGAATATTTGCAAAAAGTTATTGTTACTTTTGATGATTTGTTAGACTTACAGTATGCACAATTACAAGCTAAAAATAGATTTGAAGATGAGCTCACGGACAATGAGCTTGAAACCAGACTGAGCTCAGTTATAGGTATATTATCAATTGCGTTTTATTGGGATACTGCTCGTAGTGTTAGGTATGCTATTGCTTCACTATTAGGGTCATTAACTTTAAATGAAAAAGAAATGGTGGTAAGTACCATTACCAATGGTTATATTGGACTAGGAGAAGCAATTGAATTCATGAGAAACTCAAACTATGATCGTATTGAAATTGAACTTCCTTTTCGCGAATACCGTGATTTCCACACACTGGAATTTGAGATCCGTTTTATTATGGGAGAAGGAAGAGTTACCCGAGTACACACTGGTTCAGGATGGATTGTACTATAGTTACTTTTTTAACTAGTGCAATTATAACCACCCTACAAGCAAAAGTAGGGTGGTTATTAATATTTTTTTGAAGATATACAACTTTAAAATGAGGGTAATATTTGTCGTTTTCAAATATCTATAGATGAAGAAGATATATTACTTGATATTTGTATAATGTTGATCTAAATACGTCTCCAAACCTTTTGTTGTTTTAAATGAGTTATTCCGTATGCAGTAATAAAGTAGTATCACAGAACAGTGTGCAAACTATATTTGGTTCTTACTGGAGCCTTATTATAATATCCCCTTAGTCGCTCATCAAACTAATGAGTCACTCTAATCCATCTTTTTTATATTATGCTCTAGAACTCCAATCTTTCCATAATTACTATACAACCTCCTAATCTATTATTCTATCTAAACAAGTAGAAACCTTTTATAAAAATGAAGAAGATTCACATATTTTCTTCTAAAACTAGTCTTTCTACTAAAGTTAATAGACTGGGTTAAAGAAGTACTTGAACTTAAGGGGGTACAATAGAAACTAGTTGCTTATTAAAAGAAGTTCTTTTCTATTTGAACTAAAAGAACCGCCCCTGAGGTTTCAGGTTTTCCCTTCAGTTAAAACCAGATAGCATAATAACATAAAACGGGTGTACTCGGAATTTCCAAGATGATAATAACTATAAGATGAAACCATTATCAAAATTAAAGAATGCTAGGAAAATTAAAAATCAACTGTTTCCCTTATCTTCATTGCCGCAAATACTATTAATGCGATAATGTAGCTTTAATTGAAGTAAATGCAGATTCAACCATCGGTTCATCTTTAACAAATGTAAAAACTATACCTAACAAAAGAACAATCAAAAAAATAGGTAGTGGCATCCCCATCACCCCAGAAACAGATAGATTAAATATAACATTCATTATATATCTATCGATTTATTATGGAAAAATGTGATCATAAAATCAGAGGTTAACAAAAAGAAGATATCGATTACAAAATAGTTTTTCACTATGGTAAGAAGGATTTAATAGCTTGTTCAATATAAGAGTTATCTCTGAAAAGACCAAATAAAATAGATTTGGTCTTTTCATTTTCTCAGCATGCTAATAAAAACATACCTTTTATCTTCATTGGTTATCTAAGCCCGCAGAAACCAATTTCCCTTTATAAAAAACTGCTTTCCGCTTCGGCCGTCTTGCCATAGCCTCTGCAGAACAGCTGGCATCAACAAGAATCATATCGGCCTGATCTCCTTCCTTCGGCCAAACCTGATTACCATCACGGTCTAATGGTGTTTTGCCTCCCGTAATAAACCTGAGAGCCTGTGATAGAGCAACCTCATTCGTCCATCTGTATCTTTCCAGCAATCGTCCCGCTCTTTCCAAAATATCTCCATTGCCAGTTGGCCACCAGGAATCGAAAATATTATCATTTCCAACCGCTACTTCCACACCGCATTCTGTTAACAAGTCAACCGGAACGCCTTTGCCAATTGGGAGACTTGTTATGATTGAAATACCTGCATCCTTCAATATGTATGCCATTTCACGCGCTTCTTCTCTCGATACATCTCCTAGTCCAAAGGCGTGGCTGACAGCGACTCTTCCTTCCCATCCAGCTTGCTTCGTTAAATAGGCGAGCCGTTTCATTGTGAAGGTACCGAGGTGACCGGGATCATGAAGGTGTAAATCGATATCAGCGTTTCCCTCAACGGCTATATCCATTAACGTTACGAGGGATTTTTCAATATCGTTATCGACTGTCGCTGGATCTACAGAGCCCACAATTCCTGCCCCATTTCGAACGGCTTCTCGAATCAGCTCAACCGACCCGGACCGCAGCAAACCATGTTGGGCAAATGCAACTACTTCAGAGCTAACCTTATCCGAATAGGCTTCCAGTGCTTGTTTAACACCATCCAGGTTCCGCAGTCCCACCTCCGGATAAATATCTACATGGGTTCTTACATGAGTTGAACCTGCTGCTAACAAAACGTTAAGTAATGCTTCTGCCCGTTCTCTTGTACTTAATGGGTTGGACGCCAGCATATTTTTTTCAATTTCACATCTTTCTACCACGCCCGAAGCTGGAATACAGGCCTTCCATTGCCCTCCCATATAGGTTTTATCCAAATGAACATGCTTTTCTATAAAGGATGGGATCAGCAATAATCCTTTCGCATCTTTCACTTCAACATCATCAGGAATGGATTCTGTCGACTCTATGATCCTATTGATTTTCCCATCCTCAATGATTAAATGATATAATTTGGTCTCCGTCCCCATCACTATTCCGTTTTCTTTTATAAAGCTTGTTTCTAATCGTACATTTTTTAAACAATAACTCAATGTATTCACCCTTTCCGATTGCTTAACCAACACAGCTCAATACTGTTTCTTTCATAATAAGTATAGCTTCAGCTTTCTCTATCATTCTATAAAAAAGAAGCATCCTACAGCGGATACCTCTGCAATAAAGCTAAGGGTGTTATTCCAGGCTTTTCATAAATTCTCCTTGAATAACCACATTGTTTATGCCTTCTAAATGTTTCAATTTCAGTAATGGATTTTCCTTTAACAGTAAAAGATTGGCCTTATAGCCTTCACGAATTTGACCAACTTTTCGATCAAGTATTTTTCCTGCGTTAACCGTTGCCGTTTTTAAAATTTTTTGAGCATCAGGAATCAGATTGTACATCGTATACAACTCATCTAGTAAAGCACCGTGGGAAGTACATGGAGATCCGGCATCAGAACCGGCACCAATTAATAGATCCCGTTCGAAAAATGATTTGAACGCATTTTGATGTATTTTCACTATGTCAGCAGCTTTATCCCTTGCGTAAGAAGGTATGCCTTCTTGGGTGGCAATTTGTTGATACACGAACAAAGTCGGAATCCAGGCTGTATTTCTTTCTTCCATTAATGCGATCAGTTCATCATCTAAAAAATGTCCATGTTCAATGGTATCTACACCAGCAAGAATAGAGTTATAAATTCCTTCTCTCCCAATGGCGTGGGAAGCTACTTTTAGTCCGAATCTATGTGCTTCCTTGCAAATGACTTGGAGTTCCTCTAAGCTAAGCTCGGCATTGCCCACTTCTTCACCTTCCGTTCTGCCATACACACCACCGGTAGCACTGACTTTAATGACTTCTGCGCCTTTAAAAATTTGTTCGCGTACCCCTTTTAAGGCTTCATCCTTTCCGTCTACAAATCTAGCCCAGAATGGATCATGTCCACCAGTCATCGTCAATGTTTTTCCGCTTGCTATCACGTCTGGCCCTTGAATGAGTCCCCTCTTTATTCCCTTTGCTACATGTAGCGCAATATCATTGACGGACCCAATGTCTCTGACAGTCGTAATCCCGTGACGAAGGTAGGTTTGGCAATTGGAAACAGCTCTTATCATCATTTGTTCATAGCCTTCCGATTCTGAGGTTTGAACTGGATCTAATGAACCATCCCACATCATATGAACATGTAAATCTATTAAGCCAGGGCTTACATATCCTCCCTTTCCGTCTATAATGGGAACATCAGAAGGAATTTGTGATTCATGCATCACCGCCTTAATCAGCCCATCTTGTATCCAAAGTGCCGATTCGCTCTTTAGTTCTAATTCTTCGCCATACAAAATGTGTACATTCGATATAACATATTCCATCGCTTGTATCTCCTTACACCTATGAAAGGAAGAAGCTTGTTAGCTCCTTCCTTTCTCAATTAATATGTGAGTTTAATAAAGCAGTGATTCTAAGTCACGCGGATATTCTGTTATTAATCGACAGCCGGATGATGTAATGAGAACTGTATCAGAATGTCTAAATCCTCCAACTCCTGGTATATAAATGCCAGGTTCAATTGAAAATGCCATTCCTTCTTCTATTACATCGTGATGATCATATCTTAAAAATGGAGCTTCATGTGCTGAAACACCTATTCCATGTCCAGTTCGATGGATTGCATATTTTTCAAGCCCTGCCTTTTCAAAAACCTTACGTGCTACTCCATCTACTTCTGATAATGTAACGCCAGGCTTAATGAAATCAATCGCACGCTGCTGGGCTTCGATTGCAGCTTGAAACGCCTTCTGCTGCTCTAAAGTTGGTTTTCCAACCATTACAGTTCTTTCTAATTCAGCCCGATAGCCATTTAAACCAACCTGTCTGCTGTGAATGATAACATCACCATTCTCAATTTTTCGTGTGTTGGAAAACACATGCGGCATCACACTTCTTTTTACACCCGATGGGGACATAACAACGACATCGATAACTGCATTAGGATACTGAGTTGCAACCGCTTCGAACAATGCTGCATTTCCAGCTGCATCGATTTCCATTTCAGTAATACCTTCACGAATTTGTGCCAACGATTTGCTGACGGCTAAATTGACAAGCTGACCAGCTTGTTCGAGCATGCTGATTTCTTCGTTATCTTTAATAAAACGCATTTTATAAATTTCCTGTCCAATATCAACTACTTGGTAGCCTAAATCTTGTATGAATTGCAGCATCTCTCCAGGAATAAAAGATAAATCCACACCAATTTTTGCAGAAATTGGACTTTGTTTTAATAAAGTTGTTACATGTTTAGAATGAGAAGTCACTGCCTGATCATCACTTGGATGCTCGTAGTATACGAGGACTTCTTCAAGATTTGTGCTATCTTTTGCATGTGTTTCTTCAAGTCCCGGAACAATTAATGTTGTTTTTTCTTCGCTTATATAGAATATGATGGGTCGAGAATAAATCAGGGCTTTAAAACCCGTTAAGTAAAATTGATGGTCAGGATTAAAAACAAAAACTGCTGAAATATTTTGTTCTCTCATAATCTCCTTCAGTCTATTGATCCGCTTCTTTGTATCCATAATATCCAACTCCTTAACTAGCATGATTATTCGTAAGGTCAGTCGTGACATTCTTGTTTTTTGTAAGTAAGCTTACAATAATCAGTGTTAGCACTGATAATGGTAACGCAAATAGTACACTATTCCAGTCTAATGGACGATCTAAACCGATTTCCCATAGCATTGTTGCGGAACCGCCGACAACCATGGAACTTAAAATACCTGCTTTCGTTGCACGCTTCCATAATACTGTTGCAAGAATCGCTGGAGTGAGAGATGCTCCATACATCGTATAGGAATACATTTGAATAGCTAATACGCTTGGGAAGAATTGGCCTAGCACATATGCAAGAACCCCTAAAATCAAGACAACTAAACGGTTATACCATAATAGTTTGCTTTCAGATATTGGGTTTTTACTTGTGCGTTGAATTAAATCACGTACAATGTTTCCTGATGATGATAATAAGTAAGAAGTGGCTGTTGTGATGATAAATGCAACCGCTGCACATAAGATCAGTACTCCAATGACCAGAGGTAATCCTTCAACTGCAAGTGATAAGATGGCTGTATCGGGAGCAATATTCGGGAAAAGAACAATAGATGTTGTAGCTAATAGAATGGTTAATCCAATAACAGCGATATTCCCAACTAAGAAGCCAATTGTTGACTTCCGTGCTACATTAGGATCCTTCGCAGCCGAAAATCGCTGATACATGTTTTGGTCCCCTAAAACGAGTAAAAATAATGGTAAAAAGAAGCCAAGAAGTTGTGGAAATGTCAGTCCGCCGTTCCAAGACTTTGCAGCTTCCGGCAAAGATAATGCCAATCCTTCAAAGCCATTAACAGCATTTAATGCAAATGGAACTCCGATTAAAAATCCAAGAATGATTAATACAGCACTTAAAGCATCTGTATAAGCAACTGAAAAAAGCCCTCCGCTAACCGTTAAGAAGATGACGAGAACGCACATAATGATCGCGCCAATTTCTAAAGGTATGCCAGTTGTTAATTGAAGCACGTAAGCTCCGCCTGTAAACTGATAAGCTGTTATTCCAACAAATGCGAATATGATAATAATAGAAGATATGAAAAGAGCTGCTTTTCCAAAGCGTCTTTCTAATAGCTCTGGTACAGTATAAATTTCGACCTTTCGAATTTTTCCAGCTATAAAATATAAAATTATAGCTCCAACAAATCCACCTGATAGATTAAAAATAGCAGCAAATGGACCATATTGATAAATAAAGCTGGCACCACCAACAACTGTTCCAGACCCAACAAATGTCGCTAATAGTGTACCCATTACTACGAATAACGGTAAGCTGCGACCTGCAACCATAAAATCATCGCTATTCTTTACTGATTTTTTTGCAAAGAATACACCTACTAAAGCCATAAGAGCTAAATAAATGATTACTGCTACTAAATAAATGTTCAATACGATCACCACTCATTCAATTTTTATAATCTACTTTACAAAAACGCCATTTTTCATAATCAGCTTGTCATCTCTTAAACTATTTAAATTTTCAAGCGGATTTTTTTCTACAATTAATAAGTCTGCTTGCTTTCCTGCAGAAACACTTCCAACTTGATCTTCAATTCCAAGACATTCTGCTGCTACGCTTGTGGATGCTTTGATTACATCCATTTGTGACATTCCAGCCTCATGCATAATCGATAATTCATCAAAGTAGTACACAGGCGGAGTTAATGGGGAGCCACAATCTGTTCCGGTAGCTATTTTCACTCCAATTTGCACCGCTTCTTTCAGCATATTAAAGTGTGGTTCAACCACCTTTTTCGCCTTTTCAAGTGCAAAAGCCGGAATATCGGGACTACTTGTAAGCTGTCTCATGACAGCCATTGTTGGAACTAGGAAAGTACCCTGCTTCTTCATAATTTCGAGTGCTTGACGATCAGCGAAAATTCCATGTTCAATCGTATCGATTCCAACCTCTAAACAATTCATAATTCCTTCAAGTCCATCTGCGTGCGCAGCTACTTTTTTGTTCTTCTTAAGGGCCTCTTCTTTTGCGGCACTTAATTCCTCGATAGTTAATTGTACAGATCCAGGATCTTCTCCTTTCGTATAAATTCCGCCTGTCGCCATCACTTTAACAAGGTCTGCTCCCTCTTTAAGCACCCTTCTTGTATTCTTGCGGACTTCATCAGCACCATCTGATTCATATCCTAAATAATATACATGTCCACCCGTCATACAAATCGGTGCGCCGGATGCAATGATCGTAGGACCTTCAAGCAGGTTGGAATTAATGACATTTCTTACATGTAATACGGTTCTGTCAGGGGATCCTAAATCTCGAACGGTTGTGATTCCTAATCGAAGAGTATCTAGCGCATGCTTGTAAGCTTCTAGAGCAATTCTATCGTTTTCTTCATGGTTAATAACGGATTGCGGATCTGCACTTCCATTCCAAACTAAGTGAACGTGGCAATCGATTAGGCCTGGAAGTACATACTTGCCAGTACAGTCAATAATTTCGAATCCACCCGTTTGAGTTGGCTCTCCTTGTCCAACCTCAGTTATCATCCCGTTTTCAATTTTGATAAATGCATTCTCATGAACTTCGTCAGTTAACCCATCAATGATGTTACAATTTTTTAGCAACCATCTTGTTGTTAACATGCTAATCTCCTTCCTATTGTTTGATTTTTCAAAATTATATCAATAGAAAGAATCTATTTCTTTATAAAATAGAGACAAAAAAGACACATGATTTTGTGCCTCTTAAACAAAAAACTGTCTCTATGTTCTATTTTTTTGTTTAAAATGATGCAATGAAAATGCCAGCATAATCATGGAATAATGGGATGGATTTTGAATATCAAAATCTAGCAGTTCATTAATTTTCTGTAATCTGTACTTTACAGTATTAGGATGGACATATAATTCACTGCTTGATTTCTGCAGGTTAAAAAAATGTTTCAAATACACATAAAGAGTATCCGTTAATGAGGCATTCTTTTCCTTATCAAACGAAAGGATCGGTCCCAAAATCTCCTCATCAATTTGATGAAACAATGGATTGGCACTTAATTGATAAGCAATTTTTTCAATCCCTATTTGGTCCCAAAATACAAGCTGTTCGTTTTGCACCAAACTGTGTATGAGCGCATATGAAGACTGATCGTACATATTTTTAATTTTGTATATGTCTACGTTATTTTCTATTGCACTTATCCCTATTCGGATTTGCGGAAATTCATTCAAAATAGTGATAATCTTTTCCTTTTCAAAAATAGTTTCTATTACTCCAACAAGTTTTCTATCATAAATCCATAGGAATGAATTTGAATTATATTCTTTGAAGACTTCCGTAAACATTTGAAGCTGTGTTTGGAGATATTCAGGGGAAACCGATTGAACCTGAAAAATACATCTAACCTTATTTATATTTATAAAATAGTCAGAAGGACTTATATCCTTTGTCTCCCCTTGAAATATCCTTTCAAATAATTGAATATCCTTTCTTTTCTGATAGTTTTTTAAGGTATTTTTATTGTGGGCAGCTAAACATAAAGCTCGTATACCGTTATGTATGATTTCTTCAGAAAACTGATCTCGAATTCCTTCTTGGCATATAAGCATATAACCAAGAAAGTCCAGTTTTGAAAATAAAGGAAAAACCTTATAATGTTTCGGCGCAGCCATTTCTTGTTTAATTGAAATAGTAGTTTCACGATTAGTAAAGCGTACCTTCAATATATTTGTTTTATGCTGGTTTATAATGAGTTCCATTAATCCTTTTATCTCACTTCTGGATTGTTCTTTCTTAATCCAAAAAGCCATAAGTTCAAAGTAAGGATCAAGTACGAGCACTGTATTATGTATATGCTTTCCAATTACCTTAACAATAGAATTCAGGTCCTTTTCCAATAGAACAAATTCCATCAATTTTTCATTTAATTTATTTATTTCTGTCATTCTTTTATTCTCTTTTTCATTAAATAACTGATTAAATTTTTCAATTATAAGATAATACGGTATTTCTTCCGGGATCTCAAAAAGGGGCAGACTATGTACATTCGCGCATTCTATCACTTCTTCTGGGATCGTTTTAATCGATGCAGTATGAAAGCCTAATGCACTAATTCCTATTTGGGCTAACCATTGGATATGGTTAACGATTTGATTAATATCCTTAAAGGCATGAAAGGTAGACATAACAAAGCCTTTTTCCTTTATGCGAGACGTTCTTTCCGTCAGTTCTAAACTTGTAACGTAGGTAATTTCTCGACCCAAATGGTTTCTTCCCGCCACAAGTTTAATATTTTCCTTTTCTAACTCATCTGCCCACTGCTTTACAGAAATCATGGCGGCCTCCCTTTAATTGAGCTTATTTTTGTTACGTGACTCGAAATGTCTTCTTTCTAAATATTTCGTCATGAAATGACAAATCCCTTTTAAACTACTTTGTGTATCTGTCCCTGTTCATGTTATCACGTCTCCCAATTCGTTTTAGCGATAGACTTTAATGAGTTTCCAAATCCCGCTAGGTAGTAAAATTGCGATTACCGAGAGCAATGGCAGCGGCAAAAGTACCTTGCTTCATCATATTGCGAGTCATTGCCCCGGTTTAACGATCTCACCAAAAGCAAAAATCGGATACTCCCGGCAAATGAGCTATCAATTTTCAAGTGATGAAACTGTCCTGCAATTTGTGAAGAAAGCTTCTGACTGCGATGAAGGCTTTTTGCGAAGCGTTTTGCATTCAATGCAGTTTGTCGGTACAGATTTGCGAAAAAGCGTGAAAGCATTAAGTGGCGGGGAAGCCATTCGTCTCCAGCTTTGTCAGCTGTTCTTAGGGGAATATAACATTTTATTGTGAGACGAACCGACCCATTTTTTAGATATCTATGCCATCGAAGCACTAGAACGGTTTATCGCGGCCTTTGAAGGAACCATCCTTTTTGTGTCACACGATCAGAAGTTCATAAAGAATGTGGCAGATCTGCATTTTCATATTTTTGAAAGAAAGCTAGTTCAAAAGTGATATCAGGTACAGTATTTAAGCCTTTCTGCTTTAATAAAGCAGAAGGAAATCGAGTAGGAGGCGCGTCACCGCGCCGACCTCTCACACCACCGTACGTACCGTTCGGTATACGGCGGTTCAATAGCTTAAGTATCGACGCTCATATAAGTGGTTTAAATCTTTTAACCCCCATTTTTTGAGCGTTTTGTTTTTAATTGCTTTCTGAAGCGTTTCACTAGCTGATATTCTCCAATATCCCTTT
>NZ_JAKZKT010000075.1 GCF_022808645.1 Bacillus litorisediminis
GGGCAAAACAAAAAGAGTGAGGGAGCCGAAAGGCAACCACTTTCCTATAGGAATCCAATAGATCCCCAGTTGTCCGGATCAACTGGAAATTCTACTAGAAAGAGCTCTTACTACTAATATACGAGGAGTAAACCAAGTGGAAACTAAATTGTATTACCAAGATCCATACCTAAAGTCATTTAAAACGGAGATTGTGAATCAGCAGCAAGATGAACAGGGAAACTGGTATGTTCTTTTACAGCAAACGGCCTTTTATCCGACTGGTGGAGGACAGCCTTTAGATACTGGTACACTGAATGATATACCAGTGACAGCGGTGGAAGATAGGGAAGGAGAAATCCGTCACTATCTGGAGAAACCCATACCCGACATTTCTCAGCCGGTAATTGGTCAAATAGACTGGGATAGACGCTTTGATCATATGCAGCAGCATGCAGGGCAGCATATTTTATCCGCTGCATTTGAGGAATTGTTCCACATGAAAACTGTCAGTTTTCATCTCGGCACAGAAGTATTAACGATTGACTTAGATACCTCAGAGTTAACAGAAGATATTGCTCTTCAAGCGGAAAATTTGGCTAATCAAATCATTTTAGAAAATCGCCCAATTGAGACGAAATGGGTGACTGAAGAAGAGGCAAAGAAATACCGTTTAAGAAAAGAATTATCAGTAACTGACCAGATTCGCCTTGTGATTATCCCGGATTTTGATTATAACGGCTGCGGAGGGACACATCCTAGTTCCACGGGTCAGGTTGGATCGATAAAAATTTTAAATTGGGAAAAACAGAGGAAAAAAATCAGGGTTCAGTTTGTCTGCGGCAACCGCGTTCTGAAACAATTACATAAAAAACAGAAGGTTTTAAATGAATTAAGTCAGATTCTAAATGCTTCTGAATGGCAGGCAGTAGAAGCGGCCAGGCGTCTGCTGGATAAGAATAAAGAACTAGAAAAAAGCTTAGGACAGGCTCAGGAACTCCTTATACAACAGGAAGCGATTCAGCTATTAGAAGAAACAAAATCTGTTGCAGGGAATACTGTTATAACGAAAGCATTTATAAACCGGCCATTAAAGGAACTGCAAAACATGGCGAGGCTCATTGCTGAAAAGAATCGTGAAGTCATTGTTGTTTTAACAGCTAAAAATCAACACCAGCTGCAAATGGTGTGTGCTTGTGGAAGTGAAGGAAAGCTAGATTTAAAACAATTGGGAAAAGAAGTATTTCCTCTTATAAATGGAAAAGGTGGAGGCAATTCTTCTTTTATACAGGGTGGCGGTGAGACATACCTTTCCCAAGAGGAATTTATTGATATGGTTTTAGAGAAAATCAGGCAACTGTAAGCGATAATAAAAAAATTATGTACCCATATCTTTTCACTCCTCTCAACCGTTTATAAAATAGAGAGGTGCATAAGGAGTGATCAAACATGCGTGATGAACTAAAAAAAGCGGATAGTAAGAATAGCAATCATCAATTGGAGGAAACAATGGCTGCCCTTTATCCAAAGCTTCAGCAATATTGCCATTTTCTGTCTCAAAATCAATGGGATGGAGATGATTTGGCTCAAGAAGTGGCAGCCAAAGTATTCGACCGCTATAAATACAACTCTAACATCAGTCCTGCTTTGTTACGTAAAATGGCATATAACCACTGGATAGATACGGTTCGTAAAAAGAGATATGAAACTCTGACCGAACTAAATGAGCTAGAACTTATGAAGAAACATGAGTCTTTAGAAACTTCCATCGAAGTCATTGAATTTTTGATGAAAGAATTAACACCCAAGCAGGCAGCAATGTTTTTGCTAAAAGAGGGGTTTCATTTTCAAATAAAGGAAATCTCAGAGATTTTTGGATCCACCGAAATTTCGGTAAAGTCGATGTTATATCGGGCAAGGAAAAGGATTGAATCCAAGGACATGGAAAGTGACAGTGACAATGAATCTTCCGCACTAAGCTATTGGCATGAGGATGAGCAGGAACAAATATATGAACTTTTTAAAACTACGATCGAAACGCAGGATCCATCTATTCTGATAAAAGCGATTCCATTCATCCGCTTGTTTGATTCTGAAGCAAACGTACCAAAGCTTGTTATGAAGAAACATTGGACTCTTTATTCTCCTTCAAGCACTCTCTCAATGGCTGCATAGCCAATCAGCTTAAAAGGAGGAAATACTGATGGGTACCATTCCATATGTTATTGAACAGTCAAATCGGGGGGAACGTTCCTATGATATTTACTCCCGCTTATTAAAGGACCGAATTATTATTTTAGGTGATGAAATTAACGATCAAGTTGCCAATAGTATTGTGGCCCAGCTTTTATTCCTGGCAGCCGATAATCCTGAAAAAGATATTTCTTTGTACATTAACAGCCCGGGCGGATCAACCAGTGCCGGCTTCGCCATTTTTGATACGATGCAATATATACAGCCTGATGTAAGAACGATTTGTACAGGAATGGCTGCATCCTTTGGGGCAATGCTGCTTTTAGCTGGAACGAAAGGAAAACGTTTTGCTCTTCCAAATAGTGAAATCATGATCCATCAGCCGCTTGGCGGGGCGCGAGGGCAAGCAACCGAAATTGAGATATCCGCTAAGCGAATCTTAAAATTGCGGGAGCATGTCAATCAGATTATTGCACAACGAACTGGGCAACCGCTCGATAAGGTCGCAAAGGATACAGACCGGGATTATTACATGACTGCCGAAGAGGCAAAGGAATATGGGATTATTGATGAGATAATACGGAGATCATGAGGAATTTTAAATTCCGATTCATTGAGGTTTTTTGCGGACGCTGGTTCCATTAATTAAGAAAAAATAGGTCTTTTTCGAAATTAAAGGACATAGGTTCCGTTATTAGGCAAAAAAAAGCCATTTCCTTTAAAAATGCTTCAATAACGGATCTGATGTCCTCAAATTTTTTAGATGCCCATTATTTATTAGGGATAACGGATTCCATGTCCGTTTCCCAGTTGATACTGCATCAACAAAGACGACCATAATTGAATATCAGTGCCTTAACCAAGAAAAAACATATTTCCGACTGGTTTTGTTCATACTAAACATATGTTCGGGAGGTGTTTTTTCTAATGGAATCGAAAAACTTTGAACAAATTTATGAAGAGTATAAAAATCAGGGAGAACAACAGGCACAAGCTGAAGAACCATTTGCCAATACAAACAGTAACAAAGAAGAAATTGTGGCTGTGCGTAAAAATGACGATGGGGACCTGATTGCATTTAAAACGAATACTGGCAGGGAATTGGATTACATCACAGCTCTTCAAGAAGCGAAAGCAGGGAACTTAGCCCATGTTGATGTTTTTCATAAATATGGAAGAGATATCTTAAGAAGTGAACCGGATGGAATTAAAGAAAACAATTTAGATAATTTGCCTTCTTTTTAGTTAATTGAATTCCCTTCACACTAAGACCGCTCTGAGTACTAAACTCGAGTGGTCTTATTCTTTTTTACCGACGCATATTTTCCTATCAATCTCAATAAAATGAACTAACGCAAATTGGGATTGGAGGATTGTACATGAGTAAGATAACTAAAGAAATGTTAATAGAATACGAGAGATTGAATCAAAGCAAGAAAGAAATTGAAGCACAGATGAATCACCTGAAAAAGTACTTCCACGCTTATTTTGATGAGACGGTTGGTGAAAACGAGAAGGGTGAGCTCGTCCTTGAAGGGTACAAGCTGCAGAGGCTAATCAGAAGCGTCGAGCAGTTTGATGAAGAGAAAACGGTTGAAAGGCTAGAAGAACTGAATATGAAAGATTTAATCCAAATTGTAAAACGTCCAGATGAAGAAAAAATTCATGCTGCTATTAATTTGGGCTTTCTAAAAAAAGAAGACATAGAAGAATGCATCCTCAGTAAAAAGACAGGAGCGATTTCTGTTAAAGCATTGGCGGAAAAATAGGGTTATAAAAAACATGAGATTTCTTTATTGGAATCTCATGTTTTTTATTAGACTCTGCTCAGCCACAATGTAGATAATCGCTAAAATCATTAACTCCCGCTGGATGATGCAGCCGTTACGCTTGCAAATGCTGCAATCATGGCTGCTTGCTGGGCTTGGATGATAGCTTCGATGATTGAATGAAAACTGGTTTCCATGAAGCTTGGATCTTCCAAACTGCCGCTTAAGGTGAGGTTGACCGCCATCATAAAATTCATATCCTTATGCCATTTGAATAGCTTATTTGTATTTAACTCCTTTGTAACGGTTTCTATCGTTTTGATTTGTTCAGTTCCATCTTCAATAAGCGCCAGCATTCCAATTTCCGGATAATGTGTGGACTTTGGTTTTCTCCCTAGTTGATTAAAGGTGTCCCATAGTTTCATACAGCGGCTAACTAATTCGTTCCTGTTTGTTTCATAGTCTAATGAAAGGATATGGCTTAGAAATTGCAGATCATTTCCTTTTTTAAAGCCATTTTCATGTAATTGATCGTAAAACTCTTCAATGAGATCGATTAGCTCATCAATGGGTTCCTTACGGTTGGCAACCATGACGGCTAGAGGGTAATCAGCTGCACTGGTTAAGAAATAGTGCTTTTTTTGCATTCCTTTGTATACTGCCAGCGCCCGTTCAATTTTTTCATTACGGTTACCCTGAGGATTCGCATCTTTTAATAGGGAAAAGGCTGAAATATAAGTAAAAGTACCTCTGCTAAAACCTCCTTTAACTAACTCTTCATACCATTCTATTAGCTCATCGAATTTCTTTTCTGGATTTTCAAAGTGAATATCGAGCATAGCTGCAGTTGTAAATCGCTGGTAAGATTTTAAAATGGAAAAAGCACCAACATTATTTTTGATATAATCACTTATTTGAAAAAATCTATCAGAATCAAATGACTTTTTGTTAACGACATACATAGATGCAATTAGCATTAAGGTTCGCTGATCAGCAACCTTCCACTTTAATTTTTCTTTTAGCAAAGTGTATATTTTGATATAATCAATTAGTTTTTGGTTAATCGTATCATAAATCATGCTAGCATCCCTCATTTCCTTATTGGTTTATTTTACGTTTTATAAGGAAATTGGTTTCAAAGTTCAATTAATATTTAGAAGACGGAATAGGGAGATACTATGGAAAAGATAGGACTTGTATTAGAGGGCGGGGGTTTACGGGGCGTTTATACAGCAGGTGTTCTTGAGTATTTTATGGAAAAAGATCTCTATTTTCCGTATGTAATCGGCGTGTCAGCAGGAGCAGGTATGGCTGCTTCTTATTTATCAAGGCAAAAGGGACGAAACTGGAAGGTTAATATTGAATTAGCGAGTGACCCTCGCTATGTTTCGTTTCGTAACTGGATACAAAAAAAAGAGATGTTTGGGATGGACTTTATTTTTGATGATATTCCCAATAAATTGGTACCTTTTGATTACGATGCGTTTTTAAAGGCCGAAGAACATTTTGTAATTGGCACAACTGATTGTGATACCGGAGAACCAGTCTATTTCAGCAAGACTGAACATGGTGAACATATGCTGACGATAATGCGTGCATCGAGTTCATTGCCATTCCTTGCACCAAGTGTAGAATATAATTATAGATACCTGCTGGATGGAGGTATTATTGATCCGATTCCGATCAGGAAAGCCCAGGCAGACGGAAATACCAAGAATGTCGTAATTATGACCAAACCGCCGCATTATCGAAAGAAAAGAAGTAAATTTATCAGGATTTTGAAATATATAAGCAAGCAGCATCCTAAAATCGGTGAGATTTTACAAACAAGGCATGAATTGTACAATGAGACTTTAAAGTATTTACAGTCGGAAAAAGAAAAAGGGAATGTGTTAATCATTCAGCCTAGCGAAGACATTTCTGTGGGCAGAATGGAGAGAAATCAGAAGAAATTAATTGAGTTATATGAATTAGGAATGAGAGATGCGGAAAGACTTTATCCTGGAATTCAATCATTTATCTCTCAAAAGCTCTAATATTACCATAATAAGATTATGTAAACTAAAAATAGATTGTTTACAAGATTCATATAGAGGAGTATTATATCAGCATCAGCATATAATCTTTTTCGCTTAATCCTAAGTGGAGCGGGGGACCCATTTTTTGCAGATGCCATTCTGTAAGGGGTGAATCCTTGTATAGGTAGGGTTACTTCCATGACCCGAATCCGACAGCTAACCTCGTAAGCGTAGTGGGAGAGGATGAGAACTATGTGTAAATGTATCAGACCATAGGTTTTTTTCCTGTGGTCTTTTTATGTTTATTTTAGCCATTTTCTCATTTGAAAGAAGGGAAATCATTTGAAATTCTTAAATCAGCATGTAAATCCTCCAAGATTATTGATTTTTATTTTGTTCTGTTTTATTTTGCTCGGGACATTTTTATTAAAGCTGCCAATTGCGACAACGCACTCGATATCTTGGATTGATGCTTTATTTACTGCTGCTTCAGCTACCACTGTTACAGGATTGGCAGTGATAGATACCGGCAGTTCCTTCACTTTATTCGGTGAGATTGTGATTCTTTTTTTAATCCAAGTTGGCGGTTTAGGAATCATGTCTTTTGCCGTTTTATTTTTCATTTTGCTCGGAAAAAAAATAAGTTTCAAAGAAAGAATGCTGATCCAGCTGGCTTTAAATCAAACTACCTTGGGCGGAGTAATCCGGCTCGTACTCCATCTATTCTTATTTTCATTAATCGTAGAGGGAATTGCAGTTATACTATTAGCCATAAATTGGGTTCCTGAATTTGGATGGTGGAATGGAATTTATGTCAGTATCTTTCACTCTGTTTCAGCGTTCAATAATGCAGGTTTTTCGATTTTCACCAATAATCTAATGGGATATGTTTCTGATCCTGCTGTAAATCTTATTATTTCCAGCCTGTTTATTATTGGCGGAATTGGTTTTACGGTTTTACTTGATATTTTTCAAAAAAGGCAATGGAGGAATGTATCTCTCCATTCAAAAGTCATGATTGTCGGAACCGTCCTTTTTAATTTATTTGCAGTTTTGCTCATATTTTCGTTGGAATACAATAATCCCAATACCCTTGGCAATCTGTCTGCTAGCGGAAAAATCCTGGGTGCTTTTTTTCAGGGAGTTTCTCCGAGGACCGCAGGATTTAACTCAATTGATATTGGCAGTATGGAGACATCGTCTATCCTGTTTATGATACTCCTTATGTTTATTGGAGCCGGAAGCGGATCAACAGGAGGCGGTATTAAATTAACTACCTTTTTCGTCATAGTATTAGCAGTCATTTCTTTTATAAAAGGCAGGGATGATATTACAGTATTTAGAAGAACTATAGATAAAGCGATTATTTTCAGGTCACTCGCGATAGCTATGATAAGTACTTTCATTATATTTATTGCCCTGTTTTTGCTAAATCTGACTGAAAGGGATACCCCATTTTTACATTTGTTATTTGAAGTTGTTTCTGCCTTCGGTACGGTGGGTCTTTCAATGGGGGTGACAGGATCTCTTACGTCATTAGGGAAGCTGATTATTATTTTTGTTATGTTCATTGGCAATATCGGACCATTAACCCTTGCCTTCTCACTAACTAAAAATAAGATCATCAAAATTAAATATAAATTACCTAAAGAGGACCTGTTGACGGGATGATTCTTAGCCTTTTTAGGTGATACACGTTAAACAAATGAAGCCACT
Organism: Bacillus litorisediminis; assembly: GCF_022808645.1. GTDB lineage: Bacteria > Bacillota > Bacilli > Bacillales > JC228 > Bacillus_BF > Bacillus_BF litorisediminis. Next base: position 7,676 of record NZ_JAKZKT010000075.1, read on the forward strand.
TTTCTGTTTATTAAAGTTACAGAAATAGTGGCTTTTTTGCGGGGTTTATGTTGTTTGGCGGCTCAAGCTGATTTTCGGCAGGACTTAGGCAAATATGGATATTTAAATGACTTAAATAATCTAGGGAGATTGTCCCATTCAAATAACTGGATTTAGCATAATTTGATACAGAGCATATAAAACATAACTGGTTTACTCTTTAAGATTTGGGATTATGGCCAAGTTATATCTAATCCCTAGGAAAATGTATGATAAGGGAGGTTTTATAAGATGGGGCTTTGGAGATATCATGGACAAGCTGTTGACGTAATTGACCGTAATGGGAGAGTCTATAGAGGAATTTTTGAGGGAACCAATCAAACAAGAGGCCTTTTTCTTCGTTCTCGTTTCGGAAGAAGACGATTTTTCCCGTTTTTTATAATTGCCGCCGTATTTGTGGTTAGAGGAAGACGTAGAATTTTTTAAATAGTGATTAGAAATAAGTTTTCTGAGCTTAAAGAAAATCAGCTTTTCTTTAAGCTTTTTATGTGAATAAACGGTTTCAACAAAGACAGAATATGGATAGGTTGACACTCCAAAATTTTTACGTTACAATTATCTCGTATTCAAGATATCCGAATTAAAGGATGGTAGAAATGGATAAAACTTATAATCAGGATGTAGAGCTGTCTCTCAAGTTACTTGTTGTCCTAAATCGTGCACTAGAGGCAGTGAAAAATCAAGTAGTCAAGGATATTAAAAATTATAACCTGAACTTAACCGAATTTGCTGTACTTGAGCTTTTATATCATAAAGGTGACCAGCCTATTCAAAAAATAGGAGATAAGGTATTATTAGCCAGCAGCAGCATTACCTATGTCGTTGATAAGCTTGAAAAAAAGGACTTGATTGAGCGCAAGCCTTGTGCAACCGATCGGAGAATTACCTACGCGGCTTTAACCGAGAAAGGAAAAGTGTTTATGGACGAAATTTTCCCTAAGCATGCGACTTCCCTTCAGAAAATTTTTGCAGGGTTAGAAACAGAAGAAAAAGCTGCTGTGATTAACCAGCTCAAGAAACTGGGATATTATGCTGAAGGACTGTAATTTCCCATCAGTAATATTTCAATTTCAAACTGTTCGATTTCGTATTAAATAATAAAGTTTTGTTTTATTGGAAGATTAATAGTAAAAATACAGTTTTCAAAAGGAGCAGAAATTATGATAAAACGCACTGAAGGGATCCACCATATAACTGCTATTGTTGGAAATCCTCAAGAAAATGTTGATTTTTATGCAGGAGTTCTAGGCTTACGATTAGTGAAAAGAACGATAAACTTTGACGATCCCGGAACCTATCATTTTTACTTTGGCGATGAAGTAGGGAATCCGGGAACCATTATGACCTTTTTCCCCTGGCCAAATGCATATAAGGGGAGAATTGGCAGCGGTCAAGTGGGGGTAACTTCCTTTGTTGTGCCTACCGGGTCTTTTCCTTTTTGGGAAGAACGTTTAAAAAAATTCAATGTTGAAGTTACGAAAAGCAGCCGATTCGGGGAAGATTATCTGAATTTTGAAGATCCTCATGGATTGCAATTGGAACTCGTTGAAAGAGAGCCAGGTAAAAAAAGCGAGTGGAGCTTCGGAGAAGTAACATCCGAAGTGGCGATAAAAGGGTTTGGAGGAGCAACTTTGCTCTCAGCACGTCCAGCTTATACTGCCAAATTGTTGGAAGAGACGATGGGTCTTGAAAAAATAGGAGAAGACGGAGAGTATGTACGGTTTCAAGCAACGGCTGATATTGGCAATATCATTGATATGAAGCTTTCCCCTGTACCAAAAGGAATGATGGGAGCCGGTACTGTTCATCACATTGCATACCGAGCTAAAAATGATGAGGATCAGCTCGATTGGAAGTCTCATGTTGAAAGTGCCGGCTTCGGGGTGACACCTGTACAGCCAAGACAGTATTTTAATGCGATTTATTTTAGAGAATATGGAGATATTCTGTTTGAAATTGCGACTGATCCTCCTGGATTCACGCTGGATGAACCCCAAGATTCCTTAGGCGAAAAACTAATGCTTCCGGATTGGTATGAGCCACAGAGGGATAAAATTGAAAAAGTTTTGCTTCCATTTAAAGTGAGAGAATTAGACTAAAGTTTGAGGAGGACATCAAATGAAACACGTTTTTAATGAAGGTGCCGACAAAACAAAACCAACCCTATTAATGCTTCATGGAACAGGCGGAAATGAGTTTGACCTCCTGCCTCTAGCTGAACTTATTGATAAGGATGCATCTGTATTAAGTGTTCGCGGCGAAGTATTGGAAAATGGGATGCCGCGCTTTTTCCGTCGTTTAGCAGAAGGAGTTTTTGATGAAGAGGATTTGGTGTTTCGTACTAAACAATTACATGAATTTCTTGACGAAGCCGCTAATCAGTACGGTTTTGATCGGAACAACATTGTGGCAATCGGCTATTCCAATGGAGCTAACATCGCAGGTAGCCTGCTATTCCATTTTGAAAACAGTCTGAAGGGAGCGATCTTGCATCATCCAATGGTGCCAAGACGCGGAATCGAATTGCCAAATCTTTCAGGGGTTCCAGTGTTTATCGGTGCTGGTCAGAATGATCCAATTTGTCCTCCTCAAGAATCAATCGACTTACAATCATTGTTTGAAAACGCGGGCGCCAATGTTGAAATCCACTGGGAACATCACGGTCACTCTTTAACCCATACCGAAGTAATGGCAGCAGGTGAATGGTATAGAAAACATTTTTAAAATCGAGTAGGAGGCGCGTCACCGCGCCGACCTCTCACACCACCGTACGTACCGTTCGGTATACGGCGGTTCAATAGCTTAAGTATCGACGCTCATATAAGTGGTTTAAATCTTTTAACCCCCATTTTTTGAGCGTTTTGTTTTTAATTGCTTTCTGAAGCGTTTCACTAGCTGATATTCTCCAATATCCCTTT
>NZ_JAKZKT010000076.1 GCF_022808645.1 Bacillus litorisediminis
GGCGATTTGTCTTTGTGATAAACCTTCAATCTCCTTTAAAATTTTGATACGATGAAATTGAGCCATATTGATCATCCTTTTTTTCCTCTCTCATGTAGTAAGTTTGGTCACTTTCTATCATAAGAGAAGGTTATTTAATTGGAAATCGGGTGGCTCATTTTTTATGTGATCAAACTGCTTGAAAGTGGCTCAATTTTAAATTATCAAATACATGAACAATATGAAAGATTTAAGTATTATAGTAAACCCGAAGAAATATTACTGTTTTTACGAGAAAACTATATAGTTGACGAGACATACAAAGAAAGTCAATTGTATGATGATTTGAAGCAGCTAGAAGCTTGGGAGTGTGTAATTTCTCGCCAGGACAAAGAGCTTGTTTACACTATTGAGGAATTTAAAAATAAACGATTAAAATATCAAATTTCACAGCCGCTTTTCGAAATCGAAAACACATTAAAGAAAATTGATGATTTACAAGAAGAATTGACAGGTGCATTAGAAAGTAGAGAATTTGAACGGATATTAAAAGGGGTAAATCAATTATATCAAATCAACCTAGAAGAAACCGACGATGAAATTCTATACGAAAAATGGATGACATTGATGAAAAGTCTGGAGAATTTAAAACGTAATTCAGCAAATTATTTATCCCACTTGAAAAGTGAAAAAGCCGAACAACTTTTTAAAACAGAAGAATTCTTCATATATAAAGAAAAATTCGTGGATTATTTAACGAAGTTCATTTTAACTATGAATCGAAACAAATACAAGATAGCCAAAACCATCGATAACATTGAGGAAGGCTTTGTAAACCGATACATTGAACGATTGGTAGGTTATATTGCTTCTATTCCTACTTTAGATGGGAAAGAATTTGATTGGGAGAGAAGCACACGAATTCAAATGGAACGGTGGATAGAACTGAAAAATTGGTTTGTAAAAAGTAATGATAATGATTGCGATGTTGAGATTTTATTAAGAGAAACTGAAATTAGTATCCAAACCATGAGTCGCCATGCGTTAAGGCTCTCAGAAATAAAAGGTAATAACCAAAACAGAAAAAAGGATTATCAAACACTCGCTTCAATGTTTTATGCTTGTGAGGAAATAGGAGATGCACATAAGCTTTCTGCAGCTTGTTTTGGTGTAGCACATACGAAGCATATTTATGGCGAGGAAAAATTAACGGACACCCAGGATGAAGAAATTTGGGAACAAAATCAATCGACGTTTGCCACAACGCCTCGAGGTGCAGGATACCAGCGAACAAAGCGGATAAAATCCTATGTAAAAGCTTCTGAGGAAGAAAGACAAAAACAAGTGGAAGATTATATAAAAAATAGAGAAAAGCAGCGCGAGATAATTGAGGCGTTAATAGTAGATAACAAGATTGTGCTAAAAAATTTAGGAGTGGTCGACTCTTTTGTGCGTAAATCCATTTTAACCTGGATTAATCGTGGTGTTCAATCCAGTTCACGTACCGGAAAAACTGATTTTGGAGTAACTTTTCGATTTAATATAGCCAGTAATAAAAAAATAAAACTTCGATGCGATGACGGTGAAATGGAAATGCCTGATTTAGTATTTGAATTTGGAAAAGGAGAATAAATGTGGAAGAGAGAGAACAAATCCGTACGGGCATAACCGCTTTGTTGGAGAACTTTTGGATACAGAAAAAAGATAAACCGGATGATTATATGGTTATTAAAAAACATAAAAAAACGATACAAAAATATTTCATAGATAATTTTGGATATCAGCTTTTTTCTGGTATCGATTTATTCAAGCTGGAAAAGGTACCATATCAATCCGAAACGTGGATGGGAATTCAAGATTTTAAGGAACCCATGGATTATTCTATTTTTGTTGCTATTTTGGCTTTTTTAGAAGATAAGGCAAAAGATGATTTGTTTTTGATTAACACATTAAGTGAATATGTGAAAAATCTTTTCAATAATGAACTAGAGGTAAAATGGGAAATTCATAAACATCGACTGTCTTTCTATAGAGCAATGAAACATGCGCAAACGATGGATTTAGTCGAAGTCCTTGAAGGTGAAATAGAGAAGTACAAAAGTGATGAAAAGGAAGAAATTTTGTATCGTCCTACTATGATTTCAAAATACTACATGAGGTTTTTTTCAAAACCTATTCATGAATTTCAAAATATGGATGAGATATTAGCTGACAGATGGAAAATTCCTGGTGTCGATCCTACACCAAGAATGAATTTACAATCATTGCATCGCAGACTGTTCTTTTCGCCGGTAGTATATAAAAATGAATTAACGGAAGAAGAACGAAGGTACTTAAATTATCAATCGTATCGTCTGGCGGAAAACATCCCGGAATATACTTATTTCGAACTAGAAATCTATCGAAATGAGCTTCTTTTAATTTCAAAAGAAAGAAACATAACAGGGGAACAACATCCAAATCAAAAAACAATTTCCGATATCGTTTTGCAATTTTCTGCCTTTCTGAAAGAGAAATTGAAGGAACTTCCGGAGGAGGAATTCCCGGATTTTGAATATATTGTGGGTCGCAGAGAGTTTGTTGAATGGTTTGAGGAGTTGCAAGAAGAATTAAGTCATGGGTGGAGTAAAGAATTCAAGAATACGCATTCTGCAGATGTTACAAGTAAAGTTTTAGAGTATCTCGAAGAATGGAAATTTGCGCATAACGACTTCCAAACACATTCGGTTGTGTTGTACCCGCCATTAGTGCGTATTGGAGGAGAGTTCCCAAGGGAGTACAAATTTGAACGGTATTTTCTAAAAAAGATATGGGATTTAAATTTGTTTGATGATGGTGATTGCTCGTTACCTACGACTATTTTTGAAGAAATGATTAAGGAGTTTAACGCAATTAATACCAACACTCCTTTGCGGCTAAAAAACGCACATGATGTCATAGATAAATACGTGTTGAAGAAGGATGAACAATTTATAGAACTTAATGAGGAAAAAATCATACAAACTATTAAAGGAGTGTAATAAAGATGGAAAACGTATTTGCGCAACCTAACAAATGGGTCATGAATTTGGCAGGAGTTTTAAATTATTGGTATTACAAATGGGAAGTGTTTCCTTTTGAAAACGGACACCTCATTATCAAAGGGGCAAACGGTACAGGGAAATCCGTCACAACACAAAGTTTTTTGCCTCTACTTTTAGATGGAAACAAGCAACCGAGCCGATTAGACCCGTTTGGTTCTCGTTCAAGAAAAATGATTGATTATATTTTTGGTGAGAATCCAGATGTACCTGAAAAGACAAGCTACCTTTTCCTGGAATACAAGAAAAATTACACAGACGAATACATTACAACAGGTATAGGGTTCAAAGCCAATTTTGATACTGACAGGGTGGATAGTTGGCATTTTTTAATTAAAAATAAACGTGTTGGAAAAGATTTTGACCTTTTTCGGTATCAATTAGATGAAAAAGGCGAAAAAGTTATGGTGCCGCTTAGCCAAAAAGAATTGGAAAACTATATAGATAGAGAAAAGTGTGGTTATGTAAAAGAAAAACCAAGGGACTATGCTGAACTCGTAAACAATTACATTTTTAAATTTGAATCCTTGGAAGACTATTTAGATATGGTCAATTTAGTGGTTCGAATCCGTACTCCTAAGCTGTCAAATGATTTGGGTCCAAGTGTTATTTATCAGATTTTGGAACGGTCACTTCCAGAAATCACTTTTAATGATTTACGTTCTTTAACTGAAACTATTCAAAATATAGATTTACACAATCAACGGTTAACTAAGACAAAAGAAGATAATAAACTACTAAAAAAGTTAACAAGCAAGTATCAGGAATATAATCGAACGGTTCTCTCCTTTAAAGCTACTGATTACAATAAAACAGTCGCAAAACGAAAAGCAGCAGAAACTGATTATAAAAAGGCACAAAAAGAATTAGCTGATAGTACGAAAAAGTTAAATACGCTTTTGGAAGAAATTCAAAGTTTAGAATTAGAACAAAAACAATTAGATGAAAAATTAAGGGCATTTGAGGATAATGATGTACGGAAAGCTCAGCGCAGGTTAACGGAATTAGAGCCTCAGCTAGAAAAGAAGAAACATGATTTCGAATCACAGAAAAATAGACTTGAAAACAAAATAAATGCTCAACGTTCGCTGTTTAATGAAAAGAAAGAGAAGGAAGACGAGTTATACGAGTATGAGAAGAAAAATCAGCTTTACTTAGATGAACTTGATGAAAAAGTAAATTATATTGACTTTGATAGTCATATTTTAAACCGGGATAACTTCGTGTCCAAATTTGTAACGCAAGACCCAACGATTGTGGCAGACCAATGGCGGGCAACTTTAGATGGTCATATGAAGGAAATCCATGATATAGCCAAATTATTGTATCGAGAGAACGAATTAAAAATCAAATTAGATGAACGGAATCAAGAAATCTTCGAATTAGATGAAGAACTGCAAGACATAGAAAAAGATTTATCCCAACTCCGTCTGGAATTTGAAGAAAAAATAGAATTATTTAACCGAGATATACTTGATTGGAATGACAGTAATACAGAATTTAATTTGCAAAAAGAAGAATTGAACCAATTTGTCATGGTATTGAGTACCCTGTTTGAAGGGACTACATTATTTGATATCGAGGAATTGGTTCGCAAATTTTATTCTAATTTACGGGAAGTATTAATACAAAATAGAGCTCAAGCTGAAGCAGCTCTTGCTGTGCTTAAAGTAAAAATAATAAAAAAGGAGGAAGAACTCCAAAAGGTTCGCAAAAAAAAAGAGCACGAACCAGAGCAAAGTGAACAAACTACAAAAGTCCGTGAAAAATTGTTAAAAGAAGGGATACCGTTTGTTCCGTTTTATGAAGCAGTTGAGTTTAAGGAATTTGTCACAATCGATGAACAAGAACGTCTGGAATCTTCATTAATTCAAATGGGCATATTGGATGGTTTAATTGTCGGTAAAAAATATATTAACGCTATCACCGAATCTGATGCCGTGTTGCTTCCGCAACCGTTAAAAGAAGAAGTTAAAACATTACATGAATATCTAGAAGTGCATTTACCGGAAAAATACAATACATTAGCTTCAGAAGTTGAAGGTATTTTAAAAAGTATTTCCATTGAAGAAATTGTAGAAGGTTCATATGTAACTTCATTTGGTTCTTATCAACACGGAGTCGTAAAGGGTTATGCACCATTTAGAGAGTCAGTCTCCTTTATTGGAAAAGAAGCAAGAAAACAATACAGACAGAAATTGATAGCTGAATTGGAAGGCGAACTTGCAGCGTTAAATAAGGAGCAGGACGAGTTACATCTTGTTTTAGAGATGAATACGAGTTCTACACAACTGTTAGCGAATGAAAAAGAACAGTTTCCGTCTAGTCGTGAATTGAAAGAACAAAATGATAAAATGGAAGTCTTAGAAAGAAGAATTAATGTTATTAATGAGCAAAAAGAGAGAATTGAAAAGGGAATCCGAAATATTCGTACTGACTACAATAACACTAGACGTGAGCGTATAAAAAAGGCGGAAAATAGGACGTTAAAACCGACGATTGAAGCCTATGAATCTGCAAGAGAGGAATGCGCAGAATATGCTCGGTTATTAGATGATTTACGATTTAATGGAAAATCTTACTTTACCATCAAACACACCATTCGTTCCTTACAAAGCCAAATTGAGGATGCAGAAGCCGACATCGATGATATGAGGTATACCTGTAATCAAACGGAACAAGAAAAGAAACGTATGGAAAATGCTATAAAAGAATTAGAAGAGTTTTTAGAAAAAGAAACCACTTCTGATATTAAAAAGGAAATTCGGGAAGCAGAAGAACGAAAAGCTCAAATTCCTGTATTATTGCAAGAAAAAGCGGAAAAAAAGGGAGAATTAAACAATCTGATTCCTCAGTTAACTAAAAATATAGGAATCAAGGATTCTTCCATAGCTTTTTATAGCAAATTGCAGAAAGTAAAAGGAACTATTTTTGTAAATGAAATCAATAAAAAATTCATTGAAACGTTCGACCATGATACCTTATCCAACGAAGAAGACCTTGATGCTTTATTACAAACTGTAGTAGAAGAACTAGGCGAAAAAACGTATCAAGACGTTCAATCCAAACAGGACGAACTGAAATCGGAATTAAGAGATATTAGCTTAAAAGGGTTAGAAGATTATCATCCAACCGCCACAAAAGATTTTTTTGGTCTGCCGGAAATTAGCGTTGAAGGCTTTGAAATATTTGCAAAAGAAATCGAAGAATTGGAATTAACGAATCAGCGGACTATTATTTCACTGATGTATGAAGGGAAAACCTCTTCACCAATGAGTGTTCAAAAAGAGCTGGATGCTCAAATTGAGGTGATGCAGGCAGCATTAAAGGCAGAAGATGAAAAAATGTACAAAGAAATCATTATGGATAAGATTGGTGAACGAATTAGGGAATTGATTGTGAAAGCCAACAAATGGAAGGCAGAAATCAACAAATTAATGAGCGAACGTCAAACTTCTAGTGGATTGCAACTCTCCATTGAATGGAAGCCAAAAGAGGCGAAAGAACTGGATGAATTAAAAACATCAGAGCTTATTAGTTTGTTGCAACGAGACCCAGATACGTTAAAAGATAGTGATTATAATAAATTAACTAAGCATTTTACCTCTAAAATTCAGTATGCAAAAGACATCTATGAAGAAGATGAGGAGAATAAGGAAAAATCCCTCGATTACGTCATTAAGGATGTACTAGACTATCGAAAATGGTTTGAGTTTAAGATTTACTTTAAAAAGGGCGACGATAACAAAAAGGAACTAACGAAAAACCGTTTCAACGCCCTAAGTGGTGGGGAACGCGCGATGTCTATGTATATTCCACTATTGTCGGCTTTATTTTCTAAATACAGTTCCGCATCTGAAGATGCGCCTTATATAGTTTCAATGGATGAAGCATTTGCAGGAGTAGATGATAACAATATTCGGGACATGTTTGAATTATTGGGTAACCTCGACTTGAACTATATCTTAAATTCCCAATCCCTATGGGGCGATTTTGATACGGTTGATAGTTTGTCTATAGCAGAAATAATAAGACCTAAAAACTCTAAAGATGTAACGGTTATCCATTTTAAGTGGAACGGAAAAGAACTTCTTGCCGTAAAAAACGAAAGCCCTCAAAAGGAACAAGAAGATTTAATTGAATTAACACCAGAACAACTACGCATGTTTGATTTAATCGAAAAAATATAAGGAGAGACAAGTATGTCGCCAAAGGAAGAGGCAGTTAAGTATTTTAAAGAGAGAGCGGGATATTCCCGCATCTTTCTTGAATTTGCTAAGAAAATTGAAAGTTTAGGAGATGTCGGTGGTCATGTTGAGTTAACAAAATTAACGCAAGAGGAGCGGGTCCTTTTACGTAACTGGTTTCAAAAGGATTACTCCACACAAAGGACTGCCAAAATTTCATTAAAAAAATTTGAAGAAAAATTTAAAGGAACAAAATTTGATGGAGCTTTGTTATACGAAGTGGTTGAAGGAGTCATTGGAAGGAAATTAGTTTACAAAAAAGCTGAAAAGAATGAAATGGAACGAAACAAAATTCACTTTTTTGAAGAAATGGCAAAAACGTATTCATCAGAAGCCACGGAATTTTTAACAGCTTCTATTTATGAAAAGCATCCATTACATGTGGGATTTACAGCGGCTTATAACAAAGGAGAATTAAAGGAAATAGAAAAGGTTTTTCACGCCCTATCCCTTTTGCCTTTGAAAAAACATATGAGACTCCCATTATTTGCAGAAAAAGTAACGGGCAATCCGCACGAATTTGACAATGATGGAAGGTTGATTTCCGCGTTACAGATGGTAAGAGAAAAAAAATACGAAGTACCTGTTCAAACTAGCCCAAATGCGGAGTATATAAATCAACTATTGTTCGATTTTGGAATTTTAAAAGACGATATTACCAATTATGTAAGCGTATTTGGACTGATGGGCGAGCGGGGTGGAAGAATACTTCATTCTTGGGTAGAATCTTTTAAAGAGAAATCTGTACGTAATGAGCCTTTAAGAGAAGTTATAAAATTAGATAGAGTGTATCCTGTACACAAAAACAACCCTGTTTTTGTCGTAGAAAACTCAGGTGTATTTTCAAGTATAGTAGATGAATTGGAGGACTTACCGATTTCGATTATTTGTACGCACGGACAATTTAAATTAGCAGCTATTCAAATAATAAAATTATTAACAGAAGAAAGCTGCCAAATATACTATTCAGGAGACTTTGACCCGGAAGGGATATTGATGGCTTATTCGTTAAAACAAAAATATCCCGAGCATATAAATTATTGGAGATACTCTGTCAAAGACTATAATAAAACTTTATCAAACATAGAATTTTCAGCTGCCAGATTGCAAAAATTAGAAAACATTGATGATAATGACCTCAAAACTTTAATTAATCAAATGCAAAAAGTGAAAAAGGCTTCATATCAAGAAGGACAAATAAAGGGACTAATAAAAGATGTAAAAGAATTTAACAAGTGTTAGTAATCAAATATCGAAACAAAACTAGTTTTAAAAAAATGAACTTGACTTAGGAAAAGTAAGATAAAAAAATAGAAGAACCATGCGAGGTAAAGTCATAAAGAATCCACATAAAAAGGATTTTTTTAAAAAAAGTAATTCAACTGTTACTAGTTGCTTTAACAAGGGATGAGATTGATCTTGATCATGAAGCATTTTCAGGGGAATATTTGTTTGAAAAGATTATTAACATGTTTATTGTACCATATCGATTACGTGCCCCTTTTACGAAGAGTGAAATTGACGTGATTCGCTATCATCTCTTTCTTGAGGTTCGAATTAGTGCGGAGTTTAAGCAGGCAATGCCTTATCAAATCAGATTCTCCTATCTCTTTATGATATTAAAGCAATAGAACTGCATCAGGAAAACCTGGCGAAGCAACTGTGAGACCAAAAATCGGTTAATCCGGGGAGTTGCAGATAGCAGAAAGACTTTGATTCTTGTGAGCAGAGCAAAATTATTAGCAAAGAATTACCCGGATTGAAAGATTTTAATCTATTGTTTAACATTTCCCTTGCCTGTAGCATTGAGCAATTGATTAGTCATATGATGAAACAGACTGAGAACCTATTTGATTTTGATTTATCCAGTAAAGAGCCCGTTGTATAACGTCAAGTACCCATCATATTGAGGTTTGGAATTATCACGCTTGACTCAAAATTGATTTGAAGATACATGAAAAAAATTCCTTTTACCATCGAGAAGCTAAAACATTGGGATGCAGTCTTTCCGATGTATCATGCAATTTTAACAGATGAAGGTCAAGACTTTGCAGCAAATTGGTACCAGCTTCTAAGTCTATTATTTAACCCGGAAACGAAGTTAATTCTGGTAGGACACTTGCCTAAGCTTTCAAGGAAGCTCCAAAATTTTAAATATTAATTACCGGAACATAACGAAAATTGTAAAGTTCGCTTGGGATTTTTATCAAAGGTACTCTGTATTAAAAAATGGTAGTAACCAAAGAGTATGAAGGAGAAATTATCGCACCCCAAAGCAGAAGAGAAAGGGTCATGAGCAGGCTATATTGAGAGTGCAATAATTTTTTAAAGAAGCAAGACTCGTTGCCAAAGAAAAAAATCTGCATGAAAATAAAAAAGTATTTCGGAAATCTTAATTCTCTTCAGTGTAAAGAAAATATATAACATGGATTATATTCAGTCCTTCAAACAATGATGGTCTTGATTACTACTGGTTTACTGAGAATAATGAAACAAAACGATCTTTTGATAAAGACGATCAAAAAATTAGCACGATTGATAGCAGTAAATAGGCCTAGACTTTCAAGCTGTATTTATCGTCAACGTTGATAACATGCCATTAGAATTAGAGGAATATAATGAACGTGAAGCTTCTCTATTGTACATTGGGATGACAAGAGCGAAGGAGTATTTGTGTTGTCTTATTTGGGGAGTCGGAGTTTACAAATATCTTTAAGAGATACTTAAGAAACGGCAGGAGATTAAGAAGGTTGATGATAGGAGTAGTTAAAAATATAAGTACTGGTTTCGGAAGAGAACGTTTTGTCTCCGGAATTATACGGTGAAAGATACCTTAAGATTTCTTTAATTTAATAATGTTATAGTTACTATTTATCCTGTAATTTAGTTTCACTATAAATGTCAACGATAATATGTACACTTTTGCTCGTTTTAGAATGTACAATTCTGCTATTCGGACTTTGGTATTATCCCCCAGCCTTTCTGTTTCTTTTGCTGGGGGGAGGTTTTGTTAATCTAAA
>NZ_JAKZKT010000077.1 GCF_022808645.1 Bacillus litorisediminis
ACGAGGATTAAAAGACTGATTACCTTAGGGGTTCCACCACATAAAGCATACGAATGGGGGAATTCTCGGAAGAAATACTGGAGAATCGCTTGTAGTCCAATCTTAAACAAAACCCTCCATAACTCCTATTGGAGAAATCGAGGGTTGAGAAGTCTAGCGGAACGATATGAATTTTTGCGTCAATCATCATAATTGAACCGCCGTATACCGAACGGTACGTACGGTGGTGTGAGAGGTCGGGGGTTAGTCACCCCCTCCTACTCGATTTTATCAACTTTCGTACTAAGTGCATAAGTTTTAATCGTTGACTGAATAGAACTTAATTAGTCAATTGTAAGACGGTCAGCGGCACGGATGTCCTTTTTTGCAGTAATGCTGCCTAGGTACCCGGAGTGTAAACTGCCCTGGTTCAATTATTTGCCCAAAACAGAGCAATTTTAGTATGATTTTCGGCAAATAACTGAACGTAATCCGTTAAGGTGCAAAAATCAGCGGTTTTTTGTGAAATAGCCCTCCATGCTTGGTTGCAGCACCAGCAGATGAATGATAATTGATTATTTTCTGCCCCAACAGTCCAAGGGTGGGCCTTTTTCAGGGTAGCGGAATGAGGATCCAAATGAATAAGTTTGGCGGATCCTCATTCCGTTATTAGAACGAAAACCTGCACTTCAGGGTTTTAAGCGGATTCTGATTCCGCTATTCGTACAAAATCAATCGAATTTGAGAGAAAAAAAGCCAATAACGGAACCAGGAACCGAAACCATGCTCCAAACAAAGATTTTTGAACAAATAGCGGAATGAGGATCCATTAAATAAGTTGGCGGCTAAAAAAGAGGAATAATTTTCAGGTAGCGGCACGCAAATCCGCTAAGCAAAGCAAATGAAACGTACAATGGAGAGCAGCTGCAGATGTCACTCTGAAAAGTTTCGTTATTTTTAAATTAGGCTACAGCAAACTATACGAAAACAGCCCAAAATTAAAAGATTCTATCGGCAAGTATGCTATACTAGGGAAAGATTAGGAGTGTGAGAAGATGTCACTTCGTGAACAAGGTCTAAAAAGCTTAAAAGACGGTAATCTTGAAGAAGCCACCGCGTATTTTTTAAAGGCGATTGAAGAACACCCTGAAGACCCGATAGCCTATATCAACCTGGGTGATGTTTTTGTGATGGTTGGAGAATTAGAACGTGCGCTTCCTCTATTTCATAAGGCAATTGAAATCGACGAAGATACGGCAACCGCTTATTATAGTGTAGGAACTGTTTATTATAAAAAAGAGAAGTATAAAGAAGCTTTAGAAGCCTATGAGAGGGCATTAAAAAAGGGACTTCAGTCAGCTGATCTATATTTTATGCTCGGGATGTGTATGGTTCAGCTGGACCAGCCAAAACTCGCAGTTCCCTATTTGCAAAGAGCAGCTGAACTGAATCCACAAGATGTAGAGGCTCATCTCCAATATGGTCTTGTTTTAGGTGGCTTGGGCTACTATGATCCTGCCAAAAAGGAGATGGAGATCGTCCTCTCCCTGGATCCGAATCAGCCTGATGCCTACTATAATTTAGGTGTTGTTTACTATATGAATGAAAATGATTGGGACAATGCCAAAAAAAGTTTTGAGAAAGCGCTAGAGATAAAACCGGACCATGCATTAGCAGCCTATGGGATTAAACTAATTGAGAAAATGTCTAAGTAAGTATGTAAGGGTAGAAAGGGGAATTTCCCGTGCGCCAGGAATCCTTTAATCTTTTTGCTGAAACTGAAAAGTTTATAAAAGGCCGTCCAATTGTTACGATTTTTCATAATGAAAGTAATCTGTACACCGTTGTCCGAATCCGGGTCGAGGAAACAGACGAAATATATGATGAAAAAGAAGCAGTTGTGACAGGGTATTTCCCGCGAATCCATGAAGAGGACACGTATAAGTTTTACGGTGTCATGAAAGAACATCCGAAATTTGGTCTGCAGTTTCACGCCCACCGGTACGAAAAGGATATCCCGAAAACAAAAGATGGAGTGATTCAGTACTTATCGAGCGATCTATTTCCTGGGGTTGGGAAAAAGACCGCTGCATCGATTGTAGAGGCGCTAGGTGAGAATGCAATATCGAGAATATTAGAGAACCCTCATTTGCTAGAAAACATACCAAAGCTATCCCCTGAGAAAGCTCAGCTCATTCATGAAACTATACAGGAGCATCAAGGCTTGGAAGAGGTTATGATTACTCTTTCTCAGCTTGGATTCGGTCCGCAAATCTCGATGAAAATCTATCAGACTTATCGGGAACTGACCTTGCAAATAATCAATGACAATCCATATAAGCTTGTAGAGGATGTTGATGGTGTTGGTTTTGCCAAAGCTGATGAATTGGGTGAGCAAATGGGGATTAGCGGAGAACACCCTGATCGGATTAAGGCTGCAATCCTTTTTACATTGGAAAAAAGCTGTCTTCAAGAGGGACATGTATTCTTGGTGAAGGAACCTTTTTTATATGAAGTAAAAAAACTGCTTGAAAGTAATCAGCCTAAAGCTATTGATACTCAACTTGTTGAAACTGAGTTAGTCAAGCTTCAGGAGGAAGGGAAAATAAAGGTTCAGCACAATCGAGTGTATATGATTTCTTTGTATTTTGCTGAGCGGGGTATTGTCTCAAATATTGAAAGGCTTCTAAGTCAAGACCAATATAAAGATCAATTTTCCGAATCCGAATTTTTACTAGCCCTAGGTAAGCTTGAAGAAAGGCTTGGCATCCAGTATGCTCCCACTCAAAAAACAGCGATACAGCAAGCCTTAACCTCACCCATGCTTTTGTTAATCGGCGGACCAGGAACCGGGAAAACAACTGTGATTAAAGGAATAGTAGATTTATATGCAGAGCTTCATGGATTATCATTAAATCCCAAAGATTATAAGGATGAGCCATTTCCGGTGGTATTAGCTGCGCCAACAGGAAGAGCGGCAAAACGGATGAATGAAGCAACAGGACTCCCAGCTGTAACGATTCACAGACTGCTGGGATGGAACGGCAGCGAAGCTTTTCAATATGACGAGGAGCAAAAGATTGAAGGAAGATTGCTCATTATTGATGAAATGTCAATGGTCGATACATGGCTCGCACACCAGCTATTTAAAGCCCTCCCAGATGATATCCAGGTGATTCTCGTCGGAGATGAAGATCAGCTGCCTTCGGTCGGGCCGGGACAAGTGCTGCGGGATTTACTTGATTCCGAGAAAATACCGACAGTACGCCTGACAGATATATACCGGCAAGAAGATGGGTCATCCATTGTCGACCTGGCCCATCAAATAAAAAACGGAGAAGTTCCGCCGAATCTGACAGAGCCCAAAAAGGACAGATCATTTATCCCATGCAGACCGCTGCAGATGGGTGACGTTGTTCAGCAGATTGTACAAAATGCGTTAAAAAAGGGATTCTCTAAAAAGGATATTCAAGTCCTCGCACCCATGTATAAGGGGCCAGCCGGAATTGATGCACTCAACACAATGCTCCAAGATGTGATGAATCCGAACTCTGACAAGTCTCGCAAGGAAGTGACATTCGGCGATAAAAAGTACAGGATTGGCGATAAAGTCCTGCAGCTCGTTAATCGGCCCGAGGACCAGATCTTTAATGGCGATATTGGAGAAATTATTTCGATTATCCGATCTGAGGAGAGTCAAACAGATGAAAAGCAGGACCAGCTGGTTGTGTCATTTGATGGAATTGAAGTCTACTACCCAAAAGCGCAATGGAATGAAATTACGCTCGCTTATTGCTGTTCCATCCATAAATCACAAGGCAGCGAATTTCCCATCGTGATTCTCCCAGTGGTAAAAAGTTACTACCGTATGCTTCGCCGTAATCTTCTTTATACGGCGGTAACAAGAAGCAAACAATTTCTGATTCTCTGCGGTGAACCAGAAGCTTTTAAAATGGGAGTTATGCGACAGGATGACCGAAAAAGACAAACCTCCCTTGCTGAAAAACTCTTGGAACTGGATAAAACCAGTACAGACTCGCTTTTCTTAACAGAAGAGGATTTGTTTCAGGTAGATCCGATGATCGGGATGGAAAACACCTCACCTTATGATTTTCTTCCAGCCGAAAATGAGTAATGCTCCCTCAAACCAGGGAGCATTTTTAGTGCAGTGATCAGTAATAACATCTTTATAAACGGCAGCTTTCTTCTTCTCCAGCGTATATAAATCTGCAAAAAAGGGAATAATAAGCAACGACTTTTAAAACAATTTGAGTTAAATACTAGATACGTAAGGAGTGCCATGATTGCTTAAGTGCCCAAATTGTCAGAGCAAGGATATCGGAAAAATTGGCGTCAATCAATATTATTGCTGGAATTGTTTTATTGAAATGACAGTATCTAAAGGAGTAATTAATACTCATCAAGTTGAGGAAGATGGTTCATTGTCATCATTAGATGATTTGTTTGATGAACAAGATCGACAAATTAGTATGTAGTGCATTCGTCCGCCTGTGAGGATTCACGCGGACGTTTTATATTGTCAGCGCAATAACCTTGCAGGCTGTGCATATTCTTTCTCCTTTCATTGAACACTACCGATGAGGGGGGATTTCCATGGATATAAAAATCAAGTGGCTGTATTGGCTGGGGATTATCTTACTCACATTTATATTAATTTATATTTTTTTATTAATTAAAAGCATTTGGCTTCCAGTTTTACAAATTATTTTTTCTGTTTTAACACCATTTGTCATTAGTGCCTTTATTTCTTACCTCCTCTATCCAACCGTAGAAAAATTACATAAACAGGGGCTTCATCGAGGTTTATCGATTTTTATTATTTATGTTCTATTTTTTGGGTTAGTAGGGTATGGCATTTATAAAGGGGTTCCTCTTTTCGTAGAACAGTTAAAGGACTTTGCTGAAAATGCTCCTTATTTTACGAATCAATATCGGGAAATAGTTCACACATTGGAGCGGGAAACTTCTTCCCTGCCAGATGAAATAAAGCTGAGAATTAGTGAAGGAATTGTGGTGGCCGAAGGGCTCTTACACCGTCTTTTAGATAAAACAGTGGAAATTCTCATTAAGATTGGAAACTCCTTATTTGTGATCTTGCTCATCCCTTTTATATCTTTCTATATGTTAAAAGATATTGACAAAATAAAGGCAACCTTTTGGAGGCTAACCCCTCATAAGTGGAGGAATGAAGGAAAACAATTTTTATATGACATTGATGAATCACTGGGACACTACATCAGAGGTCAGTTTACTGTTTGTTTAGCAATGGGACTTATCTCGTTTTCGCTTTTTTGGATCATTGGGTTAAAATATCCGCTCCTGCTAGGGATCTTCGTTGGCGTAACGAATATTATTCCTTACTTTGGTCCGATTATCGGTGCAATCCCGGCTGTCATCATTGCCGCAACCATGTCGATGAAGCTAGTTATCTACATTCTCATCATTATCCTAGTGCTGCAATTTTTAGAAGGCAACATTTTATCTCCATTTATCGTGGGAAAAAGCCTTCACATGCATCCCTTATTAATTATTGCCGCATTACTTGCTGGCGGAGAAATTGGGGGAATCATCGGACTGCTTGTTGCCGTTCCGCTGCTTGCAATAGTGAAGGTGACCCTATTTCATATCAAACTTCGTTTTATTGATAAGGTCAGAATTTAATCCCCGATTGAAAGACGCGTTGACAAACCTATTTCCAGTCCACTATAATTTGCGTATACATTTGGATATGGAAACACAAAGAAGGAACCAAGTACGTTGCAGACCATCTTAAAGCTTATAAAAAGCTTTGCAGAGAGGAATCCCCATAGGCTGGAAGGGATTCTGGATGAAGGGTAACGGAAGCTATTCCAGAGTGCAGCTAACACCTGCCGTATGCCGCGTTAAGGCTTGGAGTGATGAGGAATATTTTTTCCTCATAACCAGGGTGGTACCGCGAGTCAGCTCTCGTCCCTGCTACAGGGATGAGGGCTTTTTATTTTGGATAAAAACAATATATAGGAGGATCAAAAATGAAGTATATTTCTGGAAATGACATTAGAAAAATGTTTCTCGATTTTTTTGCTGAAAAAGGGCATCGGGTGGAACCAAGTGCTTCTTTAATCCCGCATGAGGATCCTTCCCTGCTTTGGATCAACAGTGGAGTAGCAACATTGAAAAAATATTTTGACGGCAGGGTGATTCCGGATAATCCGAGGATTACGAATGCGCAAAAGTCAATCCGGACCAATGATATTGAGAATGTCGGAAAAACAGCTCGGCACCATACATTCTTTGAAATGCTGGGTAACTTTTCGATTGGCGAATATTTTAAAGAAGAAGCAATTGAATGGGCTTGGGAGTTTCTGACAAGTCCAAAATGGATTGGGTTTGACCCAGAAAAACTGTCAGTAACCATTCATCCAGAAGATAATGAAGCATTTGAACTTTGGAATAAGAAAATCGGAATTCCGAAAGAAAGAATCATTCGTTTGGAAGGGAACTTTTGGGATATTGGAGAAGGTCCAAGCGGTCCGAATACAGAAATATTTTATGACAGAGGACCTGCATATGGGGATGACCCGAATGACCCAGAACTCTTCCCTGGCGGTGAAAATGATCGCTATCTAGAAGTTTGGAATCTTGTATTTTCACAATTTAACCATAATCCGGATGGAACCTACACCCCTCTTCCAAAGAAAAACATTGATACCGGGATGGGGTTAGAACGAATGGCATCCGTAGTTCAAAACACACCGACTAATTTTGAGACAGATTTGTTTATGCCGATTATTAAAGCTACCCAAGAGATCGCGAAGGTAGAATATGGAAATAACGAAGAACAGACAGTCGGTTTTAAAGTGATTGCCGACCATATCCGTACTGTTTCATTTGCTGTTGGTGATGGTGCTTTGCCTTCAAACGAAGGTCGGGGTTATGTGTTGCGCCGCTTACTCAGAAGAGCCGTCCGTTATGGAAAAGTGCTGGGAATTGACGAACCTTTCCTCTACAAACTCGTGCCGGTTGTTGGGTCCATCATGGAAGATTTCTATCCTGAAGTGAAGCAAAAGCAGGAATTTATTCAACAAGTCATTCGTACAGAAGAAGAAAGGTTCCATGAAACCTTGAATGAAGGAATCAGTCATATTAGCGATATCATTGAGCGTTTAAAAGCACTAGGAGAAGATACCATCCCCGGAAGCGATGTATTTAAACTGTACGATACGTATGGATTTCCAGTTGAATTAACCGCTGAATATGCGGAGGAAGCTGGTTTGAAAATTGACCTCGAAGGTTTTGAGGCAGAAATGGATCAGCAGCGTGCCCGTGCAAGAGCGGCCAGACAAGACGTTGGTTCTATGCAAGTCCAAGGCTGTGTATTATCAGAGCTTAAAATGGCTAGTGAGTTCGTTGGCTATGAAACGCTTGAAGCGGAAAGCAAAGTAGAAGCTATTATGGTGGAAGGAGAACTCGTGAAAGCGGCTTCTGAAGGAAAAGAAGCATTTTTAATCCTAAATACAACTCCTTTCTATGCAGAAAGCGGGGGACAAATTGGCGATAAAGGGGTTATCGAATCTCCAAGTGCAAGGGTAGAGGTTATAGATGTGCAAAAGGCGCCAAACGGACAAAATCTACACCGTGTAAAAGTCATCTCTGGTGAATTAACTGAAGGAATGCAAGTAACAGCCAAGGTCAACCGCGAATCAAGAAAGGCTATCATTAAAAATCATACGGCTACTCATTTACTGCATCAGGCCTTAAAAGATGTGCTGGGAAGCCATGTAAATCAAGCTGGATCTCTAGTAGAGCCGACTAGATTACGTTTTGACTTCTCCCATTTTGGCCAAATTTCGGAAGAAGAGCTAGAAAAAATTGAGGGAATCGTCAATGAGAAAATTTGGGAAAGCATCGATGTGCAAATTTTCCATAAGCCGCTTTCCGAAGCCAAAGAAATGGGTGCTATGGCGCTTTTTGGGGAGAAATATGGAGACATTGTCCGTGTTGTTCAAGTAGGAGACTACAGCCTAGAACTATGTGGCGGCTGTCATGTTGCGAATACATCAGCCATAGGATTGTTTAAAATTGTTTCAGAAGGCGGTATTGGAGCAGGAACCCGCAGAATTGAGGCAGTAACAGGAAAAGCCGCTTATAAGCGTCTCAATGAACAAATTCAAATTTTACATGAAACAAGTCAGCTCCTAAAGGTACAGCCGAAAGATGTTATCGCTAAAGTTCAAGGACTTCAGGCAGAACTGAAAGAACTAGAAAGAGAAAACGAATCATTAAAAGCTAAAATTGGTCATATTGAAGCAGGAAATATATTGGAATCTGTTAAAGAAGTGAATGGAGTAAAACTTATTGCCCAAAGAATCTCAGATTCTGATATGAATCAGCTTCGAAATATGGTTGACGACTTAAAAGGAAAACTGGGTTCAGGAGTGATCCTTTTGGGAACTGTCAATGATGATAAAGTTCAATTAATTGCAGGAGTTACAAAAGACCTTGTCGAAAAAGGTTTTCATGCAGGAAAATTAATAAAAGAAGCTGCTGCAATCTGTGGCGGCGGTGGTGGCGGCCGTCCAGATATGGCTCAGGCTGGCGGAAAAAACCCTGAAAAATTAGATGAAGCCATTCACTTTGCAGAAGAATGGGTAAAATCCGTTTGATTCCTTCTGGAAGTAGTGTAAAATGAAGGTAACTTCTGGATTGGTCAAATCTTTCCAGGGAGGATCAATTTCTCCCTTGGAATATTAAAGAAAAGGGTTCTTGCTGGTCGAAGTTTCATTTGCTTCTGTACGCAGCCAGTGAGTCCGGAAAAAGTCCGTCTGAAGAAAGATGAGGTGCTAGTCTTTGAGCTCTTTTGATAAAACGATGCAATTTAACTTTCCGGAAGAACCTGTAGAACACGATGTCAAGGAGGTTCTGCTTCATGTTTATGAAGCATTACAAGAAAAGGGTTATAACCCGATTAATCAGATTGTAGGATACTTATTATCGGGAGATCCAGCCTATATCCCCAGACATAGAGATGCTCGGAATATTATTCGGAAACTTGAACGTGATGAAATCATCGAAGAATTAGTTAAATCGTACTTAAAGGACGAACGTGAGGGGTAATATGCGCATCTTAGGCTTAGACGTAGGTTCGAAGACAGTTGGTGTCGCTGTCAGTGATGAACTAGGCTGGACCGCCCAAGGACTTGAAACGATACCAATTAACGAGGAAACTGGCGAATTTGGCTTAGAACGATTGGACAAGCTAATGAAAGAATATGGAGTCACCAAAGTAGTTGTGGGTCTTCCGAAAAATATGAATGGTACAATTGGTCCAAGAGGAGAAGCGAGTCAAGCATTTGCCAGTAAAATCGAAAAAAGATTCGGGGTCCCAGTGGTATTATGGGATGAGCGATTGACTACGATGGCAGCTGAACGCGTTCTTCTAGAAGCTGACGTTAGCCGAAAAAAACGGAAGAAAGTCATTGATAAAATGGCAGCACATTTCATTTTGCAAAGTTATTTGGATAGTCAAAAATAGGAGGGAATCGAATGGATCACGGTGAAGACAAGCACATTACTGTGTATGATGAAGAAGGCAATGAACAGCTTTGTGAGGTTTTATTTACGTTCGAATCTGAAGAATTTGGAAAGTCATATGTTTTATATTACCCAGTAGGTGCTGATCAAGGTGATGACGAAGAAGAAATTGAAATCATGGCCTCAAGCTTTACACCTGGCGAAGAAGGCGGAGAACTTCAGCCGATTGAAACTGACGAAGAATGGGATATGATTGAAGAGATGCTAGAGACGTTTCTAGCAGAAGAAGAAGAATAAAGGATTTTTTAGTAAGACCTTTAGTTTTAGGGTCTTACTTTTTTTATGTTTTTTTCAGGCTCTATAATATTTGTTGGGGTTTGAACACAACTTTTTATTCATAAAAAAACACGTAGACATCCAATTCTTTTATACTTGAATTGTCTAGAAACAAGACAAAAGAAATGGAGTTACGTGTATATG
>NZ_JAKZKT010000078.1 GCF_022808645.1 Bacillus litorisediminis
AAAGGGATATTGGAGAATATCAGCTAGTGAAACGCTTCAGAAAGCAATTAAAAACAAAACGCTCAAAAAATGGGGGTTAAAAGATTTAAACCACTTATATGAGCGTCGATACTTAAGCTATTGAACCGCCGTATACCGAACGGTACGTACGGTGGTGTGAGAGGTCGGCGCGGTGACGCGCCTCCTACTCGATTTTGTGAAGGTTATATAAATACGCTTTCAATTCACAAATAATTATGTGAATTTTTTCGAATGCTCTAATTTATTGAGAACGAATCGACTTCGTGTTATGTTTAAAATATTATTAGTCCATACTACATAAGTGTTTAGTTGGTCATCCATTGCTTTAACATTTAATAAAAAAATCATGATTTTAACAGGAAGGTAATGACCTTTTAATATAAAAAATGGGGTGAAGAACAATCATGAAACGTATCGGTGTTTTGACAAGCGGAGGAGATGCTCCAGGTATGAATGCTGCTATTCGGGCAGTTGTTCGTAAGGCTATTTACCATGAGTTAGAGGTCTATGGTATTTACCAGGGATACGCTGGACTGATTAATGGGAATATCAAAAAACTGGAACTAGGTTCTGTAGGTGATATTATTCAGCGCGGCGGAACAATGCTGTACTCAGCACGTTGTGAAGAATTTAAAACGAAAGAAGGTCAAGCTAAAGGGATTGAGCAGCTAAAAAAACATGGGATAGAAGGACTTGTTGTTATTGGCGGAGACGGTTCTTATCGTGGCGCAAAAGCTTTAACTGAGCAAGGATTCCCTTGTGTGGGCGTTCCGGGTACGATCGATAATGACATTCCGGGAACTGAATATACGATAGGTTTTGACACTGCTATTAATACAGTCATTAATGCAATTGACCGGATTCGCGATACAGCAACTTCCCATGAACGTACCTTTATTGTGGAAGTAATGGGGAGAGATGCGGGGGATATAGCCCTATGGACTGGCCTAGCCGGCGGTGCCGAAACAATCTTAATTCCCGAAGAAAAGTACGACATGAAAGAGATTATTGAGAGACTGGAAAGAGGTCAGGAAAGAGGAAAGAAACACAGTATTATTATCGTTGCTGAAGGTGTGTGCAGCGCTGTGGAGTTTGCGAGTGCATTAAAAAAGTTAGCTAATTTGGAAACACGAGTTTCCGTATTGGGTCACATCCAAAGAGGCGGCTCTCCTTCAGCGTTTGACCGTGTTTTAGCAAGCAGGCTTGGTTCAAGAGCTGTCGAACTTTTAATGGAGGGAAAAGGCGGCAGAGCTGTTGGAATCGAGCAGAATCAATTAGTCGATTATGATATTATCGAGATTCTTTCCAGACCTCATAAAGTAAATATGGACATGTACAAATTGTCACGGGAGCTTTCAATATAGTGTCCCGTGATTTAGGAGGAAGTAATATGCGAAAAACGAAAATTGTATGTACGATTGGACCGGCTAGTGAAAGTGTTGAAAAGCTTACACAATTGATAAAAGCTGGCATGAATGTGGCCAGATTAAATTTTTCCCATGGCGATCACGAAGAACATGGGCAAAGAATTCAAAATATCCGTGAAGCCGCGAAGATCACGGGAAAGAAAGTTGCAATTCTTTTAGATACAAAAGGACCAGAAATCCGTACACATAATATGAAAGACGGTGCCATCGAATTAATAACGGGGCAACAAACGATTGTTTCTATGACAGAAGTAGAAGGGACACCAGAGAAAATTTCTGTAACCTATGCAGGACTTATTGACGATGTCCATGTCGGTTCGAAAATACTGTTGGATGACGGGTTAATTGGTCTTGAAGTAACTGAAATTGACCGGGCTAGAGGAGAAATACATACAAGGGTCTTAAACAATGGCACATTGAAGAATAAAAAAGGTGTGAACGTTCCTGGTGTATCGGTTAATCTTCCTGGTATAACAGAAAAAGATGCAAACGATATAATTTTTGGAATTGAGCAAGGAATTGACTTTATTGCTGCTTCTTTCGTTCGCAGAGCATCTGACGTGATTGAGATCAGACGATTATTAGAAGAGAAAAACGCAAGTCATATCCATATTATTCCAAAGATAGAAAACCAAGAGGGCGTTGATAATCTCGATGAAATTCTCGAAGTTTCAGATGGTCTTATGGTAGCCAGAGGAGATCTTGGCGTAGAAATCCCGGCTGAAGAAGTGCCTCTTGTACAAAAAGAATTAATCCGAAAGTGTAATGCCCAAGGAAAGCCGGTTATTACCGCAACGCAAATGCTAGACTCGATGCAAAGAAACCCAAGACCAACGAGAGCTGAGGCGAGCGATGTAGCCAATGCTATCTTTGACGGAACTGACGCGATTATGCTGTCCGGGGAAACAGCTGCCGGTCAATATCCGGTTGAAGCCGTTATGACGATGCATAATATTGCTTCACGAACAGAAGAAGCTTTAGCGCATAGAGAGATTTTACAAAACCGCAGTAAGGATACAGGGCATAACATTACGGATGCGATTGGCCAATCTGTTGCCCATACTGCATTAAATTTGGACGTAAATGCGATTATCACGCCGACAGAGAGCGGTCATACAGCCCGGATGATCTCCAAGTACCGACCAAAATCACCGATTGTTGCTGTATCCAGTTCTGAGCAAGTCGTGCGGCAATTATCTTTAGTTTGGGGAGTTTATCCAGAGCTTGGACAAAGAGCAAAAACAACAGATGAAATGTTATCTATCTCAGTTCAGGAAAGCTTAAACAGCGGGATTGTGAAGCATGGAGACTTGGTTGTCATTACAGCTGGAGTTCCGGTAGGAGAAGCAGGAACGACCAACCTTATGAAAATCCATGTAGTGGGTGACATCATTGGAAAAGGACAAGGGCTCGGAAGAAAAACGGCCTTTGGTAAAGCGGTAGTGGCGAAAAACAGCCAAGAAGCATTAGCTAAAGTTACAGAGGGTTCGATTTTAGTTACATTTAATACAGATAAAGATATGGTTCCAGCGATGGAAAAATGTGCAGCTGTCGTAACCGAAGAAGGCGGTTTGACGAGTCACGCGGCAGTTGTATGTTTAAATATTGGTATTCCAGTTATCGTGGGTGTTGAGAATGCAACATCTCTATTAAAGGATGGACAAGATATCACTGTGGATGGAACAAGAGGCGTTATATATAATGGTCATGCCAGTGTACTGTAAAAGAGGAGAAAACTCCTCTTTTTTTGCTTTATAATGAGGATAAGCCTCATATACTAGAATAAATTATGTTGTAAAGGCAGTTGATGGAAATTGCGCTTTTTAGTACCGTTTCTTATTATTGTACCTGCTTTAGAAATTGCATTGTTCATTCTTTCTGGACAGCTTGTAGGGCTTTGGTGGACGCTGTTTTTGATATTATTTACAGGTGTCGCAGGTGCTCTTATTGCTAAAAATCAAGGTTTAAAAACCCTTGAAAGGTTAAAGCTGGAACTTCGCTCGGGTCAAATCCCGCAAGGTCCGATTATGGATAGTTTCTGTATATTGGTCGGAGGTGTTCTGATTTTAACCCCGGGATTTATTACAGATTCACTCGGACTTTCATTGCTTTTGCCAGTAACACGAGTATTTTGGAAGAGGAAAGCGAAGCAATGGTTTCGAAAATGGATCGAAGATAACCGTATTATTATTATGAGATAGTTAATTTGGCAAATAATTTACAAAATCAAATGGAAACGGGGTTATTTCTCATTTGGGAAAGCCCCGTTTTATCTTTTTATAGATTCATCCTTTCCTTTGATATATTCCCATAATTCCCCAAAAACGCCAGTTCTTTGGAAGGTATTAAAGATTACCAGGAAAATTGGGCCAAGGATTAAGCCTAAAAACCCAATTAATTGGAAACCTACAAATAGGGCGATCAGTGTAGCAAGAGGGTCAAGACCAATACTTGAGGAAAGAATTTTTGGTTCCATCAGCTGTCTTTGCACAACCACAATCACATATAAAACAATCAAACCTACACCAAGGTTTGGATTCCCGCCAACTAACTCAAAAATTATCCACGGAACAAAGATTAGACCGGTTCCGAGGTATGGCAAGATGTCTGCCAGTCCAATAATTAAAGCAATCGTGATTGCATAATCGACCCGCAATATTAAAAGCCCTATCAGGACAATAACGGTTGTAATGGAAATGAGAGTGGCTTGCGCCCGAATAAATCCGCCTAATGCTTTTTGCAAGTCTAAAAATACATTTTTGCCGCTTTCTTTCGCTTTTTTTGGCAACATCCCAGAAAATAATGCAGTCAGTTTGTTCCAGTCTTTACTAATAAAAAAGGTAGACAGTAAGGAAAATACAAGAACCGTAGCAGCATTAGGAAACCAGGTAAGAATTGAGGGAATAGATTCTAATACATTGGTAACAAATGTGCTGACAGAATCAGCAATTTTAGACCCGACATTTTCAATGTTCGTGAGAATTGTTTGCTGCTGGCTAGCATCCAGACTATTAAAATAATCGGTTAATTGATTATACAAGGGTATGATTTGTGATGCTATTAAATATTCGATGTAATCAATCGTAATTTCAAGGTGACGAGGAACTACATCGGCAAGGTATGTTGTTCCTGAAATAATCTCCGTGATCAGAAGGGTAAGGAGTCCGATAAACATGCTAAAAAAAAGCAGTAAAGTTAGAATGACCGAAAAGGTTCTTGGAAATCTTGCTTTATGGTGCAAAAAATTTACAAATGGATTCATACAAAATGCAATGATTAATCCAATTATAAAAGGATATGTATACTGTGAAATATAAAAGAAAAGGATTGTCCCAAAAATAATGGCTCCTATTACGAAAAAAAAACGGATTGTCCGGTACAGATGGATGGGATTCAAACGAATTTCCCCCTTTATAAGGTAATGCACATCTTACCTATATGTGACATAGACCAATATAGAAAAAGGTAAAAAGATTATTTAAAAAAGCGGAGATGAGACCAGTGGTGCAATCGCTTATTTTTTTATCCCTATTGTTGATTTTAGGCCTTATATCCAAAAACTCTTCTCTCATAATTGCAGTACTTGTACTATATGTATTTGCGATCTTTGCAAGTGATTCCAAACTTTTATCAATCATTCAATCGAAAGGAATTAACTGGGGCGTAACGATTATAACGATAGCGGTTTTGGCTCCCATTGCATCCGGTCAGATTGGTTTTAAGGACTTGTACCAAATTACACAATCAGCCAGCGCTTGGATTGCGTTATTATCTGGACTTTTAGTTGCGCTTATAGCCAAAAGCGGTTTAACCTTACTAGCTGCTGAACCTGAAATAACGACAGCGCTCGTTATGGGGACAATCATAGCTGTTGCATTTCTAAAGGGAGTGGCTGTTGGTCCGCTGATAGGTGCAGGCATAGCTTATTTGATTTTAGCTCTTTATCAGTGGATTAAGGGAATAGGCGGAGTCTAAACGTTTCTGACGGGTTGTTTTTTTAATAAAATAATTTTGTTTCGGATTTTTAGGCCATAATCATTTCCAAATTAAATAAAAATGTTTATAATAATTTTTGTAAGCGTATCCCATATAAGATTGTTTATTTTTTCACACTTACCAAATTTCTGTTGGAATTTGGACAAGGGAAAAATGAGTTGAAATTTTTTCCATTAAAGCGACCTTTCTAAAAGAAATAAACATGGGAAGGTTTTTATTCTGTTTTTACCAGTACGTTTTTAAAGAGATGTAGAATTACAGAATTCTGCCGAATTTATTTTTTTAATTTTTAAAAAGGAGATGTTCATATGACTGTTGCAAAGGGTCTTGAAGGTGTAGTAGCCACTTCATCAGCGATCAGTTCGATCATTGATGATACACTTACATATGTCGGCTATAATATTGACGACCTCGCTGAAAATGCCAGCTTCGAGGAAATAATTTATTTACTATGGCATGGAAAGCTTCCAACTCAAAGTCAATTAGACGAATTAAAGAAAGAGCTATCTGAAAACGCTTCTCTTCCGAAAGAAGTCTTAGATCACTTTAAAATGTATCCAATTAATGATGTCCACCCAATGGGTGCTCTAAGAACTGCTGTTTCATTACTTGGACTATATGACGAAGAAGCAGACGTCATGACTGAAGAAGCTAATTATCGTAAAGCAATTCGTCTTCAGGCTAAAATGCCAACCATTGTAGCTGCCTTTTCAAGAGTGCGTAAAGGATTAGAACCAGTTGAACCAAGAAGCGACTTAAGCTTTGCTGCTAATTTCTTATACATGCTAAATGGCGCGGAGCCAGAAGCTGTAGCAGTAGAAGCGATTGATAAAGCGTTAATCCTTCACGCCGACCACGAATTGAATGCGTCAACATTTACTGCTCGTGTATGTGTAGCTACATTATCTGACATTTATTCTGGTGTAACAGCTGCAATCGGAGCCTTAAAAGGACCTTTACACGGCGGAGCTAATGAACAGGTTATGAAAATGTTAACGGAAATTGGCTCTGTTGACCGTGTTGAAAGCTATATCCATGAAAAGCTTGCAAATAAAGAAAAAATCATGGGCTTCGGACACCGTGTTTACAGAAAAGGAGACCCTCGTGCTAAGCACTTGCGCGAAATGTCCCGCCGCTTAACTGAATTAACAGGTGAACCACACTGGTATGAAATGTCTACCAAAATTGAAGAAATCGTTACGTCTGAAAAAGCACTTCCGCCTAACGTTGATTTCTACTCAGCTTCTGTATATCACAGTTTAGGAATTGATCATGACCTGTTTACGCCAATTTTTGCAGTAAGCCGTGTATCAGGATGGATCGCTCATATTCTTGAACAATAT
The DNA here is from genome assembly GCF_022808645.1 of Bacillus litorisediminis. GTDB lineage: Bacteria > Bacillota > Bacilli > Bacillales > JC228 > Bacillus_BF > Bacillus_BF litorisediminis. The sequence continues at coordinate 6,788 of NZ_JAKZKT010000078.1, forward strand.
GCCAACAATCGATTAATCCGTCCTCGTGCTGAATATACAGGACCAGGAATGCAAAAATACGTTCCAATTAATGAAAGAGCCTAATAACAATTTAATTAAAATTACAATAAGTCTTTAAAATAGTTTGTGCATCATTGAACGTACAGTTAAATGAACGTATAATCTAAAGAGACCGTCCAAGAAGATAATGCTCCTCTCTCCTTCTACAAGGACGAATGGACGTCTTTTGGGGACTGTCTCTTTGATTTTGATAATGGAGGGAAATAAAGATGACTCAAGGTGAAAAAATCTCGGTTCAAAATGGTGTTTTAAACGTTCCGAACAACCCGATTGTTCCATTTATCGAAGGTGATGGAACAGGTCCTGATATTTGGGCAGCCGCTTCTCGCGTTATCGATGCTGCTGTTGAAAAAGCCTATAACGGCGAAAGAAAAATTGTTTGGAAAGAAGTACTTGCAGGTGAAAAAGCGTTTAACCAAACTGGAGAATGGCTGCCAGATGAAACTCTGGATGTAATCAGAGAGTATTTAATTGCGATTAAAGGGCCATTAACTACACCGATTGGCGGCGGTATCCGTTCATTAAACGTTGCCCTGCGTCAGGAGTTAGACCTATTTGTATGCTTGCGTCCAGTCCGCTGGTTTGAAGGTGTGCCTTCACCAGTAAAACGTCCTCAAGATACAGATATGGTCATTTTCCGTGAAAATACGGAAGATATTTATGCTGGTATTGAATACGCAAAAGGTTCAGATGAAGTTAAAAAAGTAATCGATTTTCTTCAAAACGAAATGGGAGTAAAGAAAATCCGCTTCCCTGAAACATCTGGTATCGGAATCAAACCTGTTTCCGAAGAAGGTACAACTCGTCTTGTCCGTGCTGCGATTAACTATGCGATTAAAGAAGGCCGCAAATCTGTAACTCTTGTACATAAGGGTAACATCATGAAGTTTACAGAAGGTGCATTCAAGAATTGGGGCTATGAAGTAGCCGAAAAAGAATTTGGCGACAAAGTATTTACTTGGAACCAATATGATCAAATTAAAGAAGCTGAAGGTACAGAAGCTGCAAATAAAGCACAGGCAGCGGCTGAAGCAGAGGGCAAAATTATCATAAAAGATGCGATCGCAGATATTTTCTTGCAGCAAATCTTAACTCGTCCAAAGGAATTTGATGTAGTAGCTACGATGAATCTAAACGGTGACTACATTTCAGACGCATTAGCTGCACAAGTAGGCGGAATTGGAATCGCACCTGGTGCCAATATTAACTATGAAACTGGTCATGCGATCTTTGAAGCTACTCACGGTACAGCTCCTAAATATGCGGGTCTAGATAAAGTAAACCCATCCTCCGTTATTTTATCCGGTGTATTAATGCTCGAGCACCTTGGCTGGAACGAAGCAGCTAATTTGATTACTCAGTCAATCGAAAAGACCATTGCTTCTAAAGTTGTAACTTACGACTTCGCTCGTTTAATGGACGGAGCAACAGAAGTAAAATGTTCTGAATTTGGTAATGCATTAATTGAAAATATGGGTAAATAATGGCTAACCGTCCGAGACTTATCGGACGGTTTCCGTTAGAGTAAAACAACTAGGAGGAATAAAACCATGTCAATTAAACGTAAAAAAATATCGGTTATTGGTGCAGGTTTTACTGGTGCAACCACAGCTTTTATTTTGGCGCAAAAAGAATTGGGCGATATAGTATTAGTTGATATACCACAAGCGGAAAATCCTACAAAAGGAAAAGCTTTAGATATGTTAGAAGCTGGCCCGGTGCAGGGGTTTGACGCAAATATTACAGGTACTTCTAACTATGAAGACACAAAAGATTCTGATGTTGTAGTAATTACTGCCGGAATTGCGAGAAAGCCTGGAATGAGCCGTGATGACTTAGTTCAGACAAACCAAAAGGTTATGAAAGCTGTTACACAAGAGGTTGTTAAGTATTCTCCAAATTGTTTCATCGTTGTTTTAACAAACCCAGTTGATGCAATGACCTATACTGTATTCAAAGAATCTGGTTTCCCTAAACACCGTGTAATCGGGCAATCTGGTGTTCTTGATACAGCAAGATTCCGTACATTTGTTGCACAAGAGCTAAACCTATCCGTTAAAGATATAACTGGATTCGTACTTGGAGGACATGGCGATGACATGGTTCCGCTTGTCCGTTATTCATATGCTGGCGGGATTCCATTAGAAAAGTTAATTCCGCAAGAGCGCCTAGAAGCAATTGTAGAGCGCACACGTAAGGGCGGCGGAGAAATCGTAAATCTATTGGGGAATGGCAGTGCATACTATGCTCCAGCTGCTTCATTAGTAGAAATGGTAGAGGCGATTGTAAAAGACCAAAGAAGAGTTCTTCCAGCCATTGCATACCTTGAAGGCGAGTACGGTTATAGTGGGATTTATCTAGGCGTTCCAACTGTTTTGGGAGGAAATGGCTTAGAAAAAATTATAGAGCTTGATTTAACGGAAGAAGAAAAAGCAGCACTTGATAAATCTGTTGAATCCGTTAAAAATGTAATGAGTGTTTTAGTTTAATCCAATGAGGGGGCTAATTGTTTAGCTCCCTTTTTTTGGTGCGCCCGGCATGGGCTATAACTTGGTGGTGAAAGTCCACTACAGGCTTGGCAGTAGGAACTGTTAGCTAAAGGCAAGGGTGTCCATCGTGAGGTGGAATCTGAAGGAAGCCGGAGGCAAAATC
>NZ_JAKZKT010000079.1 GCF_022808645.1 Bacillus litorisediminis
TGGTCTCTTTCAATATTATTGTTTCTCGTCATCATAATCCATCACCTCTAGATATCTCATTATAAATATTGTAAATCAAAAAAGACTGTAGGCAAACTCGATATTATCGAGTTTGTCTACAGTCTGACCAGACATTTCATTAAAAATGTCTGGTATTTGAAAAAGATAACTAAATAATCTATCTTCCCCTGCTTTTTTTAAAAAGCATACTGATACAAGCCATAATATAATGGGCCTATAAAGATAACTAAAATGATTACGGTTATGATATGTCTGACAAAAACCGGAATGTCTTGATCTATTTCCTCACCATAATAATCGTTTAGAAACACACCATAAATAAAATCCCAAAGCAAACCTCCAAAAAATACAAATTTCCAGAATAGCGGAGTTAACATGGATGTGTCCGTAACGTATCCAAATAACCCTAACCATGTGATGATAGAAATGATAAAATCGACTTTTGCTAGAGTGGTTTTATATTTACCTTTTAGCAGGTAGCCAACAGCAACGGTACCAAGCAAACTTAAATAAATCATCCAGAATATGTTTCCAAGCACAGCAGTTTTCCTCTTTCTCTTCTTTCTTGCCTTTAGTATAAAATCAAAAGCTAAATAACGATATAAATCAAATGTTGGTAAGAATAGTAATGGTCATTTAAGCAAAATCAATGCACAAAAAATGAGCACCCTTTTATATTATAATTGGATGCTCATTTTGCCTATATCTATTTACTTTTTATGCTCTATTTATAAAGTCTCTTTCGTTAGCAGCTATAGTTAATGTCCTTCCACAGGGATTTGTTTTGGCCCCTTCCCCTTGTTGATTGTGTTCTTGTTATGGTGAAGCATTTTCTTAACGTATGGAATCGCAAATCGGTCTACACCGTATAGATATGCTGCTCCTCCAGCTGCAAGTAAGACTATGGCTGCTGTATAAAGAATTGGATTCGTGCTTACTGTACCTGCCAGCAAGAAGTTTAGGTTCATAAAGGCCCCTGCTAGGAGAGCGGGTATCGTTGCAGCTCCCAGAATCAAACCGGTTCCGACTAAAATCTCTCCCCACGGAATCAAATTATTGAATAACTCGACATTTGGGAGTGCTGCCTCTTCTAGAAATGTTGCGTACCATCCTTGTACGGCTGGATGATCACCAGTTGCCTTTCCAATTGCACCTTGTATGAATCCTGCAGCATCAAAGCCTTGTAGTTTCCCTATGCCAGCTTCAAGCCATTGAATCCCTAACCAAACTCGCAACACTGTCCAAACAACTGCCATCTTTGGTCCTCTTAACCATTTCATAGTTCCCATCTCCTTGTGATGAGTGTATTAGTTTTATTTTGTCTATTTGTGAAATGTTTCACAAATATATCAAAAAAAAATCTCTTTCATTACTTTTTTAAGCCAGCTAGCTTTGTAGGTTTAATTGTGAAATATTTCACAATATCTACACTTTGAATATACTCTCTTTTCCCTAAAAACACAACACAGTTCACATATTCTTCACAAAAGATAAAGAAAACTTGGCTAGTGCGATAGGCTAGATGCAGGTGATTGCCTAGTTGAATTTATCACGCTCGAAACGCCACGTCCTAATGTATCGCTTGACTAGGGCATCCTGCCCGTCGTCACGCTCGAAACGCCACGTCCTAATGTATCGCTCGACTAGGGCGTCCTGCCCGTCGTCACGCTCGAAACACAACATCCTGCTGCCTCGCCCTACCTGGCCATTCTAGCATTCGACAATTTCCTGGGAAATTCGCGGCGGGACAGGCAACTGTGAAAATCGTTTCATAAAAAAAGGGCCTGAACCCCTTTATTAAAGATGTAACATTTGAGAGGTCAGGCTCCATTTGATATTCCTTCATATGAATATTAAGGTAGATACACTCCGACACCAGGTCCAAACGGTATTCCCAGCAAGGCGAAAACCACTAGCAAGACGAGCCAGATGGCGAAAAATATGATGGTGTACGGAAGCATAAGGGAGATTAATGTGCCCAGACCGGCTTTTTTGTCGTATTCTTGCATAAAGGCAAGGACAATCAGTATATACGGATTAAGAGGTGTGATAACATTGGTTGTTGATTCAGCAATCCGATATGCTGCCTGAATGAAGGCCGGATGGTAGTCTAAGAGCATGAACATTGGAATAAATACCGGTGCTAATAATGCCCACAGTGCCGATCCACTAAAGATAATCAGGTTTAAAATTGAAACAAGAATCGAAAATCCAATTACAACTGGAAGACCCGTCATATCAATAGATGTTAAGAATTCTGCTCCGTTTACAGCTACCCATGTTCCTAGGTTTGTCCAGTTAAAGTATGCAATAAATTGAGAAGCTGCGAAAATGAGGACAATATAACCGGACATATCCTTGATCGCTTCAGTCATATATTTTGGAATGTCCTTCGTAGTCGTAATTTTCTTGACGGTTACCCCGTAGGCTACACCCACTGAAATAAAGAAAAAGAGAATAATCGGAATGATGTTATCTAAAAACGGTGATGGCACAATCCCTCCATCTTCGTTTCTGAGCGGGGAGTCTGGCCAAAATAAGGCAAGCGCAACTAATCCGAGATACACGATTCCTGCAATCGCACTGTTTCGAAGACCCTTCTTTTCGAGGGGATTTGCTTCTTCAAGTTCTTTTTTAGCTTTCCCTTTATATGTGCCTAAGCGAGGCTCGATGATTTTCTCCGTAATAAACGCCCCTACAATAGAGAGAACGAAAACAGATGCAATCATAAAATACCAGTTATCGACAGGTGTTACAACAATTTCTCCCAGTCCGGCATTTTTTGCTGCTTCTGTTGAAATACCGGCTAAAAGAGCATCTGTTCCGGCGACAAAAAGGTTCGCTGTAAAACCTGAACCAACCCCTGCAAAACCAGCTGCCAACCCTGCAAGCGGATGGCGGCCAACTGCATGGAAAACCATGGCTGCTAACGGGGGTATTAAGACAAAGGACGCATCAGAAGCTAAGTTTCCTAGGATCCCAATGAAAATAACCGCATAAGTAACTAATGATTTCGGTGCATTTAAAATGGATCTCTTAATAGCAGTTTCTAATAAGCCCACTTTTTCTGCTAATCCAATCCCAAGCATCATGGTTAATACAAGGCCTAGTGGGGCAAATCCGGTAAAGTTATCTAACATGGAGGACAGAATGTATATCAGTCCTTCTTCAGAAACCAAACTTTTAATGGGAAGTTCCTCGCCAGTTCCCGGGTGTTCAACGGTAACTCCCATACTGCCGACTGCCCAAGATAACAGAATGACAAAAGCTACTAAATAGATAAAAATGAAAAACGGATCAGGTAATTTATTTCCAACCCGCTCAATCCCGTTTAAAAAACGGTCCATTGCGGTTGGTTTTTTCTGAGGGTTTAAGTTAGTTTGAGGTTGTGACATTCGTTTCACTCTCCTTTACAAATAGTAAAAATATCTCTCTGTAGACGTACAATCCAAGAACACAATTTTTTTGAAGCAAGAAAATTTGCGTGGTTTTCGACAGATTAACTGGCGATTTGTTTTCTATAAATTTCGGGTTTGGAGGCACCTATCAGGTTGCTTTCAATCAAATCCGGGTTGGCACCTGCTAAAAGGACCTAAAACTTTAATTCGTAGATTTTACGCGGTCTTCCACGGCCGAAAGATTCTTCCCCTGTTACTTGGGCAAGGCCAATCCTTTCCAGTTCACATAGAATTCTGCGGGCATTGCGCTCTGTGCTTTTAAGCCAACGGGCCAATTCATGAGAGGTTAGTTCTGTTTGTTCATAATGATGCGATAGAGAATGAATTTTAGCGGCGAGAGATGAACTAATTTCGTCATCCTTGAAATGTTGTTCCCATTCGGCCCCCTTGCTTCTCATCTGGAACATAACCTGTTCCTCCGAATCTAGCAGCTTCCTCACCTCCTTATCTTCATTTGTAATGACGACCACCGGTCCCTTTTCTGCTCGTGCATGTTCAAAGGAAATACGGACATGTTCCTCTGCCTCTAGCACAGTCAGTCCATAACCGATGCCCATTCGAACCGAAAGCTGGCTATTGATCTTACACTCCTCAATAATGGAGAAGATGGACTTGCTTTTTGTAAAAAGCTCCAATTCTCCGCGAGTCGAGTAAATGTAAAAGAGACCATCCCCTACTTCTACGATTGAGCCATTAATTTCTTCAACAAAATCAAGCAAGACCCGCCTTAATTCAAGTACCTGATGCTTCCTTTTAAAAGAGATTGGATAATCCGCTGCAGATGGGCTTGGAAAAATAACTTCGACACCAAGAATGACTAGCTGCGCTTTCCGAAATACACTTGTCTGGGCACGTTCTTTAATAAAGCTATAAGCCCGATGAACTGCCAATTCAGATGGGACGACACGAAAGGCTGGAATACCCATTTCAGTTAAAGCTGTATAGACAGAATTCAAACAGGTAATAGCCGCATCGACCTGTCCTGCTTCATACAGGTTTTTATGGAACTCAATGAGTTTTAAAGCAGGAATATATCCATGGTACGGATTGGTATAGATGGTTAAATCTTGGAGGGAGAAAGATTCCTTCACCTTCTCGATTTCTTCAACTTGAATCGTATCAAGGCTAAGACGGTTTAAAATTTTCCCCTCCTTCATAAACGCCTTCAGCAGCGTTCCGAGCAGACTAGATCCATTTAAGGGTGTAAAGCTGCCTTCCTCTTCCGAAATAATCCCTTTTGATAGAGCAAAATAATAGGGTGCCTGTCCCGAAAAAAACCAGTGGTGAATCAGATCGCGATTTTTGTTAATAATCGTTTCCGTTTCCTCTGTTTTTTCATAAATAAATGGAATCAAGTCGATTTCTTGAAAATCCTTGCCGGCCTCTAGCATCTTTTGTACAGAATCTTTAGGCCCTACAACTCCGACTCGAATCTTCACTCGTTGCACCCGCTCTCTTGCCGTAAATAGCTTGCTAATACTTCGGTTCCCATTTTTAAGTCATCAACAGTGGTATATTCATCCGGGTGGTGGCTAAGTCCAGCTTTACAAGGTATAAAAATGAGTCCGGATGGCCATTTGGCTGCCATGTTCATAACATCATGGCCAGCACCGCTATTCATCCTCATACCAGTAAAACCAGCATCTTCTCCAGCTTTGTCTAACTTCTTCTGCACCCCTGGATCCAGCAAAACGGAAGGATTATGGACAAGCGTTGAGACTGAAAATTTTACCTGAAACTGCTTTTCTAGCTCTTCACACTTCCGGCGAATTCTTTCAGCCACCTCATTTTTTAAGGAGTCAGCCACACTCCGTATATCAATCCCGACTTCCACAACACCAGGAATCACAGTCATCACGTTAGGCTTTGCTTCAATCGTACCAACGGTAGCAACAACGGGAACTTCACCTGCTTCACTCAATTCTTTGGCAGTCTCCGAAACAAATGAAATGAGTGGAGATACAGCCACTAAAGCATCTTGGCGTCTATTCATCGGGGTTGTGCCGGTATGTCCCGCTTGCCCTACTGCCTGAACCTTTAACCTAATCGGACAAGCAATGCCTTGAACCACGCCAAAGTCCTTCCCGCTTTCCTCAAGAATCTGTCCCTGTTCAATGTGCAGTTCAACAAAAGACTTAATTTCCTGACGCGACCTTTCCGCATTGGGAAACTGACCCCAGTCTAACCCCATTTTTTCAACTGCCTCTTGAATGGTTGTCCCTTCAGAATCTTTGACACTACCAATCTCTAAATCTAAGAGCCCCGCCATTGCTTTACTTCCTATCGTGGAAATTCCAAAACGGGAAGATTCCTCAGACCGGAAGCAAATAACCTCAATCGGATGGGTGGGTTTAAATCCTGCGTCCTGCAAAAGTTTCACTGCACCCAGTCCGCAAAGAACGCCTGCCACTCCGTCATAACCTCCTCCAGACGCAACCGTATCTAGGTGAGATCCGACGGAAACAGCTGGGAGATCAGGAATACTGCCATCCCATCTAGCAATCACATTCCCTGCTGCATCATGACGCAGCGTTAACCCTAAGTCAGTTGCCAGCTTTTCAAACACCCGGATCGCTTCCGTCTCAGATTCGGTATACCCCAGTCTAGTAAAACCATCCGGCTGCTCCATAGATTCAACAAGATTCAATCTCTTCAAATTCTCTTCAAGCCAATCCTTCATTCCATTCACTCTCCCAAAACAGTATTCGACAAATCTCAGGTGAAACAAGGGGACGGTTCTTCTGTTTCAGTTTCAGGAGTAAGACTGAAACAGAAGAACCGTCCCTCCGTTCCATTCAGGCACTCGTTTCTAGCAGGATTCTGGAAAATGTTTCGACTGCGACCGGGATTACGTTCTCATCAAAGTCGAAGCGCGGGTGGTGGTGTCCAGCTGGCAGAGGCGAGCCGAATAATAGAAAGGTAGCTTGTCCGCCATTTTGTTGGACACGATCGATCATGAACGAGACATCTTCAGAAGCTCCTAAAGGTAAACACGGGTGGACTTTGGTAATCAATTTACTAGATTCACAGGCCTTTTCAATGATTGGAATCAGCTCTTGGCTGCAATCAGCTGAGATCGCCGTTCCTGCTACTTCCGTTTCAGCCTGGACTCCATAGAGATCTGCTGAAGCCTTAATGATTCGAACCGCTTCTTCAGCCATGTATTCATTAAGCGCAGTTGTCTGTCCCCGTGTTTCAATTTCCATTCTGGCGTAATCCGCGATAATATTGCGACCACTCCCTGCTTCTAATCTGCCGATGTTTATCCGGGTAGCACCATCAGCATGACGGGTAATTCCATTTAAATGCAGGCTTGCAGCCGCTGCGGCAAGAAGCGCATTCCTTCCGCGGTTTGGTTCAAGCCCTGCATGTGCAGACTTTCCCCTATAGACGACATTCATTTTAGTCGTCGCTAAAAAATTCGTTGAAGTTGCAGCGATTTCACCAACTGGAATGGAATGAATCCCAATATGTCCGCTTAAAAACAAGTCAACATCATCAAGCCAGCCCCGCTCCACCATTGTAATGGCTCCGCGGCCGCCTTCTTCTGCCGGTTGGAATAGCAGGGTAAACCGCCCAGACAGCTCCTCATGAAATGTAACAATAAATTCTGCTACTCCCAGTCCAATTACGGTGTGTCCATCGTGGCCGCAAGCATGCATAGAACCCTCATGTTTTGAAACAAATCCTTTTTCAAAAGGTTCATGACCTGATTCTTTTGCTTCTTTAATTGGCAGTGCATCAATATCAAATCGCATCGCAATGTGCTTGCCTTTCTTTCCCGTATCAAATTGAGCTACTAACCCCGTATTTCCGCCAGCCATTTTGTCCATCCACTTTTCAGGAACACCCATTTGACGAGCCAGCTGTTCATTCCTCTCAATCTCTGACTCTGCCGGAACACCTAAACGTTTATTAGAGGCGATTGCATCTTTTCCAATCGTTAGCTTGAAACCGAGTTTTTCTAAAATAGTTCCAATTTTATACGTAGACACATATTCGGTCCAGCCAACCTCTGGCCATTGGTGAAACTCTCTCCGTTTTTCTAAAAGATACGGACTGACTGTCTCAATAAAATGTTCTAAGCGTTCAACCATGCTTCGCTCACCTCTGCTTTTTTTTGAAGCTGCTTCAATCCATCAATGGCTGCATGTACCAATAATTCAATCCCAAGCGGAATCGCATCTTCGTTTACAATAAAATTCGGGTCATGCAAGGGTTTTTGCCCCTCCCCGATTGAGGTTCCGATCCAGTAATAAGCGCCGGGATATTCTTGTAAAAATCGGCCGAAGTCCTCTCCCCCCATTGACGGTTGTATATTTGGAACGGAAGACTCGCCATACAAGCGCTCAGCTGTTGCTTTGACCAAATCCGCCCACTCGGGTGTATTAACAGTAGCAGGGTAACCGTTCCAATACTGAATCTCTGCATTAGCACCCAAAGCATCAACTACACCTTTTACAATCGTCTGCAGCCTATCTTTTACTAGAGCTTTGGTTTCATCTCGAAAGGTTCTCACCGTTCCTTCGAGAGTCACTTCATCAGCCACCACATTATAGCGATAACCTCCCTCGATTCTTCCAATTGTAAGAACTGCAGAGTCCATTGGATCTACGTTTCTGCTCACGATTGTCTGTAAGGCTGAAATTACATGATTGGCAACGACTATCGCATCTACCGTTTGATGGGGCATACTGGCATGTCCGCTCGCACCTTTGACGACAATTTTAAATCGATCCGAGTTTCCCATTATAGGACCTGGCATTACACCAAACTGTCCGACCGGAAGATCCGGCCAAACATGCTGCGCCAGGATTACATCAGGCTTATATTTATTAAAAACGCCGTCTTCCATCATTTGTTTGGCACCGCCTGTCGGTGCATTTTCCTCGGCAGGCTGAAATACCAGCAAAATCGTACCCTCTACATCTTCTTTTCTTTGATTGAGAACAGCTCCGACCCCAAGCAGCATAGCTGTGTGAACATCATGACCGCATGCATGCATTTTACCGGGATGCTTAGAGGCAAATTCCAAATGCGTCTTCTCTATAATCGGAAGCGCGTCCATATCTGCTCTTAGTGCAACCGTACCTCCAGGTTTCTTGCCTTTAACTATTCCTAAGACACCCGTCCCAGCAAATCCCGTTTCATAAGGAATGTTATATTGATCTAACTTTTGCTGAATCCTTTTTGAAGTCTCATATTCTTCGCCGCTCAGCTCGGGGTATTCGTGTAACTCTCTGCGGAAGGCGACGATATCCTCCAGAATCTCTTGGATAGTCTCCTTAACAGTACTTGGCATCTACCTCACCCTTCCTTTTTTATGTATCTATACAAACACGAACATTTAAGGAAAAATTCCTTATTACTTCCGTTATTCGATAGTATACCAGAAGCTTCGACACATTTTCTATAATTTTCGGAAATTTCACCAAAGACTGTTTCTTCCAATTTCTCAAACATCCTTGTAAAACAAGAGGTTCTGGGGCGTGATCGCTGCGTGTCGAAATCTGCCGTACTATAAAAAAAGGTTCTCCGTCAAATGTTGGGGTGATGACTAATTGTCGTCACCCTTATCCAATGTGAACCCCAATTCCTTTATATTGATGTGAAAGTAATATTTTTGCTCTAAAGCGTTTAAAGCTTCTAAAGCCAAATGCGTTTCGTTTTAATACTTTGGTTGAGTTATTGATCCCTTCCAAAAAACTATTGGAAAAGTTATATGCAAAACTATTAAGAATTTCGGTTTGCCAGTTTTGAATGGTTTGAATGGCCTTTTTCATTTCTGGAATTTCAGAAGCCTCAACCAGTTGATAAAAATCCTTTAGTTCTTGT
>NZ_JAKZKT010000008.1 GCF_022808645.1 Bacillus litorisediminis
AAATTTGATTGATTTTGTACGAATAGCGGAATCAGAATCCGCTTGAGCCCCTGAAGTGAAGGTTTTCGTTGTAATAACGGAATGAGGATCCGCCACACTTATTTAATGGATCATCATTCCGTTATTTATTCAAAAATCCTTGTTTAGAGCATGGTTTCGGTTCCTCGTTCCGTTATTTGCTTTTTTATCGACAAATTTGACTGATTTTGTATGAATAGCGGAATCAGAATCCGCTTCAGCTCCTAAAATGAAGGTTTTGTTTCTAATAACGGAATGAGGATCCGCCAAACTTGATTAATGGATCCTCATTCCGCTATTTATTCAAAAATCTTCGTTAGGAGCATGGATCCGGTTCCTGGTTCCGTTATTTGCTTTTTTTTCGTCAAATTTGATTGATTTTGTTCGAATAGCGGAATCAGAATCCACTTGAGCCCCTGAAATGAAGGTTTTGTTTCTAATAACGGAATGAGAATCCGCCACACTTATTTAATGGATCCTCATTCCGTTATTTATTCAAAAATCCTTGTTTAGAGCATGGTTTCGGTTCCTCGTTCCGTTATTGACCTTTCTTTCCGGGAAATTTGATTGATTTTGTACGAATAGCGGAATCAGAATCCGCTTGAGCCCCTGAAGTGAAGGTTTTCGTTGTAATAACGGAATGAGGATCCGCCACACTTATTTAATGGATCATCATTCCGTTATTTATTCAAAAATCCTTGTTTAGAGCATGGTTTCGGTTCCTCGTTCCGTTATTTGCTTTTTTATCGACAAATTTGACTGATTTTGTATGAATAGCGGAATCAGAATCCGCTTCAGCCCCTAAAATGAAGGTTTTGTTTCTAATAACGGAATGAGGATCCGCCACACTTAATTTATTGGATCCTCATTCCACTTAATTGGATTTAAAACGAACCCATGTCCTAAAAAAATTTGGTAAACTAAAAAAGACCTTAACATTCACACAGTTTAAAGACGCGTTTGGAGAAACTCATTGAGGAGGCTATTCTGTTGATTTATAAAATAATTTTTGTTTACCTTCTTTTAGTAAATCTTTTAGGTTATTTTATAATGGGGGTTGATAAAAAACGGGCCATTAAACAAAAATCCCGCGTTTCTGAAACAGCGCTATGGCAAATTGCATGTATAGGCGGGGCTTTTGGGATGTACATAGGAATGAAATATTATCGTCATAAAACCAAACATACCTCTTTTGTCTGGGGGATTCCGGCAGTCATCCTGATCCAGATTTCCGTCCTTTATTGTTTAAGTCAGTTTTTAACTGATTAATCCCCTGTCATAGAGACAAGTCTCGCTGTATAAGATGTAATAACCCCATGTACAATCAGCAAGAACATACAGCGAAAGCGGGTGATAGCTTGGAAAATGCTATGTCTTTAATGTTCACTTTTATTGAAACAGGAGGCATGCTAGCTCCTATAGCATTTGTATTATTTCATGTAGTAAGGCAATTTTTCTTTATTCCGGTTCCTGTTGTCTGTATGGCAGGCGGTATATTGTTTGGAACGACGTTTGGCACTTTATTCTCAATTGTCGGTCTCATGATTTCTTGTTTACTGTTTTATATGGTGATTGAAAAACTGCCCAAAACATACGACAAGCTTATGAATATCAAGAAAAAGTGGTTTGGGCCACACTCAAGATTAACATTGGGGCAAATTACAATTCTGCGTTTAATTCCGTTTGTTCATTATCAGCTTTTAAATGTGATGATGATTGAGAGAGCCCGTACCTTTGGGAACTATGTAATTGGCGCTTTTTGGACTAACTTGCCGCTCGCTTTTTTCTACACTGTATTTGGGGAATTTATCAGCGGATTTACACCGACCATGATCATCGTCATTTTGGCAGCCTTGTCAGTATTGTTCTATATTCTTCGCGAAAAGGTTGTTGTCCTAAAATGGAAAGAATTTTTCCCTAAGGCTTCAGAAGGCCAGTAATGAAGGAATGAGATCTCTTATGGAGTTCTCTTTTTTTTTGTTTGATATAATAGGTTTATGTTACTTGAAGGGAGAACTCGCTGTGGACATAAAAAGACTATTTCAAATGCAGCGTGAGCTGGATCATACGATAGAAATGAAAAATAATCTTCAGGGAGAAGACTTGTTTGAACGAAAAGTATTTGCCTTTTTGGTAGAGGCTGCGGAACTTGCCAATGAAACAAGATGCTTTAAATTTTGGAGCCAAAAAGGGCCCTCACATAAAGATATCTTGTTGGAAGAATACGTGGACGGAATTCATTTTCTGCTCTCGCTCGGCATTGAAAAAAAAATGGATTCAATTGAGATTCAATTGGAAAAAGTAAAGGAAGAGCCGAATCACCTAAATTTGACTTCATATTTTATTAAGGTAAATGAGGAGGCACTTGCTTTTTTCCGTAACCCATCAACAGAACTCTATTTGAAGCTGTTTTATACTTACCTTCAGCTTGGCACTCTCTTAGACTTTACCTTAAAAGAGGTGGAAGAAGCCTACTTTGCTAAAAATAAAGTAAATTATCAGCGTCAAGAGTCAAATTACTAAGTATATTTTTACAATTATGGATATCGTTTTGTATAATGAGAAAGGGACTAATAAATGGGAGGCTGTGTTAATGGCTAAATTAGATGAAACACTTACAATGCTGAAGGATCTAACGGATGCAAAAGGAATCCCGGGGAATGAAAGAGAACCTAGGGAAGTGATGAAAAAATACATAGAGCCGTACGCGGACGAAATTTCAACAGACGGTTTAGGAAGCTTAATTGCTAAAAAGGTTGGAGATGCAAACGGTCCTAAAATTATGGTTGCCGGCCATTTAGATGAAATTGGTTTTATGGTAACCAAAATCGATGATAAAGGGTTCATTCGTTTTCAAACAGTGGGCGGCTGGTGGTCTCAAGTCATGCTTGCGCAAAGAGTAACCATTGTGACAAGTAAAGGTGAAGTTACAGGAGTAATTGGTTCAAAACCGCCGCACATCTTATCGACTGAAGCACGTAAGAAGCCAGTTGAGATCAAGGATATGTTCGTAGATATAGGTGCATCAAGCCGTGAAGAAGCATTGGAATGGGGCGTAAAGCCTGGTGACATGATTGTTCCTTATTTTGAGTTTACAGTCATGAATAATGAAAAGATGCTTCTTGCAAAAGCATGGGATAACCGTATAGGTTGTGCGATTGCAATCGACGTCTTAAAAGGTCTAAAAGGTCAATCTCATCCAAACGTTGTATATGGTGTGGGGACAGTGCAAGAAGAAGTTGGGCTTCGCGGTGCGCGTACCGCTGCTTCGCAAATTCAGCCTGACATTGGCTTTGCAGTAGACGTTGGGATTGCCGGTGATACGCCTGGGGTTACGGAAAAAGAGGCACTCAGTAAAATGGGGGATGGACCGCAAATTATCCTTTATGATGCGTCAATGGTTTCCCATAAAGGGCTGCGCGATTTTGTTACAGGTGTAGCCGACGAATTAAATATTCCTTACCAGTTTGATTATGTTCCAGGTGGAGGAACAGACTCTGGAGCTATTCACTTAACTGCAAATGGTGTACCGAACCTTGCGATTACGATTGCAACTCGATATATTCATTCACATGCAGCCATTCTTCACCGTGATGACTATGAAAACGCTGTGAAATTAATTACTGAGGTTATTAAACGATTAGACCGTGAAACCGTTAATCGAATTACATTTGAATAATAGAAAAGGGCAGGGACAGACATTGGTCTGGCCCTTTTTTCATGGTGATATACGATAAATTTTTGGCATAGAGGTCATCATGGACAAAATGGGCAAGATGCGAGGGAGAAGTGTCCTTCATAGGGGACATAACAGAAAGAACGGTCGATCATAAAAAACATATTATGGAAATGAGAGATGAATGCAAAGTAATCAAAAAAACCGGGCTGCTTTACCCGGTTCTTTCCTAACCTTTTATACCTTTCTCTAACGTCTCAAGCATTTCCTTTTTCTCTGCTTCAGAAGAATTTTTCCAAATTACTTCAAAGAGTACGCCTAGACCAGGGAGCATTTTTTCTTCTCCGCTTTGAATCGCATCTACAATCGTATCTTCTAGTTGACTTTGATCATTGTCGGAAACATTATGCAAAATAGCTGCACGAAGGTTCAAATTCATAGCAATCCTCCTTAAAAATTCATATCGCTACAAATAGAATGCCTCAAGCAAATGTTTTATATGTGTAATAATTGCTGTATAATTCGAAAAAGAAGTGTTGAAAAGGAGAGATCGATGTTGAAATCGATTGAATCAGTACAAAATGAGAAGGTGAAGGAATGGAAGAAGCTCTTGCAGAAAAAAGGGCGGGATACCTTTAATCAATACATAGTAGAAGGCTTTCATTTGGTGGAAGAAGCAAGTAAAAATCCTTCATTGATTACATCTATCATTGTCAGACAAGATGTAACTGTTCCTGAGTGGGTTCCTTCAAGCGCTGATGTATTCGAGGTTTCAAATGAAATAGCAAAGGCAATTTCAGATACCGAAACGAATCAGGGTATTTTTGCAATTTGTAAAAAACAGGAGCACCTCATACCCAAACAAGCAAATTCGTTTTTACTGCTAGATGCCATTCAAGATCCGGGAAATTTAGGAACGATTATCCGTACAGCGGATGCTGCTGGCGCTGATGTAATTATCTTGGGAGAGGGAACAGTAGATCCCTATAACCCGAAAGTGATCAGGAGTGCGCAAGGCAGTCATTTTCATATTCCGCTTATAAAGGGTAACTTGTTTGAGTGGGTTGAGCGGCTAAAGGAAACAGGTGTGACAGTATATGGCACAGCTTTGGAAGGAGCAGAGGCTTATCATACTGTAGAACCTAAATTGCCGTTTGCTTTAATTCTAGGGAATGAAGGAAATGGAGTAAATCCGAATCTTTTGGAGCAAAGCAGTCAAAATCTATACGTTCCAATCTATGGTAAAAGTGAATCATTGAATGTCACGATTGCGGGCGGTATTCTTTTGTATCATTTTATGAATAAGGCCCATTCTTAAGTTTTGAAACAAGTATTTTTGGACAAAATGAGATACAAATTTGAATTTTACACGATTTTTAACTATAATGTGGTAGCAAATAAACAAGTTTTTTATTATACTTTATAAAAGATAAATGTATGAATGCAAAAACGATGACAGAGAAAAGTACTTTGTTCTAGAGCCATAAAGGGAGAAAATGTCAGAGACTGAGAGCATTTTCATGGTAAAGTCAAAGGAAGTTCACCTCTAGAGTTGGCATCGGGACCATGTAAAACATGTAAAGATGCCCCGGTTAAAAGCCGTTATCTGAATGAAGCTGGGCACCTGTGTCTTTGAACAGAGTGTCAATTTGGGTGGTATCGCGAACGTCTCGTCCCTTATTTTGGGAGAGACGTTTTTTTATACTTATAGAGATAAAATTTTTGCGAAGATGTATTTCGACGTTATTAAAATTTTCAGGAAATAAGTATAAGTGCAACTAGGCTGCCACCTGAGCCATACGGCTTGGTAGTAGCCAAGTTTTCTTTATTTAAAAAGGAGGATCTAAAATGGAGCAAAAGTTAAGAGAATTAGAACAAGAGGCGCTGCAAAAAATTCAAAACGCTGAAGATCTGAAAGAATTAAATGATATTCGCATTGCCTATCTTGGAAAAAAAGGTCCTATTACTGAAGTTTTGCGCGGAATGGGCAAGCTTTCAGCCGAAGAAAGACCGAAAATGGGTGCACTTGTCAATGTAGTGCGAGAAAAGATTACCGAGAGAATTGAAGCCAAGCAGGCAGAACTAGAGGAAAAAGCCATTTCTGAGAAATTAGCAAAAGAATCGATTGATGTGACACTTCCAGGGCGTCCAATTGAGCTTGGCAACCACCATCCATTGACTAAAATTGTGGAAGAAATTGAGGACTTGTTTATATCCATGGGATATGAAATCGCAGAAGGTCCAGAAGTTGAAACCGATTATTATAATTTCGAAGCATTGAATCTTCCTAAAGGTCACCCGGCACGTGATATGCAGGATTCCTTCTACATAACAGAGGAAATCCTTTTACGTACACATACATCCCCCGTACAAGCCCGTACGATGGAAAAGCAACAGGGAAAAGGGCCAGTTAAAATTATTTGTCCTGGAAAAGTGTATCGCCGTGATTCTGACGATGCAACACATTCACACCAATTTACGCAAATTGAAGGATTGGTCGTTGACCGTAATATTCGCTTAAGTGATTTAAAAGGAACACTGAATGTTTTTGCTAAGAAAATATTCGGTGAGGAAAGAGAAATTCGTCTCCGTCCTAGCTTTTTCCCGTTCACAGAGCCTTCGGTTGAAATGGATATTTCCTGTAAAATGTGCGGAGGTGCAGGCTGTAACGTTTGTAAAGGCACAGGCTGGATTGAAATTTTAGGAGCAGGTATGGTACATCCAAACGTACTGGAAATGGCGGGATATGACTCTAATGAATATACAGGCTTTGCCTTTGGTATGGGACCGGAAAGAATAGCGATGCTGAAATACGGAATTGAAGATATTCGTCATTTCTATACCAATGATGTCCGTTTGCTGAAACAGTTTGGAGTTCATGAAGAATAAGGAGGAAGTCTTACAATGTTAGTTTCTTATAACTGGTTGAAGGAATATGTAGATTTATCAGGAACAACACCAGAAGAATTAGCTGAAAAAATCACAAGAACCGGGATTGAAGTAGAATCAGTAGAATCTGTCAGCGAAGGAATTGAAGGAGTCGTTGTCGGCTACGTCATGGAATGTGAACAACACCCGAATGCAGATAAATTAAATAAATGCCTTGTTGACATTGGTGAAGGAGAGCCTGTTCAAATAATTTGCGGGGCTAAAAACGTAGCAAAAGGGCAAAAGGTTGCGGTAGCCAAAGTTGGGGCAGTATTACCTGGCAATTTTAAAATTAAGAAGGCAAAGCTTCGCGGTGAGGAATCGAACGGAATGATTTGCTCTCTGCAGGAACTGGGCTATGAATCTAAAATAATTGCGAAGGAATATGCAGAAGGGATCTATGTGTTCCCTGAGGGTGTAGAAGTCGGCCAGGATGCGATTGAACTTTTAAATTTAAATGATCATATTTTAGAACTTGGACTAACGCCAAACCGGTCAGATTGTTTATCGATGTTAGGGGTTGCTTACGAAGTAGCTGCGATATTAGAAAAGGATGTAAAACTGCCCCATGTGCCGGCACCAAGCCAAGAAAAAACAGCATACATTGATGTACGGGTCGATGTACCGGAAGATAACCCGCTCTATGTAGCCAAAATCGTGAAAAATGTAAAAATCGGCCCATCTCCTTTATGGCTGCAAACTCGCTTGATGGCAGCAGGGATCAGACCTCATAACAATATTGTTGATATTACGAACTATATTTTGTTAGAATACGGTACACCTTTACATGCGTTTGACTATGACCGCTTCGGTTCAAAAGAGATTGTTGTAAGAAGAGCGAAACAGGACGAAAAAATAGTTACATTAGATGATGCGGAAAGAACCTTAACTACTGACCATCTTGTTATTACAAATGGCAATGAGCCTGTTGCTGTTGCAGGGGTAATGGGTGGAGCTAACTCAGAAGTACGCAGTGATACAACTACGGTCATACTTGAAGCAGCGCTCTTTAATCCGCAAACAGTTAGAAAAGGTTCAAAGGATTTAGGTCTCCGAAGTGAAGCAAGCAGCCGATTTGAAAAAGGTGTAGACCCTGAACGCGTCCGTTTAGCAGCAGAACGGGCAGCAGCACTAATGGCAGAGCTAGGCGGAGGAGAAGTAGTTGCAGGCTCTGTAGAGGTAAACACATTAAAAGCTGAACCAAAAGTCATTGAAGTGCCATATGAAAAAGTGAATCGTGTATTAGGAACTGACCTTTCAAAGGAAGAAATGAGCCGTCTTTTAGATCGCTTGAAAATACCACATGAATTAGAGTCGGATCGATTAGTGGTGACGGCACCAACGAGAAGAGGGGATTTAGCGATCCAAGAGGACATTATTGAGGAAATCGGACGCCTTTATGGATATGACAATCTTCCATATACGCTTCCAGTAGGAGAATATAATCCAGGCAAGCTTACCTCTTACCAAAGAAAGCGCCGTGTAACCCGGCAAATTCTTGAAAGTGCAGGACTGTATCAAGTCCTCACATATTCTTTAACTTCAAAAGAAAAGGCACAAAAATATGCGCTAGAAGTTAGAGAACCAATTGCCTTATCCATGCCGATGAGTGAAGAGCGCAGTCATTTGCGCTTAAGCCTTTTGCCTGGGTTAATCGAAATTCTGCAGTTTAATCAGGCACGTCAAAATGAGAGTTTAGCTGTGTACGAAATCGGCTCTGTCTTTCTGTCTAACGGAGCAGATGTTTTGCCAAAGGAAAAGGAACATTTAGCAGGTGCTCTAACAGGAGTGTGGGTATCAAATCCTTGGCAAGGAGAGAAGAAGGCTGTTGATTTTTATGTAGCCAAAGGTGTTTTGGATGCATTATTTGAAAAACTCGATTTGACTCAAGCGATTGAATATACACCGGTTCAAATCGAAGGAATGCATCCGGGTCGGACAGCTCAGATTTTACTAAATGGTACGGTTTTGGGATTTGTCGGCCAGCTTCACCCAACTGTGCAAAAAGAGCATGACTTAAAGGATACGTTTGTATTTGAAATGGACTTATCGAAATTGCTCGGTGAGGATACAAAAGGGCTTCAGTATCTGCCGATCCCGCGTTACCCTTCCATAACGCGAGACATTGCGCTGATTGTCGATTCCAGTGTTCTTGCTGGTGATCTTCAAAAGGCCATTGCATCAGCTGGCGGAAAGCTTTTAAAAGAAGTTTCTGTTTTTGACGTTTATCAAGGAGAACATGTGGAAAGCGGCAAGAAATCAATTGCCTTTTCTTTAAAATATGTTGATCCGGAAAAAACATTAACGGATGAGGAAGTAACGGCTGCACACGAAAAAGTGCTTCAAGCAGTCAAACAACAATTTGGTGCAACTCTAAGAGGTGCGTAAAAGGGAGAAGGAAGTCTGTTCTAAAACACGGGCTTCCTTTTTACACTTTAAGAATAAAATTTTAGCAAAGCCGTAAATTCGAAGCAGCTCAAATTTTGAGGAATAAAATATGCTGGGCAGGATGCCCTAGTCAAGCTAGCCATCAGGCCGCGGCGTAGCCTTGATCAGTGCAGCCAGGAAAGCACCGACCCCTAGCCTAAAGCGCTCAAGTTATCTTTCCTCTTCCCAATTAAAAATGATTCATGGTAAGATAAAGTGAACTTTTTAATCATTGTTTCCGGGAATACCCGGAAATAAGAAAGGAGTAACTATGCTCGACCTGATTATTTTACTTCTTTTAGTTGCGGGGTTAATCGTAGGGCTAAAACGAGGTTTTATTTTACAGGCTATCAATATGGTTGGCTTTATTCTGTCCTTTATTTTAGCTTATGTGTACTATGATGATTTAGCTCCTAAGCTTAAACTTTGGATTCCTTACCCGACACTGGGAGACAGTGAATCTTTTACAATGATATTTGAATCAATGCATTTAGACGCGGCCTATTACAATGCGATTTCATTTGCTATTATCTTTTTTATATCAAAAATTCTATTGCAAATTATAGGTTCTATGCTCGATTTTGTTGCCCATTTGCCAGTTGTAAAACAATTAAATGTATGGGCAGGCGGAGCTCTCGGATTTTTAGAAGTGTACTTAATGGTTTTTATAGTGTTATACATTGGGGCTTTACTTCCGATTGAATTTATTCAGGGGCCTCTCGGGTCTTCATTTATGGCGAAAACGATTGTTACTCATACTCCGATTTTTTCAAGTCAAATTCAAGATCTATGGTTTCAATATATGGATGTATAACTTCTCCGCAATAGCGGAGGAGTTTTTTAATACTTTAAGTATAAAATTTTAGCAAAGCAGTAATTCGACGCAGTTAAAATTTTTAGGAATAAAGTATAAGTGCAACTAGGCGATCGCCTACGCCAGAGCTTGGTGCTTGCCAAGTTTTCTATATGGGAACCTTTTGAACAATAAGACGTAAACATGGTAAAGTTTAAACTAGTGCAAGTAGAAAATGTGTTTTTAAAGGTGCTGATATCGATGGTTCACAAAAAAGAAATTATCCGTTTGCTGGAAACGATTGCAACCTATATGGAACTGATGGGAGAAAACTCCTTTAAAGTAGCTGCCTTTCGAAAGGCAGCCAATGCGCTGGAGCGGGATCAAAGAAGTATAAAGGAATTGGGTGATTACACCACAATCCCCGGAATCGGTAAAGGGACAGCAAGTGTGATTGAAGAGTATATTGAACTTGGGGAATCTGCACTTTTGAACGAGTTAAAGGCAAAGGTTCCTGCTGGGCTGATTCCTCTGCTTCAGTTACAGGGATTAGGCGGTAAGAAGATTGCGAGATTGTATCAAGAACTTCATATCACAAATGTGGACGAGCTCAAAGAGGCACTTGAACTAGGCAAAGTGGCCAAGCTTTCCGGATTTGGCCAAAAAACGGAAGAAAACCTGCTTCAATCAATCCGTGAACTCAAGGCAAAGCCTGAACGGTTACCAATGGCAGCTGTATTGCCGATTGTTGATTATATTGAGGCCTATTTAGCAGCTATTCCGGAAATTGATCGATTTTCTAAAGCCGGCAGTTTGCGAAGGGCAGAAGAAATGGTGAAGGATTTAGATTTTGTGATTGCAACGGCTTCACCGGGTATTGTGAAGGAAAAACTGATAGAGATGAAAGGAATTAAAAGAATTGTAGCTAAAGGAGATACAAAGGTATCTATTGTCGTGGATGGCGATTTTGGATTATCGATTGATTTTCGCCTCGTCACTCAGCAAGAATTTGCGACTGCCCTTCATCATTTCACGGGTTCAAAGGAACATAATGTACGGATGAGGCAAATTGCAAAAGAGTGCAATCAAAAAATAAGCGAATATGGTGTGGAGGATTTAGAGAATGGAAAGGTTCTAACGTTTGCAAGCGAACAGGATTTTTATCAGCATTTTAACATACCTTACCTTCCTCCCGAAGTTCGAATAAATGGTGAAGAAATTGAGATTTTTCAAAAAGAATATTCTTTTATTGATATAAAACATATAAAGGGAGACCTTCATATGCATACAACCTGGAGCGATGGCGCTCATACTCTGGAAGAGATGGTCCAGGCATGTATAGCAAGGGGCTACGAATATATGGCGATTACCGACCATTCCCAGTTTTTAAAAGTGGCCAATGGTTTGACAAAAGATCGGCTATTAAAGCAAAAAGAGGAGATTGCCAGGCTCCAAGAGAAATATCCAGATATTCTTATTTTGGCAGGTATTGAAATGGATATTTTACCGGATGGATCGCTGGATTTTGAAAATGATGTGCTGGAGGAGCTTGATTTTGTAATTGCTTCCATCCATTCCGGATTCCAGCAGTCAAAAGCAAAAATAATGGAGCGATTAAAAACGGCATTAAATAATGTGCATGTGAATTTGATCGCACACCCGACAGGGCGAAAAATCGGGACAAGGACAGGCTATGAAATAGATATAGAGCAATTGATTGAGCTGGCGAGCAGCACAAATACCGCCTTAGAGTTAAATGCAAACCCAAACCGGCTGGACTTAAATTTTGAGTATGTCCGAAAGGCACGGCAAGCGGGAGTAAAAATTTGTATAAACACAGATGCTCACTATAAAGAATCCTTATCGTTTATGGAAATTGGCGTCGCAACCGCAAGAAAAGGCTGGCTTCAGCCGAACGATTGTCTCAATGCCATGAATAAAGAAGATTTACTGGCTTTTTTAAACATAAAAAGATAAAGAAACACAATTGGACAGGAGGTAAAGACTTGAATCCTAAAGTACTGAAAACATTAGAGTTTTTAAAAATAAAGGAAAAACTGATTACTTATGCTTCCTCAGGATTAGGGAGAAATAAATTAAATGAATTGGTTCCATCCTCGGATTTTTCGATTGTAAAGCGTGGGCTTGAGGAAACGGATGAAGCATTTACAGTATTGCGATTAAAAGGCCATGTTCCATTAGACGGGGTGTTTGATATTCGTGGCTCTGTAAAACGTGCTGAAATTGGTTCCATGCTTTCTGCCTCAGAATTAGTAGAGATTGCAAGTACGATAAAAGCTGGAAGAATCATAAAAAAATTTATTCAAGAGATTATCGAAGAAGAAGATGTGACTCTGCCAATCTTGGCAGCGGAAATTGAACGAATACCTGATTTAATCCGTCTTGAAAAGGAAATAACCAGTTCAATTGATGAACAAGGATATGTTTTAGACCATGCAAGTGATACATTACGATCTATTCGTAATCAAATACGGTCAAAGGAAACCAGAATTCGGGAAAGACTCGATTCTATAATAAGATCATCTAATGCACAGAAAATGTTATCGGATGCGATCGTCACGATACGAAATGACCGTTATGTAATACCGGTTAAACAGGAGTATCGCGGTCATTATGGCGGAATCGTTCATGATCAATCCTCATCAGGGCAAACATTGTTTATAGAACCCCAAGTAGTAGTGGAACTGAACAATGACCTTCAGGGATTAAAGGTAAAAGAACACCAGGAAATTGAAAGGATTTTAATTGCATTATCCAATCTGGTTGGAGAGGAAGCGGAAGGATTAAGACTAGCGACTCAAGCCCTGACTGAATTAGATTTTTATTTTGCCAAAGCGCGTTTTAGCAAAACATACCGCGGAACCAAACCGGCTTTAAATAATCAAGGTAAAATATCTCTGAAGCGTGCGAGACATCCTCTTATTTCAGAGGATGTAATCGTAGAAAATGATATCTGGCTTGGGGATGACTTTACAACTATTGTCATTACAGGACCAAACACAGGCGGAAAAACCGTCACTCTTAAAACAATAGGTCTAACCGTTCTGATGGCACAATCCGGTCTTTATGTTCCAGCACAGGAAGGGTCTGAAGTTGCCGTTTTTGATGCGGTGTATGCCGATATCGGTGATGAACAGTCGATTGAACAAAACTTAAGTACATTTTCATCCCATATGGTGAATATCGTGGATATTTTGAAAAAAGCAGATGGAAATAGTCTCGTTCTATTCGATGAGCTCGGGGCTGGAACGGACCCGCAGGAGGGGGCTGCATTAGCCATAGCCATATTAGATGAAGTATACAATCGCGGAGCAAGAGTCGTTGCCACCACTCATTACCCGGAATTAAAGGCATATGGCTATAATCGTGAAGGAGTAGCGAATGCTTCCGTTGAGTTTGATGTGGAATCATTACGTCCAACTTATAAGCTGCTAATCGGGATTCCAGGGAGAAGTAATGCCTTTGAAATCTCAAAACGACTGGGATTGCAGGAGGATATCATTAATAGGGCCAGGTCTTTAATGAGTGAGGATCGACAAGAAGTAGATTCGATGATTGCCTCATTAGAAGCTAATCGAAGGCAGGCTGAGAGCGCATGGGAAGAAGCTCGCAAGTTTTTACAGGATGCCGAAAACATTCATAAGGACCTGCAAAAACAAATGGCAGAATACTATCAGAAGAAAGACGAACTAACAGAAAAAGCAAAGGAAAAGGCTAACCAAATTATTGAAGAAGCGAAAAAAGAGGCAGAAACCATTATCCAAGAGCTTCGCCAGCTGCGGCTAGAGAAAAATGGTGAAGTTAAAGAGCATGAATTAATTGAAGCAAGAAAGAGACTGGAAGATGCTGCGCCTGAGGTCAATAAGACAACAAAGAAAAAAGCCAAAAATCAAAAGTATAATTTCTTGCCGGGCGATGAAGTGAAAGTAGTAAGTCTTGGACAAAAAGGAACATTAGTCGAAAAATTAAATGACCATGAGTGGCAGGTCCAAATTGGAATCTTGAAAATGAAGGTTGAAGAAAGCGATCTCGAATGGCTTCATACACCTAAACCAGTCGAAACAAAACCAATTGCTACGATAAAAGGGAAAGATTATCATGTTAATCTTGAACTGGATTTACGCGGAGAAAGATTTGAGGATGCGTTGCTTAGGGTAGAAAAATATATTGATGATGCCATTTTGGCTGGATATCCGCGCGTTTCAATTATTCATGGTAAAGGAACAGGTGCGTTAAGGCAAGGCGTACAGAATTATTTAAAAAATCATCGTTCCGTTAAGTCATATCGGTATGGTGAGGCTGGTGAAGGAGGTTCAGGTGTCACAGTAGTTCAGTTAAAATAACCGAAAGAGCGGGGGAACTTTTGAAAATGAATGATTTTTGGGAAAATAGCCTGGTTCAAACAGCAGCGTATTTTAGTGTTGTAGTACTCTGTATGATCGTCTTTTTGACTATTTTTGAATTGGTAACCAAATATAATAATTGGGAGCAAATTAAAAAAGGGAATATGGCTGTTGCTTTTGCAACCGGGGGGAAAATATTTGGGATTGCCAATGTGTTTCGCCATTCCATCCAACAGCATGATACACTGTTTAATATGATTGGCTGGGGAGTTTATGGATTCCTGCTATTATTAATCGCTTATTTTATCTTTGAATTTTTAACACCAAAATTTAAAATTGATGAAGAGATTGAAAATAATAATAAAGCGGTCGGCTTTATTTCGATGGTGATCTCCGTTGGCTTGTCATACGTAATAGGGGCAGGAATATAAGGGAGGCTATAGCTTGTTAGAGAAATTAGCAAAAATATTGTTTGCCGTATGTGCAGTATTTTTAATCGTCGGTATTATTTATTTAGTTATAAACGGATAACATGGAAGGGAGCCAGAAAGGCTCCCTTTTTATAGTTTCTCTTAGTATCGGGTTTCAAGATCAATTCCCTGATAATAATGTTTCAAAATTTCTTCATATAAATGTCCTTTTTCAGCCATTCCTACAGCACCAGTTTGGGATAGGCCAACACCGTGTCCCCATCCGCCGCCATATGCTTTAAATCCAATCAATTGTTTTGTGCTATTATCCATCAATGGCTCAATAAAGAAAAGTGTACTTCTTAACGAAGTTTGTGCACCGCTATCTAAGAAATATTTTAGAGCCGTACGGATTCTGTCCTTATACTCATAGAATGTTCCATTCTCTGTAACGAATTCAATTTCTAATACCCGGCCAGAATTAGAACGCTCTGTTACATTGATTTCATAAACTTCTCCAACATCTCTGTTGTAGTAAGTACTTAATACCGTACTGATTTCTTCTGGAGTCCATTCAACAGTCCAGCGATGGTAGCGGGACCAATCAGATTCATACGCGCCATTTCCTGCGTTTTTAAGTGAAGTCGGATTACTATGATTCTTAAATACTTCTAAAGTTGGCACGTGTTCGAAGGCTTCACCGCGATTGGCATCTGGTACACCGCGAAGATATGGGACAGGGTCTGTGTTCCAGACATCTTCATTATTAGCTGTATATCCGCCTGTTGTAGAGCTATAAACAGCTGTAATTAATTCTCCTTCATAGGTAGCTACAACACCTCTTGTTTCTTGAACCGCCTGTGTAGAAATTGGGTGTTCACTGTCATACCCGCCATATACTTGGTCAGAAGTAGTTGGAAGCAAATCATATCCGTCACTGCTGCGTTTTCCCATGTTGGAAAGAGCATATGTACGGGCTGCAACTGCTTGTGATTTTTGGGCTTCCAATTCACCATATGGAACCGGAGGAAGCTCTAATGGCACAACTCCATATAGGTATTGCTCAATTGGAAGTTCATTAATACCCGCTAGAGTTCCGCTACTATTAAATCCTACTTCACCGATACCGCGGTATTGCTTACCGTTGATTTTAACAAGACTGTCAGAAGATGTGATGACAACTGGATTGGATGTTGTCACTTCCTGTTCACCTTTCGATAGTTTAAGGGACGATTCTCCTTCAATAATTGTGATGATTCTCCAGAAGGCATCACTAGCGGCAAGTCCCTTCGCTATTACTTCATTTTTAAAAGCATTTCGTACAGTGAATGATGCATCGGCAGGGAATTCCCCGATTAAAAGACGCCACCCATTATTATAAGGCTCAACATACGTTGGGTAGCCAAATGATTCTGCCCGGCTTAGCCAATCCTGCACATAGGCATTGCTTGTTGAAAATGCAACCTGCAGACGATAATTTGTCCTAATATTAGATGTTGAAGTTAAATCAACTCTCACTTGTTCGCTGCTGCCAGTTAAAAGCACATCACCAGTATCCTTATCTTTTATCTCAAAGCTTCCGTTACTTCCGATTTGAAGTGTTTCAGCAGCGGGAACGACTCCAATGCGGATAATCGGCTCTTCCGGTTCATTTGCAAAGATGCTTCCCTGCGTGAATAAAACGCTTACAAGTGACACGGCAAGAAAAACCTTAAAAATCTTTTTAATCATTTTTTACCACCTTCCTTTTAAAGAAATAAAAGAAATGGAATGAATCCATTATTCAAAGAAATTCAAGGAGTTAAGTAAAAACCCTTTTCTCCTCTAGCAAGAAACTACAAAATTCGAAAAAATTGGTAAAATATACATAGATAAAAATTGTCGATTTTAATAAAATCAGGACCATTTACCCAGGTGAATATGATCAGGAAATTAAGAGTTGGCTACACATGAAATTCGTTGTATGGTGTAGGTATGTATACTATAATGAATAAAGAACAGTTAGAATGTTCTTACAATTATTAAAGGAGGGTTGTTTTACATGACGCATAGACCTTGGTTAAATGAATACCCAAGCGAAATTCCACAGAGTTTAGAGTATGGTACAAAACCACTGCAAACTTACCTCAAAGATACCGCAACATCTATGCCTGATCAGGTCGCCATTCGTTTTATGGGAAAAACAATGACTTATCAGGAGCTTTATGTATCCTCTTTGAAGCTAGCAAACTATTTGCGTGACTTAGGCATTAAAAAAGGAGACCGGGTTGCAATTATGCTGCCAAATTGTCCTCAAAATGTGATTGCCTTTTATGGAATTTTAATGGCAGGAGGTATCGTTGTCCAAACCAATCCTTTATATACGGAACGCGAACTAGCGTATCAACTAAAGGATTCTGGTGCAAAAGCTATTATAACGATGGACATTTTATTTCCGCGCGTAAAAAAGGTTCAAAATGAAACAGAAGTTGAACATATATTTGTAACCGCTATCAAGGATTATTTGCCATTTCCCAAAAATTTGATTTATCCATTCATTCAAAAGAAACAGTACGGCATTGTTGTAAAAGTAGAACACGAACACAATCATCATCTTCTTACATTTATTTTAGACAATGGGAAAACAACGGAAATTGATGAAGAGATTAATATTGAAGAAGATTTAGCTCTGCTCCAATACACTGGCGGAACGACAGGGTTTCCAAAAGGTGTCATGCTGACGCACAAAAACTTGATTGCCAATACAATTATGTCCAGTGCCTGGATGTATAAGTGTAAAAAAGGAAAAGAAACTGTTCTGGCCATCCTTCCGCTTTTCCATGTATATGGGTTAACAGCAGTGATGCTTTTATCCGTTATGGACGGGCAAACAATGGTTCTTCTCCCTAAGTTTGATGCAACCACAACTTTAAAAGCCATTGAAAAAGAAAGACCGACTCTTTTCCCTGGTGCACCAACCATTTATATCGGTTTACTCAATCATTCTGATATAAAGAAATATGATATGTCTTCAATTGATGCATGTATTAGCGGATCCGCTCCTCTGCCTGTAGAAGTTCAAACGAAATTTGAAGAAGTGACTGGCGGAAGATTAGTTGAAGGGTACGGCTTAACAGAGGCCTCTCCAGTTACACACGCTAATTTTTTATGGGACAAAGAAAGGAAAAAAGGAAGTATAGGCGTACCATGGCCAGATACGGATGCCGCCATTCTCTCACTTGAAACAGGAGAACCCTTACCTCCAAATGAAATTGGCGAAATTGCTGTAAAAGGTCCTCAGGTCATGAAGGGATATTGGAACCGTCCTGAAGAGACGGAACATGTATTTAAGGATGGCTGGCTGTTGACGGGTGATATGGGTTATATGGACGAAAATGGTTATTTCTATGTCGTGGATCGCAAAAAGGATATGATTATTGCCGGAGGATTCAATATATACCCTCGTGAAATTGAAGAGGTCCTCTATGAGCATGAGGCCATTCAGGAAGTGGTTGTAGCAGGAGTGCCTGACCCCTACCGCGGTGAAACCGTAAAGGCTTATGTTGTATTAAAAGAAGGGAAGTATGTAACCGAGCAGGATTTAGACCAATTTGCCCGTAAAGCACTGGCCGCTTATAAGGTCCCTAGAATCTATGAATTTAGGTCTGAATTGCCGAAAACAGCAGTAGGAAAAATATTAAGAAGGGCACTAATTGACGAGGAAAAGAGTAAGGCAGCAGATGAGAAAAAGAATGCGTAGAATTTTGTTTTTCTCTTTTTTTGTCCTGATTTTGGACAAGATTAGAATCAGCCGATTCTTCTTGACACTCATATGAATAGTGTATACTATAAAATTATGAATGATTGTTCATTCATTATACAGCAATTAAAGAATATTAAGTTTTACCTGCTTAGTATTTCTAACAAGGTAGTGGTC
Source organism: Bacillus litorisediminis (assembly GCF_022808645.1). Classification (GTDB taxonomy): domain Bacteria; phylum Bacillota; class Bacilli; order Bacillales; family JC228; genus Bacillus_BF; species Bacillus_BF litorisediminis. The sequence continues at coordinate 18,533 of NZ_JAKZKT010000008.1, forward strand.
TATACATGAAGAAAAACAAGCCAAAATTTAAACAAATTATTGATGCTGCGGTGGTGGTGATCGCAGAAAACGGCTATCACCAGGCACAAGTCTCTAAAATCGCGAAACAGGCAGGTGTCGCGGATGGGACTATTTATCTTTATTTTAAGAATAAGGAAGATATTTTAATCTCCCTTTTTCAAGAAAAAATGGGCTCTTTTGTTGAAAGGCTGGATGAATTAATCAGTGATGAAGCATCAGCAGCCGGAAAGTTAAAGGTTTTAATTGAAAACCATTTTTTAATGCTTTCAGAAGATCCGCAATTAGCAATTGTAACTCAGCTAGAGCTTAGGCAATCAAATAAAGAGCTCCGCAAAAAAATTAATGAAGTGCTAAAAGGATATTTACAGCTTGTTGATCGTATTTTATCACAAGGGGTAGAGACGGGTGAATTTAAAAAGGATTTGGATATCCGATTAGCCCGGCAAATGATATTTGGAACCCTCGATGAAACGGTAACAAACTGGGTAATGAAGGATCAGAAGTACAATTTGCCTGAGCTTGCACCAAGGGTACATGAACTTTTATATTTAGGATGTAAAGGAGAAAAATAGGTCACTATTTTTCTCCCTTTGAACTAAGAAAGGGGGAACAGATATGAGCTTGATACATCGGGAAAGGGACGGCCATATTGTAACCGCTGCCATTCAGCGTCCGCCAGCTAACGCTCTTTCATCAGATTTAATTGGTGAGGTTTCCAGTTTGTTAGATGAAATGGAGCAGGATGACTCCGTTCGGGTGATTGTATTAAAAGGGGAAGGCAGATTCTTTTCCGCAGGTGCAGATATTAAGGAATTTACTTCAATCCCTAACGGTGAGGAATTTAGCAAATTAGCCAAACGTGGCCAAGATGTGTTTGACAGAATTGAGAATTTTCCTAAGCCCGTAATTGCAGCCATTCATGGCGCAGCTTTAGGCGGGGGACTTGAACTGGCAATGGCATGTCATATTCGATTTGTTGCCGAAAATGCCAAACTCGGTTTACCTGAGCTGCAATTAGGTCTGATTCCTGGGTTTAGCGGCACACAACGTTTACCTAAACTTGTCGGAGAAGCAAAAGCGCTTGAGATGCTTTTGACAAGTGAGTCGATTTCAGGAATTGAGGCTGTTAAATGCGGACTGGCGAATCGGGCATTCTCTGAAGAAGAACTTTTTTTAGAAACTATGAAACTTGCAAAAAAAGTCGCAGAAAAAAGTCCTATTACAGTAAAAGCCGTTTTATCATTAATGGCCTATACCCGTAATAGTCAGCTTGCTGAAGGGTCCAACCGTGAAGCAGGCTATTTTGGAACAGTCTTTGAATCAGAAGATGCTAAGGAAGGCATTCAAGCCTTTTTAGAAAAAAGGAAACCAGAATTTAAAGGAAAATAACAAATGGTATCGAATTGTATAAGTTAATGCATGTTTTTAACAATGACTATCTTTTTTGGATTGGGAGGGTTCAGGCTTGAACATATACGTACTATTAAAACGAACGTTTGATACAGAAGAGAAAATCACCTTATCCAATGGAAAAATTCAAGAGGATGGTGCTGAATTTATCATTAATCCTTATGATGAATACGCAGTAGAAGAAGCGATTCAGGTGAGAGATCAGCACGGTGGTGAAGTAACTGTTATTACAGTTGGAAGTGAAGATGCTGCGGAACAGCTTCGCAAGGCATTAGCCATGGGGGCAGACAAAGCGGTATTGATAAATACAGAAGACGAATTAGAAGCATCTGATCAATTTACAACAGCTAAAATTCTCGCCGAATATCTCCAGGATAAAAATCCTGATCTTATTCTCGCAGGGAATGTGGCTATCGATGGAGGAAGCGGACAAGTCGGACCAAGAGTTGCAGAAATACTTGGAATCCCTTCCGTAACAACGATTACGAATTTAGAAATTGAAAGTAATGTTGCGAAAATTACACGGGATGTGGAAGGGGATTCAGAGGTTATTGAAGTGAACCTGCCGCTGCTTGTGACTGCACAGCAGGGATTAAATGAACCTCGATATCCTTCATTGCCAGGAATTATGAAGGCGAAGAAAAAACCTTTAGAAGAGCTAGAATTGGATGATCTGGATTTAGAAGAAGATGATGTAGCCCCGAAAACAAAAACGATTGAAATTTTCTTACCTCCTAAAAAGGAAGCAGGAAAAATTTTGGAGGGTGAGCTTGAGGATCAAGTTAGAGAACTAGTTCAGCTTCTTAGAACAGAAGCGAAAGTCATTTAGTTAAAAGAACAACAAGGGAGGGTCAAATCATGGCAAAAAAAGTATTGGTACTTGGGGAAGTAAAAGATGGTACTCTGAGAAATGTTTCGTTTGAAGCGATTGCTGCTGCTAAAACGATTGCAGGAGGAGGAGAAGTTGTCGGAGTTTTACTTGGTTCCGCTGTAAGCGCTTTAGGAAATGAGTTGATTCAATATGGGGCTGACCGGGTAGTTGCAGTGGAACACGAAAAGCTTGCATCGTATACTTCAGACGGCTTTAGTCAGGCATTTATGGCTGTTTATGAGCAAGAAAAGCCAGAGGGGATTGTATTTGGCCACACGGCTTTAGGAAAAGACCTTTCACCGCGAATCGCCGGCAAACTCCAAAATGGGCTAATCTCTGACGTAACTGCAATCGAAGAAGCTGGGGGCAATCTGTTATTTACGCGGCCAATTTATTCAGGAAAAGCATTTGAGAAAAAGATTATCACAGAAGGAATCATATTTGTTACGATTCGTCCAAACAATATCAATGCACTGGCCATAGATGAATCCAGATCAGGGGAAGTTAGCACCTTAGCAGTGGATATCAAGGATTTAAGAACGATTGTAAAAGAAGTAGTGCGAAAAGCAACTGAGGGTGTAGATCTTTCCGAAGCAAAAGTGATTATTGCCGGAGGACGCGGCGTTAAGAGTAAAGAGGGATTTGAGCCATTAAAAGAATTGGCTAAAGTTTTAGGCGGAGCAGTCGGTGCTTCTCGCGGAGCCTGCGATGCAGATTATTGTGATTATTCGCTGCAAATCGGGCAAACCGGTAAAGTGGTCACCCCAGATTTGTATATCGCCTGCGGAATTTCTGGAGCGATTCAGCACTTAGCCGGAATGTCTAACTCAAAAGTAATCGTCGCTATTAATAAAGACCCTGAGGCAAATATTTTTAAAGTTGCTGACTATGGAATAGTCGGTGATCTCTTTGAAGTAGTTCCGTTATTGACTGAAGAATTCAAGAAGCTAAAAATTCATGCATAAATGAAATAGAAGGCTCTTACGGGAGCTTTCTTTTTATTTGATAATACAATTCACTCGACTAAATTGGAAACATCTACTATCATGTTAGGTAGAACAGCTTTTAATCAAACTGTTCAGCGTTTGTATATCAGCATATCGTTAGGGGAATCTATGAGTGATGTCCAAAAGCAGATTGTTCGCTTTCCCATTACTAACATGATATACTTCCTTTACAAATACGCTTCTTTACAATAGGAGGAATGGAAGATGGCAATTTCACATGTAACTGATCAAGACTTCAAGCAACAAACAGCTGAAGGTGTTGTTTTAGCTGATTTCTGGGCACCATGGTGCGGACCATGTAAAATGATCGCTCCTGTATTAGAAGAACTAGATTCTGAAATGGGCGATAAAGTAAAAATTGTCAAGCTTGATGTGGATGAGAATCAAGAAACAGCTGGCGCTTTCGGTGTCATGAGTATCCCAACTTTAATTGTCTTCAAAGATGGTGAAGTTGTAGATAAAGTTGTCGGTTACCAGCCAAAAGAAGCTTTGCAAGAATTATTAAGCAAACACGTATAAAGCACTCATTAGCTGGCTGCCGGGTAATCCGGCAGCTTTTTGCTATTTTGAAAAAGATTTACGTGAGTGAGGACAAAGAGAGGGGAAAAACAAGAGAACAGTTCTTGACAATGACGAATATACAATAATGGCTAATAGATATCGGATAGTAAGTAACGAAAAAGACCGGTACCCCTATCATAGGCCCGGCCTCAATCACAAATATCCATAATCAATATCAATTTTTCAAAAAACCAATTCTTTCCTATACCCCTTGTTTCTGCTTAAAATATTCTTCTAAAGTAAGCTTATTTTCAAAGATTTCTGCTGCCATTTCGGTTCCGACATAGCGGAAATGCCAAGGTTCATATTGATAGCCGGTAATGCTTTCTTTTCCAAGCGGGTAACGAAGAATAAATCCGAATTTGTGTGCGTTATTCGCAAGCCATTTTCCCTCAGGCTTATTCCCAAATTCTTCAGTAAGAATATAGTTTACACTTGCGGCTGTAATATCCATGGCCAGCCCAGTTTGATGTTCACTTGTGCCAGGATAGGCAACAGCCATGCTAGCTTTCTCATACCCGACTTGCTTTACTTCATTTTCAAATAATACATTTTGAGTTTCATAGGATCTATAGCCAGATGCGGCTAAAAGAGTGATTCCTTCCTTTTTAGCTTGAGCAAACAGACTTTCAAGAGCACGTGCCGCTTCTTCCCGTAACAGTGCTTTTTCTAACTGTTGATTTCCAAAGACAAAAGCGACGTTCGGTCTCACTAAATCGGCTGGCCTGTAACTATCTGGCAGTTTAAAAGACTTATTAACCATAACGGTAATAGCGGTTGGATTAGCCACTGTCGGAATTGAAGGCTCCTGATTTTCTGGTTCCGGATTATTTTTTTCCGGTTCAGCTGGAGGTGTTACAGTCTCTGGTTTTTCCTCCGTTACCTCTTCGCCTTTTGGATTCCCATTTTCATTGGCTGGATTTTTATCTGCATTTTCTTCAGTCGGTGGCTGATTCTCTTGATCCTGATTATTATTTTCCGGATTCTCTTCCACTTCGGGCTCTTTTGTGCCTTCGGTGTTTTCAGTCGGCGGTTCAACCTCCTGATCAGCTGGTGATTTTTCAGATGCTTCTTGCCCTAATATTCCGCATCCGCTGATAATAAAACAGATACATAGGATGGTCCACTTGTTTTTCATTGCTGTTCCCCTTTTTACTATTTTCCTAGTTCAGTTATAAGACGATTTTTATATGAAAAAGTTACAAACCGAATGTACTGCTACAAAAAAAACTCTATTATCGTAAATCCGTTAAAGTTGATGTAAAATAAAGGGCAGTAAGTTGAAAAAGGGTGAAGACTATGACTTCATTACAAATCCAGCATAAATTATCACTTTTACCTGCACAGCCAGGCTGCTATTTAATGAAAGACCGTCAAGGGACGGTTATTTATGTTGGAAAAGCTAAACTTTTAAAAAATAGAGTTCGATCTTATTTTACCGGATCTCACGACGGAAAAACACAACGACTTGTAAGTGAGATTGAGGATTTTGAATATATCGTTACATCATCTAATATCGAAGCACTTCTTTTAGAGCTGAACTTAATTAAAAAATATAATCCCAAATATAATGTAATGCTTAGGGATGACAAAAGCTATCCTTTTATCAAGCTAACCGCAGAACGTCATCCGCGCCTTATTACAACACGTAAAGTCAAAAAAGATAAAGGCAAGTACTTTGGCCCGTATCCTAATGTATCGGCAGCCAATGAGACGAAACGATTGCTCGACAGACTGTATCCGCTCCGCAAGTGCTCCACTCTTCCCGACCGGGTTTGCCTTTACTATCATTTAGGCCAATGCCTCGCACCATGTGTCAATGAGGTTAGTCAGCAAACCTATAAAGAAATGACAGAGGAGATTACAAAATTCCTTAATGGCGGTTATAAGGACATTAAAAAGGAGCTAGAGGCAAAAATGCTTGAGGCTTCTGAAAATCTGGATTTTGAGAGAGCCAAGGAATTCAGAGATCAAATTGTTCACATTGAAACTACGATGGAAAAGCAAAAAATCACATCGACTGACTTTACTGACCGGGATGTATTTGGTTATGCCGTAGACAAAGGCTGGATGTGTGTGCAGGTCTTTTTCGTCCGTCAGGGAAAATTAATCGAAAGAGATGTTTCCATGTTTCCGATTTATGATGAACCTGAAGAAGAAATTCTAACCTTTCTTGGACAATTTTATGAAAAAGAAAACCATTTTAAGCCTAAAGAGGTTTTGCTTCCTCCTGAATTAGACGCGGATTTAGCAAGGCAGCTGCTTGAAGTCAAAGTGGTTCAGCCTCAAAAAGGCCAGAAAAAAGAATTGGTTCAGCTTGCAGTCAAAAATGCATCCATCGCTTTAAAAGAAAAGTTTGCACTCATCGAAAAAAACGAAGAAAGAACCGTTAAGGCAGTTGAAAATTTAGGAAAAGTCATGAACATATATACGCCACATCGAATTGAGGCCTTCGATAACTCCAATATTCAAGGTGCGAATCCTGTATCGGCAATGGTTGTTTTTATTGACGGTCGCCCGGAGAAAAGAGAATATCGCAAATACAAGATTAAAACAGTTGAAGGACCGGATGATTATAATACAATGCGGGAAGTCGTAAGGCGACGTTATACTCGCGTATTAAAAGAGGAACTGCCTTTACCTGACCTGATCATTATAGATGGCGGAAAGGGGCAAATTGAGGCAGCAAAGGATGTCCTTGAAAACGAATTAAATCTTTCTATACCTGTGGCTGGACTCTCGAAGGACGAGAAGCATAAAACATCTCAGCTATTATTTGGAAATCCGTTGCAAAGAGTAGAGCTCCCCCATAATTCACAGGAATTTTATTTGCTTCAGCGGATTCAGGATGAGGTTCACCGGTTTGCCATTACGTTCCACCGAGAGCAAAGGGGAAAACACGCCTTTCACTCTGCATTGGATGATATTCCGGGTATAGGCGAAAAACGAAAAAAAATGCTGCTAAAACATTTTGGTTCAATTAAAAAAATTGGGGAAGCTACAATAGAGGAGCTACATCAAATTGGAATCCCGATCCAAGTGGCAGAGGCTGTTTTAGAAAAATTAAAACAATAGGTTGTTGCTCGCATTCTTCTGTGGTAGAATGAGATGCAAAGATTAATACTTTTATCCATTAAAGTGATGATAGAGGTGCGAATTTCAAAAGTAAAAACGCCGGAGAGGGATGAGCCTCTGTGATGGGTTTTGAAAGGGACGTTCGCCGAAGTGGGAAATGGCTCATATCGTTTCTCGCTGGTTCTGTGTTGAATAAATACAGGACTGTCAAGATCAGGATCTTGGAGTGCTATCTCACATTGTGTGTGGTTTTACATGGCTTAAATCCCGGACAATGAGAGAATCCTCATTGTCTTTTTTTATTTTTAAAGATGGGAGACTTAAGCTGTTATTATGAATTGTAAAGTCATCTCATGTGTTATGTGATAGTTGGACCTAAAGCTTTCAAAATGGACCGCCTCTACCGTCAGCTTTAAGTAATGAACACCTAAAAGAAAGGGAGATCAGTCAGTGGGACTAATTGTTCAAAAATTTGGTGGAACATCGGTTGCAACAACAGAAAGGATTCGCAATGTAGGACAACGTGTATTGGAAGAGGTGAACGAGGGTCATCAGGTAGTAGTAGTCGTTTCAGCTATGGGGAAAACCACTGACCAACTCGTGAGCTTAGCAAACGAATTATCCGCCTATCCTTCTAAGAGGGAAATGGATATGCTACTTTCGACAGGAGAACAGGTAACCATTTCCTTGCTGTCGATTGCACTGCAGGAAATGGGACATCACGCTGTCTCTTTAACAGGCTGGCAGGCTGGGATTCAAACTGAAAAAGTTTTTTCGAATGCACGCATTACGGATATTGATCCTTCGAAAATACAAAATCTCCTAAATCAAAATAATATCGTCATTGTTGCTGGTTTCCAAGGAGTTTCGAGTGAAGGTGAAATTACAACTCTTGGCAGGGGTGGCTCCGATACAACCGCAGTCGCATTGGCTGCTGCATTAGGGGCAGACCGCTGTGATATTTATACAGACGTTAAGGGAGTATATACTTCCGATCCAAGATATGTGAAAGATGCTCGTAAATTGGATTGTATTTCCTATGAAGAAATGCTCGAGCTGGCCCATTTGGGTGCAGGTGTATTACATCCGAGAGCAGTAGAGTTTGCTAAAAACTACCAAATTCGGTTAGAGGTCCGATCAAGCATGGACCCTGAAAGAGGCACAATCATAGAGGAGGAAGCTCAAATGGAGAATGGTCTAGTCGTACGGGGAGTTGCATTTGAAAAGAATGTAACAAGAATGACACTCTTTGGTTTGGATAATTCTTATGCTACTTTATCCAAGGTATTTAGAAGCTTAGCGGAAAATCATATTAACGTTGATATTATTATTCAGGCTAATACGGGGGAAAAGAAAAGCAGTTTGTCCTTTACGATTCATGATGAGGATGTTCAGGATACTTTGTCAGTATTAGATAGATATAGAAGTGAAATAGGATTTGATAAAGTGGAATCAGAAACAGGATTGGCGAAAGTATCGATTGTAGGGGCTGGTATGATCTCTAATCCGGGAGTAGCTGCCCAAATGTTTGAAGTAATTGAGGGCATTGATGCAACAATCAAGATGGTCAGTACTTCAGAAATAAAGGTGTCAGCTGTTATTGAACAAGAAAAAATGCTAGAAGCAGCAAATGCTCTGCATACTGCATTTAAATTAAGTGAAATCGAAGCGGCCCCTGTCAAATAATAAATGAGGAGAGGCCTGATCCCAGCACTTATAGTATTAGCACTGGGGCAGGCCCCTTTTTCGTTCCTAAAAAATCGAATCCTTTTGGTCCCATTGAACCGTGAAAGTTACGATTCTTGAGCGTTTTTTTGTTTGGTACACAGATTCACAAATCATTTTTTTTTGAGTCTGAATTTGTTCAGCCAAGAATCCAGCTTCCAAAAAGAAGGATGGCTCTGAATTAAGCTCAAACCGCAGTGCAACAATTTCACCGCTAAGCTGGAATTCAAGCTTATCACTTTTTTCTGCCAGAACAGTTAAGGTGCCGAATCCTACTTTTTCAAAGAATAGCTTGATTTCATCTATCGTTTGACAGGGGAAGCTGCGGGCTAACTTTTTTCCTGACCAATATAGAACAGAGTCTGAATGATTTCGCAACAGCTCTGGAATAACCCATTCTCTCATCAGCATTATACTAGATGCGGGAACATTTTGTTCTGTTGTTTTTTCTAAAAATTGTAATTGTTCCATGAAACGGATCCCTTCTTTCTATAAAACTATTATATGGACTGGATCATCATTTGAGAAGCAATGACTCGAATCCAAATAATAAAATGTTATCCCTTTTTATAAATGCTATTTTAGTATACTTTAGTCTTTGGAATAAAAGGTTATTTTTTTAAAAATTAACGTCTATTGCATCTTTTTATTTCAAGAAAAAGCGGGATTAGTATGAATCCGGTTTCTTGACGCTATATCCCAATGGGAGTAAAATGAACATGTCACATTTCACCAATATGTAGAAGTGACTATTCTGCATAATTTATAGACTTGAGGGGGGTATTAGCTGCATGGCAAATAATCGCGAGTTTCTAAATCGCAGATTACACTCGTTATTGGGTGTCATTCCAATAGGAATCTTTTTAATCCAACATTTGGTTGTCAATCAATTTGCAACACGTGGGGAAGAATCGTTTAATCAGGCTGCTCATTTTATGGAAAGCCTTCCTTTCCGTATTGCACTGGAAATCTTTGTGATTTATCTTCCACTCTTATTCCATGCTGTATATGGAATCTATATTGCATTTACAGCCAAAAACAACGTTAGCCGATTAGGATTTTTTAGAAACTGGATGTTTTTACTGCAACGTGTCACTGGTATTATTACGCTTATTTTTATTGTATGGCACGTTTGGGAAACACGTGTACAGGCTGCTTTTGGGGCCGAAGTAAACTTTGACATGATGGAAAACATTTTATCTAATCCATTTATGTTCTGGTTCTATGTTGTCGGTGTTATTTCTGCTATTTTCCACTTTGCGAACGGCCTATGGTCTTTCTGTGTAAGCTGGGGACTTACAGTTACACCACGTTCACAACAAATTACTACATATGTGACTTTGATTATCTTTGTCGCTCTTTCATATGTAGCAGTTAACACACTAACAGCATTTATTTCTTAATTATAGAAGGAGTGAGTCAGACAAATGAGTAACGGCAAAATAATTGTTGTCGGCGGTGGTCTCGCGGGACTGATGGCAACAATTAAAATCGCAGAAACTGGTACACCTGTTGATCTTTTCTCCCTTGTTCCTGTAAAACGCTCTCACTCTGTATGTGCACAAGGTGGAATAAACGGAGCGGTTAATACAAAAGGGGAAGGAGATTCTCCTTGGATCCACTTTGATGATACGATTTACGGCGGAGACTTTTTAGCTAATCAGCCGCCTGTAAAAGCCATGTGTGAAGCGGCACCTGGAATTATTCACTTATTTGACCGGATGGGTGTTATGTTTAACCGTACACCTGAGGGATTGTTAGATTTCCGACGCTTCGGTGGAACACAGCATCACCGAACTGCATACGCAGGTGCTACAACAGGACAACAATTGCTATATGCATTGGATGAGCAAGTACGCCGTCATGAAGTTGCCGGATTAGTGACAAAATATGAAGGCTGGGAATTTTTAGGTGCTGTCCTTGATGATGAAGGACGTGCCCGCGGTATCGTTGGTCAAGATTTGAGATCAATGGAAATCAAATCTTTCCCTGCTGATGCAGTTATCATGGCAACTGGCGGACCTGGTATCATTTTTGGCAAGTCAACGAACTCTATAATCAATACCGGTTCTGCTGCTTCTATTGTATATCAGCAAGGGGCATATTATGCGAATGGTGAGTTCATCCAAATTCACCCTACAGCAATTCCTGGAGATGACAAACTTCGTCTTATGAGTGAATCTGCCCGTGGTGAAGGCGGACGTGTTTGGACATATAAAGATGGTAAACCATGGTATTTCCTTGAAGAGAAATACCCAGCCTATGGAAACCTTGTTCCGCGTGACATTGCAACACGTGAAATTTTCCATGTGTGTGTAGACATGAAGCTTGGAATTAATGGGGAAAACATGGTATACCTCGATCTTTCTCATAAGGATCCAAAAGAATTGGATATAAAGCTTGGTGGAATTATTGAAATCTATGAAAAATTCATGGGTGAGGATCCGCGTAAAGTTCCAATGAAAATTTTCCCAGCTGTCCATTATTCAATGGGCGGATTATGGGTTGATTATGATCAGCAAACTAACATTCCTGGTCTTTTTGCAGCCGGAGAATGTGATTATTCTCAGCACGGTGCTAACCGTTTAGGAGCTAACTCCCTGCTCTCTGCTATATATGGCGGAATGGTTGCAGGACCTAAAGCGGTTGAATATATAAAAGGTCTAGAAACATCCACCGATGGGCTATCATCCTCTATTTTTGATCAAGCTGTGAAAAAAGAAGAGGAAAAATGGGATAATATTCTTTCTATGGACGGTTCTGAAAATGCATACGTTCTTCATAAAGAGCTTGGAGAATGGATGACAGATAACGTAACCGTTGTTCGTTTTAACGATAAACTCTTAAAAACAGATGAAAAGATTCAAGAGTTGTTAGAACGTTATCAAAATATCAATGTAAATGATACATCTCGCTGGAGCAACCAAGGGGCATCCTTTACCCGTCAGCTTTATAACATGCTGCAGCTTGCTCGTGTTATCACAATTGGAGCGTATAATAGAAATGAAAGCCGTGGTGCTCACTACAAACCTGATTTCCCAGACCGTAACGATGATGAATGGTTGAAAACAACGATGGCGAAGTTTGTTGGGGAAAAAGAAGCGCCTCAATTCCACTATGAAGAAGTGGATGTATCATTAATTAAGCCGCGTGTTCGTGACTACTCTAAGAAGAAAGGGGAATAATGAAGGATGGCTACAGAGACACAAACAAAAACCGTACGCTTTATCATAACTCGACAAGACAATCCAAATGCCACCCCTTATCAAGAAGAATTTGAGTTAGAATATAGACCTAATATGAACGTGATTTCCGCTCTGATGGAAATTAGACGGAACCCTGTCAACGTAAAAGGGGAAAGAGTATCCCCTGTTACCTGGGAAATGAACTGTTTGGAAGAGGTTTGCGGCGCCTGTTCTATGGTGATTAATGGAAAACCTAGACAATCTTGTACCGCACTAGTCGATCAGCTGGAACAGCCAATTCGCCTAGAGCCTATGAGAACATTTCCTGTTGTGCGTGACCTAATGGTAGATCGAAGCCGCATGTTCGATTCATTGAAAAAGGTAAAAGCTTGGATTCCAATCGATGGTACCTATGATTTAGGACCTGGACCACGTATGCCTGAAAGAAAACGCCAATGGGCTTACGAACTTTCAAAATGTATGACTTGTGGAGTTTGTTTAGAAGCATGTCCTAATGTGAACAGTAATTCTAATTTCATCGGACCTGCTCCGCTATCCCAAGTTCGTCTCTTTAATGCCCACCCAACAGGTGCCATGAATAAAGCAGAAAGATTAGAAGCGATTATGGGAGATGGCGGACTAGCCAATTGCGGCAACTCACAAAACTGTGTGCAATCCTGTCCAAAAGGAATTCCGTTAACAACTTCAATCGCTGCATTAAACCGTGATACAACGGTACAAATGTTCCGTAATTTCTTCGGAAGCGACCAAGTTTAATAAAACCAAAGCCGTCCTTATCTCTGAGGACGGCTTTTTTGTTTTTTTCTGGAATCGAGTTAAAGATTGGCAACTCCAATGCTAATTAATCATCGTCATGATATTTTTTTCGCAGCTACTCTAATTTCGGTCCTTGATCCCACATGTCAGAGTCTATTTGATTTGTAAAGCCTTCACCTAATAAAATCTGGCTCCCAAATCATCCCCGATCCCAACCTCTTATTCCCCCTCACCTCTACAATAAAAATCGTTCCGAATTTTCACATTTTACGCTACAATAAAATGAATACTAATTCATTTTTGGGGTGATGATTTTGAAAAGGATTTCATATATAGAGAACTTTCCTCAATGGCGAGAGGGTTTTTCTTTTTTTGTGGAGATAAAAGTCCGTTTTTCTGAAACAGATATGTATGGACATTTGAACAATACGATACCTTTTACATATTATGAAGTAGCTAGAATTGAATTTTTTAAGCATTTAGGATTCATGCATAGTTGGCTGAATCCGAACGGTGAGAAAATCCCAGTTGTAGCAGATTTGCAATGCGATTTTTGGAAACAGGTTTATTTTGGAGAAATGCTGCGGATCTTTGTAAAAGTTCATCATGTTGGGACATCATCTCTTGATTTACACTACCTGGCAGTTAATGAAAAGGATGAGCCTGTTTTCACTGGGAGAGGAGCCATCGTGCAAATTTCAAAATTAACAGGAAAAAGCGTCCCTTGGACAGACGAGGAAAAAGAGGAATGGAGCCGTTGTATGTATTTAGAATAGGAAAATCACACATTTTTATAAATATATGATTCTTGCCCCCGAATCCAGTCACTCCGAAGTAGAAAATAACATATGATACTATGACTAAATATACACCCATCCCCGCGGTTCTCAGCTGGCGAAGGCAAGGAGGGTAAAAGTAGTTGAAGGAGAAGGAATACAATCATAAGCCGTTACTCACAAAGAGAGAGAGAGAAGTATTCGAGCTGTTAGTTCAGGATAAAACAACAAAAGAAATAGCCAGTGAGCTTTTTATCAGTGAAAAAACGGTTCGGAACCATATTTCCAATGCCATGCAGAAGCTTGGTGTCAAGGGGCGGTCACAAGCAGTCGTTGAGCTTTTACGCATGGGAGAATTGAAATTATAAAAACGCGGCAGTCGTCTAGAGAGCTTACTGGCAGTTTGCCCCGTTGAATTTACACTTTATACCTATTGTGGGCAGCAGATTCATCACCAGCTGGCTGACCAGAACAACTTTTGTTAAAGTGTAACATAAACCGGCCATCCTTTGGAGGCCGGTTGTTATTATTATGGAAACCTTTTCTAAGGAGCTATTTCAACAATTGGTGCTTGATATTCTTGCGAGAACATAAGAAAATAATAGAATAGGTATATTTTCAAGATATTTTACAATAATTTTGCTTATATATGGAGGACTAGTCGAAATATGTAAAAGGAGCTGGGGATATGGAAAAACAAGCACGAGTAATTGACAAATCGATTGTAGCTTCAATCGAGAAAGAGTTACGTTTTATATCTGGAATTACCAAACAAAAAGGCCGGGAAATTTTAAGCAACTATACAATCACTCCCCCGCAATTTGTTGCGCTTCAATGGTTAAGAGAATTGGGTGATATGACAATCGGGGATCTTTCCAATAAAATGTACTTGGCATTTAGTACGACAACAGATCTTGTTGACCGGATGGAAAAAAATCAACTGGTCGTACGTGTGAAAGATCCTAATGATCGGCGTGTAGTCCGAATTCACTTATTAGAAGAAGGCGAACGAATTATTGACGAAGTGATAAAAAAACGACAAGAATATCTTGAAGGAATCATGTATAATTTTAGCGATGAGGAAATTGACCAGCTAAATACAATGTTAATGAAACTGCTTCGAGAAATGCGAAAAGATTGAGGGGAGTTAGTTGAACCAACCAATTGGCATCATGGATTCGGGAGTAGGCGGCTTGACGGTAGTCAAAGAAGTGATGCGCCAGCTTCCAAACGAACAGGTTATTTACATAGGGGATACGGCTAGATGTCCTTATGGTCCAAGAACTAAGGATGAGGTTCGTGCCTTTACATGGCAGATGACAAGATTTCTTTTGGAACAAAATGTAAAAATGCTTGTTATTGCCTGTAATACGGCCACAGCAGTGACCCTATCAGAAATTCGGTCTGCATTAAGAATTCCGGTTCTTGGTGTTATTCATCCAGGCGCAAGAGCTGCGATTAAAACCACCCAAAATAATCAAATAGGCGTGATTGGGACTGAGGGGACCATTCGAAGTGAAGCTTACGTAAAAGCCCTTAAGTCAATAAATTCACACGTACATGTAAAAGGTTTAGCTTGTCCAAAATTTGTTCCGCTTGTGGAAAGTGGAGAATTTAAAGGGCCGTTCGCCGAAAAAATTGTAGAGGAATCGCTTTCCCGATTTAAAGGTAATGGAATTGACACATTGATATTAGGGTGCACCCATTATCCATTATTAGAGGAAACCATTTCCCGTTTTCTCGGCCAAGATGTGCAAATCATCAGTTCAGGTGAGGAAACGGCAAGAGAAATGAGTACTATTTTATATTTTCAGGACTTATTGAATTCATCTTCAGAGAGACCGGCTCATCAATTTTATACAACGGGGTCATCAGCTCTCTTTTCTCAAATTGCTTGTGACTGGTTAGGGTTAAATGAGATTATGGTAGAAAGCATTTCTTTGAGAAATTATTAACAGTTCTTTCTTACAAGGACTGTTAATTTTTTTTGCTTTTCTATGTGGATCCTCCTATAAAAAATTGCCGCGCTTGTACAAATTTCTTTGTACAAGGCGGTCTAAAATTTTTTTTAGGCTCGTATACATGGTAGTACAAACTGTGTTAGGAGGTTTTCATATGTCTAAGATCGGAAAAAAATCAGTAACAGCCTTATTATTAACTTCTGCTGTCACACTTGCCGGCTGTGGTTGGCTTTCGGGAGAGGAAAAAGAAAATATAGATCCGCCCGTTGATGTAACTATGGTTGAGGAGGGAGAAAATCTAGACGATTTAGAACAGGATCAGACCGCGGCTGAATCAACACAACCGCAAGTCCTTTATTTAATTGATGAAAATGGATATGTCGTACCTCAAACATTGGCGTTGCCTCTGCCTGATGATATGGCTGTCGCAAAGCAAGCACTTCAATATTTAGTACAAGACGGTCCTGTTTCACAATTCCTGCCTGATGGATTTAGAGCTGTTCTGCCTGCTGGAACCGAAGTCGATTTAGATATTCAAGATGGAACAGCCGTAGTCGACTTTTCAGAAGAATTCAAAACGTATAATTCGGAAGATGAAGCAAGAATTTTACAGGCTGTTACATGGACACTCACTGAGTTCGATACAATTGATCGGGTTCAATTTCGGATAAACGGTCATGAACAAACTGTCATGCCCGTAAATGGAACGCCGATTGGGGAGACTGCTTCCAGAAGTGACGGCATTAACTTCGATAATTCCGGGATTATGGATATTACAAATACTCGTCCTGTAACGGTGTACTTCATACACCAGGATGATAACACCAAATACTATGTTCCAGTCACAAAGCGGGTAAGCAATCAGGTTGATAATGACATTGAAGCTGTTGTTCAGGCCCTTGTAGATGGTCCTTCCTTAACAAGCGGCTTGCTGCCTGGTCTCAACTCGAATGTAGAGCTATTAGAAGACCCTACAGTAGAAAAAGGTCGAGTAACTCTTAATTTTAATGACGGGATTCTTGGCAGCTTTACAAGTATGATCATTACGGAAGACACGCTAAACTCACTTGTTTTGTCATTAACAGAACAGCCAGAGGTTGAGAGCGTTTCGATTCTTGTAAACGGTGAAACTGAAGCGGTTACTGAGGATGGGGATTCATTAGCAGAGCCAGTCACAAGACCAGAAAATGTGAATACAGGTAGTTTTTAAAAATGATTTTTTGATATACTATATAAAGAGCTAAGAGGTGGACACATGTACCACCTCTTCTTTTCTTCGCAATACCCAAAAAAATTTTATGCTTAGTAATGACCGGAAACAGAAAGGAGTATCAATGTGCGAAACGATGGTCGGGATCCATTAGATTTGAGACCCATACATATTGAAACAAATTTTATAAAACACCCGGAAGGATCTGTCCTTATTGCGATTGGTGATACAAAGGTTATTTGTACAGCAAGCCTTGAGGATCGAGTTCCTCCTTTTCTGCGCGGAGAAGGCAAAGGGTGGGTTACCGCTGAATATTCAATGCTTCCAAGAGCAACAGAACAACGAAATATTCGTGAATCCTCTAAAGGAAAAGTTTCCGGCAGAACCATGGAAATTCAACGTTTAATCGGAAGGGCATTACGGGCTGTAGTAGACCTTGAGGTAATGGGTGAGAAAACCTTATGGATCGACTGTGATGTCATTCAGGCAGATGGCGGCACCAGAACAGCATCCATTACAGGAGCATTCGTAGCAATGGTGTTAGCCTTTGAGAAAGTGAATCAGCAAACAAAATTTTCAAGGTTTCCGGTAAAAAATTATTTAGCTGCAACCAGTGTCGGGATGAGTAAAGATCATGGAATCATATTGGATTTAAATTACCAGGAAGATTCCGGTGCATTAGTTGACTTAAATGTTGTAATGACCGGTAATGGTGAATTCGTGGAAATACAAGGAACAGGCGAAGAGGCAACCTTTACTCATAACCAGCTGATAGAGATGCTGGATGTAGCTAAAAGCGGAATTCATACATTAATTGATGCGCAAAAGAAAGCATTAGGAGACCTTTCAAATCGAATCAATTCGGGTGAATAAAATATGACAAATAAAGTGGTTATCGCAACTCAAAATAAAGGGAAAGCCAAGGAATTTATAGACTTATTTGCTCCTTTTCAAATGGAAGTCATCACATTATTAGATCTCGATGAGGAGATTGACATTATTGAAGATGGATTAACCTTTGAAGAAAATGCAATCAAAAAAGCAGAGACGATTTCAAACAAATTGAACTGTTATGCGATTGGGGATGACTCAGGGCTTATCGTTGATTTTTTAAATGGCAGACCGGGCATCTATTCAGCCCGTTATGCGGGCGAAGAAAAAAATGATGAGGCAAATATTCTAAAAGTATTGCAGGAATTAGAGGGTGTTCCCGATAAAGACCGAACTGCCAGATTTTATTGTGCTCTGGCTTTTAGCGGGCCAGGGATTCAGACTAAAACCGTTTCGGGAACTTGTGAAGGAAAAATTTTAACTGAAAAAAGAGGCAGTAACGGATTTGGCTACGATCCAATTTTTTATGTAGAGGAATATGGAAAAACGTTAGCTGAGCTTTCTAAGGAAGAAAAGAATAGGATCAGTCATAGAGGAAACGCGATCAAAAAACTGTCGCAGGTTTTGGACGAATGGCTTGCAGGAAGTGACAAGAAATGAAATTTATAATTGTAAGCGATAGTCATGGGCTGACAAAAGAATTAGAAAAGGTTGTTAATGCCTTTCCAGATGCGGATGGGTATATTCATTGTGGTGACTCAGAATTAAACTCAGATCATCCTGCGATTCTCCCCTATACGACGGTTAATGGGAACTGTGACTGGAATGGAACATTTCCGGATGAACAAACGGTTTATAAGGACTCCCACCGATTGTTTATTACTCATGGTCATCTCTATAATGTAAAAACGACACTTTTGAATCTTCATTATAAAGCTCAAGAAAAGGGAGCCAACATCGTTTGTTTTGGACACTCCCATCTTGTAGGAGCGGAAATGATTGACGGGATTCTTTTTTTGAATCCGGGAAGTCTCCGGCTCCCAAGAGGAAGGAAAGAGCGAACCTTTATGATGCTGGAAATCGAAGGAAATCAATTGGTTGTATCCATCATCAATGTGGAACAGATGGAGCAGCCTATTGAAAAAATCAGCTTTACAGTATCCACTGTGAACAGATAAAATAAATGTGTAAATATTTTTTTGAAGTTATAATCATCAGAACGTTAGGTGAATGATTAGAGGAAAAGAAGTAATATCGGTTTACTTCTTTTCTATTCTAATATAGAAAAAAATGATTAAAATGGGTTGACAATCAACGCTATTCTCACTATAATAATTCTTGTCCGCTAAAAACGGACAGTGTTTTGTAAATATAATGTCCCAGTAGCTCAGCAAAGCGTAAACATCTTGAATTACTCCCTTGTAGCTTTGTTCCGACGCATTAGCTTCTACGTATAGGCTAGTAGAGGAAGGAACAGGATGGAACATGATGGTTATTTAATTTCTAACTACTATGTAAATGTTTTAATGTTGATTAAATGTCCCAGTAGCTCAGCAGGATAGAGCAACAGCCTTCTAAGCTGTCGGTCGGGAGTTCGAATCTCTCCTGGGACGCTAACTAGAGCCTACCGATATAATCGGTAGGCTCTTTATAATAGAAAAGAAGTATAAAATCCGAGATGCAAGTCTCATAATGAGGTAGGACTTTCTTTCCGCTATACATAATTTTTTTGATTGAATAGCATGTGTTTGTTACACTGAGTGTACACCTTTACGGAAATGAGAGATTGTCATGAGTAAACAGGAAGATCGAAATAACAGCAATGTTATTCCCTTTCCCAATTTAAAAGAGCGCCTGATTCAATTAGGGGCTGAAGCTCTCCAAAATCACGAACCTGAAGAAGCGATAGATTATCTGGAACAAGCGTTACAGTATGACGCGGAAGACGAAAGAATTCTATGGGCTCTCATTGCCTCCTATATGGAAATCAAAGAATGGAATAAGGCAAAAGGTATATGTCAGGAAATGCTCCATAAAGGGATCGGGTCTTATTATATGGTCTTTGAGACATACATAAAAACGTTAATAGAGCTTCGTCAGTTTGAAGAAGCCAATCGACATATTTCGGTTTTGTTAGAGGAACAAGGAGATGAACTGAATCCGAACGTGCGAGATCGGTTAGAAAAGCTTCTTTCTTTTATAGAAAAACGAAAGAACCGGCCAGAACCTTCTCATGATTCACTCGGAGTGAAAATGGACGATGCATATTGGTTTCAGCATTTGCAGCTTTTTCAGCAAGACATCCGTCCCTTTATAAAAGAGATTGAAATAATGTTAAATGAACCAGACCGACATCCATTTATTAAATCTGTTATTTTACATGCACTCATTGAACAAAAATATGATCATCCGATTTCGGTTTCAAAGTTTGGCAAAAAACAAACACTTGTGCCTAAGGAAGAGGAAGGATTTAATGGCCAGATTTTCTATCAAAAATTAATCTCTCTTTTAAAAGAAAGACTTGAGCACGAGAATCCGTCACTGCTCACCAATTTAAAACAATTAATTGAACGGCATTTTTTTATTCTCTTTCCCTTTCAAATGGAGCCAATCAGCAAAGAGGAAGCATGGGCATGCGCATATCACATTAAGGGAATGGAACTGTATGGTCTTGAAGTCAATCAAGAGACGATGATTGACGAATATGTGACAAGTATGGAAAGCGTTACAACATCAATGAATCAAATTCAAATGTTAGAGTCTATTCCTTTTCCTGAACTGTAATAATCGCGATTTTGAAAATGGTTGAAAGCTATGCAGTGTATGATATAATGTAATGGTTGCATGTTGATGAGAATACATCTAAATCCTTAGCGACGAGGATTTAGCATGCTTGACATCTATTTTTTAAACCGACGTGTTTTAAAAAATTGATTGGCATGATAGACGTATTTTTAAAGAAAAAATAAACTACAATTATATATTTTCTTGGAGGGAACTGTATGTCTGCAAAATGGGAAAAGCTTGAAGGGAACACTGGCGTTCTTACTGTCGAAGTGGACGCTGAAACGGTTAACGCAGCGTTAGATCAAGCATTTAAAAAAGTGGTAAAACAAATTAATGTACCTGGTTTCAGAAAAGGGAAAATGCCTCGTGCGCTTTTTGAAAAACGTTTCGGTGTGGAATCCCTTTACCAAGATGCTCTAGACATCATTTTGCCAGAAGCTTATTCAAAAGCTGTAGAAGAAACGAATATTGAACCAGTAGACCGTCCTGAAATCGACATCGAGCAAATCGAAAAAGGCAGTCCGCTTATTTTTAAAGCAACTGTAACAGTAAAACCAGAGGTAAAACTTGGTGAATATAAAGGTCTAGAAGTTACTCCATTAGATCGTGAAGTGTCAGATGAAGACGTTCAAAACGAATTGAAGAAAATTCAAGAACAGCATGCTGAGCTTACTGTTAGAGAAGAGGGAGCAGCTGAAGCTGGCGATACGGTTGTGATTGATTTTGAAGGATTCGTTGATGGAGAAGCCTTTGAAGGCGGAAAAGCTGAAAACTATTCGCTAGAACTCGGATCAAATTCCTTTATTCCTGGTTTTGAGGACCAATTAATTGGTGTGAAAGCAGGGGAAGAAAAAGATGTTGAAGTTACCTTCCCAGAAGAATATCACGCATCAGAGCTAGCTGGTAAGCCTGCCGTATTTAAAGTGAAAGTTCATGAAATCAAAACAAAAGTTCTCCCTGAACTAGATGATGAGTTTGCAGTAGATGTAGACGAAGAGGTAGAAACATTAGACGCATTAAAGGAAAAAATTAAAAATCGTCTAAAAGAGCAAAAAGAACAAGAAGCTGACCAGCATCTTCGTGACACAGTAGTTGAAAAAGCTGCTGAAAACGCAGAAATTGATATTCCAGAAGCGATGATTACAACTGAAACTGACCGCATGATTCAAGAGTTTGGCCAACGTCTGCAAATGCAAGGCTTAAACTTAGAGCTTTACTACCAATTCTCTGGCCAGGATGAGTCTGCTTTAAGAGAGCAAATGAAAGAAGAAGCAGAAAATCGTGTTCGCATTAATTTAGTACTTGAAGCGATCGCAAATGCTGAAAATCTTGAAGCTACAGAAGAAGATGTAGAAAAGGAACTAGAATCCATGTCTTCTCAATTTAATTTGTCTGCCGATCAAATTAAAAAAGCTCTTGGTAATCTTGATGGTCTTAAAACAGATATTAAAATTAAAAAGGCAATTGAATTTCTTGTAGAAAACAGTAAATCTGTTGCATAATAATAAGTAATAAAACAAAGGCGCGATACTTCATCGTGCCTTTGTTTCCACTTAAGGATGTTTTTTTGTGATTTTTTTACAGTTGCGAAAATGAACGTCTGGAAGTATTCTAGATAAAAGGATCCGAATCTTGGCAAGAAATGAAATGGAATTCATACATAATCACGGTTGAAGCAATGAAGAAATGGAAACCATTAAGAATAAGCCTATTTTTTGCAGGAATGAATCTGATCATTTCCCGTACATACTTATTTGTGTTACAATGCAATACATATTCGAGGTTAAAGTTTAGTTTGAATTTTTATTGTTTTCTTTTCTCCAGTTCGGATCAAATCAAAGGGGTGAAAAGATGTTTAAGTTTAACGATGAGAAAGGACAAGTTAAATGCTCATTTTGTGGTAAAACACAGGACCAAGTAAGAAAGATTGTTGCAGGTCCTGGCGTATATATATGTGATGAGTGTATAGAACTTTGTACGGAAATCGTAGAGGAAGAGCTCGGAACCGAAGAAGAAGTGGAATTTAAAGATGTTCCAAAACCTAGAGAGATCCGAGAAATTTTGGACGATTATGTAATTGGTCAGGAGCAGGCAAAGAAATCCTTAGCAGTTGCCGTTTATAACCATTACAAGCGGATTAATTCAAATAGTAAGATTGACGAAGTAGAATTGGCTAAAAGTAACATATGTTTAATCGGTCCTACTGGAAGCGGTAAAACGTTATTAGCTCAAACTTTAGCACGAATTTTAAACGTTCCATTTGCAATTGCAGATGCAACTTCATTAACAGAAGCCGGGTACGTCGGTGAAGATGTTGAAAATATCCTTCTTAAACTGATACAGGCGGCTGACTATGATGTAGAAAAAGCCGAAAAAGGGATTATTTATATTGATGAGATCGATAAAATTGCCCGTAAATCTGAAAATCCTTCCATTACACGTGATGTGTCGGGTGAAGGTGTTCAGCAGGCTTTATTAAAGATACTGGAAGGTACAGTTGCAAGTGTACCTCCGCAAGGCGGCAGAAAGCACCCGCATCAGGAGTTTATTCAAATTGACACGTCTAACATCCTATTTATTTGCGGCGGTGCCTTTGACGGAATCGAACAAATTATTAAACGCCGTTTAGGACAAAAGGTAATCGGTTTTGGTGCTGACACGAAACAGAATGAGGTTGACCAGAAGCATCTATTATCAAAAGCATTGCCTGAAGATTTGCTCCGTTTTGGATTAATTCCTGAATTTATTGGCCGTTTGCCAGTATTGGCAAGCCTGGAGCCATTGGATGAAGGTGCTTTAATCGAAATTTTAACAAAACCAAAAAATGCTTTAGTAAAGCAATATCAAAAAATGTTAGAGCTAGACGATGTAGAGCTAGAGTTCGAAGAAGAAGCACTTGTTGAAATTGCCAAAAAAGCAATTGAGCGAAAAACAGGTGCACGAGGACTGCGTTCCATCATTGAATCCATTATGCTCGATGTAATGTTTGATCTTCCTTCGCGTGATGATATCCAAAAATGTATCATTACAAAGGAAACGGTAACCGATCAGAAGCCGCCAAAATTGCTCCTGGCAGATGGCACTGAAGTTCCATTCGAAACAAAAAATACGGCTTAATTATGGATAAAAGCTGACTCCTGAAGGGGTCAGCTTTTTGTTGTTATTTACCCAATCATTTTGGCGCTCCCAATCCTGCAGAAATCAATGCAAAGTCCGGAATTTCTATTTTATGCATCCCATTTATTTACTGATTTCTCTTGTTTATTCCTTTCTGACAACGGAGATACTAGTTTTTAAAGATAAGCTTGGCAGATGCCTTCAAGATGGTTTGGAAACAATCCAATTGAACATTCTACATAAGCCCAAGTTGATAGTAAATTCTAATAAGATTCAGGAGGGAAAGGGATGAGTTGGACAAGTATTGCATTAGTGGTCCAATTGTTTTTCGGGATCATTATCGGTCTTTACTTTTGGAACTTACTAAAGAGCCAACGTACACAGAAGGTAACAATAGACAAAGAATCACGTAAAGAGATGGAACAGCTGCGCCGGCTCCGTTCTATTAAGCTGACAGAGCCCCTTGCTGAGAAAGTAAGGCCAACCAGTTTTGCTGATATAATTGGACAGGAAGATGGTATAAAAGCATTAAAGGCAGCACTTTGCGGACCAAATCCGCAGCACGTTATTATTTATGGACCTCCTGGCGTAGGGAAAACGGCCGCAGCTCGTCTAGTTCTGGAAGAAGCTAAGAAAAATATGAAATCGCCTTTCCGTCGTTCTGCTGTATTTGTAGAACTGGATGCAACAACTGCCAGATTCGATGAACGGGGTATTGCCGATCCCTTAATTGGCTCTGTTCACGATCCGATTTATCAGGGAGCTGGAGCTATGGGGCAGGCTGGTATTCCGCAGCCAAAACAAGGCGCCGTGACAAATGCTCATGGCGGGGTATTATTTATTGATGAAATTGGGGAACTTCACCCGATTCAAATGAATAAACTACTTAAAGTATTAGAGGATCGCAAAGTATTTTTAGAGAGTGCCTATTATAGTGAAGAAAATAATCAAATTCCGAATCATATCCACGACATTTTTAAAAATGGCTTACCTGCCGACTTCCGTCTAGTCGGAGCAACCACAAGGACACCAAACGAAATACCGCCAGCTATTCGTTCAAGATGTATGGAAGTATTCTTTAGAGAGCTAGACCCCGATGAAATTGCAAAAGTTGCACAACGGGCTGCTGAAAAAGTAAATCTTTCGATCAGTGATCACGGCTTAGAACTGTTGTCATCCTACGCTCGGAATGGACGGGAAGCTGTTAATTTAGTGCAAATAGCTGCAGGCTTAGCCATTACGGAAGATCGAAACTATATCAAAGATGAAGACATTGAATGGGTTATTCATTCTAGTCAGCTATCTCCAAGAATGGAAAGAAAGATAAATGATCAGGCATCGATTGGGTACGTGAATGGGCTAGCGGTGTATGGACCTAATAGCGGTGCTTTATTAGAAATAGAAGTTACGGCTTTGCATGCTAAAGAAAAAGGCAGTATCAACATTACGGGTATTGTTGAGGAAGAAAGTATTGGAAATTCAAGCAAGTCAGTGCGTCGAAAAAGTATGGCCCGAGGCTCGATAGAAAATGTCATTACCGTCCTTCGCTCAATGGGAGTTCCGGCAAGTGAATATGACTTACATATTAACTTCCCAGGTGGTATTCCGGTTGACGGTCCGTCTGCAGGAATTGCGATTGCAACTGGAATTTACTCAGCTATTTTTAAGCAGCCAGTCAAACATGATGTAGCGATGACGGGTGAAATCAGTATTCATGGAAATGTGAAGCCAGTCGGCGGAATACTGGCAAAAGTAAAGGCTGCAAAGCAAGCTGGCGCTAAAATGGTGATTATTCCTGAGGAAAATATGCAATCGATGTTAAAAGAAATAGAAGGAATCAAAATCGTTCCCGTATCCCATCTAAGAGAAGTATTTGATTTAGCATTTGTTGACCAGCACCTCGATGAACATATTGTACCTAAGGCGGTAGAGCTTTCGAAAAAGGAAAGTGTTTAGGGGCCAATGAAAGAAAGCTTCGGCGCTTATGCGTTCCGAAGCTTTTATTTTGTACTTTAAGAAAGAAAAAATTTTGGCAAAGAGGTAAATTCGACGTAAATTAAAATTTTTAGGAATAAATTATAAGTGCAACTAGGCAAGTGCCTAAAGGCTTGGCGCTAGCCAGGTTTTCTTTTATGATTAAAATCTTGCTTGTTTAGTTCGTAATTGATAAAGTTTTTGTGGCATGATATTAATGCAGGGGGCAATCATACATAAAATTTTATAGATAAGGTTTATTTTTGTACAAAGTGAATGACCTAGTATAAAATGATGAATACATGAAAGCAACTGGAGGTGTTACCATGGCCCATAAAAAGAAGATAACGGTACCCTTATTGCCATTAAGAGGACTTCTGGTCTTTCCAACAATGGTGTTACATTTGGATGTGGGGCGGGATAAGTCAGTTCAATCGCTTGAAGAAGCGATGATTGATGATCATCTCATTTTTTTAACAACACAAAAAAATACAGGGACTGAAAATCCATCGAAAGACGATGTGTATCAATATGGAACCATTACGAAAATAAAGCAAATGTTAAAACTGCCAAACGGTACGATCCGAGTTTTAGTCGAAGGACTAAAGCGTGCAAAGTTAATTGACTTTGATGATAGAGGTTCTTATTTAGCAGCAACCGTTGAACCTATTGATATTGAAGATGAAAAGGATATTGAAAAAGAAGCCTTGATGAGGACTTTATTGGATTATTTCGAGCAGTATATCAAAATCTCCAAAAAGGTATCTGCCGAAACCTTTGCGTCCGTTACTGATATAGAGGAGCCAGGACGATTGGCAGATATTATTACTTCCCATCTGCCAATTAAATTAAAGGATAAGCAGATTGTTTTAGAAACGTTAGATGTGTCTAGAAGACTGAATACGGTCATTCAATTTTTGCATAATGAAAAGGAAGTTCTTCAATTAGAAAAGAAAATCGGCCAGCGTGTCAAACGTTCAATGGAAAGGACGCAAAAAGAATATTATTTGCGTGAACAAATGAAGGCCATTCAAAAAGAGCTGGGTGAAAAAGAAGGTAAAACTGGCGAGATTGCTGAACTGACTGAAAAAATTGAAAAGTCAGGGATGCCTGAGCATGTCCTTCAGGCAGCCAAAAAAGAATTAGACCGTTATGAAAAGGTCCCGTCTAGCTCCGCAGAAAGTGCCGTGATTCGCAATTATATCGACTGGCTCCTCGCTCTTCCTTGGAATAAAGAGACGAAAGACGATATTAATTTGAAAAAAGCTGAAAAGGTTTTGAATGAAGAGCATTATGGCCTGGATAAAGTTAAAGAGCGTGTTTTAGAATATTTAGCTGTACAAAAACTTACGAATTCCTTAAAAGGACCGATTCTTTGCTTGGCAGGCCCGCCAGGAGTAGGGAAAACCAGTTTAGCGAAATCCATTGCAACTTCTTTAGGCAGAAATTTTGTCAGGGTTTCCCTTGGCGGTGTTCGGGATGAATCTGAAATCAGAGGTCACAGACGAACCTATGTAGGTGCCATGCCAGGTCGTATTATCCAGGGAATGAAAAAAGCCGGAACGATAAATCCTGTCTTTTTGCTGGATGAAATCGATAAAATGTCGAGTGATTTCAAAGGAGATCCTTCCGCCGCTATGCTTGAAGTGTTGGACCCAGAGCAAAATAGCAACTTTAGTGATCATTACATTGAAGAAACATACGACTTATCGAAAGTTATGTTCATAGCTACGGCTAATAATCTGGCTACGATACCAGAGCCATTGCGGGACCGCATGGAGATTATTACGATTGCAGGATATACGGAGATTGAAAAGCTTCATATTGCTAAAAATCACTTGATTCCAAAGCAAATCAAAGAGCATGGATTGCAAAAATCCCATGTCCAATTCCGAGATGAGGCCATTACGAAAATTATTCGTTACTATACCCGTGAAGCTGGCGTGAGAAGCCTTGAAAGACAAATTGCATCGATTTGCCGAAAAGCAGCCAGAGTCATCGTTGCCGAAGAAAGGAAAAAGGTAGTTGTAACGGAAAAAGTAGTAGAGGAATATTTAGGCCGCCCAAGATTCCGTTACGGTCAGGCTGAGATGGAGAATCAAGTCGGAGTGGCTACAGGTCTCGCCTATACAACGGTTGGCGGAGATACGCTGCAAATAGAAGTCTCCCTGTCACCTGGTAAAGGAAAGCTTGTCCTAACCGGTAAACTGGGAGATGTCATGAAGGAATCTGCTCAAACAGCGTTCAGTTATGTACGTTCAAAAGCTGCAGAATTGGGTATCCCTGAAGACTTTCATGAGAAGCATGATATTCATATCCATGTTCCTGAAGGGGCTGTTCCAAAGGATGGACCATCCGCTGGAATAACGATTGCTACCGCTCTTGTTTCTGCTCTAACTGGCGAACCTATACGCAAGGAAGTGGGGATGACGGGAGAAATTACATTGCGCGGTAGGGTATTGCCGATTGGCGGTGTAAAGGAAAAATCTCTCGGCGCACATCGTGCTGGATTAACAACCATTTTGCTGCCAAAGGATAACGAGAAGGACCTTGAAGAAGTTCCAGAGGAAATCCGAAATGATTTAGATTTTATCCTTGTTTCACATGTGGATGAAGTCCTAAAACAGGCGTTACTAGGTGGCACTCAATGATTATTCATCAGGCAGAAATATATATAAGCGCAGTAAAACCGGAGCAGTATCCCCCTGGCCAGGAGCCAGAATTTGCTCTTGCGGGACGTTCTAATGTAGGAAAGTCTTCATTTATCAATAAAATGTTAAATCGGAAAAATTTAGCCCGTACCTCATCGAAACCGGGTAAAACGCAAACGTTAAACTTCTACCATATTAATGATTCCTTCTACTTTGTAGACGTGCCCGGATATGGTTATGCAAAGGTTTCTAAAAAAGAGCGGGAAGCATGGGGAAGGATGATGGAGAAGTACTTTTCCACAAGAGAACAGTTAAAGGCAGTCTTCTTAATCGTAGATTTGCGCCATCCCCCTTCTAAAGATGATGTAATGATGTATGATTTTCTTAAGCACTACGGCTTGAAATGTATCATTGTCGCGACGAAAGCCGATAAGGTGCCACGCGGAAAGTGGCAGAAGCATTTAAAAATTGTAAAGGAAACTCTCGGGTTTGACCCAGAAGATCATATTCTCCTCTTTTCTTCTGAGACAGGAGAAGGAAAAGATCAGGCATGGAGAATAATTCAATCTTATCTATAAAAAATACCGGCCTTTGCGCCGGTATTTTTTTTGCATAAATTATTTCCTTTTAAAGAACAATAGAATAAGACCGAGTACGATAAAGACAAATGGCCAAAATCGTTGAATAAAGGCGATGCTAGTTTCCAAGAAGCCAATACCAGTCGCTACTTTATCGGAAAATAAGAGGAAGACCGCTAATATTAGAAAGGAAAGGCCAACACCTAAGCCATCGCCTTTTTTCTGATAATATAAAAGAAATGCTAAAGCAATTACCAAGACAAACACACCAAAATGGCCGGCCCAAAGTGATAATTGTGCAACTACATGAAAATGAATCCCAATCCCGATAAAAATGACACCTGGTATAATACTTTCATAGTCTTTTCCTATGTATGCCTGGCCGAGAAAAGCAACACCAATAATCGCTAAAAGAGTTGGCCACGACTGAAGAAAGCCCCATTCTGGGATCCAATCATCAATAAAAAAGTAACAGCCAAAGCCTAAAAGTAAAATTCCTGGAAAAATTCGATGCTTCATTTTTCTCTCTCCTATGTGTATAACTTGAATCTTGAGTCTTTTTTTGATACTGTACGTATGAGAGTTGTCGAAGGTTGGAAAAACATAATTAAATTTGTCTGACCTTTTTTAGATTAGCATAGTTTTCGAAATCTGTTCACAATTAATTTTAGGCTAAGCGACCTAGAGTTGTATAATACATATGTGGATATTTGAGTGGAAAGGACCGAAATGGGGGTGTCCGAATCATGCATATCTTATCAGTAGGGATAAATTTTAAAACGGCTCCTGTCGAAATTCGCGAGCGCTTGTCTTTTCAAGAGCAAGACCTTTCACTTGCGATGAAGCAGTTAAGCCAACAGAAAAGTATACTGGAAAACGTGATTGTTTCAACTTGTAACCGTACTGAAGTATACGCGGTTGTCGATCAGCTGCATACAGGACGTTATTATATAAAGGATTTTCTTTCCAAATGGTTTAACATCGATAAGGATGAATTCTCCCCATACCTATTCTTTTATGAAAATGAACATGCCGTTGAGCATTTATTTAGAGTAAGCTGTGGTTTGAATTCTATGGTGCTTGGTGAAACACAAATTCTCGGACAAGTCCGTTCCAGCTTTTTAATCGGACAAGAAGAAAAAACTACGGGCACTATCTTTAATCATTTATTTAAAGAAGCCATTACAGTAGCTAAAAAGGGTCACTCCGAAACGGAGATTGGTTCTAATGCAGTATCTGTCAGTTACGCGGCTGTGGAACTTGCCAAAAAGATCTTTGGTTCTCTAAAAGATCAGCACGTCCTAATTATCGGTGCAGGGAAAATGGGTGAGCTGGCCGCTGAAAATCTTTATGGCAATGGTGTTGAAAAAGTAACAGTCGTGAACCGGACATTTGAAAAGGCGAAAGATCTAGCTGATAAATTTAAAGGACAGCCAAAGTCTTTACAAGAATTGCAATGTGCCCTTTTAGAGGCAGATATTGTGATCAGTTCAACTGGCGCACAAGGATATATCATTACAAAAGAAATGATGGCTGATGTTGAAAGAATCCGTAAGGGCCGTCCAATTTTTATGGTTGATATTGCGGTTCCGCGAGATCTCGATCCTGCCATTGAAGAGCTGGATAGTGTCTTTTTATATGATATTGATGATTTAGAAGGTATTGTTGAAGCGAATCTTGCTGAAAGAAAGAAGGCAGCAGAGGAAATTGAGTTGATGATTGAGGAAGCAATTGTAGCTTTTAGCCAATGGGTCAATACATTAGGGGTTGTCCCTGTCATCAATGCATTGCGTGAAAAAGCTTTGGCGATTCAGGCAGAAACCATGAAAAGCATTGAAAGAAAGCTGCCTCATTTAACAGAACGGGAACAAAAGGTTTTAAATAAGCATACAAAGAGTATCATTAATCAGCTGTTAAAGGAACCTATTCTTCAAATTAAGGAACTTGCTGCTGAACCGAATGCAGAAGAATCGATAGCATTATTTACGAAGATTTTTGGTATTGAACAATCCTTGGAAGAAGAAAAACTAAGACTGCAGCAGCCTTCGTTCCAAACGAATAAAAAGAAAACCGCTGTGGAGTCATTATCATAAACAAGCGGGGTTACGCCTATGTTAGACTTATTTTTGACAAGGCTACATGAGCTGATGGTTATTTTATATGCCATCAGCATCTTGTTTTATTTCATAGATTTTATTGATACAAATCGGAAGGCGAACCGAATCGCATTTTGGTTACTGGCAATTGTTTGGTCTATGCAAACAATTTTTTTGTGTTTTTATGTAATCGAAATTGGTCGGTTCCCCGTACTCACCATTTTTGAGGGTCTCTATTTTTATGCGTGGGTACTCGTCACCCTTTCGTTAACGATTAATAAGTTTTTAAAAATGGATTTTATCGTGTTTTTTACGAATATACTTGGATTTATTATAATCGCGATTCATACATTTGCACCAGACGATACAGATTCAACAGTGATGGCTGAGAGGCTAATATCCGAGTTATTATTTACCCATATTACGATGGCCATCTTGTCCTATGCTGCTTTTTCTTTATCCTTTGTATTTTCAATTGTTTATTTAATCCAGTATGATTTATTAAAGAGGAAAAAATGGGGAAAACGCCTGCGTCGGCTTAGTGATTTATCAAAGCTTGAAACGATGTCCTATATCTTAAATATTATCGGGGTACCTATTCTTCTATTAAGCTTGATTCTTGGAATTCAATGGGCATTCTTAAAACTGCCCGGATTGAATTGGTTTGACCCGAAGATTATCGGATCATTCATCGTTCTCATTGTGTATAGTGTGTTCCTCTACATGAAGGTTAGACGGCATAAAACGGGGAAATCCCTGGCACTTTGGAACATCGCATCTTTTTTAATCGTGTTAATTAACTTTTTCTTGTTTGGAAGCCTGTCTTCCTTTCATTTTTGGAACACCTAATAGGAGGGATTTTTCATGCGAAACTTAACGGTTGGTTCACGTAGAAGTCAGCTGGCTCTAACACAAACAAAATGGGTTTTATCACAACTGAAGCAATTGAACGAAGAGACTCTTACTTTTCATCTCCATGAAATTGTTACGAAAGGTGACAAAATTTTAGATGTAACACTTTCGAAGGTAGGCGGTAAAGGTCTTTTCGTTAAAGAGATTGAGCAGGCATTACTGGATGAGAGAATTGACTTTGCGGTACATAGTATGAAGGATATGCCTGCAGAATTGCCAAAGGGGCTCATCATTGGCTGTATACCAGAACGGGAGGATCATCGGGATGTCCTTATATCAAAAGGACATGTTCCGTTAGATGAACTGCCGGCAGGTGCTGTTATCGGGACGAGCAGTTTAAGAAGATCTGCGCAAATATTAGCAAGAAGACCAGATCTAACGATTAAATGGATTCGTGGTAATATTGATACCCGCCTTCAGAAGCTCGAAACAGAGGATTATGATGCGATTATTTTGGCTGCGGCCGGGTTAGCGCGGATGGGCTGGTCAAAAGAAGTCGTTACTCAATATTTAGATCCGGATATTTGTATTCCCGCTGTAGGTCAAGGTGCACTTGCGATTGAGTGCAGAGAGGACGATGAGGAGCTATTACACATTTTAAAGCCCCTTCATTCTGAAGAGACAGCTAAAGCGGTCTTGGCAGAAAGAGAATTTCTGCAAAAAATGGAAGGCGGATGCCAGGTGCCAATTGGCGGATATGCATCCATTAAAGACAATGGCATTATATCGATGATGGCACTTGTCGCAGCACCGGATGGTGAGATTATCTATAAAGAGATTGTTGAGGGAACAGACCCAATCCAAGTTGGAAAAGAAGCTGCAGAATTGCTTTCAAGCCATGGTGCAAAAGAGCTGATTGACAGAGTCAAGCAGGAGTTGGACCATTAATGAACGCTGAACAGCCTTTAAAAGGGTATCACGTCCTATTTCCAAGAGGTGGAGAGGCTGCTAAGAAATTTGCACATTCAGTTTCAGAAGCTGGAGGGGTTCCGCATATTGTTCCACTGATCGATTTTCGGCCCATTGAATTTTCTGTATCAAAAGAAAGATATGATTGGATTATCTTCACCAGTCAAAATGCGGTCACCTATTTTTTTGAGAAAGTTAAAAGTGAGAATATTACAGCTAGAATTGCTGCAGTTGGGAAAAAAACGGCCAACGCGATTGAAAGAAAAGGGCTGATGGTTCAATTTACACCCAGTGTTTATGCTGCAGATGTCTTTGTAAAGGAATTTGCCGAAGTGATTAAAGGCGGTGACAAAATCCTTTTACCTAGAGGTAATCTGGCTCAGCCTGTCATTAAAAATGAATTAACAGCAAAAGGAGCCTTGGTAGAAGACCCGATTGTATATGAAACCTTTTTTCCTAGACAAAGCCGGGAACAGTTAAATGAGCTCTTACAAAATTACAAGCACAACATGATTATTGCTTTTACAAGTCCATCAACCGTTCATCATTTTATGGAGGTCTGTTTAGCCATTAAAGATAGGATGGAACAACAAGAATTTATCTGCGCTGTGATTGGTTCTTCCACACAGAAAGCGCTAAACGCTTTTGGAATAGAGGCCGATATTATACCAGAGCAATATACGTTCGACGATTTGTTTAAAGCGATTGTAAAATATACAAATTAGGAGGCTGTAAAAATGCACGATTTAGATTTTAGACGCCATCGCCGCTTACGGCAGTCAGCAGGGATCCGTACGATGGTTAGAGAAACCCGGCTATCTCCAAGTGACCTCATGTACCCTCTCTTCGTTGTTCAGGGGGAAGGCATCAAAAATGAAATTTCATCGATGCCAGGAGTATTTCAAATTTCATTGGACTACTTAAAAGAGGAAATTGAAGAAGTCGTTTCTTTAGGCATTCCATCTGTTATTTTGTTCGGTGTACCGTCTCATAAAGATGCTGTTGGTTCTGAAGCTTATAACGATGAAGGAATTGTTCAAAAAGCAACGAGATTCATTAAGGAATATTTCCCAGAACTTGTTGTTGTAGTAGACAATTGTCTATGCCAATATACGGATCATGGTCATTGCGGAGTTATCAGAGACGGTCAAGTGGACAATGATCCATCCTTAGAACTATTAACCAAAACCGCTGTCAGTCAAGCGAAAGCAGGCGCTGATATTATTGCGCCATCCAATATGATGGATGGATTTGTTGCTGCGATTCGCCAAGGTTTAGATGAAGCAGGTTATACTCATGTACCGATTATGTCATACGGGGTGAAATATGCTTCAGCTTTTTATGGTCCATTCCGTGATGCTGCTCACAGTACACCTCAGTTTGGAGACCGCAAGACGTATCAAATGGATCCTGCTAATCGGTTAGAGGCAATGAAAGAAGCATTAACTGACATAGAGGAAGGCGCCGATTTCCTTATCATTAAACCAGCACTGTCCTATTTAGATATTATCCGGGAAGTGCGAAATGAAGTTTTTGTCCCAATTGTGGCCTACAATGTCAGCGGTGAATATGCAATGATTAAAGCAGCCTCCAAAAACGGCTGGATCGATGAGAAGAAAACAGTCCTTGAAATGTTTACTAGCATGAAGCGTGCAGGTGCTAATATTATTATGACCTATCATGCAAAAGAAGCAGCCAGATGGATGACGGAAGAACTTTAATCCGATTTAGGAGGTTTCATTGATGAGATCCTACGAGCGTTCAAAGGAAGCGTTTAAAAAAGCACTTGAATTAATGCCGGGCGGAGTGAATAGTCCAGTCCGGGCCTTTAAATCTGTTGACATGGATCCGATTTTCATGGAAAGAGGGAAAGGCTCGAAGATTTATGACATTGATGGCAATGAATATATTGATTACGTTCTTTCTTGGGGACCCCTTATTCTCGGCCATGCCAATGACACAGTAGTTGAAGCAATCAAAAAAGTAGCGGAATCTGGTACCAGTTTCGGAGCGCCAACACTTGCTGAAAACCAGTTAGCTGAACTTGTGAAAGAAAGAGTTCCTTCTATTGAAATCATACGTATGGTTTCTTCAGGAACAGAGGCAACAATGAGTGCCCTCCGTTTAGCCCGCGGTTACACAGGCAGAAATAAGATTTTAAAATTTGAAGGAAGTTATCATGGACACGGAGATTCTCTTTTGATTAAAGCAGGTTCTGGTGTTGCAACTCTTGGCCTCCCAGATAGTCCAGGTGTACCTGAAAGTATAGCGAAAAATACAATTACGGTGCCTTATAATGATATTGAAAACACCAAACTCGTATTTGAAAAGTATGGCGATGATATTGCTTGTGTAATTGTAGAACCTGTCGCTGGAAATATGGGAGTTGTTCCGCCAGTTGCCGGGTTTCTTGAAACACTGCGCGAATTGACTGAACAGTATGGAGCACTATTAATTTTTGATGAAGTCATGACAGGCTTTAGAGTTGGCTATAATTGTGCTCAAGGCTATTTTGGCATTACTCCGGACCTCACCTGTCTTGGAAAAGTAATCGGGGGCGGGCTGCCGGTTGGAGCATTTGGCGGAAAAGCTGAAATCATGAGTAAAATTGCTCCGTCTGGTCCGATTTATCAGGCAGGCACGCTCTCAGGAAATCCATTAGCGATGACAGCGGGATATGAGACACTAAGGCAGCTGACTCCAGCTGACTATGAGGACTTTGTGAAAAAAGGTGACCGTCTGGAGGCTGGAATTAAAGAGGCAGCAGAAAAATATAATATTCCACACTGTGTGAATCGCGCCGGTTCTATGATTGGCTTTTTCTTTACCAATGAAAAA
Source organism: Bacillus litorisediminis (assembly GCF_022808645.1). Lineage (GTDB taxonomy): Bacteria > Bacillota > Bacilli > Bacillales > JC228 > Bacillus_BF > Bacillus_BF litorisediminis. The sequence goes on from NZ_JAKZKT010000008.1 coordinate 53,805, forward strand.
GTTATTAATTATGAAACTGCGAAAACGTCAAATCTTCAATTTTTTGCTGCTTACTATCGGGAGATGGCGAATGAAGGTGTCTTCTTGCCGCCATCCCAATTTGAAGGTTTATTCCTTTCAACAGCGCATACAGATGAAGATATCGATAAAACAATCGCTGCGATTGAAAGAGCTTTTTCAAAGCTTGCCTGATAGAAAGATAAAATCCCTTGCATAATTCATTGTGCAGGGGATTTTATCTTCTTCAGAAGTTTTTCCCAATCCTTTCATACTTCTGTTCATAAATTGTCTAAGCGTTTCATAAAGTGTTAATGACATACTGAACTTTTAAATGAAGTCATGAAAGGAGGAGTCCCTTTGACTCAAGGAAACACTTCATATTTACGATTTTCCTTAGAGGAGTCTGTCTGGTTTCGAAAGGGACAGGAAGTAGCAGAGCTTCTATCTATTTCGCTTGAACCAAATGTGACGATTCAGGAGAAGGAATTATATGTAGCGATTCGTGGCTCCTTAGAATTAACGGGTGAATATAGACAAGTGGAAAAGAATGAGGAGAACGAAGAGGATGAATTGACGTCTGGAAGATATGTACGGGTGAGCGAGTCTGATGAAGAAGAGTGTTTCGTATTTCAGCATTATTTCCCTGTTGACATTACCATTCCAACAAACAGGGTGAACAGTTTAGACGAATTAGATGTCAATGTAGACAGTTTTGATTATGTGCTTCCAGAGAATAACTGCCTGAAGCTTTCTGCCGACCTAACGGTTACGGGTGTACGGGGCCACGAAGAAACATCAGTGATTGATGAAGCCGAAGACCTGGCTGAGGAAGAAGCAACAGAAGAAGTTCAAGAAGAAGAAAAAGTATTGCTTTTCCGCTCAACTGAAGCAGATGATCAACTCGAAGATGTAGATGACGAGGACGACTATGAGTATGAGGATGAGTCGGAAGATCTAGAAGAAGACTATTCTTTTTCAGCGGAAGCAAGGAAACCATTTGAACAGACAGAGGAAGAAGAAGCCGTCCCGATTCATATTGCCTACCAGGCCAACAATAAGTTCCCGTCTTTTCAAGCTACTGAGGAAGTAGACCAGTTAGCTGTTAGAGGGGAAAAACAACAGCCTTCCGTATCCGAAGAAGAAGCTGGATTTGTTGAGAATCTCCCTGAATCTTCTTCATCTGCACCAGCAGCAGAGTATCCTGAAACGGAAGATCAGCAAGAACAAGAAGAAGCTGAAGACAATAAAAAAGTGAAGACACAAACCTTGAAGCAAAAAACGGCGAAAGGGAAAGGGATTTCGCTAGCTGAGTTTTTTGCCAGAAAAACAGAAGAAGAGGAATCTGCCAGAATGAAGATATACTTTGTCCAGCAGGGAGAGAGTGTAGAACAGATCGCTGAGCGCTATGAAATCAGTGTACAGCAGCTTTTAAAGGTGAATCAGTTAGAGGCGCATGAAGAAATTCATGACGGGCAAGTCTTATATATTCCTGAGGCAAAGAAACCAGTCATTCATAAAAAATAGAGACCACGAGCAGGAGGATTATTTCTTTCCTGCTCTTTCTCCTATTTTGCACCAGGTTAAGAGAAGGATGGAAAGGGGAAAGGGAAATGTCCCAAACCGATGCCCTTACAGCGATTCAGCCAATTCTGAGTCAATACGGAATCAGGTCGCATTATGTCGAACAGATTGGCTCTGCCTATAAAATATACTCAAACCAGGGGACTTTTGCCTTAAAAGAGGCTAGTCCTTATAAAGGCATTAATTTTGTCCGAAACATTCATTTGCTTTTTCAAAAAGGGTATAACCGAATTGTTCCCATTTATCCAACACCAGATGGACGATATGCTGTGCTTTATCAAAACCGGCTTTTTTATTTAATGCCCTGGGTTGCCAATGAATATAAAAATACCGAAGATCGAAATAGCAAACAAAAGCAATTGTTTCGTGAGCTGGCTCGGCTCCATACCCTGTCTTCTAAAGAAGTAGAACTCACAGATGAGAATACAGAAAATCATTATGAAGAGACGAAAACCCAGTGGGAAAAAGAATCCCTGATGCTAGATGAAATGATAGAAGCCTGTGAACAAAAGTGGTATATGTCCCCATTTGAACTCATGATTTGCACGTACTATCATAATGTAAAACAAGCCCTCCAATTTGCGATTCGAAAACTGGATGATTGGTATGAAAAAGCAAAGGATTCCAAAAAGATGAGAATGGTCATCGTTCATGGAAAAGTCGCTCCTGATCATTTCTTATTTGATGAAAGAGGCTATGGATATTTTATTAATTTTGAAGAATCCCGGTATGCCGCACCTCATCATGATATTTTGCCCTTTGTCGCAAGGGCGTGTGAGGGACTGCCGAATCAGAATGAAGATGTTGTGGAGTGGATTTATACGTACACGAGTCATTTTGCTTTAAAAGAGCTGGAAATGGATCTCTTGATCAGTTATTTAGCGTATCCGCTTCCTATTATACAGACACTTGAAAAATACTATAAAAGCACTACAAAATTTAACCAGTTTAAAGCCGCCAGGGAACTACAGGTAAAATTTTGGATTCTGAAAAATACGGAGTATATTGTGATGAGATTGGATGAAATTGAAAGACAGAAAAAGCAAGCAAAAGAAGGAGCCCAATAGGAGGGTTCATCCAATAAGGGCTCCTTTAAATCCAATCAAAATAAAAAGCTAATGCAGTCACAACAAATATGCACAGTAATAAAACATCAAAAGTAGTAGGGAAAAATAAAGTTCGAATTCCTTGGAAAATAGAAAAAGGCACAATGAGCTGCTGGCAAATGCTGCGGAAGTTTCGCAGCCATGGCGGCAAAGTGTAAGGATTGTATTTTCTTCTCATAAAAGGCTCTCTCCCCCTTTACGTCCCTCTTTATAATCTATGTATAAACACTATAGAATGTGTTATTTCTTTCACCTTTCGACCGTTCATGTATAAGATAAACTAAAATCGTCAATACCATTGACTAATACTATTCATTTCGCTAATATTAAAAAAAGAAAAATAAAGATTTGCGAGGAAAGGGAAGAGTACAGCGAATCATTGCTTGAAGAGAGAGGAACCAATAGCTGGGAGGTTCCTTAAGTAAAGTCGTTGGAAGGTCGCCCTGGAGCAGCTTTTATGAACATACAGTAGTAAAAGCCGGTGATGAGCCGTTATCAAATCAGAGTGCTAAGCTAAGGCTTTCAGCCTGCTTAGAATAAAGGTGGTACCGCGAAATAAGCTCTTTTCGTCCTTTTGGATGGAAAGGGCTTTTTATATTGTTTGCTTTTGAATTACCGAAAGGATTATAAGAACAGGAGGATAAGTAATGGAAACGAAACAAAAAGAACTGCCAACGAAATATGACCCGAAATCAATTGAAAAAGGGCGTTATGAATGGTGGTTGAATGGGAAGTTTTTCGAGGCTAAAAACGATCCGAAAAAAAAACCATATACGATTGTCATTCCCCCGCCTAATGTAACGGGAAAACTTCACTTAGGACATGCTTGGGACACAACATTACAAGACATATTAACCAGAATGAAACGTATGCAGGGCTATGATGTACTTTGGCTCCCTGGAATGGACCATGCCGGGATTGCGACGCAGGCAAAAGTGGAACAAAAGCTCCGGAGCGAAGGAAAAACCAGATATGATTTAGGCAGAGAAAAATTCGTTGAAGAGACATGGAAATGGAAAAAAGAATATGCCAGCCATATCCGGGAGCAGTGGGCAAAACTTGGATTAGGCCTTGATTATAGCCGTGAGCGTTTTACACTCGATGAAGGTCTTTCTCAAGCGGTAAAAGAAGTATTTGTTACCCTTTATAAAAAGGGTCTGATTTATCGCGGAGAATACATTATAAACTGGGATCCGGTTACCAAAACAGCTTTATCTGACATTGAGGTGATTCATAAGGATGTGCAGGGTGCCTTTTATCACATGAAGTATCCGTTAAAGGACGGGTCAGGTCATATTGAAATAGCCACAACCCGGCCAGAAACCATGCTTGGTGATACAGCCGTAGCCGTACATCCTGAAGATGACCGTTATAAGCATTTAATCGGAAAAACGGTAATTCTCCCAATCGTTGGCCGTGAAATTCCGATTGTTGGCGATGATTATGTTGATATGGAATTTGGTTCTGGGGCTGTTAAAATTACCCCTGCTCATGACCCAAATGACTTTGAAATCGGAAACCGTCACAATCTGCCGCGTATCCTTGTTATGAATGAAGACGGAACAATGAATGAATTAGCAGGAAAATATCAGGGCATGGACCGCTTTGAGTGCCGCAAGCAAATCGTTAAAGATCTAAAGGAGCAAGGCGTTCTCTTTAAAATTGAAGAGCACCTTCACTCCGTTGGTCACTCTGAGCGAAGCGGGGCTGTTGTTGAACCTTATCTATCCACGCAATGGTTTGTAAAAATGCAGCCTCTAGCTGATGAAGCGATTGCCCTGCAGCAAGAAAAGGATAAGGTTCACTTTGTACCGGATCGCTTTGAAACGAACTATTTGCGCTGGATGGAAAACACCCGTGACTGGTGTATCTCCAGACAGCTTTGGTGGGGACACCGAATTCCAGCCTGGTATCATAAAGAAACAGGCGAAGTTTATGTAGATTATGAACCGCCAGCAGATATTGAAAATTGGAAACAGGATGAAGACGTGCTTGATACGTGGTTCAGTTCTGCATTATGGCCATTTTCTACCATGGGATGGCCGAATGAAGAAGCATCGGACTACAAACGGTACTATCCATCCGATTGTTTAGTAACGGGGTACGATATTATTGGATTCTGGGTGTCCCGCATGATTTTCCAAGGCTTAGAGTTTACCGGGAAACGTCCATTCAAAGATGTGTTAATCCATGGATTGGTTCGGGATGCAGAAGGCCGTAAGATGAGTAAATCGTTAGGGAACGGAATCGATCCAATGGAAGTTATTGAAAAGTACGGTGCTGATTCACTTCGATATTTCTTATCTACCGGAACTTCACCAGGGCAAGATTTACGCTTTAGCTTAGAAAAAGTAGAATCGGTTTGGAATTTTGCCAATAAAATTTGGAATGCTTCCCGGTTTGCCTTAATGAATATGGGAGATATGAGTTATACCGATGTCGATTTAAGCGGTGAAAAGTCAGTCGCTGACCACTGGATTCTAACCCGTTTAAATGAGACGATTGAAACGGTAACGAAGCTGGCTGATAAATACGAATTTGGCGAAGTGGGCCGCGTTTTATACAACTTCATTTGGGATGACTTCTGTGACTGGTATATTGAAATGGCAAAACTTCCTTTATATGGGGAGGATGAAGAGGCCAAAAAGACAACTCGTTCCGTACTCGCTTATGTTCTAGACAATACCATGCGTTTGCTTCATCCATTTATGCCATTTATCACAGAAGAAATATGGCAAAGCCTGCCTACTCAAGGTGAATCCATTACAGTGGCAGCGTGGCCAACTGTGAATCCGGATTTAACGAATGATAAGGCTGCAAAAGAAATGAAACTTCTCGTTGAAATTATTCGTTCTGTTCGTAATATCCGGGCAGAAGTAAATACACCAATGAGCAAAAAAATTAATCTTTATTTAAAAACCAAGGATCAAGAAACGAGTGATATTCTCATTCATAATCAAAACTATTTGGAAAAATTCTGTAACCCGGAAAATCTAGAAATCGGAACCGCTGTCGAAACACCAGAAAAGGCGATGACAGCTGTTGCAACAGGAGTAGAGGTTATTCTACCTCTTGCAGGATTAATTAATATTGAAGAAGAAATTGCCCGCCTCGAAAAAGAACTCGACAAATGGACGAAAGAGGTTGAGAGGGTACAGAAGAAGCTTGCCAATGAGCGTTTCATTGAAAAAGCACCACAACAGGTAGTTGAGGAAGAAAGAGCTAAAGAAAAAGATTACACGGAAAAACGGGAAACTGTATTAAAACGGATTGAAGAACTAAAAACAATGTAATGAGGTAATGAATGATGGCGAATCTTACAGGTTCGTCATCATTTATGCGTAGGAGGGGTTTAGCATGAACTATGAGGAAGCTCTTGCCTGGATCCATGGCCGTCTCCGGCTCGGGGTGAAACCAGGCTTAAAACGGATGGAATGGCTCATGGAAAAGATGGGGCATCCAGAGCAAAGGATCAAATTTGTACATATCGGCGGAACCAACGGGAAAGGATCGACCGTTACATTTGTCCGCTCTATTCTGCAATCTGCGGGGTATGAAGTCGGAACTTTTACCTCCCCCTATATTGAACAATTTAATGAAAGAATCAGCATTAATGGAATGCCGATATCGGATGATGAAATGGTACAGCTTACCGAAATAATCATACCGCTGGCAAACGAATTAGAAGGAACAGAACTGGGGGGACCAACCGAGTTCGAAGTGATTACCGCGATGTGTCTCTATTATTTTGGATTTGTCCGTCCGGTTGACATTGTGATTATGGAGGTAGGACTGGGAGGACGTTTTGACTCAACCAACATTATTTACCCTCTTATATCCGTTATCACGAATATTGGTATGGACCACGTTCGCATCCTTGGTGACACGATATCCGATATTGCATATGAAAAAGCAGGTATTATTAAAAATGGAATCCCCGTGATGATCAGTGAAGACAAAAAGGAAGCAGTAGAGATTATAGAAGAAGTAGCAGCCGCGAAAAAAGCTAAATTATATAAGCTGGATACTCATTTTGTGATTTCCAACCACGAATCAATCGAAGATGGCGAACGGTATACACTTGAGACACCATACCATATCTATCGCGATCTCGTTACGGGGCTGAAGGGAACCTATCAGGCTCATAATTCTGCTTTAGCCGTGATGGTAGCAGACTATTTAAAAACATATTTTTCTTTCTTTATCGAACCTGAGCATGTGTATGAAGGGATAAAAAATGCTTATTGGCCGGGACGCTTTGAAACCGTATCGGAACAGCCGACGATTATTATTGATGGGGCGCATAATCGTGAAGGAATCGAAGCACTAACGAAAACACTTAAACTCAGATTTCCGAAAAATAGGATTAAAGTCCTGTTTGCTGGGCTCTCAGACAAGCCATTACAGCCAATGCTTTCACTGCTTAAGGAAATCTCAGATTCACTTTATGTCACGTCCTTTGATTTCCCTAGAGCTGCTTCAGCAGAGGAATTAAAGGCTGCAATACCAGGTGGCAGCGGCTATGTGGCAGAGGACTGGAAAGCTTGGCTAGACGGGCAGCTGACGCAAATGGAAGAACAGGAAATTCTAGTCGTTACAGGCTCTCTTTATTTTATTTCAGAAGTAAAAAAATACTTTGAAATAACAAATGTGTGAAATAAAAGAAATATGTGACAAATAAAAAATATTTTGGTAAAGTTAATTTATTATTAAGACTTTTTGACTAGTTTTATAGGGAAAGGAGGGAAATAAAAATGATGGTTTCTTCTGCTAAAAAAATTGTAATATGGACACTTTGGTCACTTTTTATTCCAGCAGGAATAGCAGCTGCCTATTTTTATTTTCCTCCAATCCTGCCTGAACAGCCAACTGATATGCTATGGTTCCTAGTGCTTATGATTGGGGCTGCTTTAATGCCCTTTGTTGTAAACCGTACAACCATTGCTTTTGTACAATGGATTTCCATGACGGTTTTTCTTTTATATGGCTTATTTATTGAAATTCTATTTATGCATATTTTCCTGGTTTTCTTGCTTTTACGTACCAAAACGAGCAAAAGCGATCTCTATCGTTATCCGCTTAATTCCATTATGATCTTTATGGTCTCTGTTTTAAGCGGTCTAAGTTTTTATGCTCTTGGCGGAGATCATCATACTTTTACTATGAATCAGCCTTACGGGCTTATATTGGTTATCAGCTATACCCTCGTTTATTTTGCAGGAAATCAAGCGGGTTTAATGCTATTTTCAAGATTGTTTTTTAATGTGAAAAGAAAGCTTTTGGGAAAAGATATTATCTGGGAACTTGCTTCTCTATTGATGATTGTTCCGCTGGGGATGGGGCTTTTTATTTTATATAAAGAAATCGGAGTTGCCTCTGGTATTTTGCTGGGAATTCCATTTTTTACTGTCGCCTTTATATTAAGACTCTATTATTCTACTGATATCATTAATGACCATCTTCAAAAGGCAACCGAGATTGGACATGAGCTAACACAAAGTTTAAAAGCCAGAGAAGTAGTAGACCTTTTTATGAAGCGTATAACAACGATTGTTCCAGTCAGTCATGCATATATATTAGATGTGATTGATAATAAGGAACTTCAGTTGATTCGCCGTTATGAAGAAGGCGAAAATAAGAGCTTGGATATGGAACCTCTTCTCCGTTTTGAGGGGATCAGCGGTATGGTTTGGGGTACAAAAAAAGCGGTTCTCTATTCTTCTAAAGCTCAGTGGGAAACGATTGCAAAAGGGTATATGCCCGAGGGGGCGGAAAGCGTTCTCTGTGTCCCGATTATGCGTAATCAGAAGGTAGTTGGCGTTTTGCTGTTAGCTACTACTGAAAAGCGGGCCTATAAAAAATACCAGCTTATGATTGTTGATATATTATGTTCGTATTTAGCGATTGCTCTTGAAAATGCACGTAACTATGAACTTACGAAAAAAGAGAGTGAACGATGTGCTTTAACGGGTTTATATAATTACCGCTATTTTGAGAGACTGATTGAACAAGAGTATCAGATGCTCATGGAGCGTAAATACAATTATTTATCATTGATTCTAATCGATATTGACCATTTTAAGTCGATTAATGATACATATGGCCATCAAAGCGGCAATGAGGTATTGCGTGCAATTGCTGACAGGATTCAGCAATTTATTGGCGAAACAGGCATTGTGGCACGCTATGGCGGAGAGGAATTTGTAATCCTTCTTCCGAATATTTCTAAAGCAGAAGCTTTATCGATTGCAGAAACATTGCGGATTATGATTGCGAATCGTCCGTTTACTCTAGAACAACAATTAATTCAAAATCGGAAAAGGTCGCTTATTCGAATTACCGCCAGTATCGGAGTTGCCAATGCTCCTGAAGATGCAGATGATTACCTGACGCTAATCAGACATGCGGATTTTGCGATGTATGTAGGTGCAAAACGAAGAGGAAGAAATAAAGTATCAGAGTACCAATCCATTCAAGCTAACGGATGAAAGTATCTTTCCATTGGGAAGATACTTTTTGTCATTAAAAATTTTTAATTTTATTATATTTTTTTATATTTAGTAGGAAAAGACTAGTTTTTTATAACTATTATTCAATAAATAATATACAATAGAGTTACAGGAATATGACGGAGGTAGGAGGATGGAAAATCTTATACATACGGCTGTTAGTGCTGTCGGTCTTATTCTATTAGTTTTCTTGCTGCCCGTCCGTTGGTCATTGTTCGGGAGAGTGGTTATTTGGTTTGTTTCCAGTTTAGCGGGAGGGCTATTGATCCTTGCTTGGGGACATCTGCCTAAGCTGCAAACCATTTTGATACATATAGGATTAACCATTTCAATGAGCATTCTGATTTTGAAATGGTGGGGCGAACATTTTTATAAAAAAGCAGTCCAGCAAAAAAGAGGAGCAGCAGACCTTCCTCAGCCATTATTCAGTTATCAAAAGCAACTGGATAAAGCAAAATTGGCAAAACCAGCCAATCTAGTACAAGTGGATTCAGAGTCAGCTTCAATCAATGTCATAGACAGTCAGGCAAGTATACAAGCTGAGGGTCAAATAAAGCCGACAGCCAATATGAAAAACGGCTCCAATACTAAAAATGAGCTTCAGTACCTGCTCTCAGATGAAAAGTTGGATTATGAGATGCCTGGTTTCCGCTGGGATGATGATTCCACGGCTGAAGATGAGCCTGGTTATCTCCTTGATGATTGGATTATGTCAGATGATTGGAATAAATCTCATAAAAAAGAGGAGGCAGCTGAAAAGCTGCAGAACGAATCGCAAACAAAAACCATTGAAAATGTTATATCTTTTGACGAAAAACGAAAAGAACGAGAAAATCTTGCGCTGACTTTAGAGGCTGACCGTGAGCCTCATAAAGATATCATCCACACTTCGGATCAAGTAGCTGATGAGAACAAAATTGAATCGAAGCCGTTCGAAAATATAGAAAACGTGCATCAGTTTAATCAGACGGTTGAGCAATTTGATTTGAAATGGGTGTCTCTTCCTGAAAATCTTGAGGCTGAAACAAGGGATGATATAGAGGAAGAGGAATTTGCATCATCATATCCAGGCAGATCCATGTTATTAAACGACGGTATTGCCAATTTATATAAAGAACAGGCGGAGTCAGTAAAAAAACAAAAAACAACGTACGAGGACGACACGCCTGTTTTACAGAATGAAAAGCTGTTTTTAAAAGAACTGTCCAAACGGTTCCGAGCATCCAGTGAATAAGAGGTGGGACCATGAAAGTTTGGAGAGGAATTCAACTATTTGTTTCGATTCTTTTAGGAAGCGTCTTATTTATTTGTATCTTTCAGCTAAGCAGCTTTGCCTATGAAAAAATTTTTAATCAGGCATTTCCTAAAAATACAGTCATCAGAAGCGCAGTCGTATCAGGGTTGCCTAAGGATGACTCACCAGAAGAAAAGGGTACAGGAAAAGACGATTTGATACAAGCAGACCCGCCTCAGCAAACTGCCAATGCTGCTGTTATTTCCCTTGTTCGATCCTTTCCTGATATAAGCCAATTATCATCTATAGAGTTTCAGATTGAGCCGGGACAGGCTTTTTCCATGCTGCAATGGGCTGAAAACGAAAGCCCAGATACACTTTCTGATGAAGATTTATCTAATGTTGCCTCACTTTTATGGGAAGCGGTATTGTCTACTGATCTGAAGGTAATCGAACGCCATACAAGCAAAAGTCTTCCTGCTGGGATTCAGCCAGGGCTGGAAGCAAAAATTGATAGGACCCAAAAATTGGACTTCCGTTTTTTCAATGACGGTGATTCGCGGCTTGCCTTTAAGCTTGTTCCAATCAGCAAAACGAGTCTGCATTTAACGATTACTGGTCTAAAATCGAATGAATTTGTTCGCTATCATATTATTCAGGAAAAGGTGCTTGAACCAAGAACCATTGTTCAGTATGTGTCTGCGGATGAGGAAAAGGCAGGCACAACACAACCTGGGAAAAAGGGCTCTACTTTAATAATTAGGAGAGATTATTTCAATGCAGAAGGTGAGGTCGTTCATTCAGAGGTTGTTGCTGAAGATACCTATCTTCCTATCTATGAAATTCAGTATAGTATAAAACCATAATCCAGAGGGACTTCGTAATGAAGAATAGCAGTAAGGGTTTTACCGTTATCGAATTACTCATTGCATTTGCCGTACTATCCATAGTTGTAGTGGGGGCCATAGGTTTTTTTACCCAAGGCTTTCAATTTACTTCATACAATGAGGACAAGCTTTCGGCTGTTCATCTATCCTCGCTTGTCTTAGAAAAGGTACAGGAAAATTTTTCAGAAACGGCTTGTCCAAGCCCTGATACCAATCTATTTCCAAACTACCAGCATTTATTTGAGGGTCTTGATGTAAATGGGGCGTTTGTTTTAAATGAAAAGCGCTATTTTATCACGCTGCTTTTGTATTGTGATCCAGAGCAGTCCCTGCAGACCCTTCATGTTCAAGTATTTGACAGTGTTACGCGGGAGAAGCTGCTAAGCCAAAATTTCGGGTACGTTCAGCTTCAGAGCGGGGGAAGTGCTTCATGAGAACGATTTTGAAAAATGAAAAGGGTCTGACGCTAATTGAACTACTTGGAGCTCTCGTTATTTTTGGGATTGTCATAACGGTGATTTTTAGTTTTTTTAGCTTTGGATCGAATGCCTTTCAAAAGGATAAAGCGATGGTTCAGCTGCAAAATGAAGCGAATAGGATCATGACTGCTCTAACTGTCGCTTATTATTCTGAAGGGACTTTTACGGTTGAGCTAAAGGATGATAATGGCGATGGACGGGCAGATATTGTTTTGAATGGAGCGATTATTTCTGAATCAGACTTACTGTATAGTGTTACCCCAGAAACAATCGCAACCAATCTTGAACCAGTCGAGCTTGAGCTTACTGTCTCCGATTTGCAAAATCCAAACGATGCTATCACACTCAAAACTTATTTGCGGAGTGTACGAACCAATGCAAAAACTTCTAATCTATAACCAAAATGAACATGGTTCTGCGTTAATCTGGACTCTCTTGATTACATCTGTATTGACGATTTTAGCCTTAACATTGATTAGTTTTAATGTGACGCAAAGTAAACAAAATCAAAAATCAGAAAGCCTGATTCAAGAAATAAACTTGGCTGAGATGGGGATTCTTGATTTTAGAAATCGTATCTACAGCTATTTATTAAGTGAACCGGGACCAGGCTCTTTGCAGGAGATCAATGATTGGGTTATATTCAATTTTCCTGGAACGATTGAACATTATATTGAGCAGACAGAAGACCAATTCGGATATCAAGTGTTTAATATTCAAACAGAACAGCCTGCAGAAAATCAGCTGAACATTATCTTCCAAAGTAAAGGATTTACGAGTGCTTCTTCTTCTGGGAAAACCTTGACCAATACAATTTATATTACAGCATCGTCTGGCCCTGGCGGGAGTGATGACCCGATTGACGGAGGGGAAGATGGTTCGGATTGGGGACCTGAAGAAGGGGATGAAGGATGGGACATTATAGAGCCTGATAATCCAGATTCAGGTTTTTACGATGGGGATACTTTATTTCAAGGTGAGGTAACCATTGATAATCCAAATAATGAAATTATCATAACCGGCCATGCAAAATTCACGGATGATGTAGGTTTAACCAAACCAGGCGGATCGATCACCATCGGAAAAGATGGGCTCTTTGAGGGTGTCACAAGTCTTGATTCTTCTAAAACCTCTATTATCGTTGGCAGAAATGCCAGATTCTCAGAGGATTTTTATCTTTTGGTTTCCAATGGGAGACTTTCTGTAGGGGAAAACGCGATTTTTGAAAAAAACGTACATGTAACAGGCGAAAACGGCGTCATCGAGATAGACGGGGGTGCATTAGTAAACGGGAATCTCACCCTCGATACAAATTCGGCCAGTTTTACCGCCGGAAGAAATGCTAAATTTGGCGGAACGGTAACCTTAACGAATAAATCCTATATGAATATTGGCGTGGCCAATGCCTGCAGTGCAAATTATGCTGGTCCCGTCTATTTATTTGGGGGAACATCGATATCAATTGGCGGAAATGCACTCTTTCAAAATACACTTTCTCTGCAAGAAAATGGTTCATCCGTAACGATCCAAGGTCATGCAGCTTTTCAAACCATTCCTTCCATTTCAAAGCAAAGTGAGATTATCGTTAACGGGGATGTCTATATGAACGGAACACCTCCGGCAGGAATGCAAGTGTCAGGCAATATATATCCGTATGATGAAACAATCACAGGGTTTTACAGCTGCACAGTACCAGACGGGTCTGGCTGGGACATTAATGATGAGATCCAATATTAAACCGGGCGGTGGAGTATGTGGAAAAAAGAAAAAGGCTAGGAGATTTATTAGTAGAATCGAGACTCATTACACAGGAACAGCTTGATGAAACTCTAATGCTAAAGAAACAGGAGCAAAAAATTGGTGATGCATTAGTTGAGCGAGGCTATATTAATGAACAGCAGCTGATTGAAGTGCTAGAATTTCAGCTCGGCATTCCTCATGTTACGCTTTATCGCTATCCGGTTGATGGGAGCTTAACTTCCCTTATCACCAAGGATTTTGCCCTCCGCCACGTAATCTTGCCAATAAAAAAAGAAGGCAATGTTTTAACGATAGCGATGAATGACCCGATGGACGTTTATACGATTGATGATATTCGGCTTTCAACTGGGTTTGCGATTAGTCCTGTCATTGCTAAAAAAGATGAAATCATTCAATCTATTTATAAATATTACGATATGAAAGAAACATTTTCAGAGCAAGAAACTGTCATTTCTTCCGCGAATACGGGGGATAATGCACCAGCCGTTCGTTTGGTTGATCAGATATTAACGAGCGGTCTTCAATTGCGGGCAAGTGATATCCATATTGATCCGCAAGAAGAAAGAATTCTGATCCGCTATCGTGTTGACGGCAAGCTCAGGACAGAAAGGGTCATCTCGAAAAATATATATGAATCATTGATAGCCCGTATCAAAATCATGGCCAGTATGAATATTACCGAATCAAGACTTCCTCAGGACGGACGGATTAAATTAAAAATGAATGCCACACCAATCGATCTGAGAATCTCAATCCTCCCTACTCTGCATGGTGAGAAAGTCGTCATGAGAATTCTAGATTTATCAAAGGTGATGAAAAAGCTGGCACAGCTTGATTTTAATCGGTCCAACCTCCAGCGCTTTGTGCAGTTAATTGAAAGTCCACAAGGGCTAGTCCTGATTACTGGACCTACAGGAGCAGGGAAAACGTCGACTCTTTATGCGGGACTGCACCATTTAAATAAAGCCGATGTAAACATTGTTACGATTGAAGATCCAGTCGAGTATGAACTAGAGGGGATTAACCAGGTTCAAGTCAATCCTCAAATCGGACTCACCTTTGCTAATGGTCTGCGTTCAATCTTAAGACAGGATCCGAATATCATTATGATTGGAGAAATACGTGACCAGGAAACAGCTGATATTGCGGTCCGCTCAGCCCTAACGGGACATCTAGTGTTAAGTACACTCCACACAAATAGTGCCATTGCGGCGATTCCCCGTTTGATTGATATGGGAGTTGAACCATATTTAGTCGCTTCTTCCCTTTCTGGAGTAGTGGCCCAAAGACTGGTGAGAAAGCTTTGCCGTGACTGCAGGGAGGAGTATGATCCGACTGAAATGGAGAAAGATCTATTTCAAAAGCGCGGTATTACAATCGAAAAAATCTATCGTGCTAAAGGCTGTCCGCTTTGCCGACAAACCGGTTATTCAGGTCGAATGGCAATTCAGGAAGTGCTAATTGTTGATGAATCATTAAAATCTCTGATGTTAAATAATAGCTCCATGCAGCACTTAAAGAATCATGCCAGTCAGCATGGAATGATATCATTGGCTGCTGATGGCCTGTTGAAGGTCAAAATGGGATATACCTCACTGGAAGAGGTTTTGAGCGCAGTTGTGGAAAGCTAGGAGGCAAGGTTAGATGTATAAGGAGCAGCTACACTCTATATTACAAGGAGCATTTGAATTTGGTGCCTCCGATATCCATTTAACGGTCGGAGTACCGCCCATTGTTCGCATCAACGGGGAGTTAAAGCCTTACGGCAAAACGCCTTTACTTCCAGAGCATACAGAAGAAATGGCAAGATCAATCATCCCGCATCACCTTTGGCCTATTTTTAAGGAAAAAGGCGAGCTCGATTTTTCTTATGGTATTCCTAAGGTTTCCCGATTTCGAATCAATGCATATCACCAAAGATCATGTGTAAGTATGGCGATTCGTGTCATCCCCACCCATATTCCAACAATCCAAGACTTGTTTTTGCCGCCGCAAATCCAAAATTTAATTACGCATCCGCAAGGGTTAATTTTAGTGACGGGCCCAACGGGGAGCGGGAAATCGACGACCCTTGCAGCGATGATAAACGAAATGAATCGCTATATGAGAAAGCATATTATTACATTGGAAGACCCGATAGAATATTTACATAGGCACGGTCAGAGTATTATTGACCAGCGCGAGGTTGGGTTCGATACAAGATCGTTTGCCAATGGGCTGCGGGCTTGTTTGCGGCAGGATCCCGATGTGATTCTAGTAGGAGAAATGCGCGATTTAGAAACGATTTCAACCGCTATCTCTGCAGCTGAAACGGGCCATCTTGTATTGGGAACATTGCATACAACCGATGCGGCCTCTACCATCGATAGAATCATAGATGTGTTCCCTGCGGAGCAGCAGACACAAATTCGCATACAGCTTGCGTCGGTTTTAAAAGCCGTTATCTCGCAGCGGTTATTCCCAACTATTGATCATTCGGGCAGAAGAGCAGCGGTGGAGCTTTTAATCTGTAATGCGGCTGTTAAGAATTTAATCCGCAACGAAAAGACGCATCAAATTCAAAGTGTGATCCAAACGAGCAGGGAAGCAGGCATGCAAACGATGCAAATGGCGATTGAAGACTTATTAAGGGAGAGAGTCATTTCCAATGAAGCTGCTTACCCGTATCTTAGAGGTGAGTTTTAATCATGGCTGTCTATCAATATTCAGGTCGTGATCGGAAGGGCGAGAAAAGAAGCGGTAAGCTAAAAGCAGCGGATCAAAAGGAAGCAATGGCGAAACTTCGTGAACAGGGCATTGCGGTCCTTTCTCTCGAGGAATTAACGAGTTTCCTATACAAAGAGATTGAAATTAAGAAAAAAAGGGTCAAGCCACAAGACTTCGTCATGTACATTCGCCAATTTTCCACCCTCATTCAAGCGGGGATATCCATCGTTGAGGCCACCCAAATATTGGCGAAACAAAGCGATAATAAATTATTAAAACAGGCTCTGTTAAAGGTTGAAGAAAAGCTAAGAGAAGGTCGTTCCTTTACACAGGCTGTTGCGGAGCATCCGAAAATTTTTCCGCCCATATTTGTCCATCTGGTAAGAGCTGGAGAAGTGGGAGGAAATATGGATGACATTTTAGACCGTCTTGCCGTCTATTTTGAAAAGCAATATGAAACCCGCAATAAAGTGAAAGCTGCTTTAACATATCCCATCTTTATTGGAATCGTATCGATTATCGTTTTAATTTTTCTATTAACTACAGTCGTTCCAACGTTTTCAACGATGTTTGCCTCATTGGGCGCAGAGCTGCCTATTGTTACAAAAATGGTCCTAACAGCCAGTCAGTTTTTCGTAACTTGGTGGTGGGCATTGCTATTAATAGCAGGAACCATTGTGGGGGGACTTTGGTATTTCATTAAAAAGATGGATGGGCAATACTATCTAGACTATTTTGTATTAAAGCTTCCGATGATTGGGATGATTTTAAGAAAATCCGCTTTAGCGAGAATGACGAGAACATTAAGCTCATTATATGCGAGTTCCGTTCCAATCCTGCAATCAATGTCGATTATTGAAAATGTGGTAGGTAATGAAGTATACGTGCGGGCACTGCAAGAGGTAAAAACATCACTTGAAAAAGGGCAATCCATGACAAAACCTTTGCAGAAGCACTGGGCATTTCCGCCTATGGTGGTACAAATGATTGCAACCGGAGAAAAAACTGGGGCAATGGAAACAGTTTTGGGGAAAGTAGCCGACTTCTATGAAGCCGATGTTTCGATTGCAACAGAGAAGCTGAAGGCGCTGCTCGAACCGGTTTTAATCACATTTTTAGCAGGAGTAGTCGGTGTCATCGTCGCATCGATCGCGCTGCCGATGTTCAGTATGTTTGAATCGATACAATAGGAAAATTTATTCAATAAAGGTATAGTCTAAAAGTCTTAAGTATAATATAATAACTTTGTCCATATAAATATTGGTAACTAGAAAAATTGGAAGCTATGAAAATTCTTCTAATCTTGGGCACTTTGAAGAATATTGAGCTAGTAGTGCAACCGGCCGATTTTACATCATGTTGATTAATCCAGGCATTTTGAACATGTGTAAATATCGGCCTTTTCTATACCAATACATACGAAATTATACTATTCATTAATAGGGGGATTAAACATGCGCCGAATTCTAAAAGCATGGAAAAACGAGAAAGGTTTAACGTTAGTAGAATTATTGGCAGTTGTCGTGATTTTGGGGATTATTGCAGCGATTGCAGTTCCGAGTGTAGGCGGGATAATTGAGAATAGTAAGAAGGATGCGCACATAGCGAACGCTCAACAAATGATTAGTTCTGCTAAACTAGTAGCAATATCAGAATTAACTACAAAAGATGGATCTACTTTTTATATACCATTAGACTATCTTATAGATAAGGGGTATTTAGATAACTTTGAAAATCCATTTACAAACAATAATTACAGTGGGGTAACACCTGATTCAGATAGTTTTAATAATTTTGATTTTACTTTACCTTCAGGCAGTTTACATTATGTAACAGTAACAAAAAATGGAAATAAATATACTTATACTGTTACTCTCAATGATGACCAGACAACTAAATCATATGACATTAGTAATGAAACGGAAACCCAATTAAATAGAGAACAGGCATTTACTACGAACTAACTGGGGAAATCATCATTCCCCTTTTTCTTTTTTATTAGACTAATAGAGGTATTTCATGTTTAATCTATTATTACTTTTTCTTATTATATTTCCGATAGCGGTTAATCCATTTCTACCTGAACAATCATATACAACTCACAAAACTATTTTTCTAGTTTTAATTATTAGTTTATGGTGGACAGGAGTATGGTTTAAACGAAAAAATCTTCTATTACAATGGGATCAAGTGCCTAGACTTCCACTCTTTATGGCATTATTATTTTTAAGTTTAATAATTATTTCAGTTCTTTTTTCAGTTGATATACAAACCTCACTATCAGGAAAAATAGCTAGATATGAAGGGCTTTCAACTTGGATATGTTATTTATCCCTATTTGTAGCAGTTCTTTGGAGATCTTCTGTTTTTATGAAATACAATTGGTTAGTGGGATTTTCTTTTATAGCCACTTTAGCTTCAATCCAAGGTATCCTTGAACATTTTAACCTATCAATTATTAACACAGGTTCTACAAGAAGCGTATCCTTTTTTAGCAGTGCTAATTTTTTTGGAACCTTTTCTTTAATTGCTATTTTAGTAACTATGCTTCTTCTATTTACAGCTAACAAGAAAAAGTTCGCAGCTCTCTATTTATTTTTATTAGCAATCCAGTTCCTCGGTTTACTCTACTCTACCACCCGCAGCGCGTGGTTAGGCTTAGCTATGTGTTTATTCATCACAGGGGTCTATATTTTATGGAAGAATAGACCTTTATTTAAAAGGTATATATCAGTTATCTTTTTATTTATCATTTTATTTTGTACGGCCAATAACCTGGCAAATAATATTTTAGCTAATCGAGCTGCAACGATTGTTCAAGATACCAAGACTGCCATTACCGAAGACAATATGAATGCGGGTTCTCACCGTTGGTACATATGGAGAACATCTTTACCCTTAATAAAAGAATATTTCTGGACAGGCTCGGGGCCGGATACGTTCCACCTCGTATTTCCTAATGATTCTGCAGAGACAATGAAATATTTCCCAACGGT
Source organism: Bacillus litorisediminis (assembly GCF_022808645.1). Lineage (GTDB taxonomy): Bacteria > Bacillota > Bacilli > Bacillales > JC228 > Bacillus_BF > Bacillus_BF litorisediminis. The sequence goes on from NZ_JAKZKT010000008.1 coordinate 73,064, forward strand.
CACGGTTGATAAAGCTCATAATGAATGGCTGCAGATTGCCGTTACCATGGGGGGCCCAGCTCTCATTAGCTATTTACTTTTGGTAGGTACTATTTTATTTAAAGCATATAAAACAATCATTAAAAGTAAGAATCCATCTATAGAACTGGTTATGGTTACAGTCCTCATTTCTAGTTATTTGATACAAGCACAATTTAATATTAGTGTAGTACCTGTTGCGCCATACTTTTGGGTATTTCTTGCCTTAACCTATATGTACGCGCTTCGGGATGAAAAAGAATTTAAAATTAACTCAAACATGTCTATAAATAAAAACAGTTCAACATTTTAATTAAAAATGACAACTACCGCTTATTGCTAATTTAGTAATTTTGTAGCGGTATTTTCTTTATTTCAATCACATAAAGATAGTCACATAAAAAATTTACTAGTATACTAAAACTATCAACCAATAAAAGGAATTATGCTATGGATGCAGTGTATGCAATACTTTTTTTAATGCTCGGATTATTGCTGGGTTCTTTTTATAATGTAGTAGGTTTACGGGTTCCGTTAAAGCAGTCAATCGTTTACCCAAATTCACATTGTCCTCATTGTAAGAGGGAATTGGGTCCGCTCGAATTGATTCCGGTGCTGTCCTACCTTTTTCTCAAAGGGAAGTGCCGAAATTGTAAAGCTCCGATTTCAATTTTGTACCCATTTATTGAATTGTTGACAGGACTATTGTTTATGTATGCGTACCTATATTTTGGTTTTTCAAATGAACTCGTAGTTTCCTTTCTATTAATATCTTTATTAAGCATTATTATCGTAACCGACCTAAAATATATGCTGATTCCCAATAAGATTTTGATATACTTTCTTGTATTCTTGTTAGTTTATCGGGTTTTCTCCCCCCTTGATCCATGGTGGAATCCGTATGCAGCAGGAGTTGGGGTTTCACTTTTTCTCCTTCTTGTAGCCATCCTTAGCAAAGGAGGTATGGGCGGAGGGGATATTAAACTGTTCTTTGTAATTGGGATTGCCCTCGGTTTTCCCAATGTACTGCTGACCTTTTTTTTAGCGACCATAATTGGGGCAGTAATTGGAATGATTGGGATTTTTCTTGGAAGGATTAAAAAGCGGCAGGCGATTCCGTTTGGTCCCTTTATTGCGTTAGGAGCACTTCTATCTCTGTTTTATGGAGAACAGATTATGCAATGGTATTTTGATATTCTTTGGTAGGTGGTGCAGCGGATGAGCGGCTTAGTACGAAAAAAACATCATCGGGTCAACATCATAATCAATGACCGTTTCGTGCGCTTTGTAGAGTCTGGCAAAAATAAATCGATTATTAAATATGGACAAAGGTTGATTCCTTCCGGTTTAATCGTGAATGGATTGGTTCAGGACCAGGATGAGTTCATTTCTTTCTTGCATAAGTTTGTCAAAGATGCTCAGATTAAAGGCCGCCTGGTGCGATATTGTGTTCCTGATTCTCAGGTAATCGTCAGACAAACGAATGTACCAATTGAAATCCCGGATGACGAGATTAAGGGGCATTTGTATTTTCAGCTTGGACAAACCCTTCATCTGCCTTTCGAAGACCCGATTATAGAAGCTGTTCCAAATCAGATTCGGAATGGCGATAAAGAAGTAATAGTAGTTGCGAGTAAGGAGTCAGTTGTACAAAATTATCAGCAGATGCTGGATAAAGTGAAATTGCATCCTGAAGCAGCGGATTTAACCTGTCTGTCGTATTACAGACTTTGCTATCATTTAGACTTAGCCCGGCCGCAAGAGCATCTTTTGCTCGTTCAAATTAACCCAAACTCTTTACAGCTTTCCGTGTTTCATGAACATAAGCCGGTATTTTTAAGACAAATCCCGCTTGTATTTCACGAGGAAACCGTGGAAGTCCACTATGGCAGAAATCATGTTGATCAATTGGTATGGAAAGGAACTAGCCGTCAGCTAGATGAAATCTCAAAACCGATTATCACTGAAATGAGCAGGATGATGGATGTGTACCGTTCGAATTTGGCAAAAGGACAATACGAAATTAATAAGGTGTTAATTGTCGGAGACCACCCATGTATTCATTTGCTCGCAATTGAGATTGATGCTCAGCTTAGCCAAGAAGTAGTTGCATTTACAGAACCATTATTTCAGACAAGGAAAAATGTAAATGTACCTGCCTTTTTCTCAGATTGTATTGGCTTGGCATTAAAGTAGGTGAAATGATGCTTGTAGACATAAATCTGTTACCCAAGAAGAAACAACGGAATAGCCATCTCTTACTTGCAATGGGATTGGTCTTTGTTATTATTGTCCTCATAATCACATCAGGCTTATTATGGTTAAATGGGCAAAAGAAAATAGAAGAGCGCCTGGAAACGCAGCTTGCCCAAATACAGGAGCTTCGGCAAATACAGGAACAGCAAAATCAGCCTGTCAAAACGATTATCCCTTCAAACCAATATGAAGAGGTTGTTCAAAAGTTAGCAGCCTATCCGCTGTCAACCGTTGTTTTATTAAACGAAATCTCAAGATTATTACAGGATCAGGGGTCTGTTTTACAGTTTGAATATGCCTCTAGCCAAATTCACCTTGTGCTTGAGTTTTATGCATCGAGAGAAGTAGCCTTTTTCTTGGACCGCTTAAAATCATCCTCCTTTTTTTCTGTTGTCAAATTAAATGAAATTGAAACCGTTCAGCTAAATGGCGGAGCGACTAATATGTTGCCAAGATATCATGCAGATTTTCAGTTAACTATTCATCCATCAGAGGTACAAAAGGCATCCCAGGAGTTGAATGGACAATGAAAGCAATAAAACTGACAAGAATTGTTCTTTTTACTTTGCTTATCTTTGGGTTGCTTTTATTTTCAGGCTATCAAATTATGGTTCTGCCGCTACAAGCGAATATTGAATCACTCGAACAGAAAATTGAAGAGGAGACCGAGCATTTTGAGACCGTTAGCCAAAAGGATCACAATGAAGTAAATGATAGCCAGCTTAGAATCAATCAGCTGCAAGAGCAGCTGCCGTCTCAGCCGTTAGTGGACCAGCTTATTTTAGAATTGGAAAAAGCAGAGCTTGCCTCTGATAGTCTGATATTAAATATGACGTTTGGCAAATCGTCTGCTGAAGAATCTTCATCCAATGCTGAAGCGGTTGAGGAGGGGCAGGGCCAATCCCCTGCTATTATTCCAAGCGGGGTCAAAAAAGTAACGATTTCCATGTCTGTTCAATCTCCTACCTATGAACAGCTAGAAAGCTTTTTGCATGAGATTGAGAATATGAAACGAATCATTCACATTGATCAATTAACGTTTAGCGGGCAAGAAAACTCATTTGGTCAGGCAAATCAGACTCCTGTTGTGTTCACAATCCAAATATCTGCTTTCTACTATCCCGATGGAGAGATGGCGAAACCGGGCAATTGATGAATAGGACTTTTTGACAAAACAATACGAAAGATGGCGATAACAAGACGACAAAAGTCTTGTTATTTTTTTTGATCTCTATGATAGGATAGGGCAAAACTAGTAAAAGGGGGAGGAAGGATTGAAAGAACAGTCAAATAAAAATGGTCAAATCAAGATTATGCTAAACGAAAAGCCCGCTCCTTTCAAAGAAGAAAAGAAGACTCAGGCAAGGGATATATTAGAAAATGTATCGATTGAAACGGCAGCCGCACGGGAAGAGGCAGAGGAGTTTGACTGGATCCTTCCAGAGATTGATCCAGAACCTCGGGAATTTATTCAGGCAAATCAGAAAGAAAAAAATAAGCATCCTTTTAAAACTTCTGTAAAGAAAGGAAACATGTTTCATACAGTCAGCTCACTATTATTTTCTTTAGCGTTTGCAATTGGTTTGGGTATTGCTTTCGGGATCATTCTATTAAAATTCATTTCTGCTGAAGATAGTCAAACCCCTGCCGAACCCAATAACCCGACTGCGACTTCTGCCAACCAGGCACCGCCAGCCAATGCATCGGCCAGTTTAGTAAAGATCCCGGCTATGACTGTCTATGTCATACAAGGGGGAGTGTTTTCCAACCAAGAAGCTGCTGATACGTTAGTTTCACAGCTCGATGAAAAAGGAATCCCGTCTGTTATAATAGAGAACAATGATAGCGCGTATACGGTTCTATTAGGACTGGCTTCCAATGAAAATGAAGCTAAACAGTTAGCAGCCATATACGCTGAAAAAGAAGTAGAAGTATACGCAAAGGAACAATCCCTAAAGGAAGGAACTTTTGAAACAGCAAGCAAAGGAAATGCCACAGTTCTTAACGAGGCGATCAGTTCGCTGCCCATTTTATTTGATATCACAGGTAAAGCTGCGCTTGGTCAAGGAGTTCCCGAGGACGCACAAACAAAGTTAAGCCAGATTTCCAGCTCCTTACAAAGTACAGAGTTTCAAGACCAAACCTCTTCATTATTGGCTGATATTATTTTGCAAGCTAGTACCTCACTTGAAACTTTTAGTCAAAGCAAAAATGTAAATGATGCCTACCAAGCACAGCAAGTCCTTCTCTCTTATATCAAACTAAATCACGAGATTGAATGATAGTAAAAATAGAAAAAATATTTTTTTACTGTCTATTTTCCGGGAAATGAATCGAAAAATAAAAGAACTGTCGAAGCAATAGCTGGTTTTCGACAGTCTTTTTTTTGTTTTTCTCTTTTGCCTTTTTCCTCATCAATTTGATAGGATATAATAGATTTCCCTTTCTAACAAAATTCTAAAGAGGTGATCGTATGAAACCGCTAATCTTAGCTTCGGGCTCACCAAGAAGAAGTGAATTATTAAAACAAATGGATATTCCGTTTGAAATTCACAAGAGTGGTGTGTCTGAGGATCTTCCCCCACACATTTACCCACAAGATGCCGTGATAGAATTATCCTCACGGAAGGCACTAGATGTAGCTTCACAATATCCTGATTACTTTGTATTAGGTGCCGATACAGTCGTTTCCATTCAAAAAGAGATATTGGGAAAACCGCATGATCAAGACGCAGCGATTTCGATGCTGAAAAAACTTTCCGGTGCAACCCATCAGGTGTACACAGGCGTAACGATTGTGACTAAGGGTTCCGTTCATTCATTTTTTGAAGCAACCGATGTAACCTTTTGGGAGCTTTCTGAACAAGATATCAAGAAATATATTGAAAGCGGCGAACCGTTTGACAAGGCGGGAGGATATGGAATTCAAGGAAAAGGGGCTTATTTAGTAAAAGAGATTAAAGGCGATTACTATAGTGTAATGGGGCTTCCTTTGTCCAAAACAATGCGCGCGTTGAAAAAATGTGGTTTTCCTTTATAAAAGGAGGAAAATCATTTGGAAAAATCCATATTCATGATAAAGGATGTTCCCGAAGAAGAACGCCCAAGAGAACGATTTATCAAGGAAGGACCGGCTAATCTTTCAAACCAGGAATTATTGGCTATTCTTTTAAGAACAGGCTCTCAACAAGAGTCTGTAATGGAATTATCTCAAAAATTGGTCATAAAATTTGAAGGGTTACGAATGTTAAAGGATGCTAGCCTGGAAGAATTGACAAGTATAAAGGGGATTGGAACAGCAAAGGCTATACAGTTGTTGGCGACTTTTGAATTAGCCAGACGCGTTGCCGGTTTAAAGGATGCCGAGCGCTATACCATTCGTTCTCCTGAGGATGGAGCCAATTATGTTATGAATGAAATGAGATTTTTATCACAGGAACATTTCGTATGTTTGTACCTCAATACTAAGAATCAGGTTCTTCACAAGCAAACCATTTTCATTGGGAGTTTGAATGCTTCCATTGTTCATCCGCGCGAGGTGTATAAAGAAGCGTTTCGAAGGTCTGCTGCATCTATCATATGTGTACATAACCACCCATCAGGAGATCCTGCACCTTCACGTGAAGATATTGAGGTCACAAAAAGATTAAATGAATGCGGTAAAATTATTGGCATTGAATTACTCGACCATCTTATAATAGGTGAGAATCGGTATGTAAGTTTAAAAGAAAAAGGATATTTATAACACTATGAATTTAAGGGTCATTGAGCTATAATTAAATTTATGATTTTTTAAAAGACAGTTCAAAAAAACTGTCGTTAAAAAGCAAACTTTATGGGAAAATGAATATAGCTCCTAAGGTTTCATGGAATTCGTTTTTGTTAGGATTCGGGTTAGAAAGGGAGATTTACATATGTTTGGTTTTGGAACAAAAGATTTAGGAATTGATTTAGGAACTGCAAACACACTGGTTTATATTAAGGGGAAGGGTATTGTCCTGAGAGAACCTTCCGTTGTTGCACTTCAGACAGACACGAAAACAATTGTTGCAGTTGGAAATGATGCGAAAAATATGATTGGCCGTACACCTGGAAATATAGTAGCGATTAGGCCAATGAAAGATGGAGTTATTGCGGATTATGATACGACCGCAACGATGATGAAATACTATATCCGTAATGCATTAAAGAAAAAAGGCACCTTTTCGCGGAAGCCGTATGTGATGGTTTGTGTACCTTCTGGGATTACAGCTGTAGAAGAACGAGCTGTTATCGATGCAACGAGACAGGCAGGAGCTAGAGATGCCTATACAATTGAGGAACCATTCGCTGCTGCAATTGGTGCGAATCTTCCTGTTTGGGAGCCAACCGGAAGTATGGTTGTCGATATCGGCGGCGGTACCACTGAGGTAGCCATTATTTCGCTAGGCGGGATTGTGACGAGCCAATCCATCCGAATTGCTGGTGATGAAATGGATGCTGCGATTATCAGTTATATCCGTAAAACCTATAATTTGATGATTGGTGAACGGACAGCTGAGGCGATTAAGGTTGAAATAGGGACAGCTGGTGACCCAGAAGGCATTGATAATATGGAAATCAGAGGCCGTGACCTTCTGACTGGTTTGCCAAAAACGATTGAAATTACACCAGAAGAAATTTCAAGAGCCTTACGTGATACAATCGATGCAATCGTTGATACCGTTAAAAACACATTAGAAAAAACCCCTCCTGAATTAGCTGCTGATATTATGGATCGCGGCATTGTTTTGACAGGTGGAGGTGCTTTGCTGAGAAATCTTGATAAGGTTATAAGTGAAGAAACCAAGATGCCAGTTTTAATCGCTGAAAATCCATTAGACTGTGTAGCAATTGGAACAGGTAAAGCATTAGATCATATTCATCTTTTCAAAGGTAAAACAAAAGAAAGATAAAATTTACGATATACTTGGAGTACCCTAACACTTGAGTGGTTGTTTCATAAAGGGAATAAGCCCTTATGAAACAACCACATCTATGTAGGGACCCCTATCGTTTTACGGTTTGAGGATGTTACCGGAAGACAGAATGGATAATTACAAGTTTGTAAGAGGGTGTGCGTCATGCCACAATTTTTTCTCAACAAGCGACTGATGTTTCTTCTTGTGAGTATTATTATTCTCGTGGCATTGATAGGCTTTTCTATCAGGGAAAGAAGTCAACTCACATGGATAGAGCAATTCGTCAAGGATACGACTGGCTTTGTTCAGAATATCGTTTCCAAACCTGTATATGCAGTTGCAGGTCTTTTTGAGGATGTCCAAGCTTTATTACATACATACGAAGAAAATCAGCTGTTAAAAAGTAAGATGGAAGACTACCATCAGCTCGATCAAAGAGTGAAAGACTTAGAGCAGGAAAATGAAGAATTGCGTAAAACTTTGGGAATCGAAGAAGATTTGCGTGATTTTGAACCGATTCAGGCGATGGTTATCGGGCGAAATCCAGATCAATGGCATGAAATTGTTGAGTTAAACAAAGGGGCAGTAAACGGAGTCGAAGATAATATGGCTGTTATTACAGCGGACGGTCTTATTGGAAAGATCAAGAGCACGTCCCAGTTTACTTCTACTGTCCAATTATTAAGCTCGTTAGACCCGACAAATCGGATATCAGCCATTGTTCAAAATGAGGCAGAAGAAGTTAAGGGTATTATTGACGGCTTTGACAAAGAAAAGAAGGTGCTTTTGTTACGGGATATTCCGTTTGATAAAAAAATTGAAGTTGGAGATCCCGTCGTTTCGTCTGGTTTAGGCGGAGTATTTCCGAGTGACTTGTTTATTGGCGAGGTTTTAGAAGTAGCGCCAGACCAGTATGGTTTAACACAAATGGCCTATATTAAGCCGGCCGCAAACCTCCATAGCATCAATCATGTGATTATCGTCAAAAGGACCGCGACAGAACCGATTCTTTCTTTTACAGATGAAGAGGCTGAGGAGGAAGAGGGCTCATGAGAAAGATCCTCCTCCCTTCCCTGACTCTGTTGATTTTTTTGTTGGAAAGCTTCTATGTTTTGTTTTTTTCAAGATTTTATGATGAATGGATTTTGGTTCCAAGATTTTTATTTTGCATGATTTTTTTTATTGTGCTTTTTTACAATCGCCCGCAAGGATTTCTTTATGCATTCGTATTTGGTTTAATTTTCGATGTTGTACATACAGAAGTACTGGGGGTTTACATGGTACTTTTTCCTTTGCTTTGTTACCTGATGGACAGGTTAATGAAACTTTTCCATCATCATCTGCTTTTGGTTATCTTTGTAACTCTGCTTGGGATTGCGGGACTGGAATTCTTCGTTTATGAACTCAATTTATTGCTTCAAGTAACAGATATAAATATCGAGACATTTGTACATCAGCGTCTGCTGCCGACCATTTTCATGAATGGAATCTTTTTACTCCTTTTTTCATTTCCTTTGAAAAAACTTTTACTCTATCTTCAGGCTAAAATTTTAGATGAATAGTCGAATATTTTTTATGAAAAAAAGGAAAATAGACGCCTTTTGTTGAATTTTAACAATAGGTCAGAGGTGACAAAAGATATGAAAACGAAGCAGAATGTCATCATCAAAGGTACGAAGGATGGTCTAACTCTTCATATGGACGATTCATGTTCGTTTTCTCAATTACTTGAAGAGCTTGAACATAAGCTTTCAGGGACATATGAAGGTCAAGAAGATAAACCTCTCGTTCAAGTACATATACAAACGGGATTACGCTACCTAACTGATGAGCAGAAGGAACTCTTAAGCTCGGTTGTACACCGAAAGAAAAACTTGGTGATCGGATCCATTCAAAGTCAGGTCATTACAAAGCAGGAAGCCCAGAAGCTAAAAGAGGAAAATGAAATTGTTTCGGTTGCGAAAATGGTACGTTCGGGACAAGTCTTGAAAGTACCGGGCGACTTACTTTTAATCGGAGATGTCAACCCGGGCGGAACAGTCATTGCTGGCGGCAATATTTTCGTGATGGGTATTATCCGCGGCATTGCCCATGCTGGTTATAATGGAGATACAGAAGCAGTGATAGTGGCTTCGAAAATGAAACCATCCCAATTGCGGATTGCCGATGCTTTAAATCGGGCACCTGATCATTATGATCTGGATGGACATGATATGGAATGTGCTTATATCGATGACGAGGGACAAATTGTAGTCGACCGGCTGCAATCATTGATCTATCTTCGTCCCGGGTTAACTCGATTTTTGGAAGGAGGACGGTAAAAGTGGGAGAAGCTATCGTTATTACATCTGGCAAGGGTGGCGTTGGTAAGACAACGACATCGGCAAATATTGGAACTGCATTAGCCCTTCAAGGGAAAAGAGTTTGTTTAGTGGATACTGATATTGGATTAAGAAATTTAGATGTGGTCATGGGGCTAGAAAATCGAATCATCTATGACTTAGTTGATGTAGTTGAGGGGCGCTGTAAATTACACCAGGCCTTAGTTAAGGACAAGCGTTTTAATGATCTATTATATTTACTGCCTGCTGCACAAACGAGTGACAAAAATGCCGTCAATCCCGAACAGATGAAAGAACTTATAACGAATCTCAAACAAGACTATGATTATATTATTATTGATTGTCCTGCGGGAATCGAGCAAGGCTTTAAAAATGCTGTTGCCGGAGCGGATCAGGCGATTGTTGTTACAACGCCAGAGCTTTCATCTGTTCGTGATGCAGATAGAGTAATAGGATTATTGGAGAAAGAAGATCATATTGAGCGTCCTAAGCTCGTCATTAATAGAATTCGAACTCATATGATGAAAAATGGAGACATGCTGGATGTAGATGAAATTACAACCCACTTGTCTATTGAATTATTAGGTATTGTTTTAGACGATGATTTAGTGATTAAAGCTTCTAATGACGGTGAGCCGATTGTTTTAAATCCGGAGAGCCGTGCATCGATTGCATACCGCAATATCGCACGACGGATTCTCGGTGAATCGGTTCCTTTGCAATCGCTTGATTTTGATCAAAAGGGTGTATTCGCAAAGATTAAAAGATTTTTTGGAGTAAAGGTTTAATCATTTCGTATGTATAGAAAGGTATTGGATTTATGAGAATCCAATACCTTTTTTTAATTCCATGCAATCTACTTTAGTTGTGGAGAAATCGATGTAGTCTTTTAAATGAGGGTTAAAGGAAAAATTAAAGAAAACGAAAAGTGAAATGACCATCATAAGGGTGATGAAGGACAGACAGCAGAAGAAATAAGGGCAAAATGTCCCTTTTAAAGTTGCTCAAGTACAAAATATAGAAGATGAGAACCCTAACAGTGCTTGATCCGGAGTTATTCTAGCTAAACCAGCTTTATTCACACATTTGATTCTATTTTAAGAGGACAGGTCATAGACTTGTACAAATAATGTTGCAAATAAAGAGGTGGAATCTGCGAAATGAGCCGGACAGATGAAATAAAGAAGCGAATTGCAAAGCGGAAAAGAGAAAGACTCCATAGAGGTCAAGGGGAGGAGAGACGGGGCTTTATCCTTCCAGAGGTTGAGGAACAACATGGATTTGAGAGGATGTATACCTTTGAATCTGGTCCAGACCGATCTCCTGTTTTATTTAAAAAGGAAATTTTTATATTTAAAATCCTTGCTTCGGCCTGTTTATTTTTATTAACTGCGATTCTGTTTAAAAGTACGAACAGTTCGCTAGACTCGATCAGAACGGTCGTATCCGAAACGATGGAAAATGACTTTCAATTTGCTGCAGTCACCGAATGGTATGAAGATACATTTGGAGAACCGCTTGCCTTTTTTCCAACCGATTCAAAGGAAGCTGACGATTCTGAGGTGACGGTAGATTATGCTGTGCCTGCCTCAGGAAAGGTATTGCACTCCTTCGAAACCACTGATCAGGGAATCACTATTGAAACAGGCAAAAATGAGCCTGTTAAAGCCATGAAAGAAGGGGTTGTTATATTTGCCGGGAAAAAAGAGGATACTGGTCAGACTGTTATGATTCAACACGCAGATGATACGATTACCTGGTATGGGCAACTAAAGGAGATAAATGTAAGTTATCAAGAAAATGTCCCGATGGGGGAACAAGTAGGGACGGTGTCTGACGGAAAAAGTGAGGGCAAGGGAGAATTTTATTTTGCCATTCAAAAAGGGAATGAATTTATCGATCCTATCCAGGTGATATCTTTTGAAAAAATGGATTAGCTTCTTTAGAAAAATACACATCCACCCTCTTTTCTGGCTGATTATTGGAGTTTCCATTTTAACTGCCAGGTTCATGGAGGTCCTTGTCCTATTTACATTTGTACTGATTCATGAATTAGGTCACGGGCTGATGGCCCATTTTTTTTCGTGGAGAATTAAAAAGATTTCTCTTCTCCCCTTTGGCGGCGTAGCAGAGATGGATGAGCATGGAAACAGACCCATCAAAGAAGAGCTGCTTGTCGTGCTTGCTGGCCCGATTCAGCATATATGGATTCAACTTGTGCTTTGGATTTTATATGATCAAATGCTGATTCATCCTGACAATTACACGTTATGGACTGGCTTTAATATGATGATTTTATTGATAAATCTTCTTCCGGCATGGCCTCTTGATGGAGGAAAGCTTTTATTTTTATGGCTTTCTCAATTTTTCGCGTTTCGGAAAGCTCATCTTTATACGTTATATACAACAGCAGGAACCCTTGTTATAACCTTACTTGCCATCCTGATTTGGAATCCTCTTCATTTAAACAGTTGGGTCATCTGGATTTTTCTTATGTTTTCCCTTTGGAAAGAGTGGAAGCAAAGACCATTTGTCTTTATCCGATTTTTACTCGAACGTTATTATGGGAACAAAGATCAGGAGGTAAAAGCGATTCAGACGATTTATGCCAATCCGGATGAGAATATCGTGGACGTTTTGGAGCGCTTTTCAAGGGGCCGTAAGCATACAATCAGGATTAGTGGGAATGGGTCAAACGCAAATATTGATGAAAATGAGCTTTTACACGCCTTTTTTGCAGACAAACTTTACAAAGGCAAGGTTGGAGACTTATTGTATATGTACTAGGATCTTTCCCCGAGGTGTTTTTATTTTGAATGAAATTGTGATCAATGCTAAGACCGCTGAACAGCGGTTTGCTTTTTTGCAAAATAAACAATTAGAACATATACACATTGAACAGCCAATCCCTCATCATGCTGCCGGATCGATTTGCATTGGCATAGTGGAAGATATCATTGCCGGAATGAATGCAGCCTTTGTTGATATTGGCGAAGAAAAGTTAGGATTTATTCATCGTGACGATCTCCCCTCCTTTCGTTTGTCTGACTTTCCTTTGGAACAAAAGAAGCAAATGCCTATTACGAAGTTTTTGACCAGGGGAGAAAAAATAATCGTTCAAGTTAAAAAGGAACCTGTCGGTCAGAAAGGGGCAAGGCTAACAGGTTTAATTGAATGGCCGGGAATTGATTTGGTTTATCTGCCTTATAGCTCTTATGTAGCGGTTTCGAAAAAAATCGATCAAGACCTGGCAGGGAAATGGAGGGAAACGGCTGCAGCCTGGCTAAGCCAAAACGAAGGAATTATTCTCAGAACAAGCTGTGCAAAAAAGCCTGAGGGAAAAGTGAGACAGGAATTTGAGGAGATAAAGAAAACTGTTACTTACTATATCAAACAAGCTCCCTATTCGAAACCGCCTCTCGTACTTTTTCAGCCTAAACCGTTTTTAAAAGAACTTGAAGGCTTTGTTCACCGATTTAATGAAGGAACGATTTGGGTTGATTCTGCTGAATTAATAAAGGATCTTTGTGCTATGTTCGGTGATATTTCGGGTTGGCAGATTAAACTTTACCAGGGAGCTGAAGGAATTTTTTCCTACTTTCATATAGAACAGCAAATAGAGAAGCTTCTTTCACAGCATGTTTGGCTTGCAAATGGAGCAAGTCTGACAATTGATGAGACCGAGGCATTGACTTCGATTGACGTGAATACCGGGAAATATATTGGCAAAAGAGAGCATAAGCAAACGGTATTTAAAACAAATGAACTGGCAGCCATCGAGGCAGCAAAGCAAATTCGCTTACGTGATTTAGCTGGATTAATCGTTATCGATTTTATTGAGATGTCAGGAGATGACCAAAAAGAAAAAATAAGGCAAATTTTTCTCAGGGAAACGAAAAAGGACCACAAAACGATTCAGGTTGGTTCTTTTCATGAATTAGGAGTATTACTTTTAACAAGGAAACGGACCGGCCATTCTTTAAAAAAGAAACTGACAAGCCAGTGCCCTGTTTGTTCAGGATCGGGCCGAGTCATTTCTGCAGAGGCACTTGCGTTTTCCCTGCAAAGAGAGATTTTAGAAAGAAAAGGAAAGGCAGACCATATCGTTATTCAAGCGACAACCGATATTATCGACTGCTTTACGATTCAGCCCTATTCTTTAAAGGAACATTTAGAAAAAACCCTGCATCTTGAACTATCCTTTGAACCGATTGAACATTCTCATCCATTCTATCGGATTACCAGGATCGATTCTTAAATCTGATTGACATACGTATGATATTTGTGTTATATTTTTGGATGTTAGTTTGTAGCACCCGTGCTACAACCGCGCGGTTATGGTTTCAAGATAAAGGAGCTTCCTTTACACCTATCACCGGCGAGTCTGAGATTCTAAGGAGGTGCCAATTATGTACGCTATTATCGAAACTGGTGGTAAACAACTTAAAGTTGAAGAAGGCCAAGCTATTTACGTAGAAAAATTACCAGTTGAAGCAGGCGAAACTGTTACTTTTGATAAAGTTCTTTTCGTAGGTGGAGACAACGTAAAAGTAGGTAGCCCTCTAGTTGAAGGTGCGACTGTTACTGGAAAAGTAGAAAAACAAGGTCGTCAAAAGAAAATTGTTGTCTTTAAGTATAAGGCTAAGAAGAACTACCACAAAAAACAAGGTCATCGTCAGCCGTATACCAAAGTAGTGATTGAAAAAATCAACGCGTAAGGCTGTTGATCTCTATGATTAAAGTGTCGATTAACAAGGATTCTGATAAACGGATTACCTCTTTCTTAATCCAGGGACATGCACAATTTGCAGAACCGGGAGAAGATATTGTTTGTGCAGGCGTTTCGGCTGTATCCATTGGCTCTATTAATGCTGTAGAAGAGCTGTTAGGGATTGAGCTTTCTGTCGAGCAAAGAGGTGGCGGCGGTTATCTCCGCTGCAGCGTTCCGAATCTAGAAGATAAAGCAATGGATGAGAAGCTTCAGCTCCTCATTCGTTCGATGATCTCTTCTCTGGAATCGATTGAAAGAGAATATCATTCTTATATTAAAATAACCTACCATACGCAGGAGGTGGAATAAATGCTACGTTTAGATCTTCAATTTTTCGCATCTAAAAAAGGAGTAGGTTCTACAAAGAACGGTCGTGACTCTATCGCAAAGCGTTTAGGTGCTAAACGTGCGGATGGTCAATTTGTTACTGGCGGATCCATCCTTTACCGTCAGCGTGGAACAAAAGTTTATCCAGGCGTTAACGTAGGACGCGGTGGAGATGATACTCTATTTGCTAAAGTAGATGGAGTTGTTAAATTCGAGCGTGTTGGACGTGATCGTAAACAAGTAAGTGTATACCCTGTAGCTCAAGAAGCTTAAGGGAAAGTTGAGGCTGACTCATAGGGGTCAGCCTTTTTCATTCTGGCAGAAAAGTGCTATAGTTCTGTTTCCTTATTTGTTATACTAGCTTAAAAAGCATGTAATATGTTTTCAGAGGGAGAGTCATCGGAAAAGCTGTGCAACCTGGCTTTTGATCTAATATAACTTCTTTTCCGATTGCGGTAAAAATAGTAGAAATTAGGGGAAGAATAATGAGGGAACCAAAAAATGTAGTGGAAATACTACGTTATGCCAGACATGATTGGCTTAATCAGCTCCAGCTGATAAAAGGTAATCTAGAGCTTGGCAAAACTAATCGTGCTAAGGAAATCATAGATGAAATCATAATTGATGCAAGAAACGAATCAAATTTGAGTAATTTGGGATTAGATGATTTTAGTTCACTTCTGTTAACCTGTAATTGGATGCAGCATTTTTTTAGATTAGAATATGAGGTTCTTGAGGTATCGGGGACGTTTCCTCTGGAAGATCAGGTGATTACATCCTGGATGAATCATTTATTTTTATATTTGGAGGATTCATTTGATCCACAGGGTGAAAATCATGTATTCATTTCAATTGAGGTAACATCAGAATGGACACGCTTATTCATTGAAGTCAGAGGAGAATTTCTTCCAAATTCAAATATTGTAACATACATACATAAGCATCCTTTAAAAAGAGGGGCAGTTCACTTCATCGACGAGACTGAAGGAGAACTGACCTTTGAAATCATGATTCATGCATGAGTAGGTTCCGTAGGAGGGAATCAGATGTTTGTCGATCAAGCAAAAATATATGTAAAAGGCGGAGATGGCGGTAATGGAATGGTTGCCTTCCGCCGTGAAAAGTACGTACCGAAGGGAGGACCTGCAGGAGGAGACGGAGGCAAAGGGGCTGATGTAATCTTTGAAGTCGAAGAAGGACTCAGAACCTTAGTTGATTTCCGTTATAAAAGGCATTTCAAGGCTCCTCGCGGCGAGCATGGCATGTCTAAAAGTATGCATGGAAAAAATGCTCCTGATATGATAGTTAAAGTTCCGCCCGGAACAATAGTTCGAGATGAAGATACACAGGAAATTATTGCAGATTTAACCCGTCATGGCCAGCGTGCTGTTATCGCGAAAGGCGGAAGAGGCGGAAGGGGCAATATCCGCTTTGCGACCCCTGCTAATCCGGCTCCTGAAATAGCCGAAAATGGCGAACCGGGACAAGAGCGATACGTCATATTGGAGCTTAAATTGTTAGCTGATGTGGGTTTAGTAGGGTTTCCAAGCGTTGGGAAATCCACGCTTTTGTCTGTTGTATCTTCAGCGCGCCCTAAAATTGGCGAGTATCATTTCACTACGATTGTGCCGAATTTAGGAGTGGTTGAAGCTGGGGATGGCCGGAGTTTTGTCATGGCTGATTTGCCAGGATTAATTGAAGGCGCTCATCAGGGTGTCGGACTTGGAATCCAATTCTTACGCCATATTGAAAGAACAAAGGTCATCGTTCACGTGATTGATATGGCCTCTGTTGAGGGCAGAGATCCGTATGAAGATTTTGTAACCATTCAAAATGAATTGGAACAATATAATTTAAGGTTAACTGAACGGCCGATTATCATCGTTGCTAATAAAATGGATGTGCCAGAAGCTGAGGAAAACCTCAAGAAATTTAGAAATCAGCTAGACCGGGATTACCCGATTTTTCCGATTTCAGCGGTGACAAAAGATGGTGTCAGAGAATTGCTGTTAAAGATTGCTGATGTTTTAGATGAGACACCTGAGTTCCCATTAAATCTGGAGGAAGAAACAGAGGAAAACCGGGTTGTTTATAAACATGAAAATAAAGAATCCGACTTCAGCATTCGGCGCGAATCAGATGGCAGCTTTGTTATTTTTGGTGACAAAATTGAACGTCTCTTTAAGATGACGGACTTTTCAAGAGATGAATCAGTTAGAAGATTTGCCCGCCAGCTCCGGGGAATGGGGATTGATGAGGCGTTAAGACAAAGAGGAGCAAGTGATGGGGATATTGTCCGGATTATGGATTATGAATTTGAATTTATTGAATAAGCCTTCCTCACTCACTTTTAGATCCATTTTGATTAAGACTAAGAGGGGGAGCGTAAAATGAAAATCGCCTATCTGGGACCAGAAGCAACTTTCACACATGAGGCGGTTCGGACTTTTTTTCCTGATGGAGATCCCAGGCCGTATAAAACGATTCCAGATTCGCTGGATGCATTGCAAAGAGAAGAGGTAGAGGTTTCGGTTGTACCTCTAGAAAATGCTTTAGAAGGTTCAGTGAATATCACATTAGATTACCTTATTCATGAAGTGCAGTTTCCGATTGTGTCTGAGTTAATTCTGCCGATCCGTCAGCATTTAATGGTTCACCCCAATTATGCGGATGAATGGGAAACAATCGAGAAGATTTATTCACATACGCAAGCTTTGGCTCAATGTCATCGCTTTTTGCATCAGCAATTTTCAAATATACCCCGGGAAGAAGCTACATCTACTTCTGCGGCTGCTAAAAAGGTAAAAGAAGAGAAAGAACGAAAAATAGGGGCTATTGCCAATGAACTTGCTGCGAAACACCATGGTCTGCAAATTGTAAAAAGAGATATTCACGATTCCAAAAATAATCACACCCGATTTGCAATCGTAGCTAATCATCCGGTTCAGACGGCTTCCAGACAAGTAAAGCTGAATTCTTATAAAACCACGATAACGGTAACTCTGCCAATGGACGAGGCTGGCACGCTCCATCAAGTCCTGTCGGCATTTGCTTGGAGAAAGCTTAATTTGAGCAAAATTGAGTCCAGACCAATGAAAACTGGACTGGGACATTATTTTTTTATAATTGATATTGAGGAAAAATGGGATGATGTATTAATTCCTGGGGCCATTCAGGAATTAGAGGCGATCGGATGCGGAGTTAAAATTTTAGGCAGTTACCCTTCGTATTCAACCATATCATTGCAATCAGCTAAATAACCGATTGAAAAAAGAAGGCTACCGGTTTGTAGTCTTCTTTTTCATATCTTAATATAGCGTTTCTACTAAAAAGCCTGCTTTCCCAAGGGCTTTTTCCGCCTCATCCAGTTGCTGCATGTTTGGTGCTGATAATGTGTGAAGGTGATATCCTTCTGTCAGTTCTAATAAAAAGGAAGCTTTATGTTTTCTCATTTTCTCCATAAAAAGCTCAACGTCTCTTCTGTTGGATACCATAACAGACGCTTTTAAATCACCGTAAACGGGATGGTCAATCGTCACATCTTTAACAGTGACCCCGTAATCAACAATTAGCTGAAGTTCTTCCTCTGTCCTCTGGGGTGTATGATAGCACGCTACAATCCGTTCAACATAGGCAGTGGGTTCATTTTTTGTATAGATATACCCTTGACTGGTTGCAACAATAGGTTCATTCATCGCTTTAAGCAAGGTTATGTCACCAACTATGACCTGGCGTGACACATTGGTCTGTTTGGCTAATTCACTGCCTGTAAGAGGCTCCTTACTGGTTTTTAACAAATCTAAAATAAAGTTCCTCCGTTCAGCTCCTAACATTTTTTTACTCAACTGAAACCCCTCCCTTATACATTTATTTTACTAAAAAGAGACGAGCAATGTAATGAAAGATGGTTTGCCGGGGTTTTTAATCTTATACATGCAGTTTTTCCATATGTTCATTTATCCTAATCTGAAATGGGGGGTGATCTGATTCATTGCCTCCTCCCTTCGCCGTCGGACCTCCCCCCTGCTTTACATCTTCCTCCTCTCTACTTTTTCGATTCTTAAACAAACACAACTTCTTAATTGTTTTCATAACTATGTAATGGTCGACACATATTTTCCGGGAAACACATATTTTTTCCAATCCTCTCATATTTTTTTTTGAGGATGATTAGCAAAATGCCTAGAGTCACATAGACTATATGGACGAATGCCTGACAGGAGGGATATGCACGTGAAGATTCACATTGTCCAAAAAGGGGATACTCTGTGGAATATCGCCAAAAAATATGGCGTTAATTTCGATGAGTTGAAAAAAATGAATGCCCAGCTATCAAACCCTGATATGATAATGCCGGGCATGAAGATTAAAGTACCTGACTCTGGCGGAACGGTAAAAAAAGAATCAATTTCACCGAAAAAAGAAATGCCTGTTAAGGAACATCCTTTAAGCAATCAGCAGCCGATAGCCCAGCCGATTAAAGAGGCACCTATAAAAGAAGTACCTAAAAAAGTCGAGGGTGTTCAATTTGCTCCTAAAATGCCAAAGCCGATTGTTCCTGACATCGATATCAATAATTATTATATGGTAAACATGGAAAACATGTCCGTCGAAATGCCAAATATTCCGCCAAAGCCTAAAAAAGAAGCACCAGTGGCCCCGATTAAGGAAAAGCCGGTCGCTCCGATAAAAGAAAAACCGGTAGCACCAATTAAAGAAAAACCAGTTGCTCCGATTAAGGAAAAACCGGTAGCGCCAATCAAAGAAAAACCAGTTGCTCCGATTAAGGAAAAACCTGTCGCACCAATTAAAGAAAAGCCAGTGGCCCCAATTGCAGAAAAGCCAGTTTTACCGATTAAGGAAAAACCGATGGCTCCAATTAAAGAAATGCCAATTGCACCGATTGAAGAAAATATTTCCCCAGTCGAAGAGAATATCGCTCCGATGGAGGAAAATATTGCGCCAGTTGAGGAATATAGTGTACCTGTATCACCAGTTTTACCTGGGTCTGGTCTTTGCCCGCCACCGCCATGCCCGCCGGGATTCGGACCAATGCATTTTGCTCCACAAGTACAAGGGATCGCAACACCGCCTTTTCCAAATCAAATGCCACAATTTATGGAAGAATATGAGCAACCACCGTATGATTACACTCAAGTAATGGGTATTGAAGATACGATGCAGGATGAAAATATACCTTACAATCCATATCTACAACAGCCTTTTGCACAGATGCCGACTCCAACCCAGCCTGTTTCGCAGCCATATGGTCAATGGGGGTCATCGTTCATGCAACCAGGTTTCGACAGTCCGGCAGGATTTACCCCTACAGGAGGCTTTCCTGCAATGGGAGGTCCTGGATATGGCGGAGTACCAATAGATGATTATGAAGACGACGGATTCGATTATGACGAAACACCGATGGGTGACACAGAGTACGGAGGACCAATGGACGGACCAGGATACGGCGGAGCGCCAATGGGAGTCCAAGGCTTCGAAGGAATGCCAATGGGCGGACCAGGATACGGCGGAGCGCCAATGGGAGTCCAAGGCTTCGATGGGATGCCGATGGGCGGACCAGGATATGGCGGAGCACCAATGGGAGTTCAAGGCTTCGAAGGAATGCCGATGGGCGGACCAGGATATGGCGGAGCACCAATGGGAGTTCAAGGCTTCGAAGGAATGCCGATGGGCGGACCAGGATACGGCGGAGCGCCAATGGGAGTCCAAGGCTTTGGAGTAATGCCGATGGGCGGACCAGGATACGGCGGAGCGCCAATGGGAGTCCAAGGCTTTGGAGGAATGCCAATGGGCGGACCAGGATACGGCGGAGCGCCAATGGGAGTCCAAGGCTTCGATGGGATGCCGATGGGCGGACCAGGATATGGCGGAGCACCAATGGGAGTCCAAGGCTTTGGAGGAATGCCGATGGGCGGACCAGGATACGGCGGAGCGCCAATGGGAGTCCAAGGCTTTGGAGGAATGCCAATGGGCGGACCAGGATACGGCGGAGCGCCAATGGGAGTCCAAGGTTTTGGAGGAATGCCAATGGGCGGACCAGGATACGGCGGAGCGCCAATGGGAGTCCAAGGCTTCAGTGAAGGACCAATGGGCCAAGGATATCCAATGACCTCTCCCCAAGGCCAGAGACTATATGATGATGATTTAGCAGATACCTATCAAGGAGCGCCTTATGCACCAAAGCCACAAGCTATTGATGATTGCGGCTGTGGCGGCCCAAGACTCATGCCAAACGGTTACCCTGCCCCTTTCTACCCGCAAGCCGATGTAGCGCCATTTGGATGGCAAGGGTCTCCATATGACCCGAATTTATATGGTCCTGAATCAATACGTGACGATAATGATCAGTAATAGCAATCACAAACACACAGTATCAGGAGACGATCCCTTACAAAGTCGTCTCCTTTCCTTTTTTCAAGCTAATATAGAGGAACCTATCAAAAAAATAAGCCTGATCAGGGACCAAATTTTTAAAATTGAGACCCATCAAAAAAAGTATGCGGGAAAGGGCTTTTCAAATGCAGACTCTTTGAAAAAACAAAAATGGTTAACCAAGCGGCTTCATAAGGCAGGGTTCAATAAAACCTACCACTTTTTAAAAACTAAACCTGAAAAAGGATACTTATATAAAGGAAAATATTATGGGATTTTAACTTGGATTGAACATAGTAATCCTGTATTCCGTTTTAATTCAAACGAAAATTGCCAAGCAGGCGTTCTTTTATTAAAAGAATTTCATGATCATACAAAAAAAGTTTTATCTAAAGGAGATTCTTATTTTGGATCAATCGATTATTACCAGAAATGGGTTGAACGCTATCGGCAATTTAAGTCCAATGTGCCGGCGTTACAATCGTTTGTTCCTTCTGGAATTATTGAGGATATTTTGAAATGGGGCGAGAAATCTTTAAAAAATATTGAATACCGTTCACCATATGAAAAGGAAGAACGAGTAATTCTTCATGGTGACGTAGCACACCACAATTTTATCCGTTCCGAAAAAGGTCTGTACCTGATTGATTTTGATTTGTCTTCCATAGGACATCCTATTCATGATTACCTGCAGTATGCGAATCGGATTTTACCCTTTCTTCAATGGGACGTAAATGAATTAATAAAGCTGCCGGGTTATTCACAATTACTTGAGGATCCTTATTTTATATATGCAATATTATATCCTACTGACATTTATCGTGAATGGAACCGTGCGATAAAACACGGCCTGTTGGGACAAGAAAAAACAGTAAAAAATCTGTTAAATGTAACGATTGACCAATATGAAAAAAGATTAAAATTTTTTAACTCCCTGCAAAATATGGTAATATAGAGACAAACTTTGTGAAAGGGAGAACATAATGGAACAAAAAGTGAATCATTTAGTTTCCTGGCTCCAATCCAAAATAAAAGAGGCCAATGCGAATGGAGCGATTGTTGGTATTAGCGGCGGGATTGACTCTGCGGTTGTTGCACATCTGATTAAACGCGCCTTTCCTGATCACTCATTAGGTTTAATTATGCCTTGCAAAAGCAATCCGCGTGATCAGGAAGATGCACTTAAGGTCGTACAAAGCAGTCAAATAGATTATCACCTGATTGATTTGTCTGAGACACATTCTGTATTAATGGATCAAATTAAAAAACAGCTTGTTGCAGCAGGAACCTGGAATGAGGAACGGGCTCAATTAGGGGAAGCCAATACAAAAGCAAGACTGCGTATGACCACATTATATGCGGTTGCTAACAACTATGGGTACATTGTTGTCGGAACCGATAATGCTGCTGAATGGCATACCGGATATTTCACTAAATATGGGGATGGCGGTGTTGATTTAGTACCGCTTGTTCACTTGACCAAAGGTGAAGTAAGAGAAATGGCGAAATATCTAGGTGTACCAGATGATGTTATTCATAAAGCGCCTAGTGCCGGACTATGGGAAGGCCAAACAGATGAAAATGAAATGGGCACGACCTACGATATGATTGATGCTTATTTAAGAGGAGAAACCATTCCAGAAAAAGACCGTCAAATAATTGAAAAAATGCATGCACAGTCGGAACATAAGCGACATCTTGCTGCTGCACCTCCGAAATTTTAATAAATTGGACTGAACTGACAGTAATGAAAGCCTCCTTTTGCTGACAAGCTAAAAATAGCATGTGAAAAACATGCCATTGGAAGTCAAAGGGGGTTTTTAGGTTGAACCGAATAATTGTAAGTATCCCTTTAACATGTCTCTTGCTCACAGGTGTTACTGCTTGTAACACTAATCCCAATGCCGGTGAAAACGCACAAAACGACCCCTTCGACCGCGTCGGATATTTTACAAATGATGAGCGCGGATTTATGAACAATAACCGCATGCCTGCACAAGGGTATAATGACCCTACCTTAAACCGCGGTCAAGACAAAATCGAGGATTATACCTATTCAGATGCAGATTATAACTATCATCACCATATTAATAATCCTGAATGGATGACGCAAAGGCCATATTTTGAAAAGTATAATGGCGAATTAGCCAATGAAATTTCAAACCGGGTCGGGGAGGTACAGCACGTTCGGCATGTTCGTACCATCGTCTACAACGATACGATTTTTCTTGGCGTGGAGATTGATGACCCCTTTCATAAAGAACAAGTTGTTCATACTGTGAAGGAAGCTGTTGTTCCATACCGGGACGGCCGTGAACTTGTAGTCATTACGGATCCGAAAGAGTTTGTCAAAATGAGAGAAGTAGACAATAAAATGCGGGATGGAAAAAATGTTGAGCAAATCAATCGTGAATTGGAGGAGCTTTTTTCCACCTATTTGCCAAATGAACGGGAAATTGCCGAATAGAAGAGGCAGAGCCATTAAACGGCTCTGCTTTTTTACATTTTAATTAAAAATTTTAGCAAACAAGAAATTCGACGTAGCTAAAATTTTTGGAATAAAGTACGACGGCCAGAATGGCGAAGTCGAGCGATACATTAGGATGTGGCGTTTCGAGTGTGATAAGTGCAACTTGGCAATCGACTGCTCCGTGCTTGGAGCTAGCCAATTTTTTTTAATGTCATTTCAAATGGATAAAGTTTCTAAGTTTGGTCAAACTAACTAATGAAAACATTTTGATTCCCGAGGTGACCAAGATGACACTTCATCTGCGTGTAGTCCTACTCTTCTTATTAGTAACAGCCGCATATGGACTTGTATTTTTTAATAGCGATTCATATAGAAATGAGGAAGCACAAGCGGTTCAAGCTACAGCAAGAGAAATGAAACCGTTAATCGTAAAGGTCATTTTGGAAAGAAACTATATCGATGGTGAAACAAGTGAAGAGATTGTATACGAAAAAATCCAAGCGATGGAAGATTTCTGGAGTAAATATAGCGAATGGCAGCTAGTAGATATGAAAGCAGGAATGGTTAAGTTTAAAAAAGAGGTAGATGATATTTCACCTCTTCTTAAATCCAATGGGTACTTTGGGGTTACACACGATGGAGTGTTATCTATCTTTAATGGCATACCAAGTAAAGCACGTGTAATTCAATCGTTTTTTCAGCTAGATATGAAAAAGCTGGAAAGTATAGAACGCAAAAAGCTTGAAAAAGGAATTCGCATCTCGTCCAAAGATCAATATGTGGAAGTATTAAATGTATTTAGAAATTATTCAAAAGAATGAAACCCGGTCTTCACCGGGTTTTCTTTTTACACTTGATATATAGGATTTTAGCAATGAACCCAATGCGATATTAAAAATTCAAGTAAAAGTAGATTCTGAGCTTATGGTTTCTTTAACCTCTGCGCAGTAAAGTCACTGCTACGCCTAGCCTAAGCACTAGCCAAACAATTCTTTACATTTTCAGTCATCTCTCCCGTTTCAGCCCAACCATTTCTATAAAAGGTATGATAAAATGGAAGGCAGCAAATCGTTGAGGAGATAGTTGTATGTATGAATATTTAAACGGGACAATTGTAGATATTGAACCAGAATATATAGTAGTCGATGTGAATGGAGTCGGGTATCAGGTGATGACTCCTAACCCATATCGCTTCTCCAAACAGCCGGTGAAGGTTTACACTTTTCTTTATGTAAGAGAAGATGTCCATGCTTTGTACGGTTTTGTCAGTAAAGAAGAACAAAAGTTATTTAAACAGCTGCTCAATGTAACGGGAATTGGACCAAAAGGAGCGTTAGCTATTTTAGCTGCAACTGCTCCTAATGAAGTGGCTGCTGCAATAGAAGCTGAGGATGAAAGCTTTTTAACAAAGTTTCCTGGTGTTGGAAAAAAGACGGCAAGACAAATGATTTTAGACTTAAAAGGCAAGCTAAAAGGGTTTGAAATAAGAACAGCTCATCAGGCAGCAGAAGAAATCACCAGCAATAACACCTCTGCTTATGATGAGCTGGAAGAAGCTATATTAGCCTTAAAGGCTTTAGGCTACTCGGAAAAGGAGTTACATAAAATTAAAAAGGAATTAGAAAAGATGGACGGCTTTACTGTCGATCTATATGTAAAAAAAGGCTTACAAATGCTGATGGCTAAAGGGTGATAAATGGTGGAAAATCGAATTGTTTCAGATACTGTCAGTCCAGAGGATGCATCACTTGAGTTAAGCGTCCGCCCCTCTAGCTTTACAAATTATATAGGACAAGAACAGGTTAAACATAATTTAAAAATTTTTATCGAGGCAGCCAAAATCAGGGAAGAGTCGCTAGATCATGTCTTGTTATATGGTCCTCCTGGACTGGGGAAGACTACATTAGCCGGGATTATTGCTGCGGAGATGAATGTTCAGTTAAAGACGACTTCTGGCCCTGCTATCGAGCGAGCTGGGGATTTAGCTGCGATTCTTACCGCCTTATCGCCAGGGGATGTTTTATTTATCGATGAAATTCATCGTTTGAATCGGGCGGTAGAAGAGGTATTATATAGTGCGATGGAAGATTTTTGCCTAGACATAGTGATCGGAAAGGGTGAAGGAGCTCGCTCCATTCGTATTGATCTTCCTCCCTTCACATTAGTTGGCGCAACCACCCGAGCAGGCGCCCTATCCGCTCCTCTAAGGGACCGATTTGGGGTACTTTGCCGGCTAGAGTATTATGAAACAGAGGAATTGGCTAAAATCATAACAAGAACTGCAGATATTTTTGGCATTGAAGTTGTCGAAAGTGCTGCCCTTGAAATTGCAAAACGATCAAGGGGGACACCTCGGATTGCGAACCGTCTCTTGCGCAGGGTTCGTGATTTTGCACAGGTTCAAGGAAACGATTATATAGATCTTGAGATTACCAACAATGCTCTTGATCAGCTTCAAGTTGATAAGCAAGGGTTGGATCATATTGATCATAAGCTGCTGCTAAGTATGATCGAAAAATACAGAGGCGGTCCCGTTGGGGTAGAAACGATATCTGCCACAATCGGTGAAGAAGTAACGACGGTTGAAGAAGTATATGAACCGTATTTACTGCAAATAGGTTTTATTCAGAGGACGCCAAGAGGACGAGTGGTAACGGATTTAGCTTATCGTCATTTTAAGATGGAGGTGCCAAAGGATTGAGCGGAATAGGAAAAATGCTGATGACTATAGGAGCAGTACTTTTTATCGTCGGACTCCTGTTTTATTTCTTTAAGCTTGGCAAACTTCCAGGCGATATTGTTATCAAAAAAGGCAATACTACCTTTTATTTTCCTATCGTAACATCCATCTTAGTAAGTATCATTTTATCACTTATATTTTATTTTTTACGAAGATTTTAGTATGTTGATTGAAGCTGGAAGCGAAACGCATGCAGCGGAAATCAACATCAAGTTTAAGTATTGAGATTGGAGATTGATAGCATCATGAAGGTTGATGAGTTTGATTTTAACCTCCCGCCAGAATTAATAGCGCAAACCCCATTAAAACAAAGAGAAGAAAGCCGATTAATGGTTTTAAATAAGAGAACAGGCGATATAGAACACCGAATCTTTCGGGATATTATCCATTATTTGAATCCTGGTGACTGTTTAGTATTAAATGACACTAGGGTTTTGCCGGCCCGGCTTTATGGAGTAAAAGAAGACACAGGGGCAAAGGTAGAAGTTCTATTACTAAAGGAAGTCGGATCAGATGAATGGGAAACTTTGGTAAAGCCTGGGAAAAAGGTGAAACCGGGAACGACTCTCTCTTTTGGGGACGGGATTTTACGGGCTGAATGTGTCGGAACAACTGAGTTTGGCGGGCGAATTTTTAAATTTTTCTATGATGGAATTTTTTATGAAATTTTAGATCAATTGGGGGAAATGCCGCTGCCGCCCTATATTACAGAGCAACTAGAGGATAAGGACCGGTATCAGACTGTATATGCAAAACATGAAGGTTCTGCGGCTGCACCAACAGCTGGCCTGCATTTTACTGAACAGTTATTAGAGGATATCCGCAAAAAAGGGGTTCACATTGCCTTCATTACTCTTCACGTAGGGTTAGGCACTTTTCGTCCCGTTCAGGTTGAGGATATTAATGAGCATCAAATGCATTCAGAGTTTTACCAGATGACAGAAGAAACTGCTCAGCTTCTAAATCAGGTTAGAGAAGCAGGAGGCCGGATTATATCGGTTGGCACCACTTCGACTCGTACTTTAGAAACAATTGCTCAAAAAAATAATGGCCGGTTTGAAGCCGACTCAGGCTGGACTGATATTTTTATATATCCGGGATTTGTTTTTAAAGGCATTGATGGAATGATTACAAACTTCCATTTGCCAAAGTCTACGCTCATCATGCTGGTGAGTGCGCTTGCCGGCAGAGAATTTATTATAAAAGCTTATGAGGAAGCCGTAAAGAAAAGCTATCGCTTTTTTAGCTTTGGCGATGCTATGCTGATACATGAAGGGAGTACAGGCCTTGAC
Source organism: Bacillus litorisediminis (assembly GCF_022808645.1). Classification (GTDB taxonomy): domain Bacteria; phylum Bacillota; class Bacilli; order Bacillales; family JC228; genus Bacillus_BF; species Bacillus_BF litorisediminis. Next base: position 100,613 of record NZ_JAKZKT010000008.1, read on the forward strand.
ACCACCAATTAGATACGAACTGATTAAAACGTGCAAGCAATCAGGGGCCAGACTTGGAATCTTGCATACTCCGCATGGTTCCTTTGAAACACCTATGTTTATGCCAGTGGGCACTTTAGCTACAGTGAAAACCATGTCTCCAGAAGAATTAAAAGAAATGGGTGCCGGTGTTATTTTGAGTAACACCTACCATCTCTGGCTTAGACCAGGGGAAGACATTGTAAAGGGAGCGGGCGGTCTGCATGGTTTTATGAATTGGGATCAGGGAATTTTAACAGATTCTGGCGGATTCCAAGTATTTAGTTTAAGTGATATGAGAAGAATTGAAGAAGAAGGCGTTCATTTCAGAAATCATTTAAATGGAGATCGTCTTTTCTTATCACCGGAAAAAGCAATGGAAATCCAAAATGCACTAGGTTCTGATATTATGATGGCTTTTGACGAATGCCCGCCTTATCCAGCTACCTTTGAATATATGAAAAAGTCAGTAGAACGTACGAGCAGATGGGCGGAACGATGTTTAAAGGCGCATAAGCGCCCGGATGTCCAAGGGCTATTTGGTATTGTTCAGGGAGGAGAATATCAGGAATTACGTGAGCTTAGTGCAAAGGATTTGATTTCATTAGATTTCCCTGGCTATGCAGTAGGGGGATTATCTGTCGGCGAACCAAAGGATGTGATGAATCGGGTATTAGAATTTACCACACCTTTATTGCCAGCCGATAAACCGCGATATCTCATGGGTGTAGGAAGTGCTGATTCTTTGATTGACGGCTCGATTCGGGGAATAGACATGTTTGACTGTGTGCTTCCATCTAGGATTGCACGCAATGGAACTCTCATGACCAGCACAGGCAGATTGAATATAAAAAATGCGAAGTTCGAAAAAGATTATGGTCCTTTAGATGAACATTGCGATTGTTATACCTGCCGAAATTATTCCCGTGCCTATATCAGGCATCTAATTAAAGCAAATGAGACGTTCGGAATTAGACTTACTACTTATCATAATCTGTATTTTCTGCTAAACTTAATGAAGCAGGTAAGACAAGCCATTCGCGAAGACCGCCTCTTGGATTTCCGGGAGGAGTTTTTCGAACAATATGGTTTTAATCGTCCCAATGCGAAAAATTTCTAATAGGGGAAGGAGTGAAATATAGTTGGAATCTCTTGCAGGATTATTACCTATCATTTTAATGTTTGTATTATTCTATTTCCTGCTGATCCGTCCGCAGCAAAAACGTCAAAAGCAAGTACAGCAAATGCAGCGTGACCTTCAAAAAGGGGATAAGATTGTCACAATTGGAGGATTACACGGTTTTGTTGATGCAATTGACGAAGGACAAATTGTCATCAGATGTGGAGATGGAAGCCGTCTTACATACGATCGCGCAGCGGTACGCGAAGTGATCGAGAAAGCAAAATCACCTAGCTTAGACAAATAAAAAAACTGGCGAAATCCGCCAGTTTTTTTATCTAGGATGCTCTGCTGGATGTTATGTTCACGCCTAAGATTCCGCCCATCATAGCAGTAATGATGAAGCATGCATGATACACAAGTTCTTTAAGTGTAAACATCGAGTCATACCCTAAGTATTGGAATAAAAGGATAATTAGAGTAAAAAAGACACCTGTTAATCCGCCTACTAGCCAGCCTCTTTCCTTTCCTTTTCCTCCAGATATAAAACCACCCAAAAACATCGCTAAAAAGGTAATCCCTGTGATCACATATTGAATCGAATGTTCCTGCAGAGAGGTGAATCTTAATAATAGGGAAAAGATTAAACTTGTTAAAGCTGCAAAAATAAATATTGTTAATACACCATAAAAAATGGCACGGCTTAATTTTTTTGTTTCGATGGTTCTCACTCCCCTCAAATCTTTTAGTACAAGCATATTCAGGTGCACAGCTAAATAGAATCCCTTTGTCCAAGAAAATTTATCTGACTGCAGCAAAGCCATAGGATATCCGTTGTATCCTTCCGCCAGTTGGAATTTTTCAACACTCATAATTTTGCATCGTTGTTACACAATAGGATAGGACACAATAGGAGGGGACATGGCCTTGGAAGAATATATTGTGGTTATTGTGCGAACACTCCTTATTTACTTAACGATTACTGTGATTTTTCGGCTAATGGGTAAGAGAGAAATCGGAGAATTAAGCATTATAGATCTTGTTGTATTTGTCATGATTGCCGAGCTAGCCGTTCTAGCGATAGAGGATACAAAGACCTCCATTATTTTACAATTATTGCCGATGATTGTTTTGTTAGCTGTTCAAGTTTTCCTAGCCTTTATATCATTAAAAAGTGTTCGGTTTCGCCAAATTGTAGAGGGAAAGCCGGCTATCATTATCAATAAAGGTAAAATTGATGAAGGGGCCATGAGAAAGCATCGGTATAATTTCGATGATTTGCTATTACAGCTGCGTGAAAAAGATATTCGAAATATATCAGACGTTGATTTTGCCATTTTAGAACCATCAGGCAAGTTATCTATATTTACAAAGGATGAAAATCTCGAGAAAGAGGATTTTACTCTGCCATTAATTATTGATGGATTCATTCAAGAAGATAATTTACAGATAATCGGCCAATCGAAAAAATGGTTGCTTGGAAAGCTGCGCGGAAAAGGATATACCGATATAGATAAAATTTCCTTCTGCAGCTATCAAAACGGTGAATTCTTCATAGATGAAAAAGATGAGATAACAACTGCTAAACAAGGGTCAGACTCCAGCTAACAAATTGGTCTGACCCTTGATTTTTTTCTATCTGTATTTCGGAATAATCACAAATCTCGAAAGAATACCGCCTATATAAGGGATTCTTCCGGCTTCTTCTTTTTTAATCAATCCTATTAATCCAGAGACGAAAAGGTAAAGAACTGTCATGATGAAAGCTGTAATAATAAGCTGAATGACAATCGTTTGCGAATCGAAATATGGGAGAACAATCGTACCTATCCAGCCTGTAGCAAACATGGTAATAAGTACTTTACATATTTCCCGGATATTGATTGAAAACTGGATTGATTTTAAAACGGTAAAGTAATGTAAAAATGTAACCAGAACAGTTCCTACGACCATTCCGAGCGCAGCCCCCATTATTCCGAACTGCGGTTTCGAGGCCAATAATAGAATGGTTAATAGCTTAGCGACATTTCCAAAAAAACTATTATACATCGCGGCTTTAGCCAAATCTAAAGCCTGCAGCACGGCTGCCAGCGGACCTTGTACATAATAAAAAATAAAAAAGGGAGCCATCACCTTGATAAAAGCAGAACCATTTGTAGAACCATACATCGCTGTCATTAGCGGGTCCGCGAGAACAAAGAGTATCACAACGGATAGTCCTCCTGTCACATAAGAGAATCTTAATGTTTGATTTAAACGGCTTTCAACTAGTCTTCGATCATTTAATGTATTGGCTTCACTGATAGCGGGTACAAGTGATGTTGAGAGGGCATAGGTAATAAAAGATGGCAGAAATAACAATGGGAGGGCAAAACCAGTTAGTGCCCCGTATTGTTTGGTCGCTAACTGTGTCGCAACCCCTGCTAATGCTAGACTGTTGGCTACAACGATTGGTTCCAGAAACCACGAGACGGAACCGATAATGCGGCTGCCCAATGTTGGTAAAGCCACTCTCATTAATTCATTAAAAACATTGGCACTCGAGCGGATGCTTTGAAAAAATTTATTTCGCACCCGGAAGTGTTTCTTTAATTTAAACATCGTCATCAAATATAGGAGGGAGGCAAGCTCACCCATAATCGAAGCAACCATCGCTGCAGCAGCTGCATATTCAACCCCATATGGCAAGAATGCTTTGGTCATAAACGCAATTAAAAGGATACGTACAAATTGTTCAATGACCTGCGATATCGCGGCTGGCTTCATATTTTGTCTTCCCTGAAAGTAACCGCGAATTACTGATGATACGGCAATAATCGGGATAACAGGAGCGATTGCGATTAGCGGGTAGATCGTCCTTGGATCCGTAAAAAACAGCTCAGAAATAACGGGTGCAAACAGTAAAAGGGCAGGTGTAAATACGAGCGAAAGGGATAAAGTGGTTGCTAATGAAACGACTAATATTTTTTTTACTTTTTTTCGATCCCCTTTTGCTTCAGCTTCAGCTATATTTTTCGAAATCGCGACGGGTAACCCCAGCTGTGTTAATGTAATAACTAAAATAAAGGTAGGAAAAGCCATCATATAAAGGCCGACACCCTCTTCGCCGATGACTCTTGCAATCACAACCCGATTTATAAAACCAAGAATTCTCGTAATAAATCCTGCTAAGATTAATATAATCGTCCCTTTTATAAATTTGGACATATTGGTTTCTCCCTGCCTTCTCAAAATCGTTTGCTTCATATACAATGATATATATGCTTACATGTGGACAAAGCATGACAAGTTTAAAAGGAGAGAGTGCCTTGGATACGACAAAAGCGTGGGAGTCTTATCGCCAAGAATTAATACCCGCTTTAGAAAGCAAACTCACTGAACTTTCATTACTCGGGTATGCAAAGGTTACAGAAGATCAGCTCTGGACCTTTTTGCTGGCTAAAAAGTGGAAAAAGCTAAGCGGTGATATCCACATTCACCGTCTGGTACGTGATATTTTACAGGTAAAGCCGCAGGAATTTATGAGTTATCAAACGATTGAGGCTTTTAAATCCCCAAATCTTTTTGCAAAAATAGATGAGGAAGAACTAAAAGAACTGCTCGCTTTTAGACCTGAATAAGTGTTTAAATATCCAAGGAGAAGTTAGTTGGACAGGCAACGTAATTAAGGAGGATTTACATAATGGTTAAACGCAGTAGAATCGTTGCGTTTTTTCTCATTGTCGTTTTATTAGCAAGTGCAATGGGGATCACAACGAAAGATATTCTTGGAAATATTAGACTTGGTTTAGACCTGCAAGGCGGATTTGAGGTTTTATATCAAGTGAATCCGCTCGAGGATGGCAAGGAAGTCACATCCGAAATGGTCACCAGTACAGCTCAAACACTCAGTGAACGAATTGACTCATTGGGAGTTAATGAGCCTTCTATTGAAATTGAGGAAGGAAATCGGATTCGTGTACAGCTGGCTGGTATTGAAGATCAGGCAACAGCAAGGGAATTATTAGCGACAGAAGCTAATATTAGCTTTAGAGATATAAACGATAATCTATTACTCGATGGAACAGCCTTAGTAGAAGGGGGAGCCAAGCAATCCTTTGACCCGAACACAAATGAACCTATCGTTACACTTGAATTAAAAGACCCATCTCTATTTGGGGAGGCAACAAGAAAAGTTATTGAAGATGGTTCTCGTACAATTGTTATTTGGCTGGATTACCAAGAAGGAGATTCTTACGAGAAAGAATTACTGAAGCCAGAGGAAGAACGAAAATTTATTTCGGCACCTTATGTAGAGGAAGTTTTAAATACAACTGATGTTATGATTTCTGGGGGTAACTTCTCTGTTGAGGAAGCGCAAACCCTTGCATCTCTTTTAAATTCAGGAAGCTTGCCTGTCAAGCTGGACGAAGAATATTCCACTTCCGTGGGAGCTCAGTTTGGTGAGCAGGCACTTCAAAAAACAATTTATGCTGGAATCATAGGTATAGGTCTCATTTTTATTTTCATGCTTGCCTATTATCGGTTTCCGGGGCTGATCGCTGTTATTACCTTAACTGTCTATTTGTTCATAGTACTATTAGTATTTGACTGGATGAACGCAGTTTTGACATTGCCTGGAATTGCTGCCCTGATTTTAGGGGTTGGTATGGCAGTGGATGCCAACATTATAACGTATGAAAGAATTAAAGAGGAAATTAAAGTTGGCCGTTCGATAAAAGCAGCCTTCCAGGAAGGAAATAAGACATCTTTACTGACAATCATGGACGCGAATATTACGACGCTATTAGCTGGTGCAGTCCTCTTTATTTTCGGGACAAGTTCTGTCAAAGGGTTTGCTACCACTTTAATTGTAAGTATATTGGTCAGCTTCATTACAGCTATATATGGCACGAGATTATTGCTTGGCTTATGGGTTAATAGTAAAGCTTTAAATAAACGCCCTGGCTGGTTCGGGGTCAGAAAAGCAGATATTAAAAATATTGCTGAGGGCTATAGCCCATACGATTTACCGACTAGATTTGATAAATTGGATTTTGTAAAACACCGCAATAAGTTTTTTATTGCCTCAGGTGTCTTAATTACTGCCGGATTGGTATGTCTACTTATTTTCCGTTTAAATCTGGGGATTGATTTTTCAAGCGGAACACGTGTCCAAATTATTGCTGACGACACCTTAACAACTGAGGAAGTTTCAGGCGAACTGGCTGAAATTGACATGCCTTCAGAGGATATTGTACTAGCTGGTGAAGAAAACGAAATGGCCATAGTGCAATATAAAGGTGTTATGTCAAAGGAAGAAATCGATGTAATCAAGACTCACTTGACTGAAACTTTTGGTAGTGAACCAAGTGTAAGCACTGTATCTCCGACAGTCGGACAAGAGCTTGCTAAAAATGCACTCTATGCCACTGCCATTGCCGCAATTGGGATTATTATTTATGTGGCATTTCGGTTTGAAGCAAAAATGGGAATCGCTTCGGTTATCGCCCTTTTACATGATGCTTTCTTTATCATCGCAGTCTTTAGTATTTTACAGCTAGAAGTCGATCTCACTTTTATAGCAGCTTTATTAACCATTATCGGTTATTCGATTAATGATACAATCGTTACGTTTGACCGGATCCGCGAAAATATGATCATGAAAAAACGGATCAAAACTTATGATGAAATCAAAGAAATCGTTAATCAAAGTATCAGACAGACTTTAACCAGATCGATTAATACAGTTTTAACTGTTGTCATCACAGTGGTTGCGCTTTATGTCCTTGGAGCAGAGCCGATTCAGAATTTCTCATTTGCGTTATTAATCGGATTGATTGCCGGAACGTACTCTTCACTGTTTATTGCGGCACAGCTTTGGATGATTTGGAAGGCTCAAGAGCTCAAGAAAAAAGGAACATTAATTACAGAGAAACAGAAAAAACGGATTTCAGACGAACCGCAAGTTTAATTCAAAGATTTGGCTAAAAGGCCAGGTTGTCCCTTTATAAATATCTAAGGGGGTCCTGGCTTTTTGCTTCTACTTTAAAGATAAAATTTTTACAAAAGAAGTAATTTCGACGTAGTTAAAATTTTTAGCAATAAAGTATAAGTGCAACTAGGCAATCGCCTAAAGGCTTGGCGCTAGCCAAGTTTTCTTTAGATTTTTTCTGAAAGATGCGGAAACAATATAGAGGTAGAAAGTATGGAAGGAGCTCTACAGTGGAGAAAAATGATAGATTTAGGCAAGCGGAAATTGCTGTGTGGGTGGGCATAATCGGTAATATTGTTCTAGCGATCGGCAAGTATATCGCTGGAGTCATCTCAGGCAGCCGCGCTTTAATTGCTGACGGGGTTCACTCAGCCTCTGATGTGGCAGGTTCAATTGCAGTTTGGGTGGGCTTGCGTGCAGCTAAACAGCCTCCAGACGAAGATCATCCTTACGGGCACGGGAAGGCTGAATCAATTGCTGCCATTATCGTAGCCGTCCTATTAGTGATTGTCGGCTTTGAAATAGGAAAATCATCGTTTGACGCATTTTTTGATCCAATCGGTCCCCCCTCTATGCTGGCTATATATGTTATTGTTATATCGATTCTCATTAAAGAAGCGATGTTTCAATATAAATTCAGATTGGGAAAAAAACTGAAAAGTGATGCATTAATTGTCAACGCTTATGATGACCGGTCAGATGTATATGCTTCTATAGCAACGTTAGTCGGAATTGGCGCCTCCATTATTGGCGGATATTTAGATATTAAATGGCTGGTTTATGCGGACCCTGTTGCCGGTATGATTGTCGCGGTACTCATTTTAAAAATGGCATGGACGCTTGGTGCAGAATCAATCCATAATACGTTAGATCACGTACTGCATGAAGAAGATACTCTCGAAATGAGGGAAGCCGTTGAGTCGATTGAAGAAGTTAAAAAAATTAACGAATTTCATGCCAGAGAGCATGGCCATTATGTGATTGTCGATATTAAAATTGCAGTTGATCCAAATATGACAGTTGAGGATGGACATCTTGTCGGTAAAAAGGTGAAAGAAAAGCTGATGGAAACAGAGCATGTTCAGGATGTTTTTGTACACGTTAACCCTTATAATCCGGAAGACTAAAGCAGCGCAAAACCAGCTGCTTTTTATTTTTTATTACATTGAAGGGGTTCAAACACTCCTGTATAATTAGTTAGGTTAAAGGGGTGTACGTATGCTTAATTCAAAAAATAGATGGATGATTTCAGAAGCAGATTCAGAAAACATTCAGCAATTATCAATCGAGCTAGAGGTTTCTCCATTATTGGCGAAGCTGCTGGCAACCAGAGGCTTAGACAACGTCGAAAAGGCGAAACAATTTATACATACAGATTATTTGCAGTTTCATGATCCTTTCTTAATGAGAGATATGAATAAAGCTGTGACAAGAATTAAAAAAGCCATAGAAGAACAAGAACCTATATTAGTGTTTGGTGATTATGATGCAGATGGTGTAACAAGCACTTCGGTCATGATGACCGTTCTTCAAGATTTAGGGGCCAATGTTCAATTTTATATTCCCGACCGGTTTACAGAAGGGTATGGTCCTAATAAAGAAGCGTTTTATCAGGCAAAAGAAGAAGGAATAGAGCTCATTGTCACGGTTGATACGGGGATTTCTGCAATAGAAGTCATTGAATTTGCTAATGAATTAGAACTAGACGTTATTATAACGGATCACCATGAACCGGGAGAGACGCTTCCAAATGCATACGCAATCATCCATCCAAAAGTAGGGGGAGATTATCCATTTCCATCTCTAGCAGGTGTTGGAGTGGCCTGGAAGGTAGCGCATGCCCTTTATGGCACATTGCCTGACCACTTATTAGAGCTTGTTTGTATTGGAACAGTTGCCGATTTAGTCCCGCTACAGGATGAAAACAGATTGATTGTAATCGAGGGTTTAAAAAAATTAAGACAAACCACACGTCATGGTCTGCTTGCTCTCCTTTCCTGTGCAAAAGTTGACGCATCGTCGATTGATGAAGAGACGATAGGGTTTACTCTCGGGCCAAGATTAAATGCACCTGGCCGACTGACACATGCCGCTACTGCTGTATTACTGCTTTTGACTAAGGATGAGTCCGAGGCATTAGCAAATGCACAGGAAATAGAGGCTTTAAATAAAGAAAGACAAAAAATCGTACAAGAAACCGTAAAAGATGCGATTAAACAAGTTGAACAGACTCATGATTTGGACAAGGACCGAGTGATTGTTGTCGGAAGCAAGAACTGGAATTCAGGAGTGATTGGCATTGTCGCTTCTAAGCTTGTCCAGGAATACTACAGGCCGACCTTTGTCTTTAGCATCGACGAGTTTGAGGGAACGGCCAAAGGATCTGCCCGAAGTATTCACGGGTTTGATTTATATGAAAATTTAACTGAAGTGAAGGATGTTCTTCAGCATTATGGCGGCCATCCGATGGCAGCGGGAATGTCACTGTTAGAAGATGATTTGAATCTATTTAGGGAAAGAATGAATAAACTGGCCATAGCAAAGTTAAATAAAGATGATCTAATCCCTATTTTAAAGGTGGATGCGAGGCTAACTTTAGACGATATTGATATTGAAGCGATTGAAGAGATGAAAATGCTTGCTCCTTTTGGTGTGCAAAACCCGAAACCGCGAGTTCTGATCGAAAATACAACAGCTTTGGATATCAGAAAAATCGGAGCAGATAAATCCCATGTAAAAATGACGGTTGGGGATCAGTCATCCTTGGATGTGATCGGGTTTGGCCTGGGAGCGGTTGCTGATGAAATTGCTCCGCTTTCCCCGATTGACGTGGTTGGGGAACTATCTATCAATGAATGGAATAACCGAAAAAAACCGCAGCTGATGATGCAAGATGTTTGTGTCAAGGAGTGGCAGCTCTTTGACTGGCGAGGAATACAAGGTGTTCTAGAAAAAATAGACTCTTTACCAAGTGAAAAACGAAAGATTATCTTTTTTAATCAGACGGCATTATCTCCATTAAATAACAAATTCAAAGAGAGTCTCACCCCCTTTCATAATGCATCGGTTACGGCAGAGGATTATGTGATTTTATGGGATCTTCCGACAAGTTTGGAACAGTTAACTCAAGTTTTTCAAAATCATATTCCTGCGAGGGTATATGCTTATTTTACAAGCAGCGAGGATTACTTTCAGACGGTTCCCACCCGTGAACATTTTAAATGGTTTTACGCTTATCTATTGAAATATAATTCATTTAACCTGAAAAAGCATGGAAGTGCATTAGCCAAACGAAAAGGGTGGACTCACGATACCATAGAATTTATCTCAAAGGTGTTTTTTGAGTTAGAATTTGTTACAATAGAGAATGGTGTGGTTTATATCAATCCGACCAAGCAAAAACGTGATTTAACGGACTCTCCTACTTACAAGATGAAAGTAGAGAGAGTAGAATTGGAAAAAGAGCTTTTATACTCATCCTATTCACAATTGAAAGCAACATTTGAGAAGTTTATATATAGGCATGAGAAAGCTAGGGAGGAAGTTAAATAAAATGGACTTAAAGCAATATATTACAATTGTTGAAGACTGGCCAAAACCAGGCATTAGGTTTAAAGATATTACTACATTAATGGACAATGGCGAAGCTTACAAATATGCAACAGATCAAATTGTAGAGTATGCCCGTGCGAAAAACATTGATTTAGTAGTTGGTCCAGAAGCGAGAGGGTTCATTATTGGCTGTCCGGTTGCATATGCCCTAGGTGTGGGTTTTGCACCCGTTAGAAAAGAAGGAAAACTTCCTAGAGAAACAGTAAAAGTTGAATATGGATTAGAGTATGGAAAGGATAGCTTAACCATTCATAAAGACGCAATCAAACCAGGCCAGAGAGTGCTGATCACAGACGACCTTTTAGCAACAGGCGGAACGATTGACGCAACGATTCAGCTAGTTGAAAAACTGGGAGGGGTCGTAGCAGGCATTGCGTTTTTAATAGAACTTGCATACCTGGAAGGAAGAAGCAAGCTCGAAGGCTATGACATTTTAACGTTAATGAAATACGAGTAAGCACTTCACATTGAAGTGCTTCTTTTCATACGTTCATAATAGAAAGATCTATTGAACATTTATATACAGAAGACCATAAATAACGGGAAATCATGTGCTGCTCAGGAGTCAGGACTATACAACTTTTCTCGTTTTCTCTATAATTATGTCAACTCCTAATTGGAACGTAAGGTGATTTCATGGCAAACGATCAGGTTTTAACCGCCGAACAGGTTATAGATAGAACAAAAAAATATTTGAATGAAGAACATGTTGCACTTGTGCAAAAAGCTTATGAGTTTGCCCGAGAGGCTCATAAAGATCAGTATCGCAAATCAGGTGAGCCTTATATCATTCATCCCATTCAAGTAGCGGGAATACTGGCAGACTTGGAAATGGACCCTTCTACTGTAGCGGCAGGGTTTCTTCATGATGTGGTGGAGGATACTCAAGTATCTTTAGAAGAATTAAAGGTAGTTTTTAATGAAGAAGTTGCCATGTTGGTTGATGGAGTGACAAAGCTCGGGAAAATCAAGTATAAGTCTCATGAAGAACAGCAGGCAGAAAATCATCGAAAAATGTTTGTTGCCATGGCACAGGATATCCGCGTGATTCTTATTAAACTAGCAGATCGGCTTCATAATATGCGGACTCTTAAGCATTTGCCTTTAGAGAAACAAAGACGGATTGCAAATGAAACGTTAGAAATTTTTGCACCTCTAGCTCATAGACTTGGGATATCCAAAATTAAATGGGAGCTTGAAGATACAGCACTCCGCTTCTTAAATCCGCAGCAATATTATCGGATTGTCAATCTGATGAAGCGAAAACGGGCTGAGCGCGAAGAGTATTTAGATGAAGTAATCGAAGAAGTGAAGGAACGGCTAAATGAAGTGAACATTAAAGCCGAAATTACAGGGAGACCTAAGCATATTTATTCGATTTACCGCAAAATGGCGCTGCAAAATAAACAATTTAATGAAATATATGATTTACTCGCGGTTCGTATAATCGTCCAAAGCATAAAGGATTGTTACGCTGTTTTAGGTATTATTCATACTGCATGGAAACCAATGCCTGGCAGATTTAAAGACTATATTGCCATGCCGAAGCCAAATATGTATCAGTCTCTTCATACCACGGTCATTGGTCCGAAGGGCGATCCGTTAGAGGTGCAGATCCGTACCTTTGAACAGCATCGGATCGCAGAATTCGGGATTGCTGCTCACTGGGCTTATAAAGAGGGTAAAAAAGTTTCCGAAGGCATGAGTTTTGAAAAGAAATTAACATGGTTTAGAGAAATCCTTGAATTCCAAAACAATACCAATAATGCTGAAGAATTCATGGAATCATTAAAGATTGATCTGTTCTCAGATATGGTATTTGTCTTTACACCTAAAGGCGATGTAATAGAGCTGCCAGCTGGTTCAGTCCCAATCGATTTTGCATATCGGATTCACTCCGAAATTGGAAATAAAACAATTGGCGCGAAAATAAACGGGAAAATGGTTCCCCTCGATTATAAGTTAAAAACCGGCGATATTATTGAAATAATGACATCTAAGCATTCTTATGGCCCGAGCCAGGATTGGCTTAAGCTTGCGCAAACTTCGCAGGCAAAAAATAAAATCAGACAATTTTTTAAAAAGCAGAGACGTGAAGAAAATGTTGAAAAGGGCAGAGAATGGATTGAAAAAGAAATCCGAAATATGGAGTTTGATGTAAAGGAAATCATGACTCCAGATAATTTGAAAAAGGTGGCAGAGAAATTTAATTTCTCTAATGAGGAAGACATGTTTGCAGCGGTTGGTTATAATGGCATCACGGCTCTGCAAGTGGCTAACCGGTTAACAGAAAAGTGGAGAAAGAAACGGGATCAGGAACAGGAAAATAGTTTTATCGAAACATTGCCTGATTTGAAAGCTCAACCTCATAAAAAGAGAGATTCAGGTGTTAAAGTAAAAGGGCTCGATAATTTGCTGATTCGTTTATCAAGATGCTGCAATCCAATCCCTGGCGATGAAATCATCGGATATATTACAAAAGGACGTGGGGTGTCAGTTCACCGGACAGATTGTCCAAACGTGTTAACCGAGGATGCTAAAGCCAGGATTATTCCTGTCGAATGGGAAGGCAGCACATTCCAGCGAAAAGAGTACAACGTTGATATTGAAATTAGCGGCTTTGACAGAAGAGGCTTGCTTAATGAAGTGCTTCAGGCTGTTAATGAAACGAAGACAAATATCACAGCCGTAACGGGCAGATCGGACCGAAACAAAATGGCTACCATTAATATGTCGATCTCCATTCATAATAAGAGCCATCTTCAAAAAGTTGTGGATCGCATAAAACAGCTGCCCGATATTTATGCAGTCAGAAGAATGATGAGTTAAGGAGTTTGAATCATGAAAGTGGTGCTACAGCGGGTAAAGAAAGGATCTGTCAAAGTCGAAGGGAACGTAGTTGGAAAAATCGCGCGCGGATTTGTATTGTTAGTGGGAGTTACCCATGAAGATTCAGAATCCGATGCTAAATACTTAGCAGAAAAAATTGTCCATCTTCGAGTCTTCGAGGACGAACAGGAGAAGATGAATCTTTCTCTCCAGGATGTCGGCGGTGAAATTTTATCCGTTTCCCAATTTACATTATACGGGGACTACCGCAAAGGAAGACGGCCAAACTTTATGGCTGCAGCCAAGCCTGATTACGCTGAAAAAGTCTACAACTATTTTAATTCGTGTTTACGTGAGCTAGGTGTAAACGTAGAGACAGGTATTTTTGGGGCGATGATGGACGTAGAGATTCACAATGACGGTCCTGTGACATTGATTTTGGAGAGTAAATAAAATAGCGGATAGCGCAATTAAACAAGGCAATTGCACCAATGCAATTGCCTTGTCTGTTTATACTCTTTAGGAAAGTATAACACTTTAGCATGTCTCGCTAACCTGCAAGTGGTATCTAGTAACTAATGCTTTTAAAATATTTCGCTAGCCCGTAGTAGATCGCTGAAGTTACTTGTTCTTGGTAAGGGCTTGTTTGTACGGTGGCTTCCTCGATAGGATTGCTCAAGTAACCAAGCTCTAACAGAACGGCTGGCTGATTATTTTCCCTTAGTACAAAATAATCCCCGTAGCGTGCCCCGCGGTTGTTCAGCTTTGTTTTGCTCACAAGTTCAGACTGAATCATCTCGGCTAATTGTTTATTGGAAGAATCATAGTAATAAGATGTAATCCCGTTGACACTCGGATCATCATAGCTATCATAATGAAGACTAATAAAGACATCTGCATGATAAAAGTGAGAAAGACTCACCCTTGATTGTAATGATAGATGACGATCGTCGCTCCTAGTCACAATCACATTAGCTCCTGCAGCTTTTAATTTTTGCGCTAATAGCTGACTGGTTCTAATCGTGATTTCTTTTTCATTGGTACCGGTTGCTCCGGTAGTGCCGTGGTCAATTCCTCCATGGCCAGCATCTAATACAATTGTTTTTCCCGCTAAATATTGACTTTCATTTGCTTTTTCGATTGAGGAATCTGTACGGCTGGTCGAAACGACCCATCCGGCTACATAGGCTTCCTTTTTAGAGGAGATTTCAATTTCATACCAATCTCCAGCCTTGTCCAGGATTTTAAATGTTTCCCCCTGTTTCGCACGCTGAATCACTGGGTACGTCGCATCCGGACCGACTCTTATATTAGTTCCGTTATAAAGGATCACTACTTCGTTATCTTCTTCAGAAACCTCTGAATCAGGTACAGGACCAGCAAGCTTTTCTAGGTACCAGCCGGCGACCCAGCCTGTTTGGTCTCCATTATACTTAATCTTATTCCACTTATTTTTTTCTTCTATGATGGTTACTTGGTCCCCTTTTGAAATGCTGTCAATGATTCGGCCGGTTAATGAACTTTTATCTCGAACATGTAAGCTGGAAGCCGTAACGATGGCCAGCTGCTCATGACTCGTCTCATCATTGTTTGGTGAGATGGCTTCTTCGTTTTTATCATTTGCTTTCTCGTTTTCAGTTTCGCTGTTTTCAGAAGTTTTTTCTTCAGAATTTGTATCCATTATAGAAACAAACTGAGCACTAACCCATGCCTTTGTTCCATTGTATTGAATTTTGATCCAGTCCGATTGGACTTGCTGGATTTGAACTTCTTCTCCCTCATTTAATTTTCCAATAACGGAGCTGGATAATGAAGGCTCATTCCGGACATTCAAGCGGTTGACTGTGACTTTTCCTTTTTTTATTTGATTGGCTTGATTGTCAGTTTCAGATTCGGATGAGTCAATAAACTGTAAATACTCTTTTGAGACCCAACCATTTGAGTTTTTAGCTGAAATATGGACCCAATCTTCAACAGAATCGAGAACATTTACATACTGATCCTGGTTAACGAATCCCAATACCCCAAAGTGGAGTCCAGGTCCTTTTCGAACGCGAAGTCCATCAACAGTTACAATGGCTTGAGAAGCTGCAGATACTTCAGGTTTTTGTTCCGACATGTACCAGCTTGCGACCCAGCCGTCTTTACTTCCGTCAATTGAGATTTTAACCCAATCATTTTCACGATCTATCACCTTATAATGCTCTCCGCGTTTAACGGCACCAATTATGTCGTATGTAAGTCCTGGACCTCCACGAACATTTAACTGATCGACGCTGACTGTTATTTCTTCTTCATTTGAGTAAGCGGGTAATGTTGGAAAAATAATTGGAATGATAAATAAAAATGTGAATAGAATGGTGATTCCTTTCTTAAACATGATGAACCCCTTTCAGAAAAAAATAGGGTGAGTTTCCAATTTTAAAAAAAGCGAACCCCTTTACTTAATTTCGTTAGAAGGGATAAAAATCCTTTTTTCTAAGATGAAAAATTGAAGTCAGCGTAAGGTCGAAGATATGTTTTCTTGGATTTTAGGAAAGACTAAGAAAAGCAACAGCAGAAATGAGGGGTTTTTCATATGAGAATGGATGATAAAAAAAATATGGCGCATCGCAATAAACAGGACGTATTTGGAGTAGAGCTTCATGATTTCCTTGCCAAGGAAGCAACCCTTACCGACGTTGAATTAGCGGGGGAATTAGGTATATCTGTAGGCAGTGTGAGAAAGCTTAAAAAACAAATTCGCTAAAAAACAAAGATTAATTCTTGACAACAAAGATGGATATTCTTATGATTATGTAACATAATCTAATATTTGAACCGATGAAAGAGAAAAGTAATTAAGGAGTACGTGTTCAGAGAGAAAATGCCGTGGCTGCAAGCATTTTTACATAGTGCCTTAATGAAAGACACTCTTTAGGTTTCCCTCCGAACACCGAGTGGTAAGTAGGCGGTGAACGTATGCAGGCGTTAACGATTGGAGATAAAACATGTTGCATGTTTTTAAATAGGGTGGCACCACGGGTTTGCTCTCGTCCCTTCTGGGATGAGGGCTTTTTTATTTGCAAAAAATAATAAATTTGACCTTTCCCATGAATCAAAAGCCTGCTTTTTAGAGTTTTTTACATGGAATACTTGTAAATGATTATTCTAGAGGAGGAGGATCTTTAGATGAGCAGTATTCAAATTCCAAGAGGTACTCAGGACATTTTGCCTGGAGAAAGTGAAAAATGGCAATGGGTTGAACAAATTGCAAAAGATATGTGTACAACCTACCAATATAAAGAAATCAGGACTCCGATTTTTGAACATACAGAGCTGTTTCAAAGAGGGGTAGGCGATTCAACCGATATTGTGCAAAAAGAGATGTATACCTTTAAGGATCGCGGAGACAGAAGTATTACATTAAGACCAGAAGGAACAGCATCGGTAGTTCGTTCTTTTGTAAGCAATAAAATGCACGGTTGGCCAGATCAGCCTGTGAAGCTTTATTATTTAGGGCCAATGTTCCGTTATGAAAGACCACAGGCAGGAAGGTTCAGACAGTTTGTTCAATTTGGTGTAGAAGCACTGGGAAGTGATGATCCTGCGATTGATGCGGAAGTCATTTCCTTGGCAATGAACATTTACAAAAAAGTAGGGTTAAAAAATATTAAGCTTGTGATTAATACACTTGGTGACCCTGAAAGCCGCACCGCCTATCGCGAGGCACTGGTAAATCACTTTAAAGATGGAATTCACGAGTTTTGTTCAGATTGTCAGAATCGCCTGGAGAATAATCCGTTAAGAATTCTAGATTGTAAAAAGGATCGGGATCACAGTTTAATGAAATCAGCGCCTTCGATTCTTGATTACTTGAATGAGAACTCCAGTCACTATTTTAAAATGGTACAAAACTATCTGACTGAATTGGATATTCCGTTTGAAGTGGATCCAAATTTAGTCCGTGGTTTAGACTACTATAATCACACGGCGTTTGAGATTATGAGTAATGCAGAGGGATTCGGAGCAATCACAACCCTTTGTGGCGGGGGCCGATACAATGGCTTAGTTGAAGACCTGGGAGGACCAGAAACACCTGGAATTGGGTTTGCCTTTAGTATTGAGCGTTTATTAGCAGCGATAGAAGCGGAAGGTTTAGATATTGAATTTACAAAACCTTTAGATTGCTATTTTGTTGTATTAGGTGAAAAAGCGAAGGAAAAAGTAGTCAAAGTTTTGCAGGATATTAGACTAAGCGGTATCTCTGCTGAAATGGATTACCTCGACAGAAAGATGAAAGCTCAAATGAAGGCTGCGAATCGTCTTCAAGCTAAACAGGTTGTAATTGTAGGGGATGATGAGCTTGACAGAGGTGTCGCTGTATTGAAAAACATGGAATCTGGAGAGCAGAAAGAAGTTCCATTGCAAAAGCTGCCAGATGAAATCAAATCGGTTATGTGAGGCTAAGGAGGAGCAGACATGTTTGGAAGAACGTATTTTTGTGGAGAAGTAACCGAGCATATGACAGGTGAGGAAGTTATTTTAAAAGGATGGGTTCAAAAACGCAGAGACTTGGGCGGACTGATCTTCATCGATTTGCGTGACAGAACGGGTATCGTTCAAGTGGTGTTCAACCCTGATGTTTCTAAAGAAGCTTTAGAAATAGCAGAAAAAGTTAGAAGTGAATATGTTCTTGATATTCGCGGAAAAGTGGTGGCCCGTGAAGAAGGCACGATTAATAATCAAATAAAAACAGGTAAAATTGAGATTCAAGCATTACAGGTGAATATCATTAATGAAGCTAAAACACCGCCATTTTCAATATCCAATCATACAGAAGTTTCTGAAGAAGTCCGGTTAAAATATAGATATTTGGATATTAGAAGACCGGAAATGTTTGAAACTTTGCAGCTCAGACATAATGTTACCAAAACAATCCGGCATTTTCTTGATGAGAATGGTTTTCTGGAAGTCGAGACACCGATTTTAACAAAGAGTACACCAGAAGGAGCAAGAGACTACTTAGTTCCGAGCAGGGTACATCCCGGCGAGTTTTATGCACTGCCTCAATCACCGCAGCTTTTCAAACAGCTGTTAATGGTTGGCGGTGTTGAAAGGTATTATCAAATTGCCCGCTGTTTTAGAGATGAAGATTTACGGGCAGACAGACAGCCTGAATTTACCCAAGTCGATATCGAAACAAGCTTTTTAAGCAGTGAAGATATTATTGCCTTAATGGAATCGATGATGAAGCAGTTAATGAAGACAGTAAAAGGAATCGAGATTGAATCTTCCTTCCCGCGCATTACCTACTTTGAAGCAATGGACCGCTATGGGTCTGATAAGCCAGATACCCGTTTTGGATTAGAATTAGTAAATGTATCCGAGGTTGTGAAGGACTCTGATTTTAAAGTGTTTGCTTCGACTGTAGCAAGCGGCGGCCAAGTAAAAGGAATCAATGTGAAGGGTGAGGCTGAAAAATACTCCAGAAAGGACATTGATGGTTTAACTGAATTTGTTTCACGCTATGGAGCAAAAGGATTGGCTTGGCTCAAGGTAGAAGAAGGAGAATTAAAAGGTCCGATCAGTAAATTTTTCGATGAAGCGAAGCAAGCAGAGTTGAAACAAGCATTTAAAGCTGAAACGGGCGACCTGATTCTCTTTGTTGCCGATAAGCCAGCTGTGGTTGCTGATTCGCTTGGAGCCCTTCGATTAAAGCTTGGAAAAGAGCTGCAATTAATCGATGAGAATGCGTTTAACTTCCTTTGGGTGACAGACTGGCCGTTACTGGAGTATGACGAGGAAGAAGGCAGATACTATGCGGCCCATCATCCATTTACGATGCCGGTTAGAGAGGATTTGCCACTGTTAGCATCAAATCCGGAAAAAGTCAGAGCACAAGCCTATGATTTAGTATTAAATGGATACGAACTAGGCGGAGGATCTCTTCGTATTTTTGAAAGAGACATTCAAGAAAAAATGTTTGAAGTCTTAGGCTTTTCCAAAGAGGAAGCAAGAGAACAATTTGGCTTCCTTCTCGATGCATTTGAGTACGGAACTCCACCGCATGGCGGAATTGCCCTTGGACTTGACAGGTTAGTCATGCTGCTTGCTGGCCGTTCAAATTTAAGGGATACAATTGCATTTCCTAAAACAGCAAGCGCAAGTGACCTGCTTACCGATGCGCCAGGTGAAGTGAGTGAAGCTCAATTACAAGAACTTCATTTAGCAACTACCGTAAAAAAGTAGAAAATTGAGGATTTTTTCCAGCTTGGTTACCTTGAAAATGACTTGTTCTGTATGCTACAATACAAACTACTAACGAGTCCTGATGTGTACGTCGTAACTCCTTGTTTTGACCGAACACTTCTGTATAGGGAGCCTGAACGTTTTCAGACGGCGTAAACGCCTCCTTGGAAAGAGGACTTACAAAGTCTTGAAACAGGGCACCCACCTGCTTTGAGCGGGTTCAAAACGAAGGCCTTAACGCGACGGCACGATTGGGACTCGTCCCTAACATACATAACACCAGTCTCCTTGAATAGGAGGCTTTTTTTATACCCTAATCTTGCAGTCTACGTTGATGTCTCCCTGAAAAAAAAGCAGGAGCGTTGAGTGTAGAGGCTTCTTGACTTGAGTTTTCCCATCGAGGTGAGAAATACGGCTCAGGTCTGATCCAAATCACTAACCCATTTTTTACGGACATTGGTTCCGCTCCCTATATAAAAATCACAATTTTTAATTAGGGAATACGGTTCCCTGATTTTTATTGTTTTAAAAAATAAAATGAGCAAACTTAAATATAAAATGTCTATGCTAAGTGGAGATTGTTTAATATAATACAGAATTGTGAAAGAAGCGTAAATTTAGATGGAGATGATGAACCATGCTGCACCAATTTTCAAGAAATGAATTAGCAATAGGAAAAGAAGGCTTAAAAAAGCTTGAAAGCACGACTGTGGCTGTTTTGGGTGTTGGAGGAGTCGGTTCCTTTTCGGTAGAAGCTTTAGCGAGAACGAATATTGGACGCCTTGTACTAGTAGACAAAGATACAGTCGATATTACCAATATCAATCGTCAGCTGCCTGCTCTTTTATCAACAGTGGGTCAGCCGAAAGTGGATATCATGAAAAAAAGAATCGCAGACATTAATCCAAATTGTGAAGTCATTACTTTAAAAATGTTTTACAATGAGGAAACCTATGAGAAGTTTTTTGAACACGGATTAGATTACGTTATTGATGCCTCTGACACGATTTCTTATAAAATTCATTTGATGAAGGAATGTTTAAAACGAAATATCCCAATCATTTCAAGTATGGGAGCTGCCAATAAAACGGATCCAACCCGATTTAAAGTAGCTGACATTTCCGAAACCCATACTGATCCGATTGCCAAAGTCATCAGGCTCCGTTTGCGTAAAGAGGGAATTCGCAAGGGGGTTAAGGTTGTATTTTCTGATGAATCACCAATTGTGATTCGTGAAGAAGTCAGACAATATGTCGGAAAAGAAGATGCGCCAATCCGAAAAGCAAAGATGCCGCCTTCTTCCAATGCGTATGTTCCTTCAGTAGTCGGATTAATTATGGCCGGATACACCATTAATCAAATTTTAAGTGATATTCCGATTCAGCGTGTTAAAGATGAAAAGAACTCCAATTTTTAAAATTTTGGAGTTCTTTTTTCATGGCTTTTGGAATGTTGCATTTTATTATTCTCTATTTTCTCATACACTTGCCCCAGCGCCTGCTCGAACTTCCCGGTTGTCTTCGGAGTATAGTATCGTGAATCCTTTAACAGGTCGGGTAAGTATTGCTGATGTACCCAAGCTTTTTCATAATTGTGGGGATATAAATAATCAACTCCCCGCCCAAGCGCTTTTGCCCCCTCGTAATGAGCATCCTTCAAATGAAGGGGCACTTCGCCGATTTTTCCGTTGCGGATATCGGACAGAGCCGCATCAATCGCGGTTATCGCTGAATTAGATTTAGGAGACAACGCTAATTCAATCACTGCAGCTGCTAGAGGAATTCTTGCTTCCGGGAATCCAATTTTTTCAGCAGTCTGTACCGCTGCCAGAGCCCTTGGACCTGCCTGCGGGTTTGCAAGGCCGATATCTTCATAGGCGATCACAAGCATTCTTCTAGATATACTCGGCAAATCTTCAGCTTCTATCAGTCTGGCCAAATAATGAAGGGCAGCGTTGACATCACTGCCCCGAATCGATTTTTGAAAGGCAGATAAGACATCATAATGGGCGTCCCCATCCTTGTCATGCTGAAAGCTTTTTTTCTGAATACATTCTTCGGCAATTTCCGTTGTAATATAAATGAATCCGTCGTCTGATTCTTCAGTAGAAAGAGCGGCAAGCTCGAGTGCATTTAAGGCACTGCGGGCATCCCCATTTGCCGCATAGGCTAAATGGGACAACGCTTCATCCTCCACTTTTAATCGTAGCTTTCCTAACCCTTTTTCCTCATTTTCTAATGCGCGTTTTAAGGCTTTTAAAATATCATTTGCAGTAAGGGGTTTACATTCAAAGATTTGACAGCGGCTGCGAATCGCTGGATTAATCGCATGGTAAGGGTTACTGGTAGTGGCACCTATGAGAGTAATCATGCCGTTTTCTAAATAAGGAAGAAGGAAGTCCTGTTTTGCTTTGTCTAAACGATGAACTTCATCTAACAGCAAAATGACTTTACCAGACATTTTAGCTTCTTCTGCGACAATTTGCAGATCTTTTTTCTGATGCGTAACTGCATTTAATATTCGAAAGGCATAATTTGTACTGCCGGCAATCGCACTTGCAATCGATGTTTTTCCTACTCCTGGAGGACCATATAAAATCATCGAGGATAATCTTTTAGCACGGACCATCCGATCAATCATTTTTCCTTTGCCAACAAGGTGCTCTTGACCAATTACTTCTTCAATCGTTTTGGGCCGCATTCTATAAGCTAGTGGCTGAACGCTCATTTCTTTCACCTCTAGGACGAAAAGTCTTCTTAAACAATCTATCACAAAAAACTGTACAATGGAACAAATGTACGATTCAAAAGCCTACTAGTTTACTCGTAATTTTGATAAAATAATAAAGTTAATAAGCTTTTACCTTACTGAAGAAAGAAGAGAATAACTTGAAAAAGAAACCGGAGCAGCTAGTAGAGAGATACACCATTTTTGTGGTTGGCCTTCTTATAATGGCGTTTGGCTTTGTCTTACTGATTATTTCGGACATAGGTGCAACACCTTGGGATGTTTTGCATGTTGGATTGTTCTTGCAGCTGGGATTAACTATTGGGACTTGGTCTATAATTGTAGGGATTGTTATTCTAGCTTCTACTTCGCTTTTAACGAAAAGCTTGCCTAAAATAGGTGCATTTTTAAACATGCTCTTAGTAGGAGTATTTATTGATTTATATCTCTTGCTTCCCTTTTTAAAAACTCCATCATATATAGTGGGGCAGTATGTAATGGGAATGGCTGGGATTATTGCAGTAAGTTTTGGGATGTGTCTTTATATTTCTGCCGGGTTAGGAGCTGGACCAAGAGATAGTCTGATGCTTGCGATTCGCGATAAAACAGGCTGGAAAATTCAGCATGTGAGAAGTATTTTAGAAATTTTTGTGTTAGTAACAGGATGGCTGCTGGGCGGCCCTATTTTTATCGGTACTTTTTTATTTGCATTTATGATTGGTCCGATTACCGGCTGGTTTTTTCCATTGAGTGAAAGATTGACAAAACGTCTTTTATTATTTACGAGCAAAAAAATGAGCAAAATGAATGATCATAGTATGAAACGGGGGATCAGCTAATGAAAATTTCAACTAAAGGAAGATATGGGTTAACCATCATGATTGAACTGGCAAAAAAATATGGGGAAGGTCCGATTTCCCTAAAATCGATTGCACTAACACATGATTTGTCGGAGCATTATTTAGAGCAATTAATTGCTCCTTTGCGAAATGGCGGTTTGGTGAAAAGTGTAAGAGGTGCTTATGGAGGGTATATACTAGCAAATGAGCCTAGCCAGATTACAGCTGGAGATATCATTCAATTATTAGAAGGACCCATTAGCCCGGTGGAAGGGATAGAAGAAGAAGAACCAGCCAAGCGTGAATTATTTATAAGAATTCGCGATGCGGTTAGAGAAGTCTTAGATTCGACTACTTTAGAAGATTTAGCACAATATTCGGAAGATGGAGATGCAGACTCCTATATGTTCTATATTTAGGAATGAAATGAGGGTTTTTAGGTGAAAAATATCTATTTAGACCATGCTGCTACATCACCTGTTCATCCAGATGTGATTGAAAAAATTACAAAGGTGATGCAAGAAGTGTATGGAAATCCTTCCAGTATTCATGCTTTTGGAAGGAGGGCACGGCAAATCGTTGATGATGCAAGGACCACAATTGCAAAAAGCATCGGCTGTAAGTACAATGAAATCATTTTTACAAGCGGCGGAACGGAAAGCGATAACTTAGCCATTAAGGGTATCGCCCATGCCTATCGAGAAAAGGGAAAACATATTATTACCTCTTCAATTGAACATCATGCAGTTTTGCACACCTGCCATTCGCTTGAAAAGGAAGGGTTTGAGGTAACCTACCTTCCTGTGAATGAAAAGGGGATGATTTCGATAGAAGATCTCAAAAATGCCCTGCGCGACGATACCATCTTAGTCTCAATCATGTTTGGAAACAATGAGGTCGGAACGATTCAGCCAATCGAAGAAATCGGAGAAATCTTAGCAGATCATTCTGCTTTTTTCCATACAGATGCAGTACAAGCTTATGGATTAATTGCAATTGATGTGCATAAGCTTAAAATTGATGCATTAAGTGTTTCTGCTCATAAAATTAATGGTCCTAAAGGGACAGGCTTTCTTTATTTAAAAGAAGGGATAAAGCTTGCTCCTGCATTTCACGGTGGTGAACAAGAACGAAAACGCAGAGCTGGAACTGAAAATGTTACGAATATTGCCGGTTTTGAAGAAGCTGTCAAACTGGCACAAACTACAATGGAGCAAAAAGCGGCTTATTATACAAAATTGAAAAACTTGTTGATTTCAGAGCTTAAAAACCGGGAAGTAAACTTTGAATTGAATGGCGATCTCGATCATTCTCTGCCACATGTGCTAAATTTATCTTTTCCAGGCATCGATGTCGAAGCATTTCTTGTTAATTTAGACTTAGGCGGAGTGTCTGTTTCAAGCGGTTCAGCTTGTACAGCAGGTTCAATTGAGCCATCACACGTTTTAACAGCGATGTTTGGTTCAGGATCAGAACGGCTCAGAAATTCGATCAGATTCAGCTTTGGGCTATTTAATACAGAAGAAGATATTATTGATGCTGCAGAGATTGTCTCAACTGTTGCAAAACGTTTGACTTCTTAGAGGACCTGTGCAAAAATGAAAAAAGTTTTCTCAGAACCTAATTCATAACACTTTACAATATAAATACAGTTTAAGGCAGGTGAACAGAATGGAAAAGGCTCGTGAAAATACCCGGGTAGTAGTAGGGATGTCTGGCGGAGTAGATTCATCCGTAACCGCGCTTCTCCTTAAGGAACAAGGGTACGATGTGGTGGGAATCTTCATGAAAAACTGGGATGATACTGATGAAAACGGTGTTTGTACCGCCACTGAAGATTACAATGACGTGATTCGGGTGTGCAACCAAATTGGAATACCTTATTATGCTGTTAACTTCGAAAAGCAATACTGGGACAAAGTATTTACGTATTTCCTTGAAGAATATAAAGCAGGAAGAACTCCAAATCCTGATGTGATGTGTAATAAGGAAATTAAGTTTAAAGCCTTTTTAGAGCACGCTTTCCAATTAGGTGCTGATTATGTCGCAACCGGACATTATGCAAGGACCGTCCGTGATGAAAATGGGGAAGTTAAACTGCTCCGCGGGGTCGATGATAATAAGGACCAAACTTACTTCCTGAACCAATTGTCACAGGAGCAGCTGCAAAGAGTCATGTTCCCCATCGGCGAATTAGAGAAAAAAGAGGTTCGCGAAAAAGCGAAAGAGGCCGACCTTGCGACAGCTCATAAAAAGGACAGTACCGGTATTTGTTTTATCGGAGAAAGAGATTTTAAAGAATTTTTAAGTCAATATCTTCCTGCACAACCAGGCGATATGAGAACACTTGACGGCAAAAAGCTAGGAAAACATGACGGCTTAATGTATTATACAATTGGCCAACGCCACGGGCTTGGAATTGGCGGCGCTGGAGACCCTTGGTTTGTAGTGGGTAAAAATGTTGAAACGAATACACTGTATGTTGGTCAGAGCTTTGACAACGACGCGCTTTATTCAGATGCCCTCATCGCCACCAAGGTAAATTGGATTCCTTCGGGTGATATGCCAAAAAACTTTGAATGTACAGCCAAATTCCGCTATCGCCAGCCTGACCATCCTGTTACTGTGCATGTAATGGATGAAAATACGGTTAAAGTTGAATTCCATGGTTCCGTGCGTGCGGTGACTCCTGGTCAGTCAGTAGTGTTCTATAATGGTGAAGAGTGTCTTGGCGGCGGAACCATTGATCAGGTTATGAAAAATGATCGAGTACTAGACTATGTAGGATAAACTCCAACTTTTTGTTGGGGTTTTTCTTATGGTGCGCCCGGCATGGGCTATAACTTGGTGGTGAAAGTCCACTACAGGCTTGGCAGTAGGAACTGTTAGCTAAAGGCAAGGGTGTCCATCGTGAGGTGGAATCTGAAGGAAGCCGGAGGCAAAATC
>NZ_JAKZKT010000080.1 GCF_022808645.1 Bacillus litorisediminis
GTGTCTTGCCCCTACCCGGGGCAAGACACCCTAACACCCAGTTCCTCCCACTAATGGAAGCTAGAATTTATTAAGTGGCTCACTTTTGAAGTGATCACTCTGGCTCAATTTAATATTGACAAAAACAAAAATCGTTATTAGATCTCAAACATAACATTAACATTATAATTAAACTTAAAATTCAACATAAAAAGGATGAAGACTTTCATTTAAGGTATATTCAATTCTTTGTTTAAAATTTCCCCATATAACCATTTCTAAAGCTTTATTAATAGGAAAAAATCCTACTTCTAAGCTTTCTGAACTTGTAGTTAATTCTCCTCCAATGGCTTTTCCCAAAAATAATGTATTACAAATTGAACCATTAACATTTTGAAAAACCCCACAAAACTTTTCTATTTCAATATCAATACCCGTCTCTTCCTTTGTTTCTCTAATTGCAGCGTTCATTAAGGATTCACCCTCTTCAACTTGTCCGCCAGGCATTTCCCATCCCCTTCTAGGTCCTTTTATTAATAATATTTCATTTCGATTGTTTAAAACAATTGTAGCCGCTGAAACTATATGTTTTGGCGTTACCATATACCCCACTCCTCTTTAATTAATCTTCTTACTTAAATTGCTAATTAAAATGGTTAAACACGTTGCCACAACAATCTTTATTTCTAAATAAATAAACTAAAATATTTAGGGCAGATAATCCTATAACTGAAAAAAACAAGATAAATGAGACGGGATCTCCAGCTAAATTTAATTCATCTGCCATGATACCAATTTGCCAAAGGCTTATAGCAGAAATGAGTGAACAAATGATAGAAATACTTATAACCGAAAAACCATTTATAAATTTACTTTTTTGAAAAAATATAAAGAGTATTAGAATGGATACAAAAACAATGAATATTGGTCTTAGATAATCGAACTGTACAAACTCGTGCATACGGATTCCCCTCAAGTTTATTGATATAATAACTGACAATCTAATTTTAACATAATATTCCAAATGCATGTTCATAATCTGAAAATAACAAAAGAAAAAGATTGCCACCTTGGCGTATGCAATTGCTAAGTCTCTTAAGCTGTGGATAGAAGCTCTCTAGCCATAGCTCTTTTTTATTGGATAAAATGCAACATAAAAGAAAAGATAGATGCTAAAAAGCAGGACCAGACTGAACTGGCCCTGCTTTTTATTGGACTATTACTGTTCCAACCATTCCTTCCCTGACATGGTATCTGCAAATCAGTTCATATGTACCGGGTTTTTCCGGTTTCACGGTAATGGTTTTCTCTTTCCCTGGCTGGACTTCGGCGTCAATTCCGAGCTTTTCCACGGTGAAGGTGTGCTCTTTATTACCTTGGTTTTTCAGTATCAGCGTGGTCGTTCTTCCATTTGGAATAGTAATGACTTTCGGATTAAAATAATCATCGTTCAACTCGACCTCAATCGCCTTCACCGTTTCCATAGGCTGTGTTACTGCACCGGATTCGGCAAAAACGCTGAGTGAGCCTGGAGTTATCACAACCATTATCATTGCAAACAAAACGACTATTCCTATTAACCATTTTTTCACACACAATCCCTCCTTTCTTAAATACTATTTTTTTCAATTCGCTAAAAATTATCACGATAATTTTGGGTCCAGCATTCGCTCCGCTAGATAAATGACTATGCAAAAAAGCGCTATTCCTTCTTGAATTTATACTAATACCCTTTAGATAAAGATAAAAATGTAAGGTAGCCCTAATAAGACTACCTTACATTTTTTATATTTTATAAATGTTTTTTTACCAATTAATAGATCCAAATCGACAGATATTAGTGCTGTTTCCTTATTTAAAGCCAAGGACAAGATGCCATGATTGCCCAAGGAGGCAGGAGCAATGAAAGATTAAAAACCACTCAGAGTGTATTTTTATTTTTCAGTTTGCTTATCTCATTTGGATTTGTTCTTTATTATTTAGATAACAACTTTCCAACTTATCAGCAAGAACTTAAGAAGATTGTAATTAAGTTCGCATTTATAGATAAAAACCACATCGTGTGGTTTATAATTTAATTGCCTGTATAAGATAAGTTGGGGGGAATTGAGATGAGTAAAAAAAGTTTAACTGCCGTACTCTGTTTAGCAATAATTGCAGTAATTTATTTTTGGACATTACGTCTTACTAGTCCTACTCAACCTCCAATTTTGGCTAATCCTGCTATTTCTACAACATCCTTAGAAGAACGAATCTGTGAAAGAGTATCAGCACAATTTGGCGATTGCAAAAAAATTCTTTTGTTTGATGCGGATTCAAAATTAGTTTTTGCCGAGAGTAGTTCAGGAATCATTCCTGTGCTTACCAATAAAGGGTTTACTGACTATAAAAAGTTTATTTATCCAATGTTGGATTTCCAGGAGTTTAACGAAGAGAAAGAGGAGAGAGGGCCAATAGATTGGCGAGCTGAAAATAATGTACAAAAGGATCTTTCTGTTATATACGGATTTGCCGAAGACGATGCAAAGACCATAGTGATTAATAGTGAAGGCAACATACAGCCAAACAGGTTTTACGTTCGGGATAACTTATGGGTTTGGTATGTTACTTTCCAAAAAGATAAAGTTAAATTGCCAGTTAAGGTAACAATTTATGGTGAAGATGGTCAAATTATTTTTGGAGAAAATCAAAAAGAATATTGAAGGGTTAACAAAATGAAAACATACAAGAACAAAAAAAGGATGCAAACAGTATATCAAAATTAATTTTATAGATTTAATATGTTAATGAATCCTTCTTGAATTAACCTGCCATTTCAATGCTTAAACAAAAAAGCGGATAATCCTTCTCAGAATCAACAAGTATTTTACCACAGAAAATGAAATGTCAATTCGTTCTTTCTATTCCAGCATCAAAGAGGCAGAAAAAAAGGTGTAGTTATCATCGGAACTAACTGGTTTGTGCTTGCATCAATTGATATATCTTACGAACGGTGTTGACATTTCTTATCGTAACTTGTTTGTAAATCTTTGATCCAATGATCTTTGACATACCGCTTTTGGTTACATTTTTCTTGTCAACCGACCATAGGATTGCGCCGGGGACATATTTTACCGTGTCAATATTCGGTTTAATGACGAGATTCCCAAGTACAGATTCATCATCAATTTCATCCCATAAAAACATGACATCACTTTTCATATCTTTGTCATTTTTCCATGTGTCCGGAATAGCGTTAGTGATTTCTCTGACATCATTGATACTTAAAACTACTACTTTAATTTGTAATCCGAAATCATGGTGTATCGCTTCTTCCAAACAACTTGATAATTCAAATTTTGATAGACCTTTGTATGAAAAAATAATATTACCTGTATTGATATATGTCACCACATCAGTCATCCCGACTTGTTCAAAGGTTTGTTTAAGTAACTTCATATCAATTTTATTTTTTCCACCCACATTAATCCCTCGAAGAAGTGCGATATAAACCATAACCATCCTCCTTTGAACTCTTTTACTTCTAAATCCATTAATCTTGTTGAATACACCTGTTATGCTACATGCTCCGTCAGCTCAATCAACTTTAAACCAAAAAAGCTATCCGGTTTTGATTACTTACCCATTACTTAGTACAGCTGTTCAAGTTTTTATCTGATAGTGTAAAACTTGATTTAATTTAAAGCTGTGCTTTTTCATAAAGTTTAATATGCCCACTGCTCATCGCATATACAATGCCACTATTTCTCCTGCCATATTTTTCGCAATACCCTTTAAGATCTGCAGATAAATATAGCTTCTCATATCCTTTTTCAGCTGCCTCTAATAGACCGTGTTGCAACAGCATAAATCCAATTCTTCTCTTCCCTATGTGCTACATCAACGAACAAGCAAATAATCCACGGGCATATGTCTTAACGGAGTTGTGACCAAACTAATTTTAACATAATATTCCAACCAAAGGTGTAACTTTCTCCTTCTATGCAAAAGGAAAGAGATCGGCTTTAACCGATCTTTTCTGTTAAACTCTAACATCCATTACTTGGCTAACTATCAGGAGCTACAAGTTCTACTTTTATTCTATCCGGGTCTTCAAAATAAACGGCATAATGATTTTTTCCTCCGGCAAAAGGATGTTGGTTCGGATAAAGAATATGGAATCCTCTATCTTTTAATTTGTTTGTCATTTCATCAACGTGTTGCCGTGAACTTGCGTAAAAAGCGAGATGATTAAGTCCTACTCGGCATCGATGATAAGGAACATCTAAAAACCTTTCCTCTGCTTGTACAAAAACGATGTAGGTATCACCGATTTTCCAACTGCGTCCCTTTTCCCAATCTTGAAATGGAGTGTAGCCTAATTCTTCAAGAAACCAACTCCAAAAATGTATGGTCCTTTTTATATCAGATACATATATTTCAATATGATGGAGTAACCCCTTTGTCAATGAAACCCCCCTATCTTTTTCTAATGAAAAAAGAGTGTTAATTTCTCTTGTACTCACCCCAAATGTTAAACACTAACTAACATTTGGGGTGAGTACATCTGGGATCAACTCTACTTCTTAATATAATCTATTTTGTTTACAAACTATGTCAGTAGCATTAATTGTAAGTCTTTACAGTAGAGGGTTCGCATTCATAAAATTTATCAATTAACGCTTTTGGGGTAGAATCTACTAATTGCCATGAAATGATATTTTTTCTGCAAAAATTGTTACTCTGCCATGTGGTCAAGCAAATGAACTAATTGAGCCACGCCAACCTCCCGAACATTCGTTTGTATTTAGTATATCAAACGAACGTTCGTTTTGGAAGAGTTTGCTGAGGCAACTTGATATACAAATTGTATTTTTCTTCCACGCATCCCCAACAAACTCTTGACAGTTGTAAAAGTCCCGTGTTCCCATGTTCTGCATGTCGTTAGTGATTCACTTGCAGACAAATTTTCCCCAAATAATGATTGTTAAGGGCTGCATGAGCCTTATTGGCATCCTTTAAAGCAAAAATATGACTGATGTGAACGGTTAACCTACTTTGTGTGATATAACGATGAAGTCGGGCAATAATCTCAGGGGCGGGTTCGCCGTGATATCCTGCAGCTCTGATTCCTGCGGGTATCCGTAGTTCAGGGTGTATTCCGTAAGGGTATACGAGTCGCCCGCCAATACGGAGACAGTTGACAGCAGCATTAGCCACTTCTCCCCCTGCGGTAAAAATAGCTGCATCAAATCCAGAAGGTGCAAATTTCCTTGCCATCGAAGTGATATCCCCATCTTTGCCGTTTACAACAGTATCGCAGCCAAGCGTCTTCATCATGACAACGCCGTCTTCACCCGAAGCAATTGCGAATACACGGGCTCCCAATGCCTTCGCCAACTGCACGGCGATATGTCCAACCCCGCCGCTGGCGCCGAAGATCAGAATAGATTCCCCTTGTCGTAGTTGCAGTACATCCTCCAGTCCGCGCAATGCGGTAATTCCGACTCCAGAAATAACCGCCGCCTCCTGAATCGTTAATCCTTCCGGAATTCGGGACACATACTTCGCATTGACGGCCGCATATTCCGCATAGAAGCCGCCCTTAGGATTCAAAAAGGCAGGTGCATAGACCTGATCTCCCAAGTGAACATTAGACACCTTCTTCCCTCTTGCAATCACGGTACCTGAACCTTCTGAACCGAGAATATAAGGGAAATCTGGATTCATGTTAAGCATTTCCGCATAACCGCCTTGTCGTTCGAATGCATCCCACTCACCAACACCGGCATAAGCAACTCTAATCAATACATCTTCGGGTCCAATCTCAGGAACATCAACCTGCCGATGTATGAGTTCTGCTGGACCGCCAAACCTATAAAGCACTGCAGCCCTCATTGTCTTTGGATGTTTATCCATGGTTACCTCCTCCAAAAAATGAGTTTCTTCTTGCAAAGTCAAACTTATCATAATAACATGTCAATAATTGGCATGTTTTATATCGAAAGAGGAGTGAATTGTATGTCCAAGGCTAAACTGCTATTCGATCTCATCATGTATGTTAATGCAAGACGTCAATTTACCGCTCAGGATGTGGCCTATGAATTTAATATCTCCTTGCGGACAGCACATCGGTACCTTTCAGAACTTGGTGAGATGGGTGTCCCGCTCTATACAGAACCCGGTCGCAACGGCGGCTACCGAGTGTTGGATAATCGGGTACTGCCTCCCATTCTCTTTAACGAGAACGAGGCGTTCTCTATCTTCTTCGCATTCGAGTCGTTGAAATACTACCATTCCCTCCCCTTCAATATTGATATAAAGTTGGTTTCCGACAAACTATATTCAACCCTTCCTGCAGATACGAAGAGGAAGGTGGATCAACTCTCTTCAGTATTAACCTTTTGGAACATAAAAAGAGGGGTCCCCTCACCCTATCTTAAAGAAATCATTGAAGCGGCCATGGAAAAACAAGTCGTGCACATCGAGTATATCTCGAAATCGGGGAATGCCGTAAGAGAAGTAACTCCCATCGGCATCTATGCCTATAATGGTTTCTGGTATATGCCCGGCTTTGATATTGCATGTCGTGAAATAAGATTGTTCCGAACTGATCGAATTCAAGCCTTCAGCAGGTTAAATCGGACTTATGATCCCGAGATGACACTTGACGATTGGTTGATTCGCCATCCAGAGAAGGAACCGGGATCGCCTATACGACTATATGTTGAGTTAACCAGGGAGGGGATTCGGCAATGCAGAAGTCAGCATTGGCTGGAGCCCTATATTGTGATGACAAACGAAGACCAGGGTTATATTGATACAACTATTGATCGTACCGAGATAGAATACGTCTCCCATTACTTTTACCGATTGGGTACTCAAGCTAAAGTACTAGAGCCGCAGGAGATTGTAAACCGCATATGCGTCCTTGCCGAAGAGGTACTGCAGCATTACACGTAAACAATGTGGCAAGGTTAGAAATGAAAATTTTTCGGAATCTGTTTGATTGATGATTAGAGATTGAAATTGTTACCTCCGAGGAATGTCCATGAGTTCAGAAATAATACCAATTCCCGCGTGAATATCGCTCGAATTCTCGGGATATACCGAGTGTTTTTTTGTAATAATAAGACTGTTAAACAATAAGAAGAGGAGGATTTAGATGCAACAGGAGCAACAAACTAAAGAGAATTTGAATTCTATTATGCAACCAGAAGCCGCAGGAACTGATGCACAAAAAGTAAAACAAGACATTCAAAAAGATGTAAGCAAAGGACAAGGTGCAATGACTTCCCGAGAGGCAGGAGCAATGAGAGATTAAAAAACCACCCAGAGTGGTTTTTTATTTTTTTCTCACATCTCTCATTGCGATTCGATGAAGATGCTGTAAATTAAAGATTAAGCTAATTTCATCATAGCACCAAAATACTGTGAAGCAGTAGTAAATGTAATAAACGCGCAAAGCTCGCTGATTTCCTCATCTGACAGGAACTCTTTCAACACATTAAAGGCAGTGTCTGGAATATCCCCTTTTTGTTGAATAAATACCTCTGTAAATCCTATTGCAACAGATATTTTTTCATCGTATAAGTGAGGTTCAGGTTTTCCTTTTGCCTTACAATACTCACAACCATTTTCTTGTGCTAAAGTTCTTCTTACCTGTTCTTTTAACAGTGACGATAGTTTCCCGTCTTTTTCTAGCTGATCTCCCAGACGATTCCACGCAATCATTATTTCCCTGTTATGCCCTAATAGCTTTTGAAAAGGGGTCTCGCCGTAATTTGATTCTTCAATTCTTGCCATATTTAATACCTCCTTGTAGTATGTATAATATCGAATTATTTTGTTGTTTCACATTAAATAAGAAATCGAATTTTAAGTTATTCTTTAATAATTTAACGAATACAGGGGGATTATCATTAAAAAATGAAAATTGATTCTATTGATAAACAAATAATAGATGAATTAAGTGAAAACAGTCGACTTTCGATGAGTGAAATTGGCAGAAAAATCAATTTATCTTCTCCTTCTGTAACAGAGCGTGTACGGAGAATGGAGTCATTTGGAATCATAAAAAAGTATACATTGGAAGTGGATTATGAGAAATTAGGACTTCCAATCCAATGTATTATAGAGGCAACAGTTAAGAACGGGGACTATAAATCTTTTAAGAAGCATATTGGGAGGTTACCAAATGTTGAATTTTGCTATCGGATTGCAGGAAATGCCTGTTATATGCTTAAAATGCAGTTTGACACTTTTAGTAAGGCAGAAGAATTTATTAATGATGTCAGTCCATATGCTCATACTGTCACACATTTCATTTTTTCGCAGGTCCAGACTAATCCAAAAATTAGTTCCCACTAACACTTTTTTAAGTCTTGATGAGCATACTGACACGTTCAATAACTTAAACAAAAATCGTTACTATTGTTTGAATTTAAGCTACCCGTTAAAAAGGACATGTTTTCGCATGTCTTTTAAATTTGTTTTAGATATTTCTTAATATGCTTCCTGGTTTTCGGTATCTAAAAACGCATAATCTGAAAATCCAGATTATACTCATACCCTTATATCGTCTGGTTCTTAAACAACCCCTCCCCCCATAGTTTAATAGCTTCAATAAAGCTAAGATTCTTAAAGTCAAAATCACCATTTGGAGATTCAACTAATTCACCGTAGTGTTAGTAAAAATAGTTAAGGTTCAAATCGGTACATTTTTCCTTGACGTTCACACAAAGGTATAAGTATAATCTAAATCGTAATGATTACGATTTAGAAAAAAGCCCAGTGGTAATATGTCAAGCACCAAAATCAAATGAATTGGAAATTAAAACGTAAGTTGTCTAAACCAAAGCAGATTTTGGGCATGACAAATAAACTTCGCTTTTTCTCTTTTAAAAAAAGAAAA
>NZ_JAKZKT010000081.1 GCF_022808645.1 Bacillus litorisediminis
CCTACGACAAAAGCCCAAAAATAGATCATGTTAATTGTTCACCTCCGTATTCAATTGACACTGCATGGGCGATACAAGGAATTGTTTCATTTTGCTGAAAGGACAACGGTGAAAGCAAAGCACCTGTAGCCACAACTAACATTCGTTTAAATTCACCATTTTTCATGCGGTTTAATAAATGCCCATAAACTACCGTTGCTGAACAGCCTGCACCGCTTGCCCCTGCAAGAACGGGTTGTCCTTCCCGATAAATCATAAGGCCACAATCTTGGTATCGTTCTTCACTAATAGGAGTTCCGTGCTTTTTAAATAGGTCCATTGAAACTTCCTGTCCAATCTGGCCCAGGTCCCCGGTTACAATTAAATCGTAATAAGATGGCTCAACATTTCGTTCCTTTAAATGGGCTTCAATGGTATCAACCGCAGCTGGCGCCATAGCTCCTCCCATATTAAATGGATCTGTCAAACCCATATCAATCACACGGCCAATGGTGGCAGAGGTGACACACGGTCCTTCCCCAGAATCACTTAAAAGAGCCGCACCAGCCCCAGTGACGGTCCATTGTGCAGTAGGGGGTTTTTGACCGCCGTATTCAGTTGGATAACGAAATTGTTTTTCAACAGCTGCATCATGGCTGGATGCTCCGGTTAATAAATATTTCGCTCCTTTGGTATTCACGATATAAGCACCTAGGGCCAATCCTTCCATAGACGTAGAGCAGGCACCGAATAAACCAAAATACGGGGCTCCAATTGTTCGACTAGCGAAACTTGTTGGGGTGATCTGATTGATTAGGTCCCCAGCTAGGATAAATTGAACTTGATCCTTTTGGATGCCCCCTTTTTCCATGGCTTTTTGACAGGCCTCTTCAAAAAGGATTTTATGCGCCTTTTCATAGGAATCCTGTCCAAGCCATAAATCAGCATGAAGGAGATCGAAATCTTCTGCGATTGCTCCGTTTGCTTCAAATGGTCCACCAACTGTTCCAGTAGAAAGTATGACGGGTTTTTGTTCGAAGATCCATGTACGATGACCTGCGAGTATCATAAACCACCCCACCTAATTAGAATTGTCTTTACTAATGCAATAACAAACGCAGAAAAAACACCAAATAATATAACAGACCCAGCTAATTTAAACATATTACCTCCGACTCCTAATACAAACCCTTCGGTTCGATGTTCAATAGCAGCTGAAATGACAGCATTGCCAAAACCGGTAACTGGAACTGCTGAACCAGCTCCTCCAAATTGAGCAATTCGGTCATAAACCCCAAAACCGGTAAGAAGCATAGCAATAAAAATTAATGTACCCACAGTTGGATTTCCAGCCGTTTGGTCTGTAAAATCAAAATAATAAATAAAGAAGTCTTGAATAACCTGGCCAATCAAACAAATCAGACCACCTGTTATAAAGGCCTTTATACAATTTTTAAAAACGGGTCTGTCGATTTCTCGATTTTTTTGCAATTTTTGATATTCTTGTTGCACCGGGGTTAGTTGTTTCTTTTGATTATTTGACATAGCTTGCCCCTTTCTCTTTAAGTTTTCTCTTTCATTAGATTTTTAATTTTATTTAAATCTTTTTTTAAGCTCTTCTTATCTGTGTTGCCTTTTTGAAGTTTCTGTTCTAATTGTTCCAATTCCCACATCATTTTTTTATCTGACGAAACAATTATTTCATGGTTTGGGTACATTTTTTCCAAGTCGGATTTTATTGACTTCTCAATTTTCTTTAATCGAAAGCGATCAAAATTATCAACTTTTATTGCTGCAAAAAGCTCTTTTTCTGTATTCACAGCCTTTACATCTGAAATTTCTTCTTTGGCAATAATTTTTTCTTTAGCCCTATTGGCAACTGATTGATCGATGGGTTTAGTCGTATGTACCAGTGAAACACCTAAATCATTGTTATCCTCATCTAACTGATTTTGGTTATCGTTACATCCTGTTCCAAACCCGATCACGGCTAAAATGGAAAGAAAAATTTTTATTTTGGTTATTTTGTCTTTCATGAAACCATCTCCGTTTTTCCCATTATTTAAAGGAATTAAAAAAGGTTGGCCTCCCAACCAACCTTTTTTATCTTACTCATTATTGTTGTTTGTATTGAGGTTCTTCTTGTTCAATTTGTTGAACGCGTGGTTCAATGCTGTTAATAACAGATTGGGTTTGTTTAGCAGCATCTTGGTAAAGTTGCTTTGCCTGTTGATTATCTGTACCAAGAGCAAATGTTTCGAAACTTGCTTGTGCACTTTTTAAGCCTGCTAGAGCTGTCTTAACATCATTTATTACTGTCATGATGAATCCTCCTTGAATTTTTTTTGACCTTTTTAGATTACCTGAATCAGAATTTTCTTCTTTGGCAAATTCTTTTCGGGAATATAGACCTAAAATTACTTTTGGCGAATAGCACGATTTTTTCTGTAGTAACCTCGTTTCCAGATCCCCATCAGTTCTTCTATTTGGTGACGATTATAGGATTGCGATGAATCATCTTTTTGGATAATGTGTCTCATCTCAAATTTTTTTCACCGTTCCCTTTAGTGAACATCATTAAACATAGATGTTGCCTCTGCTTTGCTTTAATTTGGTTAGTAATCCATTTGATTTGCCATGCCATTCCTCCCGTTTATGATTTAGTACAAAAGTATTATTCTTCGAATAAAATGTTTTATTATCAATTCTAAAAAATTTTCCTATCCCCGGTATCAACCTTAGTATTTATTTATAATTCATTATAGGTATACAACGTTTTAATTTCCTTCTGCCTTCATAGTTCTTTTTTTACCGTGTATCTCTTTCATTTTAAATTAGGGATATTAACCCAAGAATAAAAATAGGTAAATGCATATTCTGGATTAAAAATGAAATGAAGGTGCTTTTCATGAATCCAGAACCGCAATATGATTACAATTTATCTCAGGAAAATAATCAGGTTGAAAATTTAGACCAAAGGATTTGGGGTATAAGGCCATTTTTCTTTAGGCCCTTTTTTAGGCCATTCCCCTTTAGACCCTTCTTTTGGGGACCTTATTAGGCTAACCCATTTCTAAGCGGATTATTAGGCGGTTTATTAGGTGGACTAATAGTGTTGTTAAGCCCTTAGATTTAAATGATCTAAGGGTTTTTCGTAGCCATTAAAAGGGATACATCAAATTTTTACGGCTACTCCGACTTAAAAAAAATTACCTAACTTCTCACATTTAATGGAGGAAAGTGGTTCCATCTAAAGTATATTCCTCAAATGATTGGGAAATTTAGTAAAGAATGTGAGCGCTGCCCGCGAGCATTGCAATTATTTATGAAAGAGAGGAAATTTATTGTTACAACTGAAGGAGTTATATTCAGATCTTCAAAACCAAACTGAAAAAGCAATAAAGGAAATTGAAAATTCTGATCACCCGATTGCGATTTTGCTTCAAACTATTTGAGAGAGCAACTGGAAATGATTAAAAAAATAATGCAAGAGCTTTCAAATGATGGGGCCGAACTAAAGAACATGTCAGAATTTCTGTCTATTATTTATCATGATAATGAAATAGCCCACCCTACATTTCGAGCATGGAAAAGAGCAGTTGAATGGATGAATCTTCCGTACCTGGAATCAGCAAGAAATTTGGAGCCGTTATTCCAGGAGATAAAGACCAACCTTGAACACTCAGCTGCTGAATTGGAAAGGATTTATGGGGATAAGCAAACAAAATATATCCTTCCATCTTTTTACATATCTGCCCTTCGCTAACAGCATAATCTTTTTTCTCAAAACTACTATCCAAGGAGGAAGTTCAATGTCCTGGGAAACGGAAAGAACCGATATAAATATGTACAGCCAGGGAGATATTGATAAGTGGGTGTACAGTACCTGTAATATATGCTCAATCGGCTGCGGCTGCTATATAGCCGTGAAAGATGAGAAGATAGTCGGAATCAAGGGAAACAGTGCCCACCCCATTAACAGAGGCAGACTTGGCCCCAAAGGGGAAAATCAGTGGTATGCCAATAACAGCCCTGATCGCCTGTTAACTCCCATGATCCGTGATTCTTCCGGAAAGTTGGTTCCTGCAACATGGGATGAGGCGATGAATTTAATGGTAAAAAAAGCGACCGATTCTCTAAAACAGAGAGGGTCAAATAGCGATTCAACCGGACAAGGTCTCTTAGAGGATTACTATACAATCGCAAAGTTCCGCAGGGCCGGCTTGCAAACTCATTTACTAGATGCCAATACTCGGCTTTGTACAGCTACCACCGAATTCTGCTTACTACAATCGTTTTGCTAGAATTGGCAATGTGGTACAAAAAGGACTAGTATTTGTTCCCTTTCATTTTGGCAGTTGGGAAAGACGGGAAGCCGCAAATGAGTTAACAGCGGATTTTACCGATCCACTATCCAAACAGCCAACATTTAAGCAATCAGCATGTAAAATCGAAAAGTTGCGTACCCAGCATACCGTAACTGAAGAAGATACTTTACAATCGCTGGCTAATCAATATGGCATATCCGTTGAACATCTACAGAAAGCCAACGCATTCATTTCACCCTACGATATTCAAATTGGAAAGATCCTTGAGATACCGGCATCAACCATTAATGTACCAATACCACCGTATTTACCAGAGTTAAAGAATGGCTCGTTTTAAACATAATTGTTCAAATAGGCCCTCAGTTTTAGATTACCTTAGGGCTTTTTTGAAAGTGTTTTATAGTAGAAAACCTTCTTCAGATGTTGATGGCTATAGCAACGGAAAAAGGAGACGGGCACCCCGCTGCATTAAACGCTGTGAAGGATAGCGCTGCTTTAAATCCTCCATTTTCAAAGGGACAGAATCATTTAAATCCTGTTCAAATTGCTGTGTAAGTTCTTTTGCCACGTCTTTACTGTAAAAAAATTCACTCACTTCGTAATTTAAGCGAAAACTTCTCATATCGTAGTTTGCTGCTCCTACTTCCGCAATTTCCCCATCGATAACCATTGTCTTCGCGTGGAGCATTCCTTTGTTATATAAGTAGATATGAACCCCCGCTTCCAACAACTCCCCATAATAAGTAAAGCTTGCACGGTCTACGATTTTTTGATCGACTTCCCGGGGAACCAGCAATCTTACACGTACTTCACGTGCCACTGCCGTCTTTAGTCCCATAATGATATCTTGATCTGGCACAAAGTAGGGTGTAGTGATATCAATGGTTTTTGTGGCTTGTGTTATTCCAATAAAGTAGGCTTCCCTAATAAAAGGCGTAGGAATCCCAGGATTACCTTCAACTGTTTGTACATAGGCTTGGTTCATTTTCTCACTGCCCGGATCTTTATGCGCGTGTGCTTCTTGAATAGTTGCCAACTCGTTGCTCCATTCTGCCATCATGGTAAATGGTTTTGGTAAGCTGGTTGTAGCAGGGATTGGGGAACCATTTTTTCCTGGCTTTGTTTTGATTCTGAATACTGACTTTATTTGTTCTGGCGAAGCGATATTCCAATGGTGTTCGAAGATATTTTTCAAATCAGATGATGCTTCACCAGCTATTCTTACATGAGTATCACGCCAGAACCCTGCATTTGGCTTTAATCCCGCATATTCATCCCCAATATTAATCCCGCCGGTAAAAGCTTCCCTACCGTCGATTAGGGCGATCTTGCAATGATCTCGATTATTCAGGGCTGAAAATATCCAAGGGGGACGTAAAGGAAAAATGGTCCTGAACTCGATCCCCGCATCCATCATCCGGGAAATCTCAGTTCTGGATAATTTCCGGCTCCCCCAACCGTCCCTAATAAAGCGGATGTGCACACCGTCCATTGATCGTTCGATCAGCAGGTCCGTCATACGCCTTCCAATTTGGTCGGCTTTATATATGTAATATTCCAGGTCAATCGTTTTTTTGGCGTTCTTTATAGATTCCATAAATCTTTCATACGTTTTCATTCCATTTATTAGCACTTGTATTTGACCAGACCTTAATCCTCCCACGCTCATGTGGTTCAATGCTTGTGCGATTACTTTTGCTGAGTGGCTATACGAATCAGGCAATTTTTCTGATTTGTTAGAAGTAGAGGCCGGCTTTTGACCACCATTCATACGTATGGGATTAGATGTAATCAGATAGAGCCCAAAACCAATCACAGGGAATATTAAACTAATGGCTATCCAATTTAACGCCACTGCTGGTCGCCGAACCTCACGAATAGCCATAATGATCATAAAACCAGTATTTAATAAGTATAGTCCAAAAATCCATACCAATAGAAAAGCCCCTTCCTTTTTTCTCTTTTAAAATGTACAAATGCTAACCCGTTTATAAGTATCTTGAAAAAAAATTAGCGGCAAAAGAAAAAAGTTGTATGGGTCGCCAGATCCGTGAGAAAATAGCAAAGTCCCACTTAAGGAATACATTATCCCCAAAAGGCTAAAATAATTTAGTAATATTAATATTCTCTATTGAGGTGATTATAGTAAGCACTCGCCATGAAAATGTTGAGAAAGTCCGATTGTTGGAAGACAAATTATTTGAGAT
Source organism: Bacillus litorisediminis (assembly GCF_022808645.1). GTDB lineage: Bacteria > Bacillota > Bacilli > Bacillales > JC228 > Bacillus_BF > Bacillus_BF litorisediminis. Next base: position 6,515 of record NZ_JAKZKT010000081.1, read on the forward strand.
GGATGCGACGGGGTGGTTGGAGTATGAATTTTTGACATGGGAATGGTGGCTGTTGTTGTCCTTCTTCATTTCACCTTGGATTTTGTGGATATACACAAAGAAACGAGAATGGCTAGTAGAATCCATACTGTTTGGAGTTATTGTCATGGTGATCACAATTTTATTGGACACAATAGGGTTGCAATTTTCATTTTGGGAATATCCTATTGAATTTCTGCCCGTAATTCCAAGTGCATTTCCGTTTGATGTTTCGTTGGTACCTGTTGCCTATATGTTGCTTTTCCAATATAACCGAACATGGAAATCATTTATTTCAGCCCAAATTGTCATGGCTTTTGTATATGCTTTTATCGGGGAACCCTTATGCAATTGGATTAACCTTGTTTGTTATATTAAATGGAATTACATGTATTCCTTCTTATATTACATTCTTATTGGACTTGGAATTAGAGCACTTATTTTAAAATGGGTTTCTGTTTCAAAGTCGTGAAAAAAAAGGTGCCAGGCACCTTTTTTCGTCATAAAATATCAGCAACTAATTTTACAATCAAAAAAGACGGGCCGAAGCAACCGAGATTTTTCGGATTTATCGACAGACTAAAGCTTACTCAAAGAGTAAGCTTAACGTCTATAAACATCATCACATGTTCCAGGTTTTGGTTCATAAAAACAATGTTCTTTAAATTGACCAGAATGAGGTTGACCATACCATGTTGGAGGGCATGGACCATGAGGATTAAAATACCAAAGAGCATATTTTGCTGGGTGTTCTCTCCAATAATCCAAATTTTTTTTTGCCAATCTTTTTTCAGAAGTTCTTGCTCTTTGATAAAATACATTCCCTTTTTGAACTGCTTCAAAGGAAAAATTTCCTCCTTGCACTTGAAAAATAACTTGCTTAACGGTTCTTAAACCTTTAAAGTCTAAACATTCTGCTACAACTCGATTCACAATTACATTTCCAACATATAACATTCCCTGTTTTCCTTCTCCTTCGGCTTCTGCTCTCATCATCCTTGCCATTAAGGCAACATCTGAACTTCGGTAATTTACTCTTGGCATTTTTCTACCCCCAAATATAGTATGAAAAAAAGCCTACATTCATGTCATTGTTTATAGTATGAAAAAAAGCCTACATTCATGTCATTATTCATATTATTAAGAATGCTTAGTTTTTACCTTAGTTAAACCGGCAAGCTAATAGTATGTAATTGGTCCGTACAATTATATTGCAAACTATAAAGATAATACTGGGAAATATTTCGTGGATCCCCCTTAACGGCATCCCGAAACATATTAGTAAATGTTTTAAATGTATTTGAATTCCCCCATGATACGGCCAATCCTAGCAGATGTTTCGCTTTAGCTTTAGACAGCAGCCTAGCGATAGCAATCCTTTTTTCATTATAAAAATCACGAACCTCGGACATTCCACTAATAATCACCCCGCCTAGAGCCCGATCTTTATGAGACAGCAAAAATTCCAACACTACCGAACCACCCGTCGAATATCCGCAGATTACCGCCTTTTCAATACTAAGATGGTCCATGAGCTTCGCGATATCGTTGGCAATCATCCGATAGGTGATAGGCTCTTTTGAATAACCACTCCGTCCATGTCCTCTTAAATCAAAAGTAATTACCTTGTATTGTAATGACAAGCCTTCGAGTTGGTAGGTGAAATTGGCACTGGTTAGTAACGGGGGGTGAACAAAATCGCTAACGCGACTTTAAGCACGTCCCAAGTGAGTATTAATCACTTGGGACATTCCTCGCTCTGCGCATTGTGCCATTACAAAAAGGACATACTACTTCCACTTCTTCATTATCATTTA
>NZ_JAKZKT010000082.1 GCF_022808645.1 Bacillus litorisediminis
TTTTCTTTTTTTAAAAGAGAAAAAGCGAAGTTTATTTGTCATGCCCAAAATCTGCTTTGGTTTAGACAACTTACGTTTTAATTTCCAATTCATTTGATTTTGGTGCTTGACATATTACCACTGGGCTTATAGTCAAATTTATTCTAGTATAAAAATACCATATTATGGGCTGCAGAAAAGACATTTTAATTAAAGACATCAACATTTTGCATTACTCAAAAGAAAACAACAATCATTTAATCAGTCTTTATCAACATTTTCCTTACTTCTCAAAACCGAATTTACACTATTTGTTAATTTTTCATCTATAATGTGCTAATAGTGAAGAAGGTCCAGTAATTGTTAGATTCTCATTTTTAGCTCAATTTGTTTGTTAGGATAAAAGTTATTCCCTACTAAAGGCTCAATAATAATCCCCTGTTCTTTTAACCACATGATTTCGTCGTAAGCGCTCATATTATTTCCAACATCGTCAAAACCCGAATTAGCACTTACTGTTTGTCCCCCTATAATAATTGATACAACAATACAAATCGCTAACATCCATTTCATCTAAATTTCCTCACTTTAATCCCGATAATTGATTAAGCCCCTCTCCAATAAAGAGAAGGGCTTTAAAATTACTGTTTATTCTTCAGTTTTTCTAAAAGCCGTTTCGCTTTATCCTTCTGCTTTTGAGTTTCTTCTTCCAAGATAACAAAGGATTTAAATGATCCATCAAGTCCGAAGGTGACCTCGATAATATCCCCTTCCCTGACCCCATTTAATAAACCCTTTTGAATTACTTTTTCAACTTTCTCATCATCTCTAAGAAGAAGTACAGCACTATTTCCTTCAAAACGATCAACAGTAAATTTATTTATATTCACTTACCTTCACGCCTTCCGTATTATAAAGCTCTGCCTCATCTCCATCATTATTCCAAATGTATGAACCAGTCCATTTTAGATAAGTTGGTGGCTGATCCTTAGCACTTGGTCCAGAAGTTATATAAACGGTAGCACCGGCTGCTAGTGAATAGTCTGAGGGGAAAGTGTATGTCTGTTTTCCAACAACACTTACTAATTTCCATCCAGTTAGTTCTACAGCACTAGTACCATTGTTTTTAATAGTAACTACTTCTGTATCGAGGTTCACATTAGTAATTACTACTCCCTGTTCTATTGGAGTTTTAGGCACTTGCCAAGGATCATCAGAGACTTCATATGTGGTTCCGTTAGTAGTAATAATAATATCTCCAGATTGCATAGTTGAGTAAATCTGTGCACCTGCTTGAGCTAGACGATTAACTACAACATCGTGTGGGTGTCCATAACTATTTTCCCCGACAGAGATTACAGCAATTTCTGGTTTCAATACATTAACAAATGATTGTGATGTACCTGTATCAGAACCATGGTGACTTACCTTTAGTACATCTACTTGCCCAAGTCCCGATACAATCATGGATTCTTCTACTTCAGTACCAGCATCACCGGTAAATAGGAATGAAGCATCCTTATATCTTAATTCAAGTACCACTGAGGCATCATTATTATCTGCAGCAGAACTGTCAGCATGTACGACTTTAATTGCCACAGAAGGGTCTAGGCTAATACTGCTTCCCTTTTTGGCAACTTCAAACGGAATATTTTTCTCATCAATTAGAGATAAGTATTCAAGATAAGTTTCAGTTGTATGTTCTTTTCCGCTATCGAGCACTTTTTTAACAGTTACTTGTTGTAATACATCGATCAAACCACCAATATGATCTGCATCTGGATGAGTAGCGACAAGTAAGTCAATGGACGACACCCCAGCTTGTTTTAAATAAGAAACCACTATCTCTCCAGCGGTACGCTTACCGCCATCAATAAGAATAGTCTTTCCGTTTGGAAGTTCGATTAAAGAACTGTCACCTTGGCCCACGTCAATAAAATGAACTTTTAGTTCACCAGTTCCAGTTTTAAAATCATCATTTAGTGTCCTCGCTAGGAATGCTGTAAACTGTACTCTGTTTATTTCAGTATTTGGCTGGAAGGTTGTTTCTGTAACACCATAAGTTATATGGTTAGCTGCAAGTGCTTGAACATAACTGTAAGCCCAATGATTGGTTGGAACGTCTGTAAACTTCTTATCACTAATTCCTTTTAGATCAAACGCTTTGGCTAATATGCTAGCCATTTCAGCTCTTGTAACAAATTTACCTGGGTCAAATTTGTCAGTTTTTATTACATCCGTAAATAACCCTTCATGAATTAACGTAGCAACCAAAGTATAATACTTGTTTCCTTGCTTAATATCTGAAAGACCTGGATCGATTGACACTTCAGGGTATTGTTTTGCCCTTTGAATCATCATTGCAATTTGAATACGTGTTAGTTTTTCATTAGGTTTAAACTGACCATTTGGGAATCCATAGATAATCTCTTTTCCTACTAGATAATCAATCTCATTTTTTGCCCAATGGTTAGATGGTATGTCACTGAACTTTGTTGCAGCTCCTACTGGGGTTATTAAAAAACTTAAAAACATAAATATAGCCGTTAATAATACAAAGACCTTTTTCACTTCTTTAATTCCTCCCCTGTTCTAATAAAGGAAATTATACCATAATTTTCATATTAAGGGTACAATTCCCTAACAAGAATGTAATCATATAAAATAAGCTCTTAAGTTACAGAAGGATATAAGGAGAGAAAAGATCTAAAATAGATATTATCAAATTGATATGAACCCATTTTTATATAGCATTCTTTAAATTACTAACTTATTTAAGGAATTTTTACTGCCGGATATCTGTTATTGATATTGGGGCTCTGGATTTAACATGAGGAGCATTTCAATAGCGGACATATTTGGAAGGTAATCTAAAAAGCTTTTAGCTTGATTGTATAAAGAAAAAGAAAATGCTTGCAACTCGTAAATTATTTCATAGCTTTTTTTGTTTTTTTCTTTTTGTAGTCGGTACAAGCGAATTACAATATCATTAGACATACGATTCAGGTTTTGGGACATTATTAGGATTCCCATCTCTTGATGAATTGGACTTATGATTGTTGAATATACTTCCATTTCATCTAGAAATTCTTTTGGAATTAAAACATTAAAATTTTTCTTATTCATTGCCATTCCTCCTTTTTAAAATTACTTTTCGACAAAATTGATTAGTTTTCCTGCAAAAAAGGAATATTTTTGTAATAATTTGAAAATACTTTTTAGTCCTCTTTTTTACTGGTAAAAATATTCGAAGCTTATAGTAATAACTTTAACCTACTAATTAATAACACCTTTTTTATACAGGTAATCTAAAACATCATGAAGCTTTTTCTTGTCAATATTGATCTTTTCCCAATCATAATGATCAAGACGATTCCGAAAACGTTCTTCCCAATTAATTTCTTTATGATTGTCTCTTAATCCGAATATTGCCACTGTTGTCCCTCCTATTTGTTTTATATTTTTACAAAAATCTTAAGATTATTCATTTGGACCATAGTTTTTATTAGTTTTTTAAAATTTGGTTTTCCTATTTCTGATGTAATTTTCTGAAACCATAAGTCATATTTCGTTTTCAATCGTATTGCTTCTTTAATATTTTTAGAAGTCTCTCTATGTGATTACCTTTATACATAGATAAAGTAACCTATCTAATGACTTCATATTAGACAGGTTACTTTTTCGATTACATCTATTACATTTGTGAGTATGAACTATATATAAGGTTGATCAGGAAGGTCAGAGTTTAAATAAAATAATTCTCTAACTGTTTTAATTGCCTTATTAAGTTCCATTAAGTAATGTTTCACAGCAAAGTTCCCCTTTTAATTTGTTAACAAAAAAACTAATAGGATATTAACCCATAAATTGGAATTAATAGTTAAAAGAAAACCTCAAGATTACAGTCCGCAATTGCCTTCTGTAATTTCTTGAGGTTATTCTTTGCTTTATTCACTAGTTTTTTCCTAGCTTATAAAGAATCGTTATGTTTTATTAGTTAACAGTTGCAGTATCTGTTGCAGTCACTGCGTTACCTGAAGCATCTGCTGCATCATTATAAGTTACTGTAATTGTACCTGTAGCAGGTGTCCAATCAGTACCTAAAGTGATAGTACCAGTGAAAACTCCAGTATCAGCACCAGTTTCTGTTACTGTTAAAGTGTGTGAGCCAGTTGCTGAGTCAGTTAAAGCTACTGTAGCAGTTTGTGCTGTTGCTGCATCAGTATTTAAGTCAGCGTCGGTTAATGTAACAGTCACAGCAGCTGTAGAAGTGTAAGTTGTATTATCAAAAGCTACTGTACCTGTAACTGTAGTTGGAGCAGGTGCTGATACTGATGTAAAGTTAATAGTAGTAGCTAAGTCTGATACTGAGTTACCATCAGTATCTTTAATAGCATACTTTTGAGTCACTTTAAGACCAGTCTTAAGTGTATTACCAGTTTCAGCAGGTGAAACAGTTAATACAACTTTTTTCTTGTCAGTAGTATCAACAGTAGCATTATCTACGTCAAAACCTTGAACTTCAAAGCTTAAAGTAGATAGAGTCTTACCATCGATTTCTTCAGTGAAGTTAAGAACAACTGTATCGTTATCAATTGCTTCTACGTTTGCAACGTCTTTACCTGCAGCATTCTTCTTAAGAGCCAATGCTGGAGCAACCGCATCTTTAACTTCATAATCAGTAAGTTCAAGTTTTGATCCGAAAGCATTTACTGTTTGAACATCTGCTTGGTCGCGTGTAGAAACTTTAATTCCACTAACATCAGTTGAGATTTTTCCACTTAATGAGAAAGTAACAACTGTAGTTGCACCAGAATCATCAACAGTCGCACCTGATACTACAACACCACTAGGAAGACCAGTAAATACAAAATCATTGTAGTTAAATTTAGATACTTTATCTGCCAATGTTACAACGATTTTGTCTGTAGCAGTTGCTTTTGCAGATTTCGCACCAAATGTAGTTTGTTTATCAATAGCTACTGTACCAGAGAAATCTACAGTCTTGTTACCAGCTGCATCAGCAACTTGTGCGATTTGTAAAGATTTGTTAGGTGCAGTATCAGAAGATAGGTCGATACCAGCGTCAGCTTTATTAATATCAATTTTTACACTTCTGTTGTTGTCAAGTGCAGTGATTTTAACGCCTTTGCTTACATTTAGTGATTTCCATTCTGCACCAACTTTAACTTTGTATTTAGAAAGATCTAATACAGAGTTAGCACCACTTACTGACATTGGCTCTCCAAAGTTAATAACTAAGGATTCAACACTTGTATTATCGTTATAAAGAGTTGCTTTGAAATCAGCAAATGCCGGAGCTGTTTTATCTGCAACACTAAATGTTGTTGTTGATTTAACAGTTGCATTTCCAGCAAGGTCTTTAACTTTCTCAACTACTAATGAATGATCACCGTAGATATTTTCATCTAATGTAATAGTAACTACATTTTTGTCGTCTCCACCAAGTGTAGCAACATTGATGATATCTACTTCTTTACCATCTTTATCAAGAAGTACGTAGTTTGCTTCAGTTTCTGCTGATGTAGCATCTAATTCTTCACTAAATGTTACTTTAAGTTCATTTTGTTTAGATGCTTCAACTTTAGTAACTGTTGGAGCTGTTTCATCAACTGTTACTTCTACTGGCACACGAATTTGTTGTGCATTTTCGTTATCCCAAAGGTCACGAACTGTTTCTGCTTTAATGTATACATATGCAGTACCTTGTGGAAGCTTATAATCTTCAGAGAAAGTAAGAGTTACTTCTTTACCTTCAATTTTCACATTAGAAGCAGTATTTTTACTGTTTGTGTGATAGAAGTCAGTTACATCAACTGGATTCGAAATGGATTCGATATCTTCATTGAATACTAAAACTACTTTTGTAGGTGAAGCAGATTTTACAGAAGCAACATATGGAGCTTCTTTATCTGGTACTACATTAACTTTTACATCTTTAGCAACTACACTGTAACCAGCATAATCTTTTAAAGAGTTATCAACAGAAAGTGTATGTTCACCTTCAGAAAGTGTAGCATAGAATTCAACGTTGAATTCAGTATTGTTTTTAAGAGGCTTTACAGATTTAACAAAGTATTTGCCTTCATCAAGTTCAAAAGCAGCTTTTAGTTCTGCTTCATCTGTATAGTTAATCGGTTCAGAGAATTTTACTTTGATAGTATCGTTACCAACTACTGATGCACCAGCAACTTCTGGAATAACAATATCAAAGAATTCAATTTCTTTTGTATATTCTTCTCCAGTTACTACCTCATCAACAGTAATTGTTGCTTTACCTTGATTTTTAACTGCTGTTTTTAGTGTTAAAGTAACAACAGTATTGCTAGCAGCAGCACTTACTTCTGGTAATTCAGCATTTTCTACATCGATTTCATTGCCATTAGCATCTTCGAAAGTATAGTTAGCTGCATCTGTTGCTTCATCAAGATCAACATTACCAGCAAGTGTTACTTGAACTTGTTTAAGGTTAATCGCACTTACACTAACAACTTCTGGAGTTGCAGCTGGAAGTGTTTCAGCTCTGTGCAAGAAGATTGCTAGTTCTCCACGAGTAATTTGATCGTGAGTACCATAGCTAGTTTCTGTTTTACCAGAAGTAATTTTGTTTGCAACAAGTGCTTCTACTGCAGCTTCATATTGGCTAGCTACATCAGTAAATTTCAAATCAGCTTCACCAGTTAATTTGTAAGCTTTTTGAAGCCAGATAGCCATTTCTCCACGAGTTAGGGTGTCGTTAGCACCGAAAGTTGTAGCAGTTTTACCGCTAGTGATTCCAGCAGCTTTAAGTGCATTTGCAGCACCTTGAGCACGTGCAGGTACATCAGTAAAGCCCGCATCTGGAGCATTTGCTGTGTCAAGACCAAGAGCATTTGCTAACCATACAGCTGCGTCTGCACGAATGATGTTATCATAAGTGCCAAATGTGTCTGCATCTTTCCCAACTGTGATTTTATTGTCTACTAAATACTGTACAGCAGCTTCGTATTGACTAGGTACATCAGTAAATGGTGTAGCAGCTGCTGCTGGTGCAACTGCAGATGCTACTAAAGTAGCTGTAGCCGCAGTCGCGATGAACTTGCGATAAGACTTAGGTTGATAAGCCATGTTTTTTGTTTCCTCCCCTGTTTTGTATATCTTTTTTAATAAAACTGATGAATAATCACCAGTTATTAACGGGTTTGAGTTTCTCCATCCTATTCCCACAATCTGCAACCTAGATAGTTACCACAAAAAATTCCCTAAGATATGTAAAAAAATCTAAGTCTTGGATGTATTTGTGTGAGATTGGTAGAAATAGAATATTTAAACTCGTAATCTATTCTACCAAAGCATTAGGATTTTTCAACTGTTTTTTACAAATTTCTCAATTATGACACTGGAATTTTTTGCATCATTGGGAAAATAGTATGAAATTTTACGCCAAAATCGCGATTCTACTTTCCATTATAGAAAAATTCTTCCTTGTATATGACGTTAAGTTTACGAAAAAGTTTCACCTTTCCCATAAAATTTTTTTGTGTTACAGAGAGAGAATTTTCATGTAATAAAAAAACACCACCTTTCATTTATAGAAAGGTGGTGTCAGATTGAAGACAAAAGGCATTTGGGAATGTTTTTATTCCCAAATGCCTTTATGATTTTAAGAATTTTTCTCAGAATCCATCTTAGAAATGAGTGTGATTTGTCTATTATTCTTATTCTTTACGCCATTTTTGGACTTACCCAAGTCCAGTTGGCTAATTTCTTAAGATTTATGGCAGCAAACGTAAGCATCGCCTGCATGGACAATTTTTTGAGGCCTCTTAAAGTAGTCCATCGCATACCATGCTTTTCTTTTGCATCCGCAAAGACTCGTTCAATGGATTCTTTTCGACGTGCATATATTTCTTTTACTTCTTGTTTATGACGAAGGTGTTCGGCCT
>NZ_JAKZKT010000083.1 GCF_022808645.1 Bacillus litorisediminis
ACGAGGATTAAAAGACTGATTACCTTAGGGGTTCCACCACATAAAGCATACGAATGGGGGAATTCTCGGAAGAAATACTGGAGAATCGCTTGTAGTCCAATCTTAAACAAAACCCTCCATAACTCCTATTGGAGAAATCGAGGGTTGAGAAGTCTAGCGGAACGATATGAATTTTTGCGTCAATCATCATAATTGAACCGCCGTATACCGAACGGTACGTACGGTGGTGTGAGAGGTCGGGGGTTAGTCACCCACTCCTACTCGATTCAACAGTGATTGTTTCTTCCGAATGAATATGTGTTCCATCCTCATGTTCTACGTGTATCACAACATTGTATGTACCAGCAGTGTCAAATTGATGAGCTGCGGCATACTCGCCTGGGTTTGTCTCAGACGCATCTATCCATGCATGTTGCTCTGTGCCGTCAAGCCAAACTTCAAACCTTACTTCAGCTTCTGTGTATGGCTCTTCTTCCTTAGAAAGGTGAACTAAAAGTTCAGTTTCACTATTAACTGAAAATGCAGTGTTCATAAAATGAATAGCAATATCTGTATCAGCATGATGATCATGGCCCGTAGTATTTTCATGATGCTCTGTTTCTGAATGGGAATGATCAGCTGCAGCTCCTTCCCCTACCTGCACTTCACTTAAAGGCATGACATGCAAATTTCGTGCATCTACATGGACTTGAACGACATATACACCGTCTGAAGGAAAAGTATGCTTAACTGCATATGTTCCCCCACTCTTATTTTCATAAGGCTTTATAACCGAGGTCTCTTTATCTTCTTTATTCCATATCTCAAATTTGACAGAATCGGCATCTTCTACTTCTTCTCCGCCTTGGGTAACCTTGGCCTCAATTGTGATTTCCTCTCCCGGGCTTGTCTGTTCCGGAACACTTAAATCAACCTCTATCATTTCAGGAATCTGTTCATTGTTACCATTAGGTGCATGCTCCTCTTTGCCGCATCCCGCAAGCAGGAAAGCCATCAATAGTAGCAAGATTATGGAAATCTTATGCAAAGAAATACATCCTTTCTATAGTTTGCTGATTTCTTACTCATATTATAAATGATTTCATCTTAACTCCCTTCTGCATTTGTGAAAGGGATGTGAACATTAAAATACGGGCACATCTGTACGCCGACACATTATAACCCTGTTCGTCCTTGATTTGCAAATTTTAACACAAAACGACTAGCTTATTTCCTAAAATGCTTTTCACTAGGTTAAAAGTCGCTTATAGTGATAATAATCTAATGTTTTACCTGAAAGGAAATGTGTATGAAAAATATATTCCTGTTTACAACTGTTTTGTTTTTGACCCTAACTGGGCTTATTATCTATCAATGGGTTACAAGGCATAATGAAACCTTTGCAATGGAATCCTATCCTATTCGAATACATACATTATCACCATTTTCTTATCAACTAAAGGATTATGAAACCTCTGTAACTTTGGGCGCAATTGGAGATATTTTAATTCATGATTGGGTCTATGAAGATGCACTGGAGAAAGGGGCGAATGGCAGGTACAATTTCGATCCGATGTTTTCCGAAATAACTCCTCTTTTAGAAAAACCTGATATTCTGCTGGCCAATCAGGAGAGCATTTTGGGCGGAAAAGAAATTGGGATTTCAAACTATCCTTTATTCAATAGTCCCCAAGAAGCGGGAGATGCGATTATCAGGGCAGGTGTAGATATTGTCTCAACAGCCAATAACCATACACTTGATAAAGGAGAAAAAGGGATTTTGGCTGCGATCCGGTATTACGAATCATCCGGTCTCCCATATGTCGGGAGCTATAAAAGCTTTGAAGATCAAAGGAAACTTAGAATCATTGAAAAAAATAAGGTATCTATTGCCTTTTTATCGTACACAACTACTACAAATGGCCTTTCCGTACCATCTGGAAAAGAATACTTAGTTAATGAAGTAAACAAAGAAAAAATCAAAGATGAGATCAAACGGGCGAAAGAAGCAGCTGACGTGGTTGTCATGAGTATCCACTGGGGACAAGAGTATGTCAGATTTCCGAATCAGAACCAAATCGATCTCGCGCATTTTTTTATCAGTGAAGGAGTCGATATTGTTTTCGGACATCATCCCCATGTTCTCCAGCCAATTGAATGGATTGAAGCTGAAAATGGAGAAAGTGGGCTGGTGGTATATTCATTAGGAAACTTTCTTTCCGGACAAATGTGGGATTACAAAGATATCGGAGGTATGGTTGAAGTGGACATAAGCAAAAAGTTTGCAGAAGGAAATTCAAGTACTGAAATTACTGATGTCCGTTTTCATCCGACCTATGTGTATAATGAGCATCTAAGAAATTATCTTGTGGTTCCGCTTGCTGAAGCAGAAAGATACGGAGTTTTAAATGCAGATTCCCTCAACCAACAGATCCTTGAACATATGCTTCCAAATGATTAAAAAGCGTGTGACATTCCGTCCACGCTTTTTAAGTTCTCTTAAACCTAAAATATTGATCTAGAAGTCCTTCACATTCTAAAATCTCTTTTTCCTTTTCACCCAGTAAATCATAGTGGGAATATCCATCTTCTCTTTTGTGAATCCACTCTTTTTTTAAACCGTATTGTTTTCCCCAATTTGCAAGCCGGTTTAAATCATGACAGCCTACTTTTGTAACCGTCTTACATCCAGGGAACCGCTCATCTATCCAATAATGAGTGAGAAATGCAATTTCACCTGCATCAATCTTCCGTTTCCACTCGCGTATTTCTTTTCTTTTAATCCCAAATGCCATAGAGGGATTCCTCTATTCTTTCTTCTTTTTAGCTTTTTCATAGACTTCGTGCCAGTCAGGAAAATGCTTTCGGAGTGAGACAGGACGAAAATTTTCTTTTTTTACAATAACATGCTTAGAGGTTGCTTCTGCAGCGAGTTCCCCGTTTTCTTTTAAAATGCGATACCCATAAACAGATCGGATCCCGTCATAATCTTCAAGCCATGTTTCAACGATTGCCGTTTCGCCGTATTTAACTGGCTTTTTATATTGGATATGAACGTCGATAACAGGTGAAATAATACCGTCTTCTTCCATTTGGGAGTATTGGAAACCGAGGTCCTCAATGAGCTGGGTTCGACCAACTTCCATCCATATTAAATAATTGCCATGGTACACAACGCCCATTTGATCTGTTTCTGCATAACGAACTTTTATCTCTGATTTTGAAACAATCATCGTAACGAATCCCCATTTCTTGCTTTATCAAATGCTTTTTCAATATCTTCTTTTGTTAAAATCGATAAGTTTTGACCTAAGTTTTCAGCATCTATTTCTCTCATAGTACGGAAAGCCTGAACTTGAATCACTTCAGACATGAGATTTTCCATAAACCGCCCGTTTCCGGAAATAACTTGCTCATTTAATTGTTCAAGTAACCAATCTCTAGCGTCAGGCAAAAGGGTATAAGCATATTTTGTACAGAATCTCTCCCCAATTTGTACCAATTCTTCAGGAGAATAATCCGGAAAGGAGAAAAACTTTTTAAAGCGGGACCTGAGGCCAGGATTACTGTTGAGCAGTTCCTCCATCTCATTTGGATACCCAGCCATAATCACAACAAGATTTTCGTGGTGTTTCGTCATCTCATCAACAAGCGTCTCAATCGCTTCTTTTCCAAAATCTTGGCCACCTTCTTTAAAAAGAGAATAGGCCTCGTCTATAAATAACACTCCACCTAAGGCTTCACGAATTTTCTTTTTGGTTTTAACGGCTGTCTGCCCCACATATTCTGCAACTAAATCGGCTCGGCTAACGACAACAAGATGACCTCTTTTAAGAATCCCTATGTTTTTTAAAAGATTGGAAAAGATCGCGGCTACTGTGGTTTTTCCTGTTCCGGGATTACCCGAGAAAACAGAATGTAATTGAAGCGGAACAGAAGGAAGACCCAGCTCTTTCCGTTTTTGCTGCACTTCTAAAAATGCGATGATAGCCGTAACTTCTTTTTTAATGGGTTCTAACCCGATTAATTGGTCTAAATCATTTGTAACGAAGTTCTCATTGTCAAGATTTCCGCCGGATACATGCTCTTGTTCAATAAAACTGTACTGGAGAACATCATACGTATTCCCTGTCTGAACTCCCTTTTTAAAAATCGCATCAAGTATAATGTCCCGTACTGTCCTTGCATTTCCGAAAGTATGATCAATCCGTTCTTTTTCAATTCTAGCAGAAACCGCAAGCTGTGCTTTCTCCGTTAAAATATAATCGTTCTCAAAAGAAATCAGCTTGGCAATTTCGAGCAATTCCTCATTGTTATAATCACTTAAATGAAAGTGATTAGAAGAAGGAAATCGGCTTCTAAGGCCAGGATTGCTATCTAAAAAATTGCGCATTTCTTCAGGGTATCCTGCTAAGATAACAGCAAACTTACCGCCATACTCTTTACTGGTCATAAGAGAGACAAGCGTATCAATCGCGGTTTGGCCAAAGTCATGTCCAGACTGTCCTTCCCGTTTCAAACTGTACGCTTCATCTATAAATAATACACCGCCAAGCGCTTTTTCAACATAATGTTTAACGTTTTCTTCTGTTTGTCCCATAAAGGCGCCTATAAGGTGGGAACGGTTTACTTCTAATACCTCGTTACGCGGAAGAACACCTAATTCGTGATAAATCCGTGCAAGCAGACGTGCAATCGTCGTTTTTCCAGTTCCGGGATTTCCAGTTAAAATCATGTTCAGACTCATGACATCCTTTGACTGAAACCCCCATTTTTTTCTTTGCTTTTGATATTTTAAAAATTGATAATACTGATTCATTCTCGTTTTTACATCATGAAGGCCAATCATGGATTCAAGTTCTTGTAAAGCAGTACGTTCTTCGGGTTTTTGTATGCCATAAGGTTCTAGTCGGCTTTCCCATTTTGCTTGGAGTCGCTCTATTTCTTTTACCTTTTCCATCATCACTTCAAAATGTATAGATGTATAAAACGTTCCAGTAAGAGACTGCTCATATTTTTCTGAAGCACTGATTAATTCCTCTACAACCTGACTTGCTTCCTCTAATATTCGTTTTAGCTCTATAAGCGGCAATGATGAAAATTCCTGATAGTCAAGTTTGCGTGCATCCTTAAGTTCAATGTAAAGCTTGTTGGATTCTTCTATATATTGGAGCGCCGCTTTTCGTTTCGCTGTCCGATTATCTGTCTCTCGTATAGGAGGGAACGAAACACGGGTAAAAAGATCCCGTTTATAAGCCAAATCTAATTGAACAGATAAATTAAGTGCAATCGGATTCGATGGGTCGAGACGCAACGCTTCTTGAATCCAAGTTTGAATTAAGGTCGGGTGTTTATGTTCAGCCCTTAAAGAGGCAGCTACTAACGAGTATCCTGCAGAAAGAATATCGTTTGCTGCTTCCTTTTTGGTTAAGGTATATACTTTTTCCAGTGCTTCAATTGCGGTTGGAGTCACTCGATTTTCCAGCCAGGCAGATGCATGGCGGTTAATCCAATCGACGTTTGGGTCTGTAATTTGTTTCATCATGTTAATACTCTCACTTTTCCTATTCTTGTTCTATCTTATCATACCCAAGACCATCCACCCATATGGATTGCTTACCGGATATAAAAAGAGGGTTCAACTTAATGTAAGTTGACCCTCTTTTCCACCTTATTACTTTCTGGCTTTTGATTCATCCTTGATTTCTTCACGAAAAGCAGCGATACTTTCACGTCTTCTTTCATTTTTTTCTTCAATTTGCTTCCGCTGTTCACCAGAACTAAACTCCAGTGAAGCTTCAGCCTCTTCTATGTTTTCTATTGTATTTTGAACCATAGACTGAAGCTTCTCAACATTATCGCTGCGATCATCTGGTTTTGGTTTTTGGTAATCCATACTCCAAATCCTCCTCCTGTTAAAGAATCGTCCTTAGTTTGTTCCAAACTGAATCTCTTTAACGAAGGTAAAGCATGGTATTGGTACTATTCACCTTTTGTTTGCATAACTTGAGCGTGTTCTCCGCTCTTATCTTGCATCTTTTTACCCTTATTTCCGCCAAATCCGCGTGATTGCGTGCCTATATGGTTGGGTACATAATGTTCAGGGTGTCTTTTTGGATTACTCATTAAAATATCCCTCCTCCACCTTAGTGTTTACAGGCGGGAGAGAGATATAAGTGGAAAAACCTTTATTCGGCTTTTTTTAAGTGTTTTTGCTGAAGCTTTTCTTCAAGCTTCTCTAATAACTGTTCATCTTTTAATAAAGCCTGTTTATTTTCCTGGACGAGCTCTGAAAAGGAACGCTTTCTAGGTCTTCTCATCACATGTCACCTTCCTTTCTTCTATCATATCATCTAGTCTTGACGAAAACGATTGCAATTATGACAACTTTTTGAAAATTTAATTTAAATAGTATTGAAGTTCTAGTCAAACAAGTCAGATAGTCAAAAGGACATGTAAAAAGGAGAGCAAGCCTATGCTTACTCTCCCATTAATTCTTCGATTACATCCAAAGTCATAGTTGACGTATACTTAGCCTCAATGGTCCCATTTTCATCCACAATATAGGTTGTAGGAATCACCAATGTTTGATATATCTCGTTGACAGTATCCCCATTCGTCTTAATTGGGTCTAACAGGATGGGAAAAGTCAGTCCATACTCTTTGACAAAACCCTTTACATTGTTAAGAGGGTCTATATTAACCGCTAATATTTCAATGTTCTCGCTTTTATGCTCATCATAGTATTTTTGCATTTCCGGCATTTCTGCCTTACATGGGTCACACCAGGTTGCCCAAAAATTGAGCAGCACTTTTTTACCTCTATAATCCGATAGACTCACTTCTTTGCCATCTAATGTTTTCAGCGTAAAATCCGGTGCTTCTGTTCCAATTTTTAAACCGGGCATCCGATCCATTTGTTCTTTTTCGATGGCTTGGACAATGGCAACAGTACCTAGAGCAACGAGCATCACTATCGCGATTACTTTTTTAACCAAAGCTGTTTCCTCCTCAGGAAAGGTTTATTGAGATTAGCAACTAACTGTAAAAAAGTAAGCTCGTATGTAAGCAAATTTGATAAAATCGCTGGATAAACCTGTTCCAATTCGACTTTTGTTTTTTAATCCTTAGATAAAGATATACAACAATAATAAGAGATGCAAGAATCATTTCCTTTTGGAGCCAAAGCCGATTATTAGGTCACCAATTGCTAATTAACTTGAAAAAGTCTCACATTTATTATCTTACCTTAAAGTCTTCTGCCAATTCCAGTCTATCGTACTTCTTAGTAGCCGGATTTTTATATTATCATGCTGTTATTGTTAAAAATGAGAGCTAATGAGCGAATTGAAACTTCGTTTTACCGAAGAGAGAATCTTTATACCGAACTCATATGTGACTAACCGAACTCACGTCTAGTTTAACCCAACTTAGGTGCTATTTTTTCGAACTCAGAACCTGTTTACCGAACTCACAGCATGAATTACCGAAAATAAATCCGTTTAATCCAACTCACGACCTGGTTTACCAAACTCATCACCCGGTTTACCGAACTTAGTATTGATTTTCCGAATTCACAAACCACCCATTTTTTGAAGACGCGTTGATAAACCAATCATAACCACCCGTGAAACGGGTGGTTTGTTCTGCGGCTGAAAGCCTTTGTTACTGGCCAGCCCCTCAAGGGGCTCTGAATAGTTCGCCAACCGCACTGCTTTTCCGGCTAACCCTAAAAGGGTT
>NZ_JAKZKT010000084.1 GCF_022808645.1 Bacillus litorisediminis
GCTGACTTCTAACTGTTCAGCTATCTATCGCTAGATAGGTTACCAAGAGTACTTGGCTTTCCAGTCAGATCTCCCCAGGTAAGAGTGCAATCTTTCCCTCCAAATATCTGCTTCATTTACTCTGTATCATCTTTGGCAGAAAGGACTTTGTTTTGTTATGCAAACTCATCCAATGATACCTAGCCTTATATGAAGTTCGTGTTCCTCAGACCGGAGGTTTGCCGCTCGCTTCCTTCAGATTCCGTGTCACCACGGACACCCTTGCGTTAAGCTACTGTTACTTCTGCCTTCACAGTTCGGGACTTTCACCCTATAGATTGCACCCATGCTGGGCGCACATAAAAAAGGCTGTTCTAAAGGGGAAAACACCCTTTTAGAACAGCCTTTTTATGATATTTTAACCACAACTGTTTTGTTTATCATTTTCAACCAATGATTGAACCTTTACCGGTTTCCAGCCTTGGCCGTCAACCCATTCAATGTAGACCCGATACGGCTCACTTGCACCGCCTTTTGTTGTTACAGTGCCGATAACTTGCTCACCGCCGCCATTCTCAACACACCAGTATGTTAAACCAGCTGTTGATGTATTTAGAGCGACAGCTATCGCCTGCTGCATTTCTGCCCAGTCTTGGGAGCCAGTTGAGAAATTCTTCGTATGCTCTCCCTGCTGCTGGGTTCCAATTGGCTGCCAGCCAGGATTCACATATGTTTCTTTTACGTTGGGATCATTGCTATCTTCCACAATGGTTTGATTTTCTTGCGGTAAATCTGTTTCTCCTTCTTCAGATGGTTCTTCAGATGGATCTGTTCCTTCGTCACCAGCTTCATTGGAGTCTGGACTTTCTGTCTCTTCTTCAGCAGGTTCTTCTGTATCTTCACCTGTTTCATCCCCTGCTTCTTCGTCTGCAGGGCTACCGTCTATATTTTCTGAATTGTTTTGTGGATTCGTTGCCTCTAATGCAGCTTCATCATTGTCAGACCCAAAGAAAATATTGGCACCGACAATGACTATTAATAATACAACGATACCAATTAAACTATTTAAAATGAGGTTGGTTTTTCTTTTTTTAGACCTTGTTTGAGCTCTAGACCCAATATAAAAGTCTTTATAATCATTTTTCAAGTTCCTCTCCCCTTTCTTGACAACCGGAAGTTCGCTTTTTAATACAATCTCTATTATATTATCATGAACCCGTTTTTACTTGAAGTCCAAGCATTGTTTGTAAAAGGATTGAAATAATTTAGTCCCTTCCTATATAACAGTATGAGTCAGTTTCCTTTTTCAGCATCGTTCTCTTGATTTCTTTTTTGATCAAGATTATAAAGACCTTGGACAATATCACTGAACAGCTGATTGATTCCTCCTTGATCAGAAGGCACACCCAAATTCACAACAACTAGTGCATATTTTGGATTATCAAATGGGAAGTATCCGGCAAACCACTTATTGTGGAGCTGTGAACCATTTTTTTCAATTCCTGTTTCTGCTGTTCCCGATTTTCCTGCCACCTCATATGAGAGGCCTTGAAACCATCTGCCGGTTCCCTCATTGTTGACCACAACTTCTCTTAAAAGATGCTGCAATTTCATAGCAGTATACGGAGAAATCGTTTCTCCCTCTTGTTTTTGCACGGGGAACTCAAAAAAGTTTGTATTATTTTTGTAGTTTAAATCACTGACTGCACGCGCCATTAATTTTTCTCCTCCGCGGGCAATAGTTGCCATCATACTCGCCACGCCTAAAGGGGTTGCTCGTACCTCATGCTGACCAATTGCAGTAAGTCTTACTAAATTGGAATCAGTTCGATCTTCTTCCTTGCTAAAGACACGACCAGTCTTTTCATCCCGAAGCTGCCTGAAATCGTTATAATGGAAAACATCCCCCACCCAGCCGTTTAAACTGGTAAGTGATAGCTTTTCAGCATATTTTTCCAAAAGGGTTGGATCCTTTTTTTGAATTTCTTCAGCTAAAAGCGCAAACGTACGGTTACAGCTTTTTGCGAAGCTTTCTTCCAGATTCAGGTAACCATAATTGAAGTTCGGATCTACTTCATCCCTTATCGTTAAACTGCAATTATATGTCTTTGACGGCAAATCCATCTCTAAATCAATCGCAGCTGCGGCAACTACGGTTTTAAATACGGAACCTATAATTTGTGGGGTTAGCATAAAATTAATGGCTCCTTGATCGTCAAAGGGTGCTTTTTCATTTATATGTGGCCGGGAAACCATTCCTAAGATGTCATTGGTTTCTACATCCAGCAGCACAACTCCTCCGTTTTGAATCTTATGCTTATCGGTCAACGACTCTAGCATCTGCTGTATTTCTAAATCGAGAGTTGTTTGAACATTTACTGGATAAAAAGGATTAGCTGGATCAATGTATTTTACATCAATGCCAAACAATGGGCCCCCCATCGCGTCGACATGATAGAGAAGCTTTGTTTCTCCTTCCTGTAAAATAAACTCATCAAAGCTTTCCTGTAATCCAGTTATTCCTATCACCGTATTGACTGGCAGATCTCTGGCACCATATCTCTTCTTTAAGACATCAGGATTCTCCCTTACAATGCCAATCAGCTGTTCAGCTGGTATCTCTTTTCTCGTAAATTGCTTATGAACAGCAAAGACCCCTGGTATTTGAAGGTCATTAATACTCTTCATCTGATGATCTGTCAGTACAAATGGATTATTGCCTCCAAAAATAAAAGGTTCTTTTGCCTTCTCTATCGCCTGGTTAAGTTGAGCTTCCGATACCCCGAGAATCCTCGCTACCGCCTCCCGATTCCATTCCATTTCTTTTAAAAAGGGAAATAGTACAAGGGAAGGCACAGAAAAATGGGTAAGTGATTCCCCGTTCCGATCAAGGAATTTCCCTCTTCCCTGATCGATTACTACCTCTTGGGTTCTTTGGTCAACACTGGCCTCTAATAAATTAATATTTCGATCTGTAAAATTTTCGGTTTCGATTAATTGTATTTGTGTCAATCGGCCTAATAAAATCATCAATAAAAGGAATATAGTGCAGACCAGCACGTACATGCGTTTTTTTCTAATCATAAAAAACACCTCGCCAACATTGTTGACGAGGTGCAGCAAC
Source organism: Bacillus litorisediminis (assembly GCF_022808645.1). Taxonomy (GTDB): domain Bacteria; phylum Bacillota; class Bacilli; order Bacillales; family JC228; genus Bacillus_BF; species Bacillus_BF litorisediminis. Next base: position 3,104 of record NZ_JAKZKT010000084.1, read on the forward strand.
TTTAGACTAGCTAATAGATACTATTTTCACATTCATTTCCCCACCTGGAGTTTGGACAACTACTTCATCGCCGACTTTTTTGCCGAGTAAGCTTTTCGCAATTGGGGAATCATTTGAGATTTTTCCTTCAAACGGATCGGCTTCCGCACTTCCTACAATGGTATAAGTTTCTTCTTCACCGTCAGGAAGTTCGATAAATGTCACGGATTTCCCTAAAGAAACGATATCTGTACTCATTTCATCTTCTTCAATAATTTTTGCATTTCGAATCATATTTTCTAAGGTAGTGATTCTGCCTTCGACAAATGCCTGTTCCTCTTTGGCAGAATCATACTCTGAGTTCTCAGAAAGATCACCGAAGCTGCGGGCAATTTTTATTCTCTCCACAACTTCTTTTCTTTTTACAGTTTTTAGATGTTCTAATTCTTGTTCTAATTTTTCTTTCCCTGCTCTTGTCATCGGGAAAACTTTTTCTTGTGCCATGTTTCCTTCACACTCCTTCAATCCATAAAAACCATTTTTTTCCAATATCTAGCGGGTACAGAAAAAGAATGCGATAATAATCGCACCCTTTTAATAATTGCGCTTTTATTAGTTCCCCTATTGTCCATATTCATATGCTATTGTTTCATAAAAATGATTTTTGTTCAAGAATTGTTTGAATTTTTGTAACCATCAGGTCAATCGCTACATAATTTTGTCCGCCTTCTGGGATAATGACATCAGCATAACGCTTCGTCGGTTCGATAAACTGATTATGCATCGGTCTGACGACATGAATATACTGGTCAATAACAGAATCAATCGAACGTCCTCTTTCTTGAATATCTCTTTGTATTCTGCGGATTATGCGCAAATCTGCATCCGTATCTACAAAAAGTTTGATATCCATTAAATCCCGAAGCCGTTCGTCTTCTAAAACTAATATACCTTCCAATATAATAACATCTTTTGGTTCAACTCTAATAACTTCATTAGAACGTGTATGAAGGCTGTAATCATATACTGGCTTGTTAATTGGAATGTAATTAATCAGCTGCTCCAGATGGTCAATCAGCAAATCGTTATCAAATGCCAGCGGATGATCATAATTCGTTAGAAGTCTTTCTTCAAATGGTAAATGAGATTGGTCCCTATAATATGAGTCTTGCTCAATCATGAGGATTGAATGACCCTGAAATCTATCATAGATTGCCTTTGTAACACTTGTCTTGCCTGACCCAGATCCTCCAGCAACTCCGATAACAACCGGCTTCGCTCTCATATTAGTGCTCCTTTCTCATTAAATCAAATCGTAAAGGACCTATAAAAGGTAAGTTTACCTATTTTTCGTATTTCCATACAAATACATAAAAAACTATTTATTCCTTTTTCCTTGAAACGGCTAGTCCATCTCCAACCGGAAGTAAAACAGTGTCAAAGGACGGATGGGAATGAAGCCACTCATTATAGGAATGGATTTTTGCAATCATTTTTTCAATCCGCTTGTTTACTTCTTGATTGGTCTGTGCAACCAAGCCCTTGAATAATACATTATCTGAGAAAATAAAGCCACCCTTTTGAACATACGGACTATACAGCTCGAAAAATTTTTGATATTGCCCTTTCGCTGCATCGATAAACAAAATATCAAAAGGTGCATGCTTTGCCACTTCATCAGAAATTTCCAGGGCATCCCCAACTAAAATCGTAATGGCTTCACTTTGCTTTTTTTCGGCGATAAAATGGTTTGCTTCTTCTACCCGATTAAGATCTCTCTCAATCGTAAAAACATGGCTATCAGGGCATGCTTCTGCCATTTTTAAAGCGGAATATCCGATCGCCGTCCCTATCTCCAGCACTCTTTTGGGCTGCAGAAGACGGAAATAATGAAGCATTACCAGCAACCCGCTTTTTTCCATAATCGGGACTGAATGTTTTTTTGCATATTCTTCCATCCTTTGAAAGAATGAATCCTCTTGCGGGTTAAGCTGGGAAATATAATCCTTTATATTCGAAAAAACCGAGCCAGACAAAAGAAAATGCCTCCTTAAAACATTGATCAAAACACTTGTTGGACCAATGAAGTAAATACGAACTTCCCTATAGTACCATAAAAAAGAGGGGAAAGAGAAGTCTCTTTCCCATACCCTATTATTTTTTATACTTTAAGTATTATTGGCAGCATTGAAGATCAATCAACACTAGTGGCCAATTTTAGGTATAAAATGTGACGGGCAAGATGCATGAGTCAAGCAAAGCCACTGGAGTTGGCGTATTAAGTTTGATTAGTGCAGGCTTGCAATCGCCTGTGCCTAAGGATTGGCGCTATCCACGTTTTCTTTAAGTTTCGCTTGAAATATGCTCCGCTTTTTTAACATTATGCTCTTCAAGCGTTTCTGAGAAAAGGACTTGACCTTCTGGGGTTGCAAGGAAGTATAAATAATTCGTCTCTTCCGGATTCAATGCTGCCTCTATCGAGGACACACCAGGATTCGCAATCGGTCCAGGCGGTAAACCAGCGTTGGTATACGTATTATAAGGTGAATCAATTTCTAAATCCTCATACATAGTTCTTTCCTGATGTTCCCCCTTTGCATAAAGGACCGTTGGATCCGTTTGTAATGGCATACCGATTTCCATTCGGTTGTAAAATACACTGGAAATCAAATGACGATCCACAGATTCAGTTGCCTCCTCTTCAATGAGAGAGGCTAGTGTAAGCGCTTGATGAACCGTGAGCTGTCTTTCTTCGAGCAACCCCTGGTATTCCATTAGCACATCGGATGTTTTAGATAACATCTTACGAACAATAGCTTCGACTGTATGTTCATCTTCATAGTAGGAATAAGTAGCTGGGAACAAATATCCTTCGAGCGGATATTTAATCGATTCATTTAAAATATCTTCTGTCAAAATAAACGGGAACTCATTCATCATCTGCTCGATAAAGGCTGGATCATTTAAAGTTGTAAATACTTCCTCTTTAGTTTGTCCCGTTTGTTTTGCAATCCTGCCTGCAATATCTTCTAGCCACAATCCTTCAGGAATGGTTACCTTAAAATCAACTTCCCTTACGACTTTGCCGGTCTTTAGACTTTGAATAATTTGATCAAACGTCATAGAAGGGGAAAGTTCATATTGTCCGGCCTGGAAGCCCGATTCGTTTTTAAACTTTATGTAATATTTAAAGATGGTCGCATCTTTAATAATGTCCCCATCCTCCAGGATGTTTGCAATAGCTGTGACACTTGACCCAATTGGGATTTCAATGTCTTTATATTCTCTGCTTTCGGGATCTGCTGGTTTTAAGGCTGAACTAACGTAAAGAATTCCTCCTAAAACTGCTCCGCCGACAAATAAGAATAAAGTAGTCGTAATGATAAAAACAATTCTTCTGATTGTTTTCGCCTCGCGCTGTCTTTCAAGCCATTTTTCCTGTATGATTTCTTTATTATTTTCTTGCTCATCTGTGCTTTTCAATTTGTTTTCACCCACTTACTGAGCTATTTTTCTACTATTTTTCTCAATCTTTTGTTCCCTTATTAACACTGCCTATGAAAAAAGACCCGCTTCATTAGTATTTTACAAGTCATCTATTATCTGTCAAGCTTTACCGCCTTATCCCATTTGAAATAAGGTCGCTAGTCCTGAAAAAAGGTTCTCCGTCAAATGTTGGGGTGATGACTAATTGTCGTCACCCTTAACCAATGTGAACCCCAATTCCTTTATATTGATGTGAAAGTAATATTTTGGCTCTAAAGCGTTTAAAGCTTCTAAAGCCAAATGCGTTTCGTTTTAATACTTTGGTTGAGTTATTGATCCCTTCCAAAAAACCATTGGAAAAGTTATATGCAAAACTATTAAGAATTTCGGTTTGCCAGTTTTGAATGGTTTGAATGGCCTTTTTCATTTCTGGAATTTCAGAAGCCTCAACCAGTTGATAAAAATCCTTTAGTTCTTGT
>NZ_JAKZKT010000085.1 GCF_022808645.1 Bacillus litorisediminis
AAGAGCTAAGCTACATTTTGTGAATGATAACTAGGAGGAGCCGTGTGCGTGAGTAGCGCAAGCACGGTTCTGTGAGGGGGGAGAATACAATCTACCGAGAGGTAGAGAGGTTCTCTTCTACTCGACTTGTTGAATAATAGCCAATTAGAATGGGGGAATAAGTTGTGAAAAGATTAATAAAGTGGAGTTACTTATGGGTTTTAATAGCTGGTATTTTAATAGGTTAATTTGGGATACCATTACTTTCAATTTATTTAGGAGTTTTATTTCGCTAAAGGGTACGTTACTTTAAAATCAGGTTGCTGTTTCTTAAATAGTACAATAACTAAAATCAACTTTTGAAGTTCTTTTAAATTTTTCGATCTTCAGTACTCGTCTATATTGTCGAACAAGGTGAATGGGAGGATTTTTTTATGGGGGGAAAAACGGAGTTGATAAAAACTGTTGATTTTTTTGTTCGAGGTGAGTTTTACTGCAGTCGCCAACCAGCGACCCAATTACATGATTACGATTCTATAAAACATCTTACTCTTGGTACAAATGTTGATGGCAGAACTGACGAGTTTTTCGTTTATAATTCAAATCCTGCTCACGTTTTGGATATTATAAATAAACAAGACTTCAAAGAAGACTATTGGCTTACTGTGTTTTCTGATGAAAAACCGTATAGTTATGATGCAGAGGGATATACCCTCAAATCTACAGAGTTTCTTATGATGTTACATCTGGATAGCTGGTCTATTAAAACAGAAACCAAGATTATCAAGCGTGTCGAAACCGAGGCTGAAGCTCGACGTATCAATCATTATTTCGATAGGGCTGCTATTGATCTGAAAAAATTAGATGATCCAAATCTGCATTTTTACGTTGGTGAGGAAAACGGGCATCCTGCATCATATGGACGCTATTTACTATTAGATAAAACGGTATGTTTCTTGAGTGATGTATTTACTTCGAAAATACAAAGGGGTAAAGGAATAGCCAAAGCACTTTGCCGAAAAATGCTTATGGATGCCAAGCAGGAAGGCGCTGTCAAGAGTGTACTTGCTTCTAGTCAAATGGGGCATCCTTTATATTTAAAATTGGGTTATCGAGATGTATCAAAAATGTGGGTGTTTAAGAAGCAATCCTAAACAAAATGGCGCGATAGTTGAAGATATTAAACTAAAGTTGAATAGAAAAACGGAAGATAGGCTGTCCCTTGTGTTATTTTAGACCTTGTGGAACAGCCATTTCTATTGAAATCCATTTCTTCCTTTCTACTAACCTTGTGACTAGCAAAGCACAAACAGTAGCACTCAATACTTTCTATAAAATTCCTTTCAAAAGCTTCCGCTTAACTGAGCATAAATGCGAGCCGTTTCATTCTTTTCTTGACCAATAAAACTTTGTATAAACTTCTCATTCTTTATCTCATATCCGCCATAAAGCGTATAAGCGATCCCTGTACCCCATAAATATCAATTCTCATAGTTTCTTTAAGCAATCATTTAATTTCCGTGCTTGATTTTTGAAGTAAAGATAAAATGCAACCCAAAAGATCGTATAGCAGACAATGGAAATTAAGAGTGTTAACAAAATATTTTTGATATTAAATGAGGTCCATTCGATAGTGTGTTTTCGGATATAAAATCCAAGTATATACAGCAATTTTAATGGACTTTCCTATAACTGGATATGGGAAAAGGAAAAGGTCAGGCGTTCCTAAAACAATGATATTTGAAGTAGTGGTAAAACTAAAGTCTCACCTTACTTCAATATCTTTATGAATATGAAAACTGGTGGTCACAGGATTAATTTCACTAGATTTCCTATAAACCATCACTTTAAATATCGCCTCTAGAGAATATGTTCCTTGTTGATTCAATTCAATAGATACAATCTGATTCAGCTGTTTCTTATTAATGGAAATAGCAGATTCAGGTTGTTGCTTTTCAAAATTATTGAAAACAACCTCACCAGTTTCTTTATTAATTAGTTTTACATATGGAAAATTGTCTCCTCCTATTTTTACTTCTTTGTCTGTAACCTTAAATTTACCTGTTAATGAAATACCTTTAGGTTCACGGTTTATTTGGATATCGGTAAAATAAGGGTACATCTTTGTTGGCATATATTCTCGTTCATCAATTGCCGTTCCATCATGGTGAGCATTCGAATAATTAGTACTTGTTAAGAATAATGTACAAAACAATAAAAAAGCTGTACAAAGAAGGAAATAGTTACGCATTACAACCACCTCCAAATATTATTCTGCTCAATACAATAAAGATAATCCAGAAAGATTATCACTTGCGTGTTTTGTTATTTAATTCTGATGTATTGTAATTAAAGTAACGGTTGCGTTACTTTAAGATCTCGCTGCCATCACAGGCGGCTTTTGTTATTCCGCTAACGGAGCATTTTAGTTGAAGAAACATAGTACACAAAGTCGTCAGTAGTGGCGGTCTTTTTTTTGTCTCTCTATCAGAATTAAGATTTGCAGTATGGAATATTATGTTAAAATTTTATTATTAGATTTAAATCGTACGAGGAGGTCATTGAATGTACAGATATAACATTGAAGCACTTAGCTTCTTTCTCTTTACCTCAGAGGAAAAATCAGAACTTATTGACTGGTTAACATCGGACAAATGGGACTACTATGTAAATCCTACCCCTACCAGAGACCAAATCGCCTCCGCGATCGATAGGGGAGATTATTATAACGACGAGTGTCGAACTTTCTGGATTTGCAATCGGCAAACGAATGAAAAAGTTGGACTGATTCGGATTTATGACTTGTTGGATCAGTCCGCCATGTTTGACTTGCGAGTCAAGACAGCAAGCAGGGGAGCTGGGATTGGCAAACAAGCGGTTCGTTGGCTAACTGCCTATGTATTTAAAACGTATCCTGAAATCATTCGTATTGAAGGGCAAACGAGGCAAGACAACATAGCGATGAGGAAAGTTTTTCGTGCATGTGGCTATTTAAAGGAAGCCCACTATAGAGCATGTTGGAGGACAGAATCAAATGAATACCTGGATTCCATTGGTTATGGCATATTACGCAGTGATTTTGAAAACGGGACTGTTACCCCAGTTCGATGGAATGATGAGACATCGTTTTAACTAGCAAAATGAAAGCAGTGCTTCTTTAGCTAAAGGTGCTAGAACTTAGGATCAACAAGTCAATAACAGTTATTTTTTTAATTATGCTAACGGGGCAGGATTGCTAAATAAAGGGTACTAAAAACAAAAAAGGGGTTAGTCATGATATTGCGGAATGTTTTATCAATTATCGGTCTTATTATCGCAATTATTTTTGGAATAGATGGTCAAGACATATCCTATTTTTTGAATGAAGAGTTTCCAGGAATAAAGGTTACTACTTTCATAACTTGCTTAACTTTTATTAGCACTGGCTTGTTTGTTGTAATCCCTATCTTAACCTTAATATCTAAAGTAGTACAAAAAGAAATGGTTGTCATTTATTTTATTGTTAGTACTGTGATAGGTATCCCAGTTTCTCTTTGGTCTTTTTTAGTTTGGGGATGGGGTATGGGTTAGTATTTTATTAAGGAACAATTTTCAAATAAATAGTAAAAAATGGAAAATAGACCATCGAGGAAAATGTCCTTGTGGTTGGATATTTGACGATACAAGCATCGAATGGAAACCTAATGCTGTTCTTGAGTTAATTACAATTGAAGGACAAAAAATACTCCTTACATATAAACATAATAAAGATAATATTCCAGGGCATTGGGCAGCAGGAAATGCTACAGAAAGCCATTAACTAAAGGTATCCTTAAAGGATATTCGGATGGCTCCTATAGACCTGACGAACCGTTGACAATGGCAAGGTTTATGGTGTTCTTAGACCGATTAGGATTGTTGGATTAATTAATTATGATGGGTCATACCTATTATTATGAAGGGAGTGATCCGCTTGATTGAAATTAATTACACTGGTTGGAAATTCTACGACGAATTGTTAAGGGAATTTTGTGTTGACGACGATTATTATATCTATCAATACGGGGAATTAATGGTTCCAACTTCAAGTATCACTGGACTATCTTTTCCGGACGTTTTATCCCAGCGAAAATTGGATAGACTGTATCATTCTATATCAGAGAATGGGTATAGATATGAAGGAAAAAATCATTTAGATTTACACTTATTATTATTCCCGAATGGGGAATATTCTGCTGCATCTGGTGGAATCATAGGCCTTACGTAGCGAAAAAGTTAGAAATTAAATTCATAAAGGCTAATGTAGATATTCTCATCCCAGGTCAACTACTCAGTAAGGTACAAAGAAATATGTGTGAACAATTTGAATATCCGATTACAAATGATAGCAGACTCCGGAAAATTTGCTATCAATTAAAACTACTTCCGCATCAACAGTTTATGACAAAGGTTCAAATAAATTGAAATAAGCCCCTTCTCAATTGTGAGGGGCTTTAAACTTTAAAGAAAGTCAAACACGCACTTACTATATTAAGCAATTATTTTAAAAACACTTGTAATGTGATTTTATTTCCACTATAAGACCATACAGTGTTTTCTATTTTAAGACGATTACGAAATTTTTCTATCCATACTACTTTTGGATTTAATAGCGCAGTCAGTTCTGGTGAACTTAGTGTCACTCTGCAGTTGTGTTCATTTTTTTAAAACAAAAACAACATTTACTAAATCTCCCTCTTTAAATGAACCTCTCATCATTCACCCTCCATTTTTTATGTTTTGTACGGTAATCTCGAAAAACGTTCCCAGAATTTATTAATTATATTTTACTGTATATATTGAAGCATTGAATAAAATTAATGATAATGAACAATTTATGACTACAAGGCATGAAATAGGAAAAAATTCATTGGGGGGATTATAAATGGATTACAAAGAGTATTGGAATCAGATATTTAAAGAAAGTGAAGAATTGAATTCTTTAATACATTCCTATTGGAACCAATACTCCCATTTTGGAACATGGCAGTTTTGGGTGGTTGTTTCTTTATTGATAATTCCTTTAATATTGCTTTACTTTACAGTTGATAGGAAACGAATATTTGAAATTTTTTTCTTTGGATACACGGTACATATTCTTTGGACATACGCTGGTATTGCACTTGAAAGATATGGATACTTTGTTCATACATACTTTATGTCTCCAGTTTTCCCATTTTCAATTAATATGTCAGCATCTGCACTTCCAGTAGGGTTTTTGCTTGTATACCAGTACTGTACAAACCAAAATAAGAATTTTTATATTTACACATTGTTGATAAGTGCTTTTTTTGCATTTGTTGTGACATCCATTGAACAATATATTGGTTTATTAGAATTTAGAAAGGGAATGAATCATTTATACATTTTTCTAATAGACTTAGTAATTGTCCTTACATCGTATTGGTTTACAAGGATACTCCTTAAAATAAAGCGGTCTGTAATGGCAGCCGATTTATAGGTTTCTATCTTAACATAAAGAAAGCCCTTTCTCCTGAGAGGGGGCTTTTAAAATGGCAAATCATCTTTTATTACAGGAGTAACTCTCTTCACCAGCTCGGTAATGTCTTTATCCTCGTTATAAGTCACTTTCAAAATCTCAGTTTTACGATACCCTGTTTCATATTTAATCTTTTGAATTTGCTGATAAGCAGTGATGGCAGCTTCCCAATCAGGATCCTTTTTAAACTTTCGATTGTTTACAGGAAAGTTTCCTGCATATTCTGATCTTGTTCCTTCAATGCTTAGCTGGATTTTAATAAGGATTTGCATGTTTATTTCCTCTTTTGTTCAGGGTTAAAAATCATTATAAATCTTATCATTATAATCTTCCCCGTTAACTCTTTTGATTTCCTCCTTTAAATAAATTATTTTTCGCTCGAGCTCTTCTGTTTTTTTAGATGCAGTGCGGTTATTAAGGAATAATTGATCAACCATGCCTGGAAGAATGAAAGCAGAATATTGAACGAGGAAAAGGAAAATTGCAATTGTAATAAAAGTAGAATAGCTTTCCGCAAATTCAATTAAAAAGAAACTTATGTAAGCAAAAATAAGTAATGTAATAAAACAAACAAAGAATATTATTTTTCTTTCTCTATTACTTAATGGCGAGAACATTTTTTCACCTTTTTTATATTTTTTTAAACACCCACTATTTATTATGCATCTTAAATTTTGTTTCTCCTTTTGTTAGATTAATATTAATAAATGGAGTTTGTTAAACTTTCGGAGCAGGTTTGTTAAAGAAGATCATTTCAAGAAATGAATTTATCAATCTAAGGGGGAGATTAAAATGAAAAAATTATCGACCATTAGTTTCTTTCTAGTATTACTCATTGTTTTATCGGCATGTAAAACAGAGGGTAGCTATACTTACTGGACAGATAAACGAAAAAGTAATAGCATGTTGTTCTTAAAGTACGGGTTGTGTTAATACTGAAAAGGCTGGGGCAGTTTTTGTTGAAGTCGTTACCTAACGAAGCAGATTACTTTAATAGAACATTTGTATTTTGCAATAAAAAAGTGCAGAAAAATGCAATGAAAAATGCAGAGTTTTGCCACCCAATTTAAACCTATTTAATGGGATTTTGATAAAGCGTTAGTAAGTCTATAGCTTTCACCTGAAAATGT
>NZ_JAKZKT010000086.1 GCF_022808645.1 Bacillus litorisediminis
GGGCTCTAAGGCACCATAGTTCATCGACCTTCCTCTTCCAGCCATAGAATCAGTATGGACGGATTCAATTCATTTTCATTCTCTGTGGTGCAGCGCCGATTTTTGCGCTGCATGGATGACTAACGGGGCAGGTATGTGGAATAAAGATGAGAGTGAAACTTACCACAAAGTATAAACGTCATTATTAAAAAGTGGATAATTGCACCAAAATACATTGAAAATTTGTAGAGTGTAGACAGGTTGAAAATAATGCTTGAGAAAGGGAGACATGTAAGATGACAACTTCAAAAAAAAATTTAAGGACTTGCAACAAAGGGCACCAGTACTATAAAAGCAGCGATTGTCCTACCTGCCCGATTTGTGAGCGAGAACGCAAACCTGACAATGGATTTCTATCATAACTCTCAGCACCAGCAAGACGAGCATTGGAACACAATGGAATAACTTCTTTGCAACAGCTATCGGAATATAGTGAAAAAGAGATTTTGAAATTTCACGGTATGGGACCAGCATCTTTGCCTAATCTAAGGACTGCTTTGAAGGAAAATGGGTTATCATTTAAAAATTAAACACCAAGCATGTTTATACTTATCGAAATGTTATACGACTATTGAAGCATGGATTTTTAACTACCATGAAAATAAGTCTCCTCTAAACTTGAAAAATTGGCAAACTTAAGAAGACCCTACTCAATCGTAAAAAAAGAGGAGGGCTTGACTGGATTAAGGACAGTATCAGTATGGACAAGTCCTAACCATTTTCATTCTTTGTGGTGCAGCTCTGCTGCATGTTTGGCTAACGGGACAGGTAAGTATAACAAGCAAAAGTGATACAATAAATAAATAGGTCTTGTTTCCAAGGAGGTAAAACATGAATTACATTTTACCGGAAGAGGCGTTAAAGGTGAAACGGTGGCCTAAAGATACCATAGCGGCGGGTTGGCGTCGTACCATTGGGCTTAAATCGGACGGTACTGTGGCGGCTGTAGGTTGGAATGAGTATGGACAATGTTATGTAAGTGATTGGCGCGATATTGTGGCGATTGCTGCGGGTTGTACCCATACCGTGGGTCTTAAATCGGACGGCACGGTGTTGCTGTGGGTGATAATGAATATGGCCTATGCGATGTAAGCGGCTGGCGCGGCATCCAACTGCCCAACAATTAGTTTTCGGGTAAAAAGGATACAGTTCCTGCAACTAATTAATCCAAAAAAAGGATTAAACATAAAAGATAAAAATTCCTTCTTCAGCTTACGGTTGCTTTAGTTGAATAAGAAATATAAAAAAGCTTGGAGTATATCCAAGCTTTTGGTGTATAAGTAGTTGATTGGAACATTACTACCCTAATCTATTGGTTAATCAAAAACTTCTTACTTAATACCAGCCCCACAATAAATAGGACAAAAGCAAAGTAGGCAGGAAGCAAATGAATAAAGTCAATATAACCAATAAAGTAATGGGTAGTCAGTCCTGCTATAAAGGCTGGTAACCCTCCCCAGCAAAAGGTATGCCATACCCAGCTCTCTCCTTCACGGAATCCCCATAAAGCCAGCATTAGCACTAAAAATCCTACTGCTAATAAAGCACTCCCAAATCCAGCCCGATCGTGGGCAATGACTGGGATTAATTGTTTGTTAAACTCCGTTAGCTGCTCAGGTGTCATGCAAATAAATGTGAGATCGGAAGGAACAAATACAGAAGTTATTCCTATCGATGAAATGACAATGCCGCCAATAGAGAGCAAGAATCCTAGAACGACAAAGCAGAGCTGTCCCCAAAGAGATTTTCGCCAATAAGGAGTATTTCTTTTACCCTTGGAGGCAGGGGAGTGGACCGCATGTTTACTATTTTTCATTGCTGCTATAAAAATTGGAAGCAGGATTGCCCAAAACAATCCGTGTAGCCAATCGAAATAACCATAGCCAATAAATAATAGTATCCCAAGGAATCCAACAATGGCTCCAATCTTGAAGGCTTTATAGGTCCAATGAATTCCCTTTCTGATCCCGTGATAGGCTAGCTGCATGTAGATAATTCCGCCTGAAATCATCGTTCCTGCCAGTGTCATCCGGTCATGTTCCATGAATGCCAAGATCCTGTTATTAAAAAGAAGAATATCAGACCGGGTCGTTCCTAAAAATAATTCGTCATACGGCAGAATGACACGGGTAAGCGCAAATAATAAAGCAAGGATTCCGCCAATTGTAATAGCCAACCCAAAAAGAAGATGGTACATCCAATTCGTTTTAGGGTACACCGTTTTCCTTTCTTTTTCGTAAAGGATCCGTTCGTTGATTCTCTTAGGTAAACCTGGCCCTGTAAAAACGTACCCAGATTCTATTAAAATAAAATCCGCACCTAGGTTTAGCCAGTTCACACCATCTTCTGGTTCTGAAACTCCACCTCGAATGGAAAAGGGAATCGCTTTTATTAAATGTAGGGAACAAATAATGTCTACATCTGTTTCATCTGCGTCCACAAGCAAACCCGACAACATCTGCTTTTCCCAGTATTGATTAATAACCTCGGCACTTACTGAGATACAGGAAGCTGGTAAATCTACTAATACGGGACTTTGTACATTTAACCCTTCCAAGATAGAAATTTGGTCAATATTTACGATGATGGCTTGAGCCATCTCCAATAGTTCCTTCAGTCGTGCGTGTTTTAAAATATCTTTTTTTATATAAACCCACAATGGTGGATGGTCCTCGGGTAAATCCTTGATTACCTGTAATGCCCGATCTATCGAAACCGTGTGACCTTTTAAACCTTTCATTTCCTCAACTATCCAATCCATTTCAATTGGCGGGTTGTAGTCACGATCACTTACAGGTCCGATTTCCAATACTCCAAATCCCAAATGACAAAAAGCTTTCGTACCAGTAAGCTCTGGGTCAATCCTTCCACTTAACCCAACCGAAGATGTGTACACTGTATTCCATTTCTCTTTAGTAAGGGTTGGGGAGGGAGCCATATGGCCAAGAAACTCGATAAGTTTAGCTCCTCCTGGCATAGCTGCGATGGTAGACATACCTTTATGGATAAAATTTCTGCCGGTTTCAGGCTTCATTTTTTTAAGAATAGGCTTAAAAAGAGGGTGATAGGACCAGTCTGGCAAATATATAACCCCCAGTCATTTTAGAAATTTTATAAAATTTGGAAACTATACTATAATCATACCTAACTATTAAATATGTTTCTACACCTAGCAGGAGGACCTTCTCCATGAAAGCAGCGATATTTGATTTTTACAGAATGTTTCTCGGGTAGCGGTAAACAAGCCGTATTATCGCCATTTGAAATTGACGGGGCAAGTTATTTCAATAAAGGATAACGTTAAAATACAATTAACATATATAAAAAACCAAACGGTTTAGCGGAGGATGGAATGAAAAAAACAAATTGGCTAATTTTTGGTTTTCATTTGATTGTTATGGGCTGGTTTTTATATACAAAAGATTACTGATGATACCTATGAGGGGATGTCCATTATCCCTTAAGAAACCGATGACATGCTTTTATTTGAGGGATTAGAACCGACTGAACTTGAATATGTTATAGATGGAAATCGATGGACTGATATATATGATTTTTACTTGAAAGAACTTCCAAAACTTGGTTGGAGTTTAGAGTACGAAGGCTCAGCACTTAATGATAATGACCCAGAAAATGACTGGGGTGGATTTCATTCTAGATAAGGAAAAGAAGGATTTGACGGTGAATTAAACATTTCAGCCCACTATAATCAATTTGAAGAACAGACCGAGGTCATTTTCAATAAGACACCAATATATAACTCTACAACATGGATTAATAATGTCCCAGAAAGTATCTGCATTTATCACAGTTTAAATGATGAAAAATGTTCTGTCATAAAAGACAAAAATAAAATAAAACAAATTGTTGGTTTTATTAATGATGCTATTGATTGGAATGAAGAAGTATTGCCACGAAAAAAATCTAGTTTAATTGATTTCGGGGATGTAAATATAGAGGTTCATTATGAAAACGAAAAAGAAATTTATTTTCATTGAGAAAAAGGTACAAAATTGATGAAACCTGAACCTGATTTCTTTACACTTACAAATCTTTCACAATAGCTCTTCTTTAACTAAAGGGGGGGGAAGAGTTACTAACGGGGCAGGTTTGTTGAATAAGTTTTAATACAAAAAGGTCGTCCATCTTGGCGACCTTTTTCTTTTTCATCCTTTTTAGAATATTAGAACTTCTATTTGGAATATTATGTTAAAATTGCGTTGTCAGATCTAATCCGCAAGGTGCAGTAAAGTTAAATTAATAAGGGGGGAGTATTTTATCGTGAAAATTGTAAGATGGGCAATTGTATCACTTATTGTATTAGCTGTTATAGGGTGCTCAATAGAGTTTATCAGGTATAGTCATTATGATATAAAAAAACAAATAGCTGAAGTTAATGAAGATGAAATACTATTAGCCCCCCTAAAAATTGAACCAGATGCACATTACATGCTGGAGAAAGTACAATTAACGGAAAATACAATCATACAAGGATTAGGATTTAGTATCTTCTTTGTAAAGGACGTTCAAGACCTAAAACACGGTCAAAAGGTAAAAGTCTGGTTATCAGATAAAGAGAATAATGCAGCAGAAAGAGTAGTAGTCTATAACTTTTATTAACCATAATGTGCAGCAAGTGATAGTGAACGAAAGGAGCAAATCTAATGAATAAGTATTTGGCTACTTCCTGTCTATGGTTCATAATTTTCTTAGCTGGTTGCCAATCAATAAATTACGGACTTAATGAAAAAACAAATGTCTTTGTAATAGATAAAGAGATAACAGAAATTAAGATTGTTGATTGGATGACAGAGGAACAAATTGCCGAAATAACTGATCATGATTTTATCCAAAAACTAACTAACGAATTAACTAACGCGGACTGCAGTTCAACTGCAAATATGGACTTTGAAAGCCCCTGACTATAAACTTGTTTTAAAGAATGGAGAAGAGGTGGTATATGAAATGGGCTATTACCAAGATGCTATGAATTTAGGGGTTATTGGGCGTTACTGGGATTACCAAAAAGACTGTATATACGCTGTGACATTAAAATTACCGACTGGAAGGTGTGTTGATTCAACAGATAAATAACACATTTTTTGTGAAATTTATTTTGCAAACGAGGCAGGTTAATAAAAATTAATAGGATTATTAGGGGGGAAAAAGAATCAAAGATATAAGGGGCTTCATGCTTTTATTGATTATGTGCTATTTGATAACGGGATGCTCTGATCCAAGTATAGAAGGCTATATTGTTAGAGTGGAAGACGATAGGGTATTAGTGGCTAAAAACCTTAACAGTAATGAAGATTACCTGAAAATAAAAGATATACCGGCAGATGAAATGAAAATGAACGGTTTATCTCTTATTTACCTAGGTTATCGTGACACAAGTCGCTTTAAGGAAGGGCAAAAAGTAGAAGTCTGGGTAGATGGTGGGATTAACGATTCATCACCTCAGCAAGCAGCAGCTAAAAAAATTGAGGTAATAGAATAAAAATTTTTTTCAACCAACTGGGCAAAATCTAAAACTATATATTACTTGGGGGGATTGAATGGTAAGGGTTGTAGAAATAGACAGGGATCCATACATACTAAAAACAATTGATGATCTCTATAGACAAGTATGGAATCATTCAATAAAAGAACGATTGATAAAACACTCCAGTTACAAGGGTTATCGGGGTTATGTAATTATTTCAGATAAAGAGGAAGTTTTAGGATTTTCTTATGGATATTCATCATTATCTGGACAATATTATCACGATTTACTTTCAAAAGAACTTGGTCCAATAGGGTATGAAAAATGGCTTAAAGATTGTTTTGAGTTTGTTGAATTAGCTGTACATCCATCACATAGACATCTAGGTTATGGAAAGTTGCTAGTTAACAGATTATTAAAGGAAGTAAATAATAAAACTACTGTACTAACAACTCAAGTATACAACAAACCAGTACGTAATTTGTATCAAGGTTTGGGCTGGGTTGTAATAAAAGAACCTTTTATTCCAAACAACGATAGTTCTCCATATGTAATTATGGGCAAGGTTTTAATATAGAAGGGTCCACTTAATTAAATAGAACCCAAGCTTAAACAAACGGGTAGCGTTAATCCAAAAATGTACTGCATCCCAAATGTTAGATTTATGTCTAACATTTAGGGAGCAGTACAAGAAGGATTAACGCTTTTTTTCAATAAGAATTGAAACTATAAATGCTAATTTAAGAGTGTACATAAATGACTGTTTAAGAATGTACAGTTTGCTCATTGCGCTGCATAATATTCTTGGGGTGAATATTGTGCATATGCAAATCAAAGTAAATACAGATATCGAA
>NZ_JAKZKT010000087.1 GCF_022808645.1 Bacillus litorisediminis
GCTGACTTCTAACTGTTCAGCTATCTATCGCTAGATAGGTTACCAAGAGTACTTGGCTTTCCAGTCAGATCTCCCCAGGTAAGAGTGCAATCTTTCCCTCCAAATATCTGCTTCATTTACTCTGTATCATCTTTGGCAGAAAGGACTTTGTTTTGTTATGCAAACTCATCCAATGATACCTAGCCTTATATGAAGTTCGTGTTCCTCAGACCGGAGGTTTGCCGCTCGCTTCCTTCAGATTCCGTGTCACCACGGACACCCTTGCGTTAAGCTACTGTTACTTCTGCCTTCACAGTTCGGGACTTTCACCCTATAGATTGCACCCATGCTGGGCGCACATAAAAGAGGGACCGGTATTGACTATTACCGGTCCTTCTTTTTCGACATCCTTTTTATTTTCGGCTCTGTTTTATTGATAATCCGTTTAATATTAGCTCGGTGGCGATAAATTACGAATGTCGCTAAAGCCAGTACTACTAATATTAACGGAATATCCTGAGTAAAAAGAGAATAGGCGAGAGCTACTAAAGCTGCGATCATTGAAGATAATGAAACGATTTTAGTTATGTATAGGGATAGGATAAATGACACGAGCAGTACCAAGAACAAGATCGGGCTATACATGAGCAGGACACCTCCAGATGTGGCAACTGCTTTTCCGCCTCTAAAGCCTGCAAATATTGGGTACATGTGACCTACAACCGCAAATAATCCAATTAAGAGCGGATGTAAATCCGAAGGAAACCAAAAGGCAAGAGCAGTAGCTAATGTTCCTTTTAGGATATCTGAAATGGTCACTATGAGCCCTGCTTTTACACCAAGTGTGCGAAAGGTATTAGTCCCGCCTAAGTTGCCGCTTCCATGCTCGCGAATATCAGTATTATAAAATACTTTGCCTACTATTAATCCTGACGGAATCGATCCTAACAAATAAGCAGCAATTACCAATAAAATTTCAGTCATGCTTTGTTTCCTTTCATTTCAAAATCCAATTTTTATCAAGTCGACGACTTTTGGATGGGATTCGGCAAGAATTATAATTGGGCACGATGCAAATTTGTCTGCGGTGTTTCTTTGCGGACATATAATCCATTATTTTAACAAAAATGTCCATTTTAGAAAATTTAGGACCTATGTTCCGTTATTTGCCCATATTCTTTGCAAAAACTTCATGATTTTTCCTAATTAAGGAACCCAGCGTCCGCTAATTTAGAAAATCCTTGATTTTGTCACAGATAAGAGATTCTATATCCTATAGCGATCAGCCTTGCCCAGTAATAATCTCCAAAAGTTGAGTCATTGCTCTCTATAACGCTCTGAAAGCGAACTCTTTTCTATTGTACCATGTAAATAGGTCAAGGAGTAGATTGCTTATAGAAATACAAAACAAAAAAGCGGATAAAAATCCGCTTTAATTTAAGGCTGTTTTTAATGTTTCAATATTTCTTTTCATAATCGAAAAATAATCTTCATTACTTTCTTTATCCTCATCAGTCAGTGTACTGGCATCCGTTAAATAAAGTATCTCCGCACCGACTGCCTTTTGCACCACTTCTGCCAATGAGGTTGAGGTGTTTGGTTCAAAAATAATATAGTGGATGTTTTCTTGCTCAGCTATTTCAATAATTTCTTCTAATTGCTTCTGGGATGGTTCCTGTGTAGTTGAAAGACCTGAAATATTAATTTGTTCCAGACCATATCTGCGTTCCCAATAACCATAGGCACCGTGTGAGACAATCATTTTTTTCGTTTTCGCATTACTGATTACATGATTGAATTCTTCGTCAAGACTTTCCAATTCAGCCTTTAATTGATTGAAATTTTCTTCAAAAGTTGCTTTTTCTTCTGGTAATGCTGCAACTAATTCATTCTTAATTTGCTCCGCCATCTTAATCGATAAAATTGGATCGATCCAAACGTGAGGGTCTAGATTACCATGATTATGACCATGTTCATCTTCGTGACTGTGTTCATCTTCATGACCTTGATCTTCTTCATGAGCATGTTCTTCTTCTGAATGGGCTTCTTCCTCATTATGTTCTGCTTCTACAGCAAGTCCTTCGCCAGCTGGCACCATTTTTACCTCTTCATTTTCCATTGAATTGACGACATCTTCTGCAAATGCTTCAATTCCAGTTCCAGAATAAATAAATAGGTCTGATTCCGCAATTTCAATCATAGATTTAGATGTTGGTTCGAACGTATGCACGTCAACACCAGCCGGGTAGATTGATTTTACTTCAACTAAATCTGCGCCGATTTTTTTGGTGAAGTCTTCAAGCGGGTATATGGTAGTCAGAATCTTTAGTTTACCATCTTCAGTGGTTGCTGAATTCGTACTGCAGGCATTTAACAAAGCGATGCTTATCAGTAAGAAGGATAGGATCCATATTTTTCTCATGTGGTTTTACCTCCAGAATTTCATGAATAGTTTAAATAATCGTAATGATTCTGATTTACATACTAAAAAATATATGTGATTAAATCATAATCATTCCGATTTGTTAAATAAAAAATATATCGTAATCATTCCGATTTATAATGTAGCATGGATTTTTGAGATTGTAAATATAATTGTTTATGTTTTTTCATAATTGTATAGAAGTACTTACTAGACATGTTTACACTATCTCCAATTTAATCCTCTAATTAAATTGTCTTTTCATTTCTACAGAATTTCGCTAGGATAATAGAAGGGAGGAGGGAATCCATGTCTGAGCTTCAAATGTCCGAACCTCAATTGGAACCAAGATCGGTGAAAAAAAGAAGAAGAGGTTCCTTGTTTTGGACAGGACTGGTTTTATTTTTATTGTTATGCACCATTTTGGTTACTATATATATAGGTTACCCATTTGCTTCTGAGGAGGAAGCAGCTTATTTTGAAGGTGAAAATCCAATTCTGTTCAATCAGCAGAAGCATGGAAATGCGCTGATACAGGATGGGTCCATTTATTTGCCTTTTTCCTTTGTACAATCACAAATTGATCAATCCTTATATTATGAAGAAGCTTCACAATCTATCATTTTAACCACAACCGATAAAGTGGTTCAAATGCCATCCAATTCGTTAACCTACTTCATTAATGAAGAGCCGGTAGAATTAAGAATGCCTGTTTTTCATATCAAGGATAATGAACCATATCTTTCACTTGATATAGTAGAACATTTCTACCCTATCAAAGTATCAATTTTGGAAGAGAGCGGTCTCGTTTGGATCGAACAGGATGGGGAAACATATAGAACTGCGCAAATTAAAGAGGAAATTCCCAGAGAAGCCTATAAAAAATTAAGAGCTGAGCCTACTTACCGAAGTCCTTATTATGCTGAGGTAGAAGCAGGGGAAACCGTTCGGATTGAAGAGGAAACAGAAGACTTTTATTTGGCTCGCAATCAACAAGGTGTTGCAGGCTATATTGAAAAAGAGTTTGTCAATGCTGGCAATATGGTTGAAGTAAGTGTTGAGAAAGAGCGGCAATTTGCGGAACCGCTCCAGATTGATGAACCAATCCATTTAACGTGGGAAGCGGTTTATACAAAAAACCCCAATACGGACCAGCTCCCTGACATGCCTGGGGTTCATGTAGTTTCACCAACATGGTTCAGTCTGGCAAATGAAAATGGCGATCTTGCCAATCTGGGTTCCATTGAATATTCCAACTGGGCCCATGAAAAAGGCTATCAGGTTTGGGGACTTTTCTCCAATTCCTTTGATCCAGCTCTGACGCATGAAGTCTTTAAAACGTTCGAAAAAAGACAGTATGTAATTCGACAGCTGCTTCATTTCAGTCAGCTTTATGATTTAGATGGAATTAACCTGGATATCGAGAATGTGAATCAGGAGGATGGACCTCTTGTGACACAATTTGTTCGTGAGGCAGCACCTTATTTTCATGAGGCAGGTCTTGTACTCTCAATGGATATTACGTTTATTTCTACAAGCGGAAACTGGTCTGCCTTTTATGAGCGGGATAAATTAGCTGATCTGGTCGATTATTTAATTGTGATGGCGTACGACGAGCATTGGGGCACATCACCGGTTGCAGGAAGTGTCGCTAGTTTGCCATGGGTAGAATCAAATCTCCAAAAATTATTAGAAGTCGTACCTCCTGACCGTCTATTACTCGGAGCTCCTTTATATACAAGACTCTGGAAGGAAGAAATGACGGCAGAGGGAGTTCAGGTCAGTTCTGAGGCTTTATCGATGGCAGAAGCCAAAGAATGGGTAGATTCTAAAGGCATAACTCCAATATATGACCCGGTTTCTGGGCAAAACTATGTAGAGTGGGCCGATCAAACTACAGGTATTATCTATAAAATGTGGCTAGAGGATGCTGTTTCATTAGAAAAAAGAGCAAATCTAGCAGAAAAATACGGATTAGCCGGAATCGGTACATGGTCCCGTTACTTTGCCGATGAAACAGCCTGGACGGCATTACAGATGGAAGAGACAGATGAGGAAATCTGATATAATGATGTTTATGGCGGAAGACTCTTTTCAAGGGTCTTCCTTTTTGTATTTGGCAAAAAATCCTTCGAATCTAACCTTTGCTTTTACGAAATATTTATCAAATTTCATCCAATCCCATGAAAAATATGGTATATTTAAAGTATAGTCAGGCCCAGATTCAGTTTTTGAATACAGTTGTGATGACAGGCGAAAGGAATTCTTCCAATGTGTATTTTCGAAATCTTCAAACAGGAGA
The DNA here is from genome assembly GCF_022808645.1 of Bacillus litorisediminis. Lineage (GTDB taxonomy): Bacteria > Bacillota > Bacilli > Bacillales > JC228 > Bacillus_BF > Bacillus_BF litorisediminis. Next base: position 4,704 of record NZ_JAKZKT010000087.1, read on the forward strand.
GGTCTTTTTTTCTAAGTAAAAGTATAAAAAATGCGATTCTTTCTAGAGAATGGAAGAAAGCTGTTCAAAATGGGTATATTACTTTTTATCTGCAGCCCAAATATAGCTTCACGGATGAAAAGGTAGTAGGAGCTGAAGCGCTAATAAGATGGAATCATCCTAAAAAAGGGCCAATCTCTCCAAGTGAATTCATCCCTCTTTTGGAAAAACGCGGATTAATTCAGATGATCGATACGTGGATGCTAGAATCAGTGATCAGCCAAATTGGCGTTTGGAATAAACTCGGTTTATCTGAGCAGTTTCAGATTTCTGTAAATGTTTCAGCAGATACGCTGCAAAGTTCACAATTTATTAAATCAATTAAACGGGCATTAAAGCAATCAGAAGTGCTTCCCAATCAGCTTGAAATTGAAATTACAGAAAGAGTTCAGCTGCAAAATATACATCATGTATTAAAAAATTTAAAGTGTATGCAAAAGCTTGGGATTCAAATTGCTTTAGATGATTTTGGCATAGGATATTCATGTTTAACCTATTTAACGCAATACCCTGTGGATACGTTAAAGATCGATCGCTCCTTTGTTTGGCAATTGCCGAATGAGAAGAACGCATCAATTATTATTCGCGGCTTAATCCAAATGGCATATGAGCTTGGAATGAAAGTTGTAGCAGAAGGAGTCGAAAGTAAAGAGCAGTATGATTTTCTGAAAAATCATGGATGTCATACCCTGCAAGGGTTTTTTAAACATAAGCCAATCCCGGTGCATGAATTTGAAACCCAATTTTTTAGAAAGCCAGCTGCTGTTTAGGAAATCATTTTTGAAAGGGGTTCATTTGAATGGCGATTGAAAATCCAGACAGAAGTGAGATTAAGGAAATTTTAAAAAAAGCAAAACGAATTGCTGTCGTTGGTTTAAGTGATAATCCGGAAAGGACTTCGTATATGGTGTCTGAAGCCATGCAAAAAGCAGGCTATGAGATTATTCCGGTTAACCCGGCGATTACTGAAACACTTGGTGTTAAAGCAGTTCCCTCGCTAAAAGATATCGAAGGGCAAATCGATATAGTCAATGTGTTTAGACGATCTGAATTTTTAAAGGATGTAGCTAAAGAATTTGAGGAAATTGACGCAGACGTATTTTGGGCACAGCTTGGAGTGTACGATGAACAGGTATTTCATGATTTACGTTCAAAGGGATACACTGTGATTATGGACCGATGCATTAAAGTTGAACACGCATTGACAAAGTAACCTGCTCTGGCTAAAGAGCAGGTTATTTTTGGTGCGCCCGGCATGGGCTATAACTTGGTGGTGAAAGTCCACTACAGGCTTGGCAGTAGGAACTGTTAGCTAAAGGCAAGGGTGTCCATCGTGAGGTGGAATCTGAAGGAAGCCGGAGGCAAAATC
>NZ_JAKZKT010000088.1 GCF_022808645.1 Bacillus litorisediminis
ACAAGAACTAAAGGATTTTTATCAACTGGTTGAGGCTTCTGAAATTCCAGAAATGAAAAAGGCCATTCAAACCATTCAAAACTGGCAAACCGAAATTCTTAATAGTTTTGCATATAACTTTTCCAATGGTTTTTTGGAAGGGATCAATAACTCAACCAAAGTATTAAAACGAAACGCATTTGGCTTTAGAAGCTTTAAACGCTTTAGAGCAAAAATATTACTTTCACATCAATATAAAGGAATTGGGGTTCACATTGGATAAGGGTGACGACAATTAGTCATCACCCCAACATTTGACGGAGAACCTTTTTTTCACGCTAAAAAACATGGAAAAAGCTTTGGTACATCCGAATTCACACTTGAAAAATCAGGTATCCGCTCTAAATCTGTGGCTGTAAAAACTTTTAACACTTTCTTTCCCAATTTACATTTTGTAAAGGAGTTTCCTTTAACCTTGTCGAAATTAAGTAGGAGGAGGTGAGACATGAATTGTTCTCCGCAATCAATCAAAAAGGACAAATATATTCCCTTCTAGGAAAGCCACGGGAGGAAATTATTCGATTAAGGCAAGGGATATTTTTTTGTCCGGCATGCAAACAAAAGGTTCAATTAAAAATAGGGGAGATTAACCATCCCCACTTTTCCCATATTCAGCACCACCGTTGTCCGTTTGAATGGGAACCTGAATCGAAGCAGCATATAACAGGCAAATTTCTCATGCAAACATTTTTTCAGCAACTTGGCTGGAATGCAAATCTGGAAGTGTATTTAAAATCGATTTCACAAAAGCCTGATCTCCTCATTGCAAAAGGGAGTAAGCAAATTGCAGTGGAATACCAATGTTCACCGCTTCCGCTTTTTCGTCTACAAGAACGAGTTGGAGGATACAGGCGTTTTGGAATCGAGCAAAAATGGTTTTTTGACTCTTCTCTCATTCAATCACAATCCTCATTTAATACCATCATCTTATCCGAATTCGTTATCTACAGTTTGATTTGGAATGCTCCGTATTTTCAACTTTGGACGCTTGACCTGGAAAATCGTTCTTTCCTGTTATTTCATCACATTCTTCCGTTTTCACAAAAGAAAATATTTGCTTCACAGTCTCTCTATTCTCTCCTAGACCGGCAGTCTGTAAAAGTAACATCGCCGTATGAAGCGATCATTCGATCTTGGAAGCAGGCGAGAATTAAATGGTTATTGACCCCTAATATAAACAAAAAATTAAGTGATCAGCAATTTTATCGCTTTTTATATCAGCAATCTGTTCATCGCTCCCTTTTGCCGCCATTTATAGGACTCCCTCATCTTTCACTTCCTTACATCAAAACCCCAGCTCCGATTTGGCAAGCTTATGTTTGTTTGGAACTCTATCAATTACTGAAAAACCAGACTGCTGTGCCCAAAAATCAGCTTATCGATATGATGAAAAAAAGGGTACATACTGGCGAAATCGAACTTAGAGATTTTTTGTTTACGACTCCTTCATTGGAAATTCCTGTACAAGAATATCTGCAACTATTAACTGATCTACATGTATTTAGCGAAAAAGAGAACCATATACTAGTGGGAAAAGGAGCAGAAAGTGTCATAAATAATTCCAGTACACAGGATCAATCCATTCGTAATGTGCATTCATTTTACCGGAACCATATGAGCCATTTATTACAAATTATTTCGCAACACTAAATAGTAGGAAGGATATTGATTGATGTGGTAGAATTGTTAAAATGGTGTTTTTTTTCAAAAAATGAGGAAGTACATAAAAGGGGGACTATAAGTTGACTGTGGAACAAAAAACAAAGGACTTACCAAAAAGAGAACAAATACCTGTTGAAGATACTTGGAGACTGGAGGATATTTTTGCTACAGATGACGACTGGAACCAAGAATTTAAAGAGGTTGAAGCTCTGTTGCCGAAAGCAGCTGAATTTCAGGGTACTTTAGGAGATAGTGCAGAGCAGCTTTATAAAGCTCTGCAATTTCAAGATGAGGTATCAAGTCGTCTTGGGAAACTTTATACATATTCGCATATGAGGTATGACCAGGATACAGCGAATTCTTATTATCAGGGATTAGATGGCAAAGCGAAAACGCTATATACAAAAGCAGCCAGCGCTTTTGCTTATGTAACTCCTGAAATTTTATCGATTGATGAAGCGAAACTTGAACAATTTCTAGCTGAAAATGATGACCTTAAACTATATAAACAACAGTTAGAGGAAATTAACAAACAGCGTCCGCATGTTCTTTCTGCGGAACAAGAAGCATTGCTTGCTCAAGCTTCTGAAGTGTTAAACTCATCGAGCAGCACCTTTAGTATGCTGAACAATGCAGATTTAGAGTTTCCAACCATCATAGATGAAGACGGAAATGAAGTGCAAGTGACACATGGCCGTTACTCCCGTTTTCTCGAAAGTAATGACCGCCGGGTCAGACAGGAAGCATTCACAGCTGTTTATGATACGTATGGTAAATTCCGAAATACATTTGCCAGTACATTAAGCGGTCAAGTGAAAAAAGACAATTTTAATGCCCGCGTTCGAAATTATAAATCTGCCAGACATGCTGCGCTGTCTAACAATAACATTCCTGAGACTGTATACGAAAATCTTGTTGAGACTATTAATAAAAACCTTCCGCTTCTGCACCGCTATGTAAGCTTACGAAAAAAAGTATTAGGTGTTGAGGAGCTTCATATGTATGATCTTTATGCTCCGCTTGTAAAAGACGTAAATATGAAGGTTACCTATGAAGAAGCAAAAGAAATCCTGCTTAAAGGTCTTGCTCCGCTTGGAGAGGATTATATTGCCGTTTTAAAAGAAGGATTTGAAAATCGATGGGTGGATGTGCATGAAAACAAAGGAAAACGAAGTGGCGCCTACTCTTCCGGAACCTATGGTACAAATCCGTATATATTGATGAACTGGCAAGATAATGTAAATAATCTATACACATTGGCTCATGAATTCGGCCACTCAGTCCACAGTTACTATACGCGCAAGTCTCAGCCGTATCCATATGGAAATTATTCTATTTTTGTAGCTGAGGTCGCCTCTACATGTAATGAAGCTATTCTCAATGATTACATGTTAAAAACAATTGATGACGAAAAGAAAAGATTATATCTTCTGAATCATTATATTGAAGGATTCCGTGCCACAGTTTTCCGGCAAACCATGTTTGCCGAATTTGAACATACGATTCATGAGAGAGCACAAGCTGGTGAAACGCTAACAGCTGACTTGTTCACGCAAATTTATTATGATTTAAATAAAAAATATTTTGGCAATGACATTGTCGTTGATGAAGAAATCGGGTTAGAATGGGCTAGAATTCCTCATTTCTATTACAATTACTATGTTTATCAATATGCAACAGGTTTTAGTGCAGCAACAGCGTTGAGCAAACAAATTCTGGAGGAAGGTCAGCCGGCAGTTGAACGCTATATTGAATTCTTAAAATCCGGAAGCTCTGACTATCCGATTGAAGTATTGAAAAAAGCTGGCGTTGATATGAATAGTTCAACCCCAATTGAGCAGGCATGCGAAGTGTTTAAGCAGCTTTTAGATGAAATGGAAAGCTTATTAAATCAATAATATCCGAAGGGTCTGACAGACTTGTATCGTCAGACCCTTTTTTATACTTTCAGTAAATATAAAATTTTATCATTGACGTATATTCGACGCAGTCAAAATTTCAGGAAAAAGTACTTGGGGCAAGGATGCCTTGGCCAAGCGAGGCAATAGGATGTGGCGTTTTGAGCGTGATAAGCGCCAATTAGGCAATCGCCTGCACCTAAAGGCTAGGAAATTGCCAAGTCTTCTTTAGCGATATCCTTTAAACTTGTTCCGTTCATTCAAATAGGAAATAATGATTAATATCGCAACAAACAGGATGGGTGAACTAATATAGAGGGGCACTGCCTGAAGCATTCCAAGGACTTGCAAAAAAAACGCGAAAATAAAAATGAGAAACATAATGATAATCGGTAATTTTGCCAGCATAGAAGTAGCTATCCTCCTATCCGCAGTTTCTTTACTCTACTCTATGCTTGTTTTTTTTACTGAATACCTGAATTCTTTTGATTTCCCGAAAACAACATATCTTATTTTTGACAAATTTGTGAAACAATGAGCGGACTACTTGCCTGTAATCCTTTACCATGATATAGTATTCAATGTGAAGTTAATCACAAGCAAACACATACCCCTTTGTTTGACCGTGAAAAATTTCTCCCATCCCCTTTGTTCGTTGAAAAGACCCTTTGCATAAAGCAAAGGGTCTTTTCTTTTAATATTTCAATAATAGTTCAAATAGGTAAGAAAGATAATAAGTTCCATTACAAGGGAAAAGAAAAGTCTGTTATATGAAGGAATCCTTATATCGCCAAAACGTTCCATATTTAGCCGGAATTTTTTCAACCTTTTGTTTTAACATCAGTTTTTTCATTTCATGTTCGACTTGTGCTTCTGTCAAATTATAAACAACTGAGATCTCTTTCGTTGCTACTAACTGAAAGAAACGGAGAAAGGATTCAATCGGCGGCGGCGGAAATGGATCCGGATGCTTATTTAACATTTCGAACAGAACTTCTAAATATACTTCATACGGATAATGTCCGGTTACTTTAATGCCTTCTTCATCTATATTTTCATTAAAGAAAACGAGTGTAGGTATTTCGGTTACTTCCATTTCGGAAGTAATCTTCAAATCACATTGAAAGGCATTTGCCGCACTTTCCGAATGAATATCCTGCTGGAATAGTTCTAAATCAATGCCTACGGATTTAGCACAGTCAATGAGAACATCCAGATTCGAAATATTCCGTTTTTGTAAAAAGAGATTCTCTTGGAGTTTTCGCAGAAACCGGGTGCCTCTTTTCTTGCCTTGCAATTCTGCTGCTTTAATGGCTACAGAAGGGAGACTAGGCGTTGAAATCGGATCATCAAACCATACGCTTCCGTCACAAGACATCCCAGAACGACTCGCCGTTTTTTCCCAGGCTTGCGCGATATTTTCCGGTTTTTTCCGAAGACCGTTATTGAGAGAAGCTAATTTGCCGCTTAAGACATGACGCAATGTAAAATAATGACCATACTCAATTTGCAGCTTCTTTAAAATGGGTTCCAAACCCCAGCACTCGGGGCATAAAGGATCAATAAACATATAGATTTCAACAGGTTTCTTCTCAAGCCCTTGGCATTGGGATGATCTTTGATTTTGAAACTGATTATTCATTGTCGAGCTCACCACGTTCATCAAAATCTGGTGTATTAATCATGTGATTCGCTGTCAAAACAAGACGAGAAAAGTATTCGTCACGAACGGGCCCGTCTAAGCCGACTTCATCCATAGCCTCACTCATGCAGGAAAGCCAGGCTTTTGCCCGTTTTGGAGTAATTGGAAAGGGCAAATGTCTTGCTCTCATCATCGGATGACCATGCTCTTGCGTATAAAGGTTAGGACCTCCAAGGTATTGAGTCTGAAACTGTTTTTGCTTGCGGATTGTTTCCGTTAAATCATCTGGAAAAATGGGAGATAAATCCGGATGATTGTGAACACGTCGGTAAAAGGCATCAATGAGATCCGACAGCTTTTCTTTACCAATTATCTCGTAGGGGGTTTGTCTGTTCCCAATCATTCGTATAACTCCTCGTATATTAGTAGTAAGAGCTCTTTCTAGTAGAATTTCCAGTTGATCCGGACAACTGGGGATCTATTGGATTCCTATAGGAAAGTGGTTGCCTTTCGGCTCCCTCACTCTTTTTGTTTTGCCC
>NZ_JAKZKT010000089.1 GCF_022808645.1 Bacillus litorisediminis
GGGCAAAACAAAAAGAGTGAGGGAGCCGAAAGGCAACCACTTTCCTATAGGAATCCAATAGATCCCCAGTTGTCCGGATCAACTGGAAATTCTACTAGAAAGAGCTCTTACTACTAATATACGAGGAGTTTATATCATGGATATTTCAGAACTAATTGCTATGGGCGAAAAAGTTGCAAGAGAGAATAAAAGAGGCTATGGTGTTGAAAGTTATTATACTGGAGAAAAATATCAGAATTGGCTTGCTCTAGCCATACGATTCGTAGAATCCAATTTCCCAGGAGACCCTGATACAGTACGATTTCGTAGAATAGCTGAAGAAGCAGATGGTTTTGGAGATGAAAGATATCATCCTCTAATATCAATTCTTAAGGCATTTCAACAGAATCCGCCTGTACCACCAAAAAACGACATCATGCCTATTATTGCAGAGATATGTAATAATTTTAACAAATTCGATGTGAACATTAAACGTCGACACGGTAATCGATCAACTATAACAATTAATGATGAGTATGACGTACAGGATGCAATGTTGGCGATATTGAAATTATTTGTTGATGACATCAGACCCGAGGATTTTGTACCAAGCTATGCTGGAAGTAATTCAAGGGTCGATTTTCTCTTACCTCAACATGGAGTTGTGATTGAGACCAAAATGACAAATAGGGGTTTGTCTGATAAGCAGATTGGTGAACAATTGATAATTGACGTTGAAAGATATAAACAGCATCCAGGATGTAACCATTTAGTTTGTTTTGTTTATGACAAGGACTCGCATATAACAAATCCCTACGGTCTTATTGATGATATTGAAAAACTAAGTGATCAAAAAATGAGAATAACCGTATTTATTTCCCCTCAATGAAATACCTAATATCTAAAATCAATGTTAATGGAAGTAATGGAACTTTAGTTTAGAAACCATTACTTTACACTTAGATTAATCCTAGAAATTTTCCTTTTAATAATTTGTCGATTTGATATTGTGTTGTTTTAATTTCATTTGTGGCCTTTAAAATAAACAAAAATATTTCTTGCATATGTTAATCCATAAAGGATTAACGTCTTACTTGTGGAAATTATTAAGCTGACGGAGCAGTATAGTGAAAGAAGAATTAACTACAAATTTGGCGAGCCTGCCTCCAGGTTTGACGCAACTCGAGACTGTATCAATGGCTTCCTATTCGAGGGCACCTGTCTAGATCGGGGGTTTTATTTTTTCCAAGGAGTAGAATAACCATGCTATCAATCTTTCTGGATTCAAATGTTTGTTATACAGATCCTTTTATGAATAAAAACATTCACAACCGCCTGCTTCTTGAGTTGGCAGAAAAAGAACTCATTACTATCTGCATTTCTGAAGTTGTTAAAAAGGAGATTATTAACAACTATGAAAAGGAACTCGTAAAATATTTTGATGAAATCAAAAAAGGAGAAAATAAAATTATAAAATTACTCCCTCAATATGACAGTTCTCCAATAGTATGGAGAGAAACCATAGATCAATATATAGCAAAGCTAGAAAACCATTTCGAAGAGTTAGAGGATTATGGCTATATAGAAATAATCCCTTTCTCAAATGATATGCTTCCTGAATTAGTTGAGCGCTCTATCAAGCGTATCAAACCATTTAGTGAAAGAAAAATGGAATTTCGAGATGCTATTATTTGGCTCTCTTATGTTAACTACCTTGAAACCCGTCAATTTATAACTAAGCCAGCTTATTTTATTACAAAAAATACAGAGGATTTTACTTTAAATGGAGAAATTCATCCTGAATTAAAGCTTGACTCAACAGATTTTATCTTTTATAAAACACCGCAAGATTTCATTCAAAATTGTGGTGAAGTAAAACAGCTTCAAAAGACTCTCAATCTTGTAAATTGGGTTGGGGATGAAGATATTGCTAATAGTCCTAACTTAATCTTAGAAATGATTGAGGACCACAGTTTCCAAAACATCTTTGAATCTTGTTGGGATTACGTTAATGACTATACTAGTCGTATTCCTACTCGTTTTGACCCTGATGCAGAGTATCTTGAAGCCACTGACATTTCATTTCTAAAAGTTTATAACTTAAATGTAGAAGTGATTCTAGATCATGTTATCGTTACAGGTTATTTAGAAGTAAATGTCGATTTTGATGTTAGCCAGACGAATTATTTATTTGAGCCTTTGGAAGAAGATTTTATTAAGATTGGATCAGATCAAGTAAAGCTAAATATTAAATTCTCCCTGACTGTTAATCAAGATAAAAAAGTAGAATGGTTAGATATTGTTGATATTGAACAAGTATAAGGCAGATTTCATCTGTCTCTTTTGTTTTACTTCACTACTTAGTTATTTTTTCGGTATCCCACTATCCTATTATTTCTAGTGTTATTAATTAAAGATAAATAGACCATCAGAAAAAGATTTTATTGTTTCAACATAATTGCTTTATAATTAAAGAATGTAAAATATTGGCGAAATAAGGGGGAATGAGAAAATGAAATTAAGTAGAATTGAGGTCAAAAATTATAAGTCAATTAGTCACATTGTAGCAAATATCGATGACCTTACTGCAATAGTTGGAAAAAACAATTATGGTAAATCTGCTTTATTGGATGCAATTCAGTGCTTTTATGGAGACAAATCAATTAATGATGACGATTTTCATATGGGTAAAGAAGAAAATATAGAAATAAGCTTACTTTTCACCGATATCGTTAATGAAGACATTGAACGTTATTTTAATTACAAATCAATGTATAACAAAACAATGTTGAAAATTATGGAGAACGACGGAAACGATGCTCTGAAGGAAAGAGAACTTCGTAAGTTGGATGAAAAGCGATTACAAAAGTTTGATGAAACAACTAAAAAGTTTTGTTTGGATTTAGAGCAGCATGACAGTATATTAATTAAGTTTATTAAACCAAAACGAGGAAACAGTATATACAAACTATCTAATGATACCACTGTTGCAAAAAACGATTTCTGTATTAAGGTCATCTCTGCTATAAGAACACCCGATAAAGAAACTACAGCTGGAACGAAATCTAATATGAAAGAACTAATATCATTACTTCAAGAGCAACAGGAAGTGGAAAATTACATAAAGCTCCCAAATTCACGAGATAAATTAACATATGGAGAAATAAAAGCACTAATATCTACAAATGAAGAGGAACAATGTAGAAACTTATCAACAGATTTAACTACACATTTTCAGGAAGCAATCAGTACCGATACACTTTCTGTAAAGGTTAAAATTGAAGAGGGTTTTAAATTCGATTTTAAATACAAGACAGTGCTTATTGATAGGGATATGCCCCATAAGGAAATTGATATATTATCTTGTGGAACTGGACTTCAGAGTATGATGATTTTATCCATACTTCAGACTTATATTAAGATGATGAATGACAGCAATTTGATTTTACTTATTGAAGAACCAGAAGTTTATTTACATCCTTCACTTCAACGTAAAATGATTAATACCTTGGTAAAAATAGGTAAGAAGAACCAAGTATTGTTAACTACCCACTCACCTATTATTATTAGCAAAATTGACCAGCAGAATATTCACTGTATAAATAAGGTAGGTGGAGTATCAAGTATAATAGATGCTACGGCTACAACCATTATTGAAGAGCTAGGAATTCAAGTATCAGACATCCTAAATAAGAATGCTGTATTGTTCGTAGAAGGAAAAGACGATAACAATTTATTCACTGCGTTATTTAACAAATTAGCAACAAATATGGGATTAGGCGGGAATTTCACTCTTAAAGAGATTGATATTATACAAACTGACGGATATGATAAAATGGATTTTTATGCCAACGCAAAGATTTTACATAAAGATGTAGTAAAAACTCCATATTGGGTGATAACTGATTCTGACGGCGAAGAAATTCCAACTAGAAAAGCTTCTCTAGTTAAAAAAGGTACTGATAATGGAGTAACGATAGATGAAGGCCGAATAAAAATTCTCACTGAATATGCAATTGAATCGTACTTTTTGGACCCAACTATATTGACAACACTATTTCCAAAGTTAGGATTTGAGGAATTAAAGGCTTTATGTGATTGTTATTTTTCCTCTTACGAAACTGCCTTAGATTTATTAAGACAAAATAAGTTTGGAAAAAAGCAGCACTTCAGAGCATATTTTAAACCTAAAATTATGTTTAGTGATCTAGATAAACCTCAACAAGCCATAAATCAAATCCTTGATACCCAATATAGTGCCACCCACTCAGTTAAAGAAACAAGAAATAAATTAATTCGAGAATGGGCATCTTTGGAAGACCCTATAAGTAAGGTAATAGATAGTTTGGATATTGTTGTTCTCAAAGAAACAAGAATTAGCGAAATAATAAATGTTGTTGAAGAAATTATTACTGAGATAGCTCCACAAAGAGATGAAGAATAACAGACAAAAGGAGTGTATTTTTCTTTTTTTTTCAGACGGTAGTAACTAAATTGCTACGGTAATTTTTAAGGGAACTGAAGTCCCTTTTATTGAAGTAGGAGAAACGTACGAATTTGAAGGGATTTTACAAGAATATCAAGGTAAATTAGAAATAAAAATCGAAAAAATGAAATCTTTTAAAACCTCCAATTAAGATAGGAGGTTTTTTTTGCATTTTAAGTAATCGGTTGATATTAAAAGTCAATCATTAGTCAAAATTGTTTAAAGTAAAATCACACGTTGACTTACTTGTTGACAATCATACAGAAGCTGATTATATCGGGACAACTGAAACTTATCTTGAATACTTATCTCTAATAGATGAGAAAAACATACCGTTTGAAGTGCAAAAAGGGAAGCATACTAGCTTAGATCCATCTGTATCAATTAAAGGAGTGCATGCTGACAGCTCTGCTACAGATAATAATGATGCCCAGTGTTGTCACATATGACTTTTTTACTATTATTTTTTAATTATGGTAGAATTTAACTATTTTTGGGATTTTTGAAGGTTTTTAGATTATAATGTCGAAATCTAGTTGTAAATTTAGAAGCAATATTTAGTTTATTTTGTAATAGATCGAACAAAAGGGGGGATATCATTACTTTCTTAAAAAATATTTGGGGTGTGATTTTTAAAGAATAGGTACAAATCAGTGTATAAGAAGTATATTTTAAGCACATCTTTTTTAGGGCTCTATAATATTTGTTGGGGTTTGAACACAACTTTTTATTCATAAAAAAACACGTAAACATCCAATTCTTTTATACTTGAATTGTCGAGAAACAAGACAAAAGAAATGGAGTTACGTGTATATGAATATTACCATGAATATCCCTGGATTAAAAGATGTAGTCATTACCA
>NZ_JAKZKT010000009.1 GCF_022808645.1 Bacillus litorisediminis
GGGCAAAACAAAAAGAGTGAGGGAGCCGAAAGGCAACCACTTTCCTATAGGAATCCAATAGATCCCCAGTTGTCCGGATCAACTGGAAATTCTACTAGAAAGAGCTCTTACTACTAATATACGAGGATTAGATTTATGAAATAAATGACTTAATTTATCTGGCAGCTTTAGTTGAATAAGAGCGAAGGAAAATACCTTTTATGATAGGATTAAAGAATAACGTGAAAGAACCTTAAAAACGACAAAAAAATAAGTGTCCCAAATGCAAATGAGTATGAGACACCTTTTTGATTTTTTGAGTTATACTTTTTTAAAAAATTATATCTGCTAAATTCGCTTAATAACAGCTATCATATGAGTGCCGCCGTCTATGGCACCTGGTTCGCGGCAAAACTCTAGTTCCCATTGAAGATATTGCTCCCAAAGTGTTGAATCATTTATGATAACCTCATTTAGAATTTCTTCATTATTAAGTGATAGAAAATTCGCTGCAGCAGCATCGATAATTTCGCAGACTTGTTGTTTTAGAAAGGATTCTAACTCTGACCATCTGAACATATGACAGAAATGTCCAGACGGTGCAAGCTGTCCATATAAATCTCCCGATTGATTTACATTTTCAATCAATTCAATCCCGTGACGTTGGGTCAATTTTAATATTTCAGGTAAGAACCGTTTAGTAGCTCCTAAAAGAGACATGACACTGATTAAAACATAACCATCCGGCTTAGTCACACGCAGTAACTCCTTTATAGCATCGTCCTTTTTCTCAAAAACATAACTTAGTGCCCCGCCAAAGCATACCACTTTATCGAATGAAGAGGATTCATATTTTGATAGATCTACAATATCCAGCTCATCCCATGATTCAACATAATCTCCATAGCCAGATTCATGAACTTTTAAACGGTTAAGTTCCAATTGTTTTGGAGAAATATCTCCTACAGTAATGCTTGCACCTAACTTAGCTAATTCAATTGTAAATCTACCTGGACCTGCTCCAGCTTCTAGAACCCGGTCCCCTTTGTTGATGTACCGGTTTAAGAAATATTTATGCACATGAAAATTAACCTTATTTTCAGGTGTTGATTCAAGTCTTTCCCATTCTCGTTCACCATATTGATCATAAAACTGTTTAATATGCCCTGCATCGTACTTAATGTTCATCATTGAACCTCCTGAGTAAAATTTTAGAGCGAATTCAATTGAAAAATGTAATAAATTTCAGAATTTTAGTTTGATAATATTACCATTTGAACTTAAAATTGTAAATATCGATTCATGCAATAAGCAACGTGAACGAAAACAAAAGGATCAATGTTGGGCACTCATTGAATTCTGAGTTTATTGGTGGAAAGTATAAATGGGGATGAGGCTAATTTAAGAAAACAATAATCAGAGTGCTAGTTTTCGTGATTATTATACCAATATGCATTTTTTACATCCTATATAACGGTAATGAAGGAGGGGGAGGAACCAGAGGGCATACATCGTACACTTATATTGTAACGCCACCTTTACCAGACAATCATTCAAAAATTACATTATTTTTTAAAGAATATAAAGCACCTTTTAAAAGAAAACCGACGGGTCTTGAATTTGTCATAAAACTGGACAACTAGTTTAATTCTATAACGATTCCATATCCCTCATTAAAAAAAGGGTGACTTGAACAAAGAAGTATTGATGCCTGGCGGATATCAGGTAAACATGGATTTGATGTATTAAAGATGATGAACCTTGATCTGTCCAACAATTCTATGTCCGCGATCCGTTTGGCAAGCTTGTTAATATTCTAGCTCATGACACTAGCGATGTACACATAAGGTTGGGCCTCTTGAAAAATCTATATAAATAGATATATTGGATAGAGTCTAGTACCAAGTGTAGATAATTATAAACCATAATTAAAAGGAGATCATTTATGGATAATAAAATAAGAAAAATTGAAGAGGTTAATCAATTTATTTTGGATTTACCCAAAAATATTCAGACCATTACAGTTGCTTTAAGAGAAATCATTCTTAATTCTTCACCAGAACTTAAAGAAGAGTTTAAATGGTCTATGCCTAATTATTCTTATAATGGATTAGTTTGTTATATTCAAACTGCCAAAAAACATGTTAATCTAGGTTTTTTCAAAGGTAATGTACTCCAAGAAAAAGACGTTCACAAATTATTACAGGGTACAGCGAAAGCAATGAGACATATTAAAATCAAAAAAATGGAAGAAATTCAACCAGAGGCCTTCACCTCACTTATTCAACAAGCGGTAAGATTGAATGAGGATTAACGCTATAAAGGAGTTGTTTTAAAACGTTTGGTAACAACAATGGAATGTATGAAACTTATTGTATTAAGGAGAAGAAATTCCTTTTGTCTAGTTAATGGTGGTGCTGCGATTTTTTTCAAACCATATAAAAAGATTCGTAATCCATTTTGAAACTAGCATAATTGCCAAATATCCAATAAACAAATAAAAATAATTGGCTCCTCTAGAGAATTCAAACAAGCCAAGCGTTACCATTAAAGGTTTCAAAATAAATGCAAAAAATAAACTTAATAATGTGAAATAGAAATAATAATTTTTATTGTTCTTAATTACCCATTGATATACCAATATATAGATTACTGGCACTAATGCGACATCTAAAGAAAAACTATAAGGAAAAAAAGGTATTGCTCTATATGGGTATCCCCAAAAACCAAAAATTACTCCAGGCAGATCTATATATGTAAACCATACGTGAACATTAAACCCATAAAACCCTAATAATAAAGCTTTTTTTCTATCAATGGTAAAATAAAGTACAATTAAAGGAACTAAAAGAAGTAATACAGTCACCCAAAATTGCCAAGTATTAAAGCTGGAAAATTGATTCCAATAATCAATCCAATTATGGCTAATTTCTACTTGATTAGAACTTATTTTTTCGTATGTCATCTTCTGTTCTGATGGCATTTTATAAATTCTCCTTCTTTCAAAACTCGGTTAAATATTATTATTACTTGCTGGTATAGACAATATGTAAGAAGGGATTAAGTTTTTATCTTGTAGTGAAGAAGCAGAGAGGAAAACTAAAGATATAAAGGGAGTTTGGCATGCATTCTAATATAAAGGTTGGCAGAGTCGTTAAAGTAATTAATGATATTACTAGGAAAGAGGTTTTTGCAGAAGACAGTGAGTTTCGCTCTTTTCCAGTCAGCATATTTTATCCTGCCCTAGAAAATCCAGCAGATGTACACGAAAGAGATCTTACATCTCTATTCTATCCCGCAATCGATGAAGTAATCGGTATATTTGCAAAGGTTGGAATTAAGGATGAAAAGTTGAAAGAAATTTCAATTTCGGTTATGGAAAGTGCTAAGCCTTTACAAAATGCTTCATTTCCAGTAATTCTATTATCTCCAGGTTTTGGAATCGATCGAGATTTGTATATTGAGATCATAACAGCTATTGTTCAAAAAGGATATATAGTTGTTACACTTAGTGTCCCGTACGACAGTTTATTTACGGTTTTTCCTAATGGGAAAGTCGTATTGCAAGCCGAAAGATTTCCTGAGGATCAATCCCAGATATTTACGAGAATCGAAGATGTTCGTTTTGTATTAAGTTATCTAGAAAAATGGAATCAAGAAGAGTTTTTTAATGGAATATTTGATACCAATAAAATTGGACTGATAGGACATTCCTTTGGCGGGGCTACTGTTTTTAATGTAGCTGCTTTGGATAAACGTATACGCTGTGCCATTTTATTTGATGCAAGTTTGCATTTAATTGATGACAAAATGCCAAATATCCCAATACTAAATATTCGTCAAGAAGCTGCTTCCTATAATGAGTTTCTTCAAGCAATTATGGACGTCAAGGATGAAAGTACAAGTGAGGCTATTGCCAAGCGCTATATTAAAAATCAAATACATATGTATCAACACTTACATTCAAGTAGTTCATTTGTGAAAATATTAGGGGCAAATCATATGTCATTCTCAACCATTGGGAGACTCATTTCCGATGTATCCCCACATGTTACTAAAACAATTCAGGAACTAACTATTGCATTTCTTAAAGAGTATTTGAAAGAAATACAAGGTACCTATTCGAAAGGTATAACGAAAAGAGAAGATTAAAAAATCATGTAAAAATTGATGGAAGTGGATTACCTGTTTAATCTTACATTGCATAATTGAGTTGAAACTACATTTATATTTCTAAATCATCAGGTCTCTTTGAATGCAGAAAGGATTTTGAGATTTCACTCGATTTAAACACTTTCCTTCTTTGTTTTCCTCCGGACATAACCTATTATTAATATAAGGAGTGGCAGAAATCCTCCTACGATATAACTTAGAATCAATAGAACTTGCCTATCCCATTGCTGCTGTTCCACAACATTTGGAAACATCATAGAAGCAAATGCAGTTAAAATCATCCCCATCGGCAGAACAATAGGACGATAACTTTTTAGATTCAAAACTTGTCCAAGTCCTGTACAGCATGCATAAAAGTAAAAAATCAATTTGAAATATACGGCTATAAACCACATGGTCGCTACTATAACTTCAATTCGTTTAACAAAGTCACCTACATTTATTTTTTGGGCTAATACATAACTCGGTAAGGAATTTTTGCAGTTGCCTCAGCTCCTATAACTAGGATAGCCAAGATTGTTATAATAAAAATTATAATTCCTCCTATTATTTGACCTATATAAAATGATCTTTGTGCTTCTTGAAGCTTATTTACACTTGCAGGAAAGATCATCAATAAAAAAACGGCATTTAGAGAGGAAACACTTACTAATATAAGAGTAGGAAAAAGCAAGGGCTTTAAGCCATTTTCCAAAACAGGTTGTAAATTTTGAAACTTACTTTCAGGTATTACAAACAGCAGTACGAAAAATAAGAAGATAAAGATTACCCAGAATATTTCGGCCGCACGTGAAAATGTTTCCAAACCGATGCGGACAGCCATTACCAAAAGAATAGCTGTCATGATATGAAGTACTTCTATTGGTGTTTCTGGCAAGAGATTTACCCGAAAGAACGTACCAGAATAGTAAAGAAGTTCTGCTGAAGCAATAAATGCGATCCAAACCATAATAAGGGATACTATTTTTCCAAGCCACTTTCCAAAGAGTTTTTCATTGATTTGAGCAATATTCATATGTGGGAATAGTTCAGCAATCTTGTTAAACATCCATATTATAGCTAGCCCAATGACGATACTGAGTATCACTACTAACCAAGCATCCTGCTTTGCATAATTTGCTATAACGGATGGAAACACAAGTATACTAGTTCCAATTGTAAAAAAGGTTACTAAAACCCTAAATTGGCGAACCGAAATTTTTTCATTTTCAGGCATGGGCTATTTCCCTCACTGGTTATGTTAAAAGTTCATACATAAAGTTACTAAAAGGCTGGAAAATCATATTCATTCCTCTTATTGGGTTAGGAAGGGTGATATGAAAACTATGTGCGATGGATAAACCAACGCCAATTAACAGAAGAACAGAAAATATCCAGAGTTCTTTCTTAAACTTATTTCTTTTTAAATGGGGGACATCGATCGCGATGATAATCAAAGCTGCAACTACTGCCACTATTGAAGTCATGTGAAAACTCCTCTTTTACATGTACTGATATTAATTCTAGTATTGACAACATGCCACTTTTAATTATTTCCTTGGTCCGGTTTCGGAATATCTGTTTCCTCTCTTTTTATATTACTTTTACTAATTAAACGCGGACGTGTGGATTGAGCCCACTTTGGAAAAAGAAACACTGCATCTTTTTGATCTTCTTTAATATAAGGTGCAAATGGTGACATATAAGGTACTCCAAACGATCTTAAACTGCATAAATGAAGAATGACTGCAAATAATCCAAACGTTATTCCAAAAAATCCAAATGAAGCAGCTAATCCCATGAATGGAAAACGAAGCATTCGAATGGAAATAGATAAATTATAAGAACTAACAATAAAACTTGATATCGCAGTAATGGATACAACAATAACCATCGCAGCTGAAACGATGCCTGCTTCGACTGCCGCAGTTCCAATTACTAAAGTTCCAACAATGGAAACTGCTTGGCCAATTGCCTTTGGCAATCTCAAGCCTGATTCACGCAGGATCTCAAACGTAACCTCCATCATAAAAGCCTCTATAAAAGCCGGAAACGGAACCCCTTCACGTTGTGCTGCGAGACTAATTAATAATGGGGTTGGCAGCATCTCTTGATGAAAAGTCGTAATGGCAATATATACGGAGGGTCCTAACATAGCGATTAATAAACCGATAAATCTTAAGATACGTAAAAGTGTCGTAATATCTGCACGACTGTAATAATCATCTGGAGCATGAAGAAATTGGACAAATACGGCTGGTACTATTAATACAAAAGGAGTGCCATTAACTAAAATGGCAATCCTTCCTTCTAAAAGGTTTGCTGCGACAACATCTGGGCGTTCGGTATGATAGATGGTTGGAAAAGGGGAATACGTAGCATCTTGGATGAGCTCTTCAATATATAAAGTATCTAAGATACTGTCAATATTAATCTTATCTAAGCGGCTCCTTACTTCTTCTAATACTTTCTCGTTGGCAATTCCTTTTATATACATTAAAGACACAATCGTCTTTGTTTGTTTTCCAATTTTCCTTGATTCTAACCATAGATTAGGATTATTTATTTTTCGGCGGATTAAGGCGGTATTGACTCGAATATTTTCCGTTAGGGCTTCCCTTGGCCCCCTTATGGAATTTTCGGTAGATGGTTCTGTTACATTTCTTTCTTTTCCTCCCTTCATGCTAATGGCTAATCCGACGGAGTGTCCATCGATTAAGAGAATAACATGTCCTGAAAAAAGTGATTCATAAAGGGAATTGTAATCAGAAATATCTTTTATTTGTGCAACTGTGAGGGTTGTTTCCTTTATCTTTATAACAAGCTCTTCCAAACTTACAGTGTTTACATCTGGCTGAGGGAAATCTTTCATCAATGATTCTAAGATGAATTCTTGGTTAGCAATCGTATCAACGAGCCCATCTGTAAAAATAATGCTGGCTTTTATTGAATGTTCTCTTCCAATCCGGAATTCACGAATGATTATGTCTTCACTGTACCCAAGAGTTTCTTTTATCTTATGAAGGTTTTCAGCTAAATACGTGTTTAATTGACCATCATCCATTTGAAATTGTGATCTATTTTTTTGACTAGGTTGTTTTTTTTTTAACCTAAGCTTTCTTGGTGATATTTTAAAAAAACCCACAGAGAATCCCCGCTTTTTTAATCTTATTTTTTTCGAAAATTATTCCCAATATACTCATGAAAAGGGTGATTCTTGAAATTAATTCGGTTTTTGACAATCACATCATGAATAAAAAGAATACTTTGTATTTCATTCGCTTAGGCTAACGATATACACTCATGTTTCAACTAGGAGAGTTAGCGGATGAAACGTAAATTCCTAATTTTTATCATGTGTCTTTCGTTTGTTTTGATTATGACAGGATGTTGGACTCGAAAAGAGTTAAATGATCTGGCTATTGCTGTTGCAATGGGTATTGACAAAGTTGATAAACAGTATCTCCTAACTGTACAAATTGTAAATCCAGGAGAGATTGCAGCTAAACAAGGGAGCGGGATAAGCACCCCTGTCGTTGTTTTTCAAGAAAAAGGGGAAACCATATTTGAAACCTTGAGGAAAATAACGACAAATGCTCCAAGAAAAGTTTACTTAGCTCATCTTAGAACGTTAATTTTCGGGGAAGAGTTAGCAAAAGAAGGGATTAGGAAAACACTCGATTTTCTATCAAGAGATCATGAATTAAGACCAGACTTTTATATCACAGTAGCAAAGGATGCAAGAGCAGAAGATATTTTGAAAATATTGACATCCTTAGAGGATATTCCAGCTAATAAATTATATAATGCCCTTGAAACTTCCGAAAATGTTTGGGCTCAAACTATGTCAGTTACATTTGATACACTGAATTCAAAGCTTATGAGTGAAGGAGCTAATCCCATTTTAACTGGTGTAATGAAAACAGGTGATACGCAGTCTGGGGGAGTGAAACAAAATATAGAGAATATAGATCCTCCTATAAGACTTAAATATAATGGAATTTCCGTTTTTAAGGGTGAAAAATTAATAGGGTGGTTAAATGAAGAAGAAAGTAAAGGAGTTAATTTTGCACTTGGCGAAGTGAAAAATACAATTGTAACCACTTCTTGTCCGCAGGATGAAGGAAAATTGGCATTAGAGATAGTTAGAACAAATCAAAGTTTAAATACAACAATAAAAAATGGACAACCGGTAGGAACTATAAAGCTATATATTGATGCAAATGTAGGTGATGTGGAATGTACAGATTTAGATTTAATGAAAGTAAGTACTATTTATGATCTCGAAAACAAAGCTGAAGAAAAAATCAAAGGACAAATTATTTCCTCTATTGAAGCTGCTCAAAAAAAATATCAATCCGATATTTTCGGTTTCGGAGAAGCTCTACACCGTTCTGAACCTGAATTTTGGAACGAATTAAAAAAACGTGGGATCAAAGGTTTACGGATATGCCAGTGCATGTAAATGTTACAGTGAAGGTCCATCACACTGGTACAATTGGAAATTTCGATTATCGAGAGGCAGGGGAATAGTGGAATAGAAGAAATAAACTACTCATTAACTAAATATAATAAATTTTAAATCTTATGTAATTAAAGCAGTAATGTTAGAATAGACGAGAGAATAGTCACGTTGTAATGGATCAGAGGGGGAACAGCGGTGCAATTAGAAAAATTTATTGATCGCAGGAAGAGTCATTCCGTAAAGTGGTATTTAAACAATGATGAGATCATCCCGCTTTGCATTGCAGATATGGATTTTCAGGTTTCCGAAGAGATTCGGTCAGCATTTCCCAAAAAGCGATACATGGGATATACGGCTACAGTACTTTTTGTGAAAGATATTTTGACGCTATTATCCATTGGTGGAAGACTCAGCATCAATGGGAATTAAAAAGGGAATGGGTTAAATTTAGCCCCGGAATCATTCCAGGGATGAACTTACTATTAAAAGTGCTAACTGAACCTGGAGATCACGTCATTATTCAGGAGCCTGTATACTATCCTTTCTACCAAACCATTAAAACACAAGGTTGCCATGTCCAAGAGAATTCACTTATTTATCAAAACGGCTACTACGAGATCGACTTTGACGACTTTGAAAAAAAGGCTTCACACCCGCGTGCAAAAGTATTGATCCTATGCAGCCCCCATAATCCTGTAGGGAGAGTGTGGACTAAAGCAGAGCTTAAGCGGCTAGGTGAAATTTGTGCCAGACATAAAGTGATGGTCATTTCAGATGAGATGCATTGTGATTTAACTTTTAAAGGTTATCAGCATACACCGTATGCGACTGTAGACCCTTCGCACCTTATGAATACGATAACCTGTGTGGCACCTAGTAAAACCTTTAATATTGCTGGGATGCAAAGTTCAATTATTATCATTCCTAATGAAGAAATTCGGGAAAAATACCAAGAGTTATTAGAAGGTTATGGCTTAATGAGACCAAATGCATTTGCGATTGAAGGAACAATTGCTGCATATTATCACGGATTACCATGGTTACAGCAAGTCAAAGCGTATTTAGAAGAAAATTTGAACTATGTAACCAAATATCTTGAAGAGAATATTCCAGAATTGAAACCCGTTAAACCAGAAGCTACTCATTTAATATGGTTAAATTGCCGGGGATTACCGGTTGAACCACAGCAGCTTCATTCATTCTTTTTTGAAAAAGCAGGAATTCGTTTTGATGAAGGGCGAAAGTTTGGACCAGGCGGGGAAGGGTTTGAAAGAATTAATATTGCTTGTCCTCGTGAAATTTTAGAAACAGCCCTTCATAGAGTTGAAAAAGCTGTGAGAACCCTAAAAAAGTAGATACATTTTTGGTTTGTTTTTTCTCATTTATACTTTCAATTCGTAACAATGCAGGTTTCATAAAGAATACAAAGGAATTAAAGAAAGTGAAGGATATATACCTATACCTTCACTTTTTTGCTTAAGAAGAAATTATTTATGCAAAGGGAACCTTCTGAATTAGCTCGCTAGGGTCCGTGTAAAACAGCTTTTCAGTGCCGATTGAGGTGGAGGCAGATGAGACTTATTTTTCCTCATGGATTAGCTTTTTTCTATTTGTAGTAAGTGGAGGCTGTTCTAGCCACTTCTTTTCAACCAAAATGTCAAATATGTCTTTTGCATAAATCATTACTTCAGTAATAATTTTACTATATTGAGCAGTCAAATCGGACCTCATAGAAACGGATAAGGCATGAGAAATTAAGCTTATGTCCACAGAGTTTAATATATTTATCATTGAAAAGATTAGTTTATCTGAAAATGGAGATACAGTTGAATCCGTTACTTCCATACTGACAGTAACAGTACCTAAAAGGTCTTTTTCCATTAGTAATTTGTTGAAAAGTGAGATTTGTTTTTCACTTATTTTTTTTCCTTTAAGGATATATTCTTTTAGTTTTTTATCTTTAATTACTTGGGCGAAACCGAGCATAATGATAACGGAAAAATAATTTCTTTCGATGTTAAAGAAAATTTCCGATAATTCTATGGCATTTATCGGTCTTTTTTTACCCATAAAACCGGATAGAAAAGATTCCTTTTGAATAAACTCTATTTCCTTTGGGTAATTCATTTTTGGCGGGCGATCATAAATACCTTTTGATAACATCAGTTTGACTGCTTTGTTAAACATTTCAGCAGATGTATGTAGACATTCGATAAAGAAGTCTAATACATCTAGGCGAACGTTGTTAGAGGCAACATAACTATAATTAATCATTCCTAACCGATTCATCATATAAATATAACTAAGTGTAAATATATCATTAAAAAGAGGAGGAGCAGCCAAATTAACATCACCATCTGAAAAAGCCACAGGCAGTGGAAAATTTTCTTCAAGAAGGATTGATTTTGTTTTCTCAAGTCGCCCTTTCGAAATTTGCAATGCTTCTTTAGCTAATGGAAGAATCTCCTCATCTTGCAGATGGTGTAAAAAGTAAGACAAGAAACATAAGCTCATGCTTTCTTGCATATAAATGCCCCAAAGTCCTCCGATTTCTGTGCAGGTTAGCTCAATATTGACTGCTTTTTTATCTGGCTTCAATTCATGAATCCTCCCAGTTTGTGTTTGGTTTAATGACTAGTCTTCAGGATTATCTCGTAACCAGAGGATATTTAATAGTGACACAAGAGCATCTATTACTAAACTCTAGAACTGAAACAACTTGATTTTATTTGGTTCCATTTCATTATATATATTTTGGTTTATTATTTTGCGATTTATTCTTTTCCGCATTTCTTTTAAGTTGAGTTTCAGAGGGCTATATGAAGATAAGCCTCTTTTTAACGATGTATAGCCCGTAATGGTTAATAATATCAAAATTTATATCATCCTGAATGTGTCTTGTTAACTATGAAACCAGCTTTAATCCTATGGTAGCGATTAAAATCATTGCGATAAAAATAATTCTTTTTACATCTCTTGACTCACCATATAAAAGCATTCCCAATATAGCTCCACCAGACGCACCAATTCCTGTCCAAACTGCATAGGCTGTCCCCATAGGTATTGTTTTCATTGCAATTGCAAGAAATAAAAAACTTGCTCCAAATGCAAGAATCAGCAAAAGCAGGGAATTCCAATTTCGCGTCTTATGCCATTTATTGATCAAGGAAACACCAAACATTTCGAATACTCCAGCAAGGACTAAAGAAATCCACGCCATTAGGAATCAGCTCCTTCCTTACCTTTTCTCTCGTCTTTTTCATTAGTAACCCATTTCAAGCCAATGACGCCTGCGAGTAAAAGTAAAATAAGAAGTATTTTGCTTGTTTTAAACGGCTCACCAAAGAAAATGATTTCTGAAAAAACAGTTCCGGCTGTACCTATTCCTACAAAGACTGAATATACCGTTCCAACCGGAAGTTTTTGCCCAGCCATTATCATTAAATAAAAGCTGATCAATATGGATATAACAGTTCCCATCCAAGTCCATACGTCATGTGCGTGTGTTAGGCCAATAACCCAAAAAACCTCGAAAAGGGCAGCTATGAATACTTTTATCCAGTTTGCGTTCATAAAGAATACTCCTCCAATCGTATAAAAAATAAAAAAGCCTGAGAGTAACTGGTAAACAGTTTCTCCCGGGCTTTTGTCCCTCCGTGGCACAGCTAAAGCTGCGAGTTTTCTCTCGGACCGGACCAACAGACATGTTGCGGAACCCTAGAAAACATAAACAATATATAATTCCTTTTATATTATACATATCCTTAAACGTTTTGTTAAGCAGAAAAATTAGATTGAACAAGTGATCAAATGAAGAAGGATATGAAACGATCAATAAGTTAATTCGTATAAATATGATTAAAGGAGGATTCACTCTTTTTTGTATAAGGTTAATCAGCATCTTTGGCAGTGCGACGGAAATCAGTGTAGTATACTGTAAATTCTTGGGTTTGAGATTCTATATTTTGTATGAACTGCGCTTTAATTTGTTCTAATAAAAGACTCTTCAATTTCTCAAGTCTTATTGGTCCGATTCCAGGCAATTTTTCTGGAATCATTACTTTAAATACCCCTTGCCTTTTATACATACGAACGCTACCAAATCCCGTTCTTTCTTTTTTACCTAATTTATAAGTAAATTCAAATCGTTGCTCAATGAAGGAAGATACTTCTGGGAGTCCTAAATTTTCATAAATGGCAGGAAATTGATGAAAGACAGGAGAATTGGTGAACGATATAGAAGTAATGTTCAAATGCTACACCTCTATCATTTGTATATTAAATATTTTTACCAATGTAAGGTCGAATAATTTGACACTGTACTTTGAGTAATTTGTGCGAGGGCATTGTGCTAACGAATATTGAACTACACCAAAATATTAAAATTGTAACCAAAAAAGAAGTTAGTTTAAGAACACTGCTAAATGTAATTGGTATTTTCATCTTTGGAGGGTTACTTTTAACCATCGTTACTGTTCCATTTTCTGTCAATAAAAAAATGGATTTATATATGAATAATTCCTTGAAGTTAGATTTTAATAATCTCCAGGAGTTTTTACTATTTATTTTTGGAAGTGCATCTATTTATTATTTTTTAGTTAATATTTATTTTAAAGGGGGATTCTGGCAGAAAGTTTTCTTTATAACTCTTTTCCTTCTTAGTTGTTTTTGTTTATTTATGGTTATTTATCTTTTTGTCAATTCAACACACTAATCGGTAATATCTACTAATTCGGAGATAACTAAAATGAATCATTCACAAAATAAAATTGCACTTATTACAGGAGCTAGTAGTCCAAGAGATATAGGTATAGCTATTTGTAGGAAACTAGCTTCTCAAGGTATCGATATATTTTTTACACATTGGAAATCTGATATTACATGGATAGAGAAATTTCAACAAGAGATTGTAAATATGGTTCATTATGCTGTCAATATGAGGTCAACTTTTCTGCTCAGTGTGGAGTTTGCACGACTTTTTGAGAAATCCACATTAGAAACTGGACGAATCATAAATATGACTTCTGGACAGGAATTAGGCCCAATGCCCGGTGAGTTAGCTTATGCAGCAACTAAAGGAGCGATTTCAGCCTTTACGAGGTCACTTTCTGCAGAACTAGCCCCATTAGGGATCACGGTAAATGCGGTAAACCCGGGACCGACAGATTCAACGTGGATGACTGATGAAATAAGAGAGCACCTATTACCAAAATTCCCAATGGGACGTATTGGACTTCCAGAAGATGTTGCACGGCTTATTGCCTTCCTTGCTAGCGATGACGCAAACTGGATAACCGGTCAGATTATACATTCAGAAGGTGGATTTATTCGAAGTTAGAATATAACAGGACACATCAAATAACAATATATAATACTTTAAAAGGAGTGGAGGCTATGGAAAATAATTATTCTGATTGCCTAGAGATAAAGGTAATAGCTCCAGCAGATTGCGGAAATTCACCAAGAAAATTTTTATTAAAGGACATGATTATTGCCTTTGCTAGGAATGATATAGATTTTATAACTAAGTATACGGCTGATAACGTTTGCTGGAATATAGTAGGTTTCAAAACAGTTAGCGGTATCAATGAAGTTATTGAACTATTACAAAGAAGAAATACTGATAAAATGATTGAAATTAATATACATACAATCATTACACATGGTAAAACAGGTGCCGTCAACGGCATCCTAAAATCGGGAGATAGCAAGGCTTATGAATTTTGCAACGTGTACCATTTTATTAGTACAGGGAAAAATACAATAAAAGAAATTACCTCATATGTAATACAAGCTGCCCCGTAAAGGTTTTTTGAACATGAACAATTTTTACTAGATAGTGACCGCTTGTTGAAAAAAGTGAAGATATACTTATAAATTTAGTGAAAACCGAAGTTATATACTTTATTTCTTTAAATTGCTTAATGGACAATTTGCCAGTTACTATGACATTATTGAAGTAACAAAAAGATTGGAGATCAAAATATTAAAATGAAAATATCGAATAAAGCAGTTTGTAAGTCTAGTAAATGGATTAAACGAAATGCTAGGCCGTTAGAGGCTGCAAGATGGGAATATTTTTTTGAAGGTTACTCGCAGGATCAAGTTATACACTATTTGTCTGCTTTTCAAAATAAGGATGGCGGGTTTGGGCATGGCATTGAACCTGATTTTTGGTCGCCGTATTCATCACCAATGGCCACATGGGCAGCGGGACAGATTTTAATAGAAATCGGAGCGAATCCAACAGATGAAATAGTTAAATCTATGATTTCATATTTGGTAAATACGTATGATAAAGAAACTGGAATGTGGGCATCGGTACTGCCAGAAACCAATCAGTATCCACACGCACCTTGGTGGCATTGGGAAGAGGGGGTGCAGGAGAAATGGATGTTTAATCCTAGTGCAGAGCTCGCTGCGTTTCTTGTGCATTGGTCTTCTGAAGAGAGTGAAACCTCAGAAATAGGATGGTCAGCCATTGAAAAAGCAATTGATCGTTTAATGAAAGCTAATGAAATGGAACGACATGAAATCAATAATTATCAACAGTTAATTAAAATAATGAATTTACACAAAACTACATTTAATACAAGGTTTCACTATTCTTTAAGTGAAGTTTCTAATAAAGTCATGTCTTTCGTTGAAAAGTCTGTAGAATGGGATGCATCAGAATGGTCAACGGGTTACAAATCACTTCCTCTTGACTTTATAGACAGTCCCGAGCATCCGCTTTCTGAAAAATTCAGTGATTTAATTGAACAAAACTTGAATTTTTACATAGAGACAATCTCAGATGAAGGTACATGGGATATTTCATGGAATTGGGGAGGTTATCCAGAAGAATTTGCGGTTTCGAGAAGATACTGGAAAGGGATCTTGACCGTAAATCGGTATAAACTGCTTAAATCGTTTGGATATTTACTTTGAATGTTTTATCCGATAACGGGTTCGTTGATTTAAGAAATATCGTGCAGCACTTTGCATATCTTCTTCGCAAATGTGCTGCACTTTTATTTTGCTATACAAAGGTTAATGAAGAGGTAGATCATTTGGAAGATGATTCAAATTTATAGTTGACTGAGTCAACTAATGTATTTTATACTATTGTTGATTTAGAAATTTCTGAATTTTTAGGAGGAATCTCTATGGGATCTGTTCATTATGTGGAAAAAATTAGAAAATTCAACAGATACTATGCAAACGTATTAGGAAAAATTGATCAGGAAATCTATAATCAACCATTTACATTGACTGAAGCGCGTGTCATCACAGAGATCCATTATAGGAACGGTTGTACGGCAACTGAAGTCAGAGAAAATCTTGGAATAGATCGGGGCTATATGAGCCGCATTATTCAACGTTTTGAAGACGAAAACATTATCATGAAAAAACATTCAACCGAGGATAAACGCCAGTATTCACTTTTTCTCACCGCATATGGCATCGAAATTTATGAAGACTTGGTTCAAATTGCAAATCGTGGAGTACATAAAATGATTCAGCATCTATCAAAAAATGAACTGTCCAAGTTAGTAACTTCTATGGAAACAATTGAATCCATATTTACGGGAAAACCTTCATCCCAGTCTGAAGTTCTCATTCGGCCTTTTCAACCTGGTGATGTTGGATATGTTGCCTGCCTCCATGGAAAGTTATACGACACTACATATCATTTTGGACGGATGTTTGAATATTATGTCATGAAGGGTCTAACAGAATTTATGATAAATACCGATGGGGGAGAGCTATGGGTTGCTGAAATAGATAATGAAGTTGTTGGTTCTATTGCAATAACGAAATCGACTGATACTGTTGCACAACTGAGATGGTTTATTATTGATGAAAACTATCAGGGAAAAGGCATTGGAAAAAAACTAATCGAGACAGCACTAAATTTTTGTAAGGAGCAGCAATATCAACATGTGTTTTTATGGACTGTGAACATCTTAAAAACAGCTCGTTATCTTTACCAAAAATATAATTTTAGGCTAACGGAAGAAAAACCAAATGATGAATGGACTGGATCGAAATTGATTGAAGAACGATGGGATCTGGACCTTTCTAACCTAAATTAATGATTAACTAAATGGAAGGGATAATAAAAATCCCTTCCTCTCATTTGTAATCTTCCTCTGAAATTGTTAAATAAGATAAAGGGAGTTTGGAGCATTGAAACGCAAGAACCGTCCCTCTGTTTCAGAAGTAAATGTTGTCATTCTAAATAGTTAGTGGTAAAATTCATCTAAAGAGTTAGTTAGTTGAATAACTAAGTAGAGGGTGATAAAATGGCGAAACCAAATGTTATAAGTAAGGTAGATCTAATTAAAAGTGCGAAGGATTGTTTAGTTGAAAACGGGATAGAAAAGTTTACATTAAGGGCTGTTGCAGAGGCAGCAGGAGTTACACAGGGGACAGTCTATTACCATTTTAGAACGAAGGAACAGTTGTTATTAGAAATTGTTGAAGATATTTGTGAACGATCTTGGACAGAAATATCCAACCAAAGTAATCAATATTTCGTCAGTCAAGCCATTGAATCTGCTAAGAGTCGTTGTTCCTATGATTCATTTTTTCATAAATTATTTTTAACATTGGTTGCATCGAGTTTTAATAATGAAAAAATGCGAAGTCAATTAGGAGACGTTATTTTATCAGAAAATAACACTCTCATTCAAAATTTATCTGATGTATGGGCAAAGTCACCAATAGAAGGTGTTTCCCTTGAAACGTGGGGAATTCTCTTTAATGCAATTGTTGACGGGATAGCATTACAAGCATTATTACAAAAAGATTTTCCCGTAGAAAAAACATATGAAGAGATTGAAAAGTTGTTTAAGGGGCTTAGTCATTTGCTTGAAAAGGAGGAAAAGCAATGAAAGGATATTTGATCACTGCATTTTGGGGTCTTTTAGTATGGTTTTGTGCAACCATGTTTTTTGTCCTGCTTGGAGAACATGTCCTCTTTAGTCCCGGAACCGATGCTTTTATAATCAGCACATTGTTATTAATAATCGGCACAGCATTTTTGTTGTACGGTGTTACATACGTTTATCTCAAGTTTAATCAATCAAAACATGCGCCATTAAAGTTTGGAATCATTGGAACGATAGTTGGTTTATCGTTGGATACAATTACTTTATCAAATCACCATTTAGTTTTCCCTAAATTAGATGATTCACAGATTATTGCATTTACGGCGTGGATGTGTTTTGCATATGCATTATATTTAATAATACCTGCCTTGATTAATCAGCAAAGAAATAAGCGCCGAAAGCATGAGGTTGACTTATAGAGTGTTAATATTTTTTTATAGGAGGGTTCTATGAATATTAGAAAACTCAATAGAGATGAAAAACCTCCAATGGAATTGTTGCTATTAGCTGATCCTTCTGAGGTGATCGTTCAAGAATATGTAAATAGGGGCGAATGTTTCGTAGCAGAAAGTGAACAAGAAATTTTTGGGGTATATGTACTGATTCCTACCAGACCCAAAACGGTGGAGCTTGTGAATATTGCAGTTGCAGAGAGTTATAGAGGTAAAGGGATTGGGAAACAGTTGGTGGATAGTGCTATTCAAAAAGCTAAAGCAGGAGGTTTCAAAACAATTGAGATTGGCACTGGAAATTCAAGTATTGGACAGCTGGTTCTTTATCAAAAATGTGGTTTTAGAATTATTGGAGTGGATTTAGACTTTTTCTTACGGCATTATCCAGAAGAAATATATGAAAACGGAATTCATTGCAGGGATATGATTCGGTTATCCCAGGATTTGTAAGGTAAGACGGGGTAAGAGACATGATTCGAGTACGTGATAAGTGCAACTAGGCAAGCGCATAAATGCTTGCCGTTTTTTTGTTTTAAATTTCTTGCTGAAAATGTGTCGATTCACACTGCATTATGTGCCGAAACGCTCAGGTTATGTGCCGCTCCACACTGATTATGTGCCGTTCCAGGAAGATATGTGCCGCTCCACGCAGATTATATGCCGCTCCACGCAGATTATGTGCCGAACCACGCAGATTATGAGCCGATCCAGGAAGATTATGTGCCGAACCGCGCAGATTATGAGCCGCTCCACGCAGATTATGAGCCGCTCCAAGCAGATTATGTGCCGCTCCACACTGATTATGTTCCGTTCCAGGAAGATATGTGCCGTTGCATGAAGATATGTGCCTAACCGCGCAGATTATGAGCCGCTCCACGCAGATTATGAGCCGCTCCACGCAGATTATGTGCCGCTCCACGAAGATTATGTGCCGCTCCGCGCAGATTATGTGCCGCTCCGCGCAGATTATGAGACGCTCCACGAAGATTATGTGCCGTTCCACGCAGATTATGTGCCGTTCCGATCATTTATGTGCAATCTACGCCTTCTAATGACCGACTTTTACAATATAGATGTTTGAGGATGTAACTAATTAGAAATTTCTTCCGACTAATAAGATACAAGGGATAAAGGAGGGAGAAATGTTGAACATTCGAAATATAGCTATAGGGATTGTTTGCTGCTTGTTATTATCAATCCTGGGTGCATGTGGAATTGCCGGTGAACAAAAGGTAGAAACTGGGGAAGGGTCTACAGGTGATGTAGCTGGAACAGTACTTGCTGGAGAAGAAGCAGCAAAAATAATAGGAATATTAAAAAGTATTGAGACAAATGAAGAGGTTATTATAGCGGTTGACGGACAAGATGTACATTATCGTTTATCTGAAGAAGCTCAAAGTCAAATAGAAGGTAAAGAAGTGGATTTGGGCAGTGAGGTTACTTTAAGAACCTACTCAATTGGGGATGACAAAGAAACGATTGATGAATTTATTAACAATTAAATTTAAAACGCAGGGATCTGAGTATTCCTGCGTTTTGCTATGAGGGAAATAGAGGTATCAAAAAAAGAAACCCGAAAAGTGGGTAGGATTTTTAATGCAATGGTTAATTATGGTAAAATATAATTAAAGTAAAAAAGAATAAAGTAGCAGGGGAAAATTAATTGATACCGAACATTCGGTAATAAAGAAGCCGGTAAACAATACATACTTAGATCTTCTGTATATTGTGTAAAGAACAAAAAAAAATTATTCAAACAAGTGATGGAATCGTTTTCTTCCGGGAGGCGGAATTGTAAAAAATGAGACACACGAAGAGTGTATAAAAAGAGAAGCCCTTGAAGAAATGGGAATGGATATTGAAGCAGGTCCGTTTATAGGGTGTGCCCGAAGATATTTTTATTCTGCAAGTCAATATTCCAAATGAAGGCCATTTTATTTTTGTAAGATGGGAAAGCAAGTAAGGAACCCAACTGAAACTGATCACATCTTATAATGGATTCACCTAAATCAGGCAATAGAAAAATTATTCCGAGATCATCAAAGTCGGGCAGTAGTTGAGGCATTAAAACAATTTAAATCTGGCTCAGTTTTGAATGAAAGGGAGGGGACCAAATGAAGTATATTTTTTCTATTATTTTGTTGCTACTATCTGTAGGATGCAGTCAGCAAATTGGAGCTTATGAGTTTCCGCCTTCACCATCCGGTAAAATCATAATCGATAACAAAGAATACCAAATGGAAGCGGGTAACTACAGATGGGAAAGAAAACAGGGTTTTAATACTGAGGTAGTTCAAACAGATGCAGCTTCGCCATATCAAATCGCTGAACATTTCAGTCCGATTTCTTCGAATAGTCATAGCAAGGTTGATATAGTGATTGAAAATGATCCTAAGATTACTGTTTATCTATGGAATAAAGAAGGGAGATTAAAGGAAATTGATATTAAAAATAATCAAATATCAATCCCAGAAAATAAGGGCCGATATATTTATGAAGTAGTAGGACAGTGGGACAATGGGGAAGTATCTTATACGTTTGTTGTCAATATCAATGATTAATACTTTTATGGTTCATTAAAATTTGGGAGGATTTTATGGCTGGATTTTTACTGTGAACCCTTTTGATAGAATTCAATGGGGATTACAGATCGTTAATGGAATCTCAACATTATGTTGAATAACTAAATACTAAGACCTTACTAAAGCAGAAGCTCATTTTTCATAAACCAGCTACATCTTTATTACAATTCTTGTAAACTATTAATAACGACTGATATGACTAAGGGGTGAAATATTGAAAAAAATATACATTCTGCTCGCGATTATTGTGATCCCAATTCTTCTTGTTCTATATTTCAATTATCAAATAACATCAACAGCCAAGGAAACCCCTCCCGATAATATCCCGTATCTGATTATCCTGGGTGCTAAGGTAAATGGATCAGAAATGTCGTTAGCCCTTCTATATCGTGCTAATAAAGCACTTGAATACCTTAAACAAAATCAACATACAAAGGTAATTGTCACTGGTGGGCAAGGGCCTGGTGAGGATATAACAGAAGCAGAGGCGTTAAGGCGATATTTAGATGAAAACGGAATACCATCTGAAAGAATTTTAATAGAAAATCGGTCCACTTCAACGTATGAAAACCTAAAATTTACAAAAGAGCTGTTTGATATAGATCAGGCAGTGATTGTAAGCAATGACTTTCATTTATATCGAGCTATAGAATTAGCGGAGAATGTCGGAATAAAAGGCTATCCTTTAGCTGCAAAAACACCTGAGGTTGTTAAGATTCCAATGAAACTGAGAGAATACGCAGCGATATTTAAAATGAAGATTACGGGAAAATAATTTTCAAAGTATGGATTTTTATAATTAAAGAAACTAGGCTTCAAGCCTGCAGAGATAACCACCCAATCAAAGTGGTTATTTTTTCATAAAAAATTAGTACCTAGTCCTAATAACAAGTGATAAAATATATTTGGTTGATAATTATAGATGAGGTGACTGTAATATGATTGAATCGAAAGCTCGCATTACTGCTATTGGCGCATACGTACCGGAAAAGAAGTTAACGAACTTTGATTTAGAAATAATGGTCGAGACCAATGACGAATGGATTGTAAAACGTACGGGTATAAAAGAGCGAAGAATTGCTCATGAGAAAGAATTTACAAGTGATATTGCTTGTATGTCTGTAAGAAATTTGATGGAACGCTATGACAAATCAGTAGAAGATGTAGATATGATTATTGTATGTACAATTACACCCGATTTTAAAACTCCAAGTGTTGCTTCATTAGTTCAAGCAAAATTAGGGATTAAACATGCCGGAGCTATTGATTTAAACGCAGCCTGTGCCGGATTTACTTACGGACTGCATGTAGCCAATGGGCTGATCACATCAGGCTTACACAAGAAAATTCTAGTGATTGGAGCCGAAACCTTATCCAAAGTTACAGACTATACAGATCGAACTACCTGTATTTTATTTGGAGATGGAGGAGGAGCAGTTCTTGTAGAATATGACGAAGTCCAGCCCAGCTTTCTTTCATATTATCTAATGTCTGAAGGAGAAAAAGGAAATCATTTATATTGTTCTGATCTCTCAAATCACATTTTCGAAGAGAAAATTAATCATAGCGGAAAAATCGTTCAAAATGGACGTGAGGTTTATAAGTGGGCTGTTTCCACAGTTCCGACAGGGATGCAAATGGTTATGGAAAAAGCCTCCGTTTCTTTAAATGAAGTGGATTGGTTTGTACCCCATAGTGCAAATTTAAGGATGATTGAATCAATCTGTGAGAAAATCGAGTTTCCAATAGAGAAAACATTGTACAGCTTAGTGGACTATGGCAACACTTCTTCGGCAACCATCTTTATCGCTAAATAAAGGCTTACTCGAGGGGAACATTCAAAATGGCCATAAGTTATTATTATATGGCTTTGGAGGAGGTTTGGCACAGGCTGGACTGCTGATTAAGTGGAATTTGTAAACTGAATAAACGAAAACAAATCTATAGTAAAAATATTAGTCTCTTCAATTGGAGGGACTTTTTTTATAACAGGGAAATGGATTTATATGGTAAAATAAAACTGAATGTATTGGTCAGTAAAAGAAAGATTCTTTTACTTAACGTTGAACAAGAACAAAGAATCGAGGAACTGAAAAAGCAAAATGATGAGATTTAAAAAAATATAGTTTATTAAACAGAAGTTATATAAATAAGATTATCCAATTAGGCCAATAAAAAAATTAAATATGAATTTTCGGAGATGAGGTGATAATTATTAAAAGGGTATTGGTTATGACAGTCGGAAAAACACATAGCGGAAAGACAACATTCGCTAGAGCTCTAGAAAAGATGTTATTCAACTCGGTTGTGATTGATCAAGATAACCATGCCGAATTCATCAATACTTATTACAAAACATTGCAGCCAAAACAAGGACCTAATACTTTCAAACACGCAATTACTCAAACAATTGTAGATTATGCTATTAATCATTCAAATTATCATTTGATTATCTGCAATTCAAATCGGTCTCGCAAAAATTGATTGGATTTGCTCGAGTTTTTTCATAATAAAGGGTTTGTCAGTATCCTGGTTCATTTTGACATACCAGATCAGATTCTTCGACAGCGAGTCGATACATCACAGCGGAGCAAAGCAATATTTAGGAGTGCTACTTCATTTGAGGAAGTGCTTACCCGTCAGTTGGCTAAGTCTCATAAAATTGAAATTTCAGCACCTATAGAAGGGGAAGCGGATTATTTATTCGTTATCAAAAATACGGATGAAGTTGAGTCCGTTTCGCGGGGAATTGTTAAAATAGCCCAAAATTTATGAATAGAGTGTAGCTAGGAACATTTTTGGTGTCAAAGTACTGTTTTAAGGAGGGGAGATATATATGTGGTGGGTAATTATTGTTATCATTGCATATCTTCCAATCATTTATCGAATTCATAGACGATTGGATTATTTAGAAAAAGAAGTAAAAAGATTAAAAGGTGAATAAGATTTTATGTAAATGGCTGAAGCCTTTTATTTACTTCGCAAGGGGGGATCGGCTGATTAGCGGACTGTCTTGATGATTTTATTACAGACATACATTCCGTGATTTCCTCGAAAACACTCGTATTAGAAGATAATAGGACATAGGTTCGTTACTTGCCGTGAATCATTCAAAAATCACCTGTCCCATACCAATAAATCTCCTTGCTTATTACATTCTACGAAATTGCTGCTAATGAGGAATATCAAACAAAAATTCATTCGTATAATTTGAAAAATGATTGAATGGGGGGAGTTATTTGTTCCAATTTTTTCTATTTGTGGGTGTAACGTGTTTTATTATTTCTGGTTTATTAGTTGGTGCATGGGTAAGTGGAGACCGGCAAAGAGGAAATTTTCATTCAGAAACTGCTGTAGATAGGAGATTAAGAACAAAAATTGCGTATATTTCTTTTTTGGTTGGAATCCTTGCTTTTGTAATTTCCGGGATCATCTATTTTCTATTCAAAGATTAAATAACGCCGGGGAGAAAATATGCAGTTTCACTGGATATCTGGTGCCAGTTCCTTGCTGTATATGTTTTTTAGCGGGGAAAAGGCACCTATTATTATTTGAATACACGATTGATTATAGGGTAACCATAAGTTTTTCACTGCTTGAATCGATTAGGATTTTCGCTGGCAAAGGCACCGCCATCTCGAATTGTTTCATCAAGCGCTTTCTTTGCTAGGCTTTCCGCACTTATTTCTTCGTTAAACCCTTTTTGGCGTGAAGGGTCAATTGCTGATTTACCTTTTAATTCCTTTTTAGAGCCAGATTCTTCAGTCATTGTATCTCCTCCTTTCTTTTAATATTTAGTATGGTTTTATTGAAAGGAAATAAAACCAAAGTATTTTCAGGATGGCTATTTAAAAACGGGATAAGACTGTGTTTATCGCAGGTCAAAAATTTGATTAATAATTGGGAGAAGAAGGAATGATATGTATAGAGTTGTTAATAGGTAGGATAGGATACTATGAAAGGAGGAAAAGCCATGGATCGAACCTTACAAATGGCGAGTGAATTGGAAAGCATGATAAAAGCAGGAGAAATTGAAGAGGATGTTGTGGACGACATTACTTCTGTTATACAAGATCTAAGGGATGGAAAACGAACTCTCAATGAGTTTTACCGGGCTAGTACATCTGAAAAATTACTCGACATATTGGATGAGGTCAATCAAAGGGTAAAAAGATAATCAAAACTAAATAGCTGATTTTCATACTAAACAGTATCTAAAGTTTAAGAGTATTGCTTGAATAAGTGTTGCCGCCCTTTATTACAAAGTATGGCTCGGGATATTTCATGTAATGATGAATAAATATTGATAAAAGTTTAGTAGATGATGTGTTGCTGGCTTCTAATTTATTTCCTACTCTCCTAAGTCATCACCATCATCTATATGTCCATTCCCATCATCAGTACTTTGTTTCCCATTATCTTTAAATAAAAAAGTCATAGATATTTTTAAATAGTGTTTTTTTCTGCTAATTTGATTATCGCAGGACAATATACCAAGTTACAACAAAAACAAGCTAATTTCAGTTCGTTTTTAAATAGTACTAAAAATCGTTTGCTTAAAATTGTGGAATATTTTTATATGGTTACAAAATGAAATAAATTATCACTTGGAGAGATCACTACTATAGTTGGTCTCATTTTTTATGTAAAAAACGTTCCTATATTTGGAATATAATGTTAACCTTGAAATAGGATATCTATAATCAAAAATATAGAAAGTCAATTGGGGGAGAAAAATATGGAGGTATGGGAATATAAAACAATTAAGTTTAAGCCAGGGGGATTCTTTGGGGGGAAAATTGATGAACAAGAATTTGAAAATGAACTTAATCAATATGGAAGAGATGGCTGGGAACTAATTTCTTGCTTCGATACTAGTTATGGACAGGGAACTTCCAGGGAAGTTATTGCTGTTATGAAAAGAAAATCTATGTAAATTATTGTAATAGAACTTCATAAAAGTCAAATGAGGGTTTTTTTGATGATAGAAGAAATAAGAGTACTTCTTTATTTCAGTTTAATGATTCTTTCATTGATAGGATCTCTGTTTTTAGCGATTTTTCTATTTAATAAAAGCTATAAACTTTGGTCATCGTTTTTTGCTGCTACAATTGTTAACATTTTAATACTTGCTCTTTCAAGTTATTGGTGGTTTGCAACAGAAACAGACGGAATAAGCGCTGGACTCGGATTATTATACAATCGGATAGCAATTGCTGTTATAGCTGTAATTACCTTCGTCTCATTAGCCGTTTTAAATCAAAAAAGGTTTAAAAAATTATCTTTTAATGGTCATAGATTTATAAGCTCAATTTTCATAGGATAAACTCGGCAAGAATGCTTCCGGGATTAAATAAGATTTGCCTTAATAATTTTCTTTGCGGACATACGATTCGTTATTTTATCAAAAATGCTCTTTTTGGAAAATTATAGGACATACGTTCCGTTGTTTGCTGTATCATGAAAAATACATGTTTTTACCTAAAATAAAGGAACGGGTGCCCGCTAATTCTGAAATTCCGCGATTTTTTTCAGATATCGGAACCCATGTCCTTTAGCCATCTGCCATGGTTAGAACGACCTACGAAAGTTGAGTCATTCATATACAAAGGAGGGGAACCATGAGATTATTTGTCTCAAGTCTCATCATAATTGCATTTGGTATAGGGGGCTTTGTGATCACAATAATGGCAGCACTTTCAAGGGATGCTGAGTTTTATGTCCCTTTTTATATTATCATTACAATCGGACTAATAATCATTGCCATTCTAGCAATCTATGGTCAATTAAAGAAGAAAATACCGAAAATGGGTACGATTGTATTTCTTATTTTATGTGCGATTTCCTGGGCAGCTTTTGAAGGGTATCAAACCTATTTAAAGAGTTTAGAAGTTGTCAGTACACAAGATGTAGATTTATCTGCCTATCGTCCTTTTATTGAAAATACAAAAGCTGTTTCACTAGGAGAAGAATCTACCTTTAAAATTGAAGATAATCTCCCGAAATTAGATGGAGCAACTGCTTTATACCCTGTATATTCCGCATTTGCTCAAGCGGTTTACCCAGAAAAAGAGTACTCATTGGAAAACAGCGAGGTTGTTTCCAATCAGACGAGCGGAGCATTTGACCGTTTATTAAATGGAGAAGCTGATATCATATTTATTGCTCAGCCATCTCAAGGACAGATGGATATGGCAAAGAGGATGGGAATTGAATTACATATGACCCCGATTGGAAGAGAGGCGTTTGTGTTCTTTGTTCATTCTGATAATCCTGTGGATGAACTGACCATCGAACAGATTCAAGGTATTTATTCTGGCAAAATTACCAATTGGAATCAGGTTGGCGGAAAGGATGAAGAAATCCGGGCCTTTCAGCGACCTGAGGGAAGCGGCAGCCAATCGGCATTATTAAATTTGATGGGTAATACCCCTCTTATGGACCCGCCTTCAGAAGATATTGTTTCTGCTATGGGCGGAATCATCAGGGAAACCACGAATTATCAAAATAGGACCAATGCAATTGGCTATTCATTCCGGTTTTTCTCACAGGAAATGGTTCAAGATGGAAAAATTAAATTTATCGCCGTTGAGGGTGTGGAACCTTCAAAAGAAAATATAAAAAATGGAACCTATCCGATTATCGGTGAGTTTTATGCCATTACTTCCAGTACGGGAAATCCGCATGTTGAAGAATTTATAGAATGGATGCAGTCTGAGCAAGGACAAAAGATTATTGATTTAACTGGGTATGTGCCTGTTGATTAAATCGAGTTAAAAAGCTATATGCTTGAACTGCGATTGAAAGAATCTTATTTTTAAAATATTGATTTTATTCAAATACCGACTTTTCTATTACAAGAGAAGTCGGTTCTTTATTTGAAGCTTTTTTCGTAAGCTTTGAGGCTTCTCAATACCAATTTGTGCCCAACATAGGGGAATTCGGACAGGTTTACAGAATTCAAAGTGATTCGTGTCCGAATCAGAGTGGAATTCGGACAGAATTACAGAATTCAAAGTCATTGGTGTCCAAATCAAAGGGGAATTCGGACAGGTTTACAAAATTCAAAGTGATTCGTGTCCGAATCAGAGTGGAATTCGGACAGGTTTACAAAATTCAAAGTCATTGGTGTCCAAATCAGAGTGGAATTCGGACAGGATTACAGAATTCAAAGTGATTCGTGTCCGAATCAGAGTGGAATTCGGACAGGTTTACAAAATTCAAAGTCATTGGAGTCCGAATCAGAGTGGAATTCGGACAGGATTACAGAATTCAAAGTCATTGGTGTCCAAATCAGAGGCGAATTCGGACAGGATTACAGAATTCAAAGTTATTGGTGTCCAAATCAAAGGCGAATTCGGACAGGACTACAGAATTCAAAGTGATTCGTGTCCGAATCAGAGTGGAATTCGGACAGGTTTACAAAATTCAAAGTCATTGGTGTCCAAATCAGAGGGGAATTCGGACAGGATTACAGAATTCAAAGTCATTGGTGTCCAAATCAGAGGCGGATTCGGACAGGATTACAGAATTCAAAGTGATTGGTGTCCGAATCAGAGGGGAATTCGGACAGGATTACAGAATTCAAAGTCATTCATGTCTGAATCAGAGGCTCTTTAGTAGTACTTAATCAAATAAAAACAACAATCTATGTAAAACAGCCATATTCAAAAATGTTTGTGTATTTTTCATGATTTAAATTACTTTTCTCGAACCATCTTGATTCAGTTTATTTAATAAGAAATTGTAAAAGATCTTCAATATTCCATCTATTTTTGTTTCTTTTAAATAAAGTAATTGAAAAGGAAGTCTTAGTTGGGGGAGGTTGCGTACGGGTACTTCCATCAGATTGCCTGATTGTAAATCTTCTTGAATAGAAAAACGAGGAAGAAAGCTAATACCCATTTTTTTCCTAACCATCTGCTTTATGAGCTCAATATTATCTGCCTCTAAAATAACATTTGGTTTGACTCCTGCAGTTTTGAAGGCTTTGTTTAGAATGGTCCAATCTGATGAACCGCGATTAAAAAGTATCAATGGCTGATTCGAAACTTCATTGAATCCAATTGTCTTTATAGTGGAAAAATGGTGTTCTGGGTAGGCTGCAAGCACTAATTCGTCTTCAAACAGATAGGTGGTCTTAATGGGTGGATGATTGACAGAGGAGCAAATACCTAATAGTACTTCATGATTTAGTACCATATCAAGAACTTGATCATGACGAACCGTGTGGATTACCAGTTTTATATTCGGATATGTTTCACAAAATTCTTTTATAAGAAATGGCAATACATAATTTGAAACGGTTAATACAGTAGCAATTCTTATTTCCCCTTTTGTTTTGCTGTTTGTCTGCTGAATAGCCAGAACAGCATCCCGCATGTTTTCTAGAACTATTTTAGCGTACGGAAGAAAAGTTTCTCCTTCTTTGGTTAAATGAACCATTTTCCCATTGCGAATAAAAAATGGATATCCCATTTCATTTTCTAGGGTTTTTATTCGTGCGCTGACTGATGGCTGTGAGATATGAAGAATTTCCCCAGCTCTGCTAAAACTACCGGTTAATGATACATAAAAAAATGCTTCGATTTGTTCCATATTCATCTTTGTAACACCTCAGTCTAAATATTTGCTAGTTTTTAGAATGAATCAATAGTTTTAACAGATTTATAACAATCATTATACAAACCTATTAATAAGAAGATAAGGAATTTTTCGAAAAATGAGAAAAATAGCCTACTCCGAATTCCGAAATAAATTGAGAAAAATATTTATATGCCAAAGGTAATAATATGAGGTTATTACAATTTGGAATCGAATTTAATTTGATAAATTTTTTATTTTGTGGAAGGCTTAACGTTTAAAAATGATGGTACTTTTGTCTCAACCTATTTATTATCCAATTGAGTCTTTTTAACAATATAGAGAATCTCTATAGCCCTAATAAAAATTTTCAATATTTATTCAAATCAGAATCATGTTACTATTATTAAAAAATTCGAGGCTCGAAACATTATTCTGATAGAGACCTCTAGAGTAGAAGCTTCGAATCAATCTAGTTTTAAACTAGATCACAAATGACTTATCAATTCCTGAAAACAAGGTGAGGTGGTGGTTAATAGTACTTCTGAAATGAATCATTAACCATTAAAGGGGGACATGTATTTGAAGAAGAAACCATTATTAATCATTACATTTTTATGGATTTTTGTAGGACTGTTAGCTGCATGTAATTTTACTGGATCGGAGAAAACGGCAGAGCAATCCGCTGATAATGCGGATCCTTCAGCCAGTACTGATAAAAATAGTAAACCTCAAGGACAAGTTTTACGTACCATTGCGGGAGACGAAATTGCTTCATTAGACATTGTTAAGGCTCATGATGCAATTTCTGGTGTTGTTATTTCCAATACAATGGAAGGCCTATACGGAATTGATAAGAATCATGAGCCTGTATTAGCTGGTGCCTCTAAACACGAAGTTAGTGAGGATGGGTTAGTCCATACGTTTACACTTAGAGATAATGTATGGAGTAATGGAGACCCCGTTACAGCATATGATTATGAATATTCCTGGAAAAGAACGTTTGAAGAAGTTGGTTATTATACCTACTCATTCGCAAATGCAAAAATTTTGAATGCACAGGCCATTATGGATGGGGAAAAATCACCGGAAGAATTGGGAATAAAGGCTATCGATGATAAAACACTAGTGGTCACACTTGAGGGGCCAAGTCCATTATTAAATTATTCCTTAGCATTTACTGCTTTTTTCCCAGTTAATCAGGCCTTTGTAGAAGAAGCAGGAGATTCATATGGCACTGAATATGACAAAGTGTTATATAATGGGCCATTTATGTTAACTGATTGGCAGCATGACCAAGGATGGACATATAAAAAGAATCCAAATTATCGAGAAGCGGACATGGTTAAACTCGAAGAAATTAACGTTTCTGTAGTTAAAGATGAGTCTACAGCGGTTAACCTTTATGAAGCTGGTAAAGTGGATCTAATTGAAGTATCGTCAGC
Source organism: Bacillus litorisediminis (assembly GCF_022808645.1). Taxonomy (GTDB): domain Bacteria; phylum Bacillota; class Bacilli; order Bacillales; family JC228; genus Bacillus_BF; species Bacillus_BF litorisediminis. The sequence goes on from NZ_JAKZKT010000009.1 coordinate 30,535, forward strand.
CTTTATTGACAGATATAAATCGGATCCAAATTATACGGCCTCTGTAACAGCTGGACTTAAATTCTTAAGATTTAACCATAATAACACATATTTAGCTAATGAGAATATTCGCCGAACACTAGATATGGCGTGGGACAAGAAATCGTTAACTGATGTTATTTTGAAAAACGGTTCCATCCCTACTTATTACTTAGTTCCTGATATTGCGAAAGCCCCGTCTGGAGAAACATTCCGTTCTTTGAATGGAGATTTTACGGGAACGATTGAAGAGGCACAGAATTACTTCAAACAAGGTTTAGAAGAGTTGGGAGTAGATTCAATCGAGCTCAATGTATTAGCAGCTGATGATACAGTAAATCGAGATACCGCAGAATATTTAAAAGCACAGTGGGAGCAAAATCTGGATGGGTTAACTATTAATATTGAGATTCAGCCATTTCAAAGCCGACTAGAACGTGAAAAGGCAATCGAATATGATATTTCTCTTTCTAGTTATATTCCATCCAGTGCAGATCCGCTCAATTATTTAGATATGTGGGTTACAGGCAAAAGCTTTAACAGGATGGATTATTCCAATCTTGACTATGATGAGTTAATTAACAAGGCATGGAGTGAATTGGACGAAGTAAAACGATATGACTTAATGCTTGAAGCTGAAAAAATGTTATTTGATGATGCAGCTATTGGACCGATGTACCAAGATGCAACTGCTATCATCAGAAAGCCTTATGTTAAAGACGTCGTACATCATCCAACTTTACCGCAGTATGACTATAAATGGGCATATATCGAGTAAAAATCACTAGTAAAAGAAGAGGTTACGATCTTTCGATACAGCCTCTTCTTTTAAGTCATAAAAAGGGGTGAGAATCGTATGGTGCGTTATTTGTTTCGTCGGTTTGTTTCAGTCATAACAGCATTGTTTATCATTGTGACTTTGACTTTTTTACTAATGCAGTTATTGCCTGGTACTCCATATGGCAATACCGATGAATTGACCGACCATCAAATTAATCTATTAAATCAAAAATATGGATTAGACCAGCCTGTTGCCATTCAATACGTAAAGTACTTAGGTAACTTACTTCAAGGAGATTTAGGAATTTCGTTTAAGTATGCGGGTCGATCTGTAAATGATGTTATCGCTGAACGGATTGGTCCGTCGGCATTGATTGGTTTTCAAGGCTTAGTATTTGGTACGATTGTTGGATTATTACTCGGGATTATTTCAGCTCTCAAGCATAATACATTTATAGATTATGGAGCCGTGCTTGTTGCTGTTTTAGGGATGTCTATACCATCATTTATTTTTGCAGCTCTTATGCAATATTACATAGGTGTAAAACTCGGTTGGCTTCCGCCTGCTTTATGGGAAGGCTACCAAAATACGATTATGCCAAGTTTAGCACTATCGGTCATTGTAATTGCGACTGTTGCACGTTTCATTCGCTCGGAAATGCTTGAGGTATTAGGACAGGATTATGTATTGACCTCAAGGGCAAAAGGAATCAGCAGAAAAAAAGTGATTGTAAGACATGTTCTTCGAAATGCACTGATACCAGTATTAACGATGTTAGCTCCTTTAACGGTTAACTTACTCACAGGAACACTGGTTATAGAAAAAATTTTCGCCGTTCCAGGTATCGGAGAACAGTTTACGATGTCCATAATGCTCAATGATTATAGTGTTATTATGGGAATTACTCTCTTCTATAGTGTAGTATTCATTGTCATTATCTTCCTGGTTGATTTACTTTATGGTGCGGTTGATCCAAGAATACGTCTGGATGGAGGGGTTCAATAATGCAGCAAAACCTTGATTTAATAGAAAAAGATTTATTTGAACCTGATCCGATAGTCGGAAAAATGGAGAAGAAATTAAAGGATCGTCCCCAAATGAGCTTTTGGAAAGATGCTTGGTTTCGGTTGCGACGTAACAAAGGAGCTATTTTCTCTATTTTTATATTAACTTTGATCACAATCTTAGCCATAATCGGCCCTTATTTTAGCGGACATACGTACAGTGAACAAAATGTATTACATTCTAACTTACCGCCTAAAATAGCTGGACTTGAATGGCTTGGATTTAATGGGGTTGATATTAATGGCATTAATCAGTATGAAGCCAGAAATCTTTCAGAGAATTACTGGTTTGGCACCGACCAGTTTGGCAGAGATATTTGGACAAGAGTATGGGAAGGAACAAAAATCTCATTATATATAGCATTTTTAGCCGCTGCACTTGATTTAATTATTGGGGTTATTTATGGGGGAATCTCTGGATATTTCGGTGGCCGCATCGATAATATTTTGCAGAGAATTATTGAGATTCTGGTAGGAATCCCAAACCTGATTTTGATCATTCTATTCATTTTAATTTTTGAACCGGGGATCATCTCTATTACATTGGCAATGGTAATCACAGGTTGGGTAAATATGGCACGTGTAGTAAGGGGGCAAATCCTGCAATTGAAAGGACAAGAATTTGTTTTGGCTTCAAGGACTCTTGGTGCAAATCCTTTCAGACTGATTACAAAGCATCTTCTTCCGAATACCTTAGGGTCCATTATCGTAACCCTGATGTTTACCATACCTACCGCTATATTTTTTGAAGCATTTTTAAGTTTTATAGGGCTGGGACTACAGCCGCCTTTAGCATCGCTGGGTATTATGATAGATGATGGTTATAAGTCTATGATGCTTTTTCCTTATAAAATGATATTTCCAGCAGTTGTTATCAGTTTAATCATGATCTGTTTTAATGTGCTTGCTGATGGCTTGCGAGATGCACTGGATCCAAAAATGCGCAAATAAAGGGGGGACCAATTTGAAAAGAGTTCTATCTGTTAGTGATTTAGACGTTTCATTTAAAAGCTATAACGGAGAAAGTAATGTTCTGAGAGGTGTATCTTTTCATCTTAACCAAGGAGAAACACTAGCGATTGTAGGTGAATCCGGCTCTGGGAAATCTGTAACTGCTAAAACAATTATGCAATTGCTGCCAAAACAGAATAGCTTTGTCAATAAAGGAACTGTCATGTTCAGGGATGTAAACCTATTGGAACTTAATGAAAAACAAATGGAAAAAATACGGGGTTCAGACATTTCAATGGTCTTCCAAGATCCAATGACTTCTTTAAATCCAACTATGTCAATAGGGAAACAAATTATGGAAGGGCTAAGGGAGCATCAATCCCTTACTAAAAAGGAAGCTTTAAATAAAACAATCGCTTTACTTGAGATGGTAGGAATACCAAATGCAAAAGAACGAGTAAAAGAATATCCGCATCAGTTTTCTGGCGGAATGAGACAACGGGTTGCGATTGCAATCGCGATTGCATGTAATCCTAAAGTTTTAATAGCGGATGAACCAACAACAGCTCTGGATGTAACCATTCAAGCACAAGTTTTAGAGCTGATGAAAGAACTTCAGGAAAAGTTAAATACCAGTATTATTTTGATTACACATGATCTTGGTGTTGTAGCAAATATGGCTCATCGTGTTGCTGTCATGTATGCCGGTGAAATGATTGAAGTTGGCACTGTTGAAGAAATATTTTATGAACCAAAACATCCATACACATGGGGATTGCTTAGTTCAATGCCAAAGCTGCACGTCGATCAAGACGAAGCACTTGTTCCCATTGCAGGGTCACCTCCAGATTTAAGCGAAGTTTCCGAAGGCTGTTCTTTCTCTGAAAGATGTCCGTATGCCATGAAGGTTTGTCATAAGTACTCACCACAGCCCACTGTATTATCAAAACATCATTATGCATCTTGCTGGTTATTAGATGAACGTGCACAAAAAGTAAAGCCGCCTATTGAAATAGGAGAGGTGAAATATGGATCATAAAGATACTTTAATCGAAATTAAGAATGTAAAAAAACATTTTCGACTCAGCAAAAGAACCATATTAAAAGCGGTAGATGATGTTTCCTTACATATTTACAAGGGTGAAACATTAGGAGTTGTGGGGGAATCCGGTTGCGGCAAATCAACTTTAGGGCGAACGATTATTCGCTTATACAAGCCGACTGAGGGACAAATTATTTATGATAAACAGGATGTAGGGGAGCGGCTCAGTAAACGTGATGAAAGAAGGTTCCAGAAAAGAGTTCAGATGATTTTTCAAGATCCCTATTCTTCACTAAATTCCAGAATGACGGTACGAGAAATTATTTCAGAGGGGTTGGTCATCCATGAACCCAAATTATCCCGAGAGTTTCTCGACAAGAAAGTATCCGGATTATTAGAGCTCGTTGGTTTGAATATTAACCATGCTGATAGGTATCCTCATGAATTTAGCGGCGGTCAAAGACAGCGAATCGGGATTGCAAGAGCCCTTGCGGTTGATCCTGAATTCATAATAGCTGATGAGCCGATCGCCGCCTTAGATGTATCTATCCAATCCCAAATTGTAAATTTATTAAAAGAATTACAACGTGAAAAAGGTTTAACCTATATGTTTATTTCCCATGATCTATCAATGGTTAGACATATTAGTGATCGAGTGGCTGTAATGTATTTGGGCAATCTGGTCGAGTTGGCGACAAGCAAAAAGTTATACACGAAACCATTGCATCCTTACACCCAAGCTTTACTTTCAGCTATTCCCATTCCAGATCCAAAAATAGAGCGTGCTCGTGAAAGAATCATTTTAAAAGGAACGATTCCCAGCCCTACGAACCCGCCAAGCGGATGTCGTTTCCATACACGTTGTGCATATGCCCTGAAAATGTGTGCAGAAATCAAACCAAAGTGGCAGGAAATAGAACCTGATCATTTTGTTTCATGCCATCTGACCACGGCAGACTGATTAAAGGACATTGGTTCCTTTATCTATGACAAGACAGTCGACTTTGCAGAATTAGCGGACACTGGTTTCTTTGTTTAGGTAAAAACATGCGATTTTAGCAAGATTCACAGCAATTAAGGGATCGTATGTCCGCAAAGAAATTCATCAAGAAAAAATCTGATTGCATAAGTGGATTTTTTCTTGTCAACATCACCATGCGAAAGTCGTTTAGAAAATATTTATATAAAAAGTAGGAGGAAGAAAAAATGGGAAAAAGGCTATTAGAAGCAGAAGATTTATTAAAACTCCAATTTGTAGGGGATCCTCAAGTTTCACCAAAAAAAGATCGAGTTGCTTATGTCTTAACTAAAATGGATATTGAAAAGGATGGATACTATTCTTCCATTTGCGTTTGCGATTTGGAAGGGAACAGTAAGCAGGTTACATATTATTATGATGAAAAACGATTAATTAAAGATACGGCTCCGAAGTGGTCCCCCGATGGAACGCAACTTGCTTTTTTATCTAATCGAACAGGAAGCAAACAGGTATGGATCATTTCATTAGAAAAAGGCGGGGAAGCAACCCCTATTACAAATGTCAAAGGAAACATAGTCGACTATGTTTGGTCACCTGCAAGAAAGACATTAGCTTTAACGGTTCAGGAACAGGACGAAAATAATGAAACGAAAAGCGATGTTCAAGTTATCACCCGCTTACGGTATAAAACAGACGGTGAACACCAATTTATAAATACACGTAAACAAATTTATTTGTACGACTTGGAAACTAAAAAATATACAAAAATTACAGAGAATGATTTTGATTTTTATAGACCTGAATTTTCTCCTGATGGACAAAATCTAATATATTTAGGTTCTAAAGATGAAAATCAGGAAATAGAATATCTTCCTTCCATATGGAAGTATGATCTTGTTAAAGAGGAAGAAATAGTAGTTTACAAGGGAAAAGGACCTATTAGAGCCGCTTCTTATTCACCGGATGGAAAGTGGATTGGCTTTATTGCCCACGAGCACGGAGAAACGAGTTCTTCTAATCTCAATATTTTCGCTGTTTCGCCAACCACACTTGAAGTAAGAAATATAAGCGGAAAATTAAATCGTACTGTTGATAACCTAATCAGAGTTGATGCTCACTATGATACAGGTGCACAAAAACTGGTTTGGAATGATGACAGTTCTGAAGTCTATTTTTTAGTAACCAACAGTGGAAATGTCCAGCTATTTTGTACAGATCTAGAGGGGAATGTAACAGGTCCTCTATCTGAGGGAAAACATACGATTACTTCATTTGATATGATTGATGATAACCAAGCAATTTTTGTTCAAGCCCATAGTCACTCAACAGGTGATCTGGTGATTCAAACTCACCCTTTACCAAATAAAAAGCGACAACTAACAAAGTGGAATGAACCTTTACTAAATGAGATAAAGTTAAGTACACCAGAGCACATCACAATTAAAAGCTTTGACGGATTGGAAATAGAAGGATGGCTTTTACATCCTGTGGAAAGAAAAGAAGGGGAAAAGCATCCTTTGGTTTTACAAATCCATGGAGGACCTCATTCCGCATATGGATATGGATTCCAGCATGAATGGCAGTTAATGGCAGCTAAAGGCTTTGCTGTTCTTTATACAAATCCGCGCGGGAGTCAGGGATATGGCGAAGAATTTCTGCAAAAGGTGGTAGGAGATTGGGGAGGCGATGATTATAAGGATCAAATGGCCTTTCTGGATTATGTACTGGATCAATATGAATATATAGATCCAGATCAGCTCTTTGTTACAGGTACAAGTTATGGCGGGTACATGACGAATATGATTACGACAAGAACGAATCGATTTAAGGCAGCAGCCACGATCAATTCAGTGACCAATCTTTACAGTATGTTTGGGACCAGTGATATCGGTTTCTATTTCAATAGTGCTCAATTAGGCGGAGCTGATATGTGGGAAGATGAAGAAACCGTCATGAAATACTCGCCGATTCGCTATGCCAATAAGGTGAAGACACCGACTCTCATTCTGCATAGTGAGACTGACTATAGATGTCCAATCGAGCAAGGCGAACAATGGTATATAGCTCTCCGCCGAAGGGGAGTACCTGCTAAATTAGTCCGATTCCCTGATGAAAGTCATGGCATCGCATCTAAAGGAAAACCAAGTCACCGTCTAGAACGGCTTAAGCATTTAATTGATTGGTTTGAACAATATAAAGTTCAAACAATGGTAGAGCATAATACAGTTAATCCGATTTAAAAGAATAGCAGAGTAACTGTAAAAGCCTGATTCCACATTTTTATGCGTGAATTGGGCTTATTATTTTTTGTAACAAATCTCTTGTAATTGGCTTAAAAATGTGTAAAGATAGGTGTCAAGACAGTAGTAATTTTTGGGGGCTTACTTCATGGAAATGTATGATGTTCTTATTATTGGCAGTGGAGTCGCTGCATTACAGCTTGCCTCTTGCCTTAGTGATGAAATGAATGTGAAGATTCTCACAAAATCACGCATACATATAGGGAATTCATATTTGGCTCAAGGAGGGATTGCTGCTGCCCTTGGAATCGATGATAATCCTTCAAAGCACTTTAAGGATACACTTGAAGCGGGAAGATTTCATAATAAGGAGGAAATTGTTCGTACCATATTGAACGAAGCTCCAACATTGATTGGCGAACTTTCGAAACAAAGTTCTATTTTTGACAAGGATCGAAACGGAAATTTGTCACTTGGGCTTGAAGGAGCTCATAGTGAAAAAAGAATCGTTCATAGCGAGGGTGATCGTATAGGGAAAAATCTAATAGAATACTTGATTAGTAAACTAACCAAAAATATAAAAATTGAAGAAAATGTTTTTGCTTATGAATTAATAATGGATCATAAGCAGAAACGGTGTATGGGAGTGAAAGCCAAAAATCCCGATGGTACAATCCATTTTTATTACGGGAATTATGTAGTTCTTGCTACGGGTGGCTGCGGTCAATTATATCCATATACCTCAAGTGCCACGACTGTAACAGGAGATGGGATCGCAATGGCCTTTTTGGCAGGTGCAGAAATTACAGATATGGAATTTATCCAATTTCACCCTACACTTTTATATATCGACGGGGAAACAAAAGGCTTAATTTCAGAAGCTGTTAGAGGAGAAGGGGCTATTTTAGTAACGGAAGATGGAACGCCGATTATGGAAGGTGTCCATCATTTAAAAGATCTTGCTCCCAGACATATCGTTTCTCAGACGATATTTAATTATATCGAAAATGGATACAAAATATTTCTAGATATTAGGGGTATCAAAAACTTTGAGAATAGGTTTCCTTCCATTACAGCCATTTGTCAAGAGCATGGAATACATGCATCAGATGGAAGAATTCCTGTTGTTCCCGGCAGTCATTTTTTAATGGGTGGCATTAGAACAGATTTAATAGGCCGTACATCTATAAATGGCCTATTTGCTATTGGAGAGGCTGCATGTACGGGTTTTCATGGAGCAAATCGATTAGCCAGCAATTCCCTGTTAGAAGGTCTTTATCAGGGAAAAAAGCTAGCTCAGTGGATTCAATCAATTTCAAAAAAATATCCTTTGCCGGAATTACCTAAATTTCCGGATTTCTACCATGAAAAAAAGTACCTCTTCCAGATGTTCAAGTTTTAAAGGATCGGATGATGAAAAGAGTTGGAATTGTCCGTTCTAAAAAACACTTAGAAAAACAATTAAATTGGCTGCAGCAATTAAAATTAGAAGAATTAACGGAACTAGATTATTATTCTGTTGAAGATATTACAAGCATTTTTATGTACATAAATGCTTTTTTGATTACGCATGCAGCTCTCATCCGAACAGAAAGCCGCGGTGGTCATTTTAGAAGTGATTTTCCGTATGAAAACGATGAAAAATGGCAAAAGAAAATGATTATTTTTAAGCGTAAAGGGGAAGTGGCAATCCGTTATGAACACGTTGAAACTGCGTTCGTTAATTGAGCACTTTTTAATGGAGGACATTGGTGAACAAGATGTAACAGCAGATATGATTTTTTTAGATAAAACAAAAGGAGAAATCGTCTTTTTAGCAAAGGAAAAGGGCGTTTTTTGTGGTGAAGCCATTATTATGACGGGATTTTCTCTTTTGGATTCTCATGTTGATATACAATTGTTTGTCAAAGACGGGGAAATCATGGAAGCAGGACAACGATTGGCAATTGTTTCAGGAGAAATTTCCGCTCTTTTAAAAGGTGAACGAGTCATCCTTAATCTTGTTCAGCGAATGAGCGGAATCGCTACTTTAACACGAAAAGCAGTAGAGACGCTGAATAGCTCAAATACAAGAATTTGCGATACTAGAAAAACAACACCCGGTCTGCGAATGCTTGAAAAATACGCTGTCCGTAGCGGAGGAGGATATAACCATCGTTATGGCCTTTATGATGGAGTCATGATCAAAGATAATCATATAGCCTTTGCAGGTTCCATTAAACGTGCCGTAGTGATGGTTCGTGAGAATATAGGTCATATGGTCAAAATTGAAGTGGAAACACAGTCAAAAGAACAAGTAATCGAAGCCGTCGAAGCAGGTGCAGATGTTATTATGTTTGATAACCGAACTCCGGATGAAATTAAGGAATTCATAAAGTTGGTACCGCCACATATCATTACTGAAGCTTCAGGAGGGATTCAATTAAACAATTTGGCTTCGTATGGTGACACAGGCGTTCATTATATTTCTCTTGGATTTTTAACACATTCATACAGATCACTTGATATCAGTGTCAAAGTAGCTTTACCTAGGTGAGTTAGAAAGCAAGCTTGATATCTTACTATAAAAAAATTAGAAAGGAACGTAAAAATGACAGTTACTGAAATGCAAAGCCGCATCATAGAGGAAATTCGGGAATGGAAGAAAAAGCGCAATGCCATTCTGCTCGCTCATAACTATCAACTTCCAGAAATTCAGGATATTGCCGATGTATTGGGTGATTCCCTTAGTCTTGCACGTGCTACGGTAAACACCTCTGCGGATGTAATCGTGTTCTGTGGTGTTCACTTTATGGCAGAAACTGCAAATATATTGAACCCAGAGAAGACCGTGTTGCTTCCAGACCTTAAAGCAGGCTGTTCTTTAGCTGATTCCATCACAGCCGACCAGCTTCGTGCATGGAAGGCTGAGCATCCAAATGCTGTTGTAGTTGCTTATGTCAACACAACTGCAGAAGTTAAGGCAGAAAGCGATTATTGTTGTACCTCTTCCAACGCTGTGGATATTGTCCGATCTATTCCTGAAGATCAAGAGATTCTTTTCTTGCCGGATATGTTTCTGGGCTCTTTTGTAAAGAACGAAACAGGACGTGAAAACATGCATATTTGGATGGGAGAATGTCATGTTCATGCCGGGATTGCTCCTGATCAGGTCGAAGGTGTTCTTTCACAGCATCCAGAAGCCGAACTTCTTGTGCATCCAGAATGCGGATGCTCTACTTCAGGTATGTATCTGATGTCAGAAGATGTACTGCCAAAGAATAAAACACATATTCTTTCTACGGGAAACATGCTGAAACACTCTAAAAACTCGCAGGCAGCTGAATTTATTGTTGCTACGGAAGTAGGGATCATTCACCAAATGCAAAAACAAAATCCCAAGAAGCAATTCATTCCAGCCAATCCTAAAGCGGTTTGTTCATTTATGAAAATGATTACACTTGAAAAGGTTCTAGCAGCTTTAAAAGAAAATAAGCATGTTATTGAGGTTCCTGCCGAAATAGCGGAGAAAGCAAAGCTTTCTATTGAACGAATGGTCTCTGTTGGTTAATGATGTAGAACTAAAAGATTGATTTGACTTGTGTGACTATAAAAAGGTATAGTAAGCGTCCATGGCAGTATCAGAGGCGGTACATCTCAAATTCCAAAAGACATGGAATTTGAACCATTTGGCAATAAGCCTAATGTAATTTTCGAGGTAACCATTAAATGGAATGGAAAAGAAGAGAAAATTTGGTTAGAGAAGAAAGATATCAAGTACAATTAAGAATATACCAGTTGAATCAACATCATACTAAGCATGATAAATTCAATCGGGGGCACTAACTATGACTCATGAACCAATTACAGTAAATGCCATCATTAATGGCGAAAAAATTCAAACTGAAAAAACCTTTCCTCGTGAAAATCCTACCCATCCTGATGAGGTAGTTGGATATGCACCGTTAAATAGCAAGGAGGAAACGGTTCGTGCCATTGAGGCTGCGTACACTGCTTTTTCAGATTGGAAATGGAGCGATGTGGACGATCGAGTCGACCGAATGCAGCGGGCGATCCAAAAAATAAAGGCTGCGATTCCTGAACTATCCCACCTGTTGTCGAGAGAACATGGGAAAGCCTTATATGATTCTGAAGGTGAATTTGCTGTTTCTCTTATGTGGATGGAGTATGCCTGCAGCATTGTAAAAGATGTTATCAAACCGCAAGTCAAGGAACACGACAATGGAAGAACTATTATTACCTTGGATCCAATTGGAGTTGTTTCAGCTATTACTCCTTGGAATTATCCAATCTCCTTATCAACTATTAAAATCGCTCCAGCTTTGTTAACTGGCAATACGATGGTTTTAAAACCAAGCCCATATGCACCGCTTGCTGTTAGTAAAGTAGTCGAATTGATTGCAGATGAATTTCCGCCTGGAGTTTTAAATCTTGTCCATGGCGAAGCAGAGGTAGGGGTCGAGCTGACTTCAAACCCTAAAGTTGCAAAGATTGCCTTTACGGGCGGAACCAAAACCGCCAAAAGTATTATGAAGGCAGCATCAGACACCATTAAAAAGATGACGTTGGAATTGGGAGGAAACGATGCGGCAATCGTTTTGGATGATTTTGATGTGAACGATGAGCGTGCGATGCGGAGAATGGTTATTTCAAACTTTTTAACAGCTGGCCAAATTTGTATGATTGCGAAGAGAGTGTATGTCCATCGTTCCATTTATGATGCGTTTGTTGAAAAGTACATTGAGGCAGCAAACAAATGGATCAGGGTAGGAGATCCATTTAATCCGGACGTTACAGTTGGTCCAGTAAACAATAAAAATCAGGTCAAGTATGTACAAAGTCTGATTGATGATGCAAGAAGTAAAGGTGCAGAAGTAATCAAATTAGGAAAAATATTGAACCCAGAGCTTATGGACAATGGCTATTTCCTGCAGCCTACCTTAGTATTAGGTGCTGATTACCGTGATCCGATTGTTGTCGAAGAACAATTTGGTCCGACAGTTCCGATTCTGCCATTCGATAATGAGGAGCAAGTGATTGAATTGCACAATGAGAGTATTTACGGTTTAACTAGTTCTGTGTGGGGAGAAGAAGAGCATGCCATTAAAGTCGCAAGGAAGGTTGAGGCGGGAACAACGATGATTAATACAGCCGCAGTTCAAGGTTTAGACGTCCGTTTCCCATTTGGCGGAGTTAAACAGTCAGGCGTTGGCCGAGAATATGGGGAAGAAGGACTAAAATCTTATGTGGAGACACATGTAATTAACGTGCCGAAGACCTTAGAATTGCCTTATATTCCAGAGTAAGATTAATTTCTTTTGAAAGTGAACCCTTTTGTAAGGAACAAATTGTTTCTTTAGGAAGGGTTTCTTTTTTTTAATAAAATGTAAAATAAAGGATTTACTTAATAGGAAAGAGAAGTATTTATTGGTTAAATTAAATTAAAAAAATCATCTTGGAGACAGGTATGAACTATGAACATTATCGACGTTTCAACTATTTGTGAACCTTGGGGTATTAATATCAAGGAAACTAAAAAGCTTTCTGATAGAGCACTTCTCTTAATTACAGTAAATGGTGAAAAATTTGTATTAAAGGTAAAGGGGAATGTGCAAAAAACTGAAAATGAAAATAATCTTTTACGTTATATTAAGTCCAATAGTCTGAATGTACAAATACCATTACCGAATAAACATGGCGATACTATCGTCACCCACAATGAAATCAGCTATTGCCTGTATAACTTTATCGAAGGGGAAACAGTTTGTGCTGCAGACAGCCTAAAAAACCCGTTCATTCCTGGTCTTCTTGGCGAAACACTCGCTCTATTACACATCATAATGGAAAAAGCAGATGTTTCAAATTTCATAGAAAAAAATTTATACAACATGGTTTCCCAATATGCCTTAAAAGAAATCATAAAAGTCGATACGGGTGAGGATGTACAGTTTATTGTAAAAACTATGGGTGCAGAGTTTCAAAAACGTATAGAATCCCTGCCAAAACAATTAATTCACCGGGATGCTCATATTTTTAATTTTATTTTTAAAGGCTATAGTCTTTCTGGAGTTATAGATTTTGAAATTGCAGAAATCAATGTAAGAATATTTGATCTTTGTTATTGCTGTACCAGTGTTTTGAATGAAGTATTTTCCGATCTCTCAGCAAGGGAAGACTGGTTCAGATTTGTAAATAAAATGTTAGATAAATATAACCAGTTGAATCCATTAACTGATTGTGAAAAAAATTCAATCTGGCACGTCATGTTGTGTATACAACTGATATTCATGGCGTACTTTTCCAATAATAGACCTCTATATAAAAGTAATAAAGCGATGCTTATGTGGATTTATGAAAATAAGAAAAAAATAACGGATGATATATTTCTATCAAACTGGGATTAATTAATTTAATAGGATTTAAGCGATAAAACATTTTATTTATTGGAGGAATTTTTATGGAATAGAATGATTTCTGCTGTTTCGAAATCTTACTTGTCAACCGTAATATTCTTTTAACACCGCTTTTACAATAACCATGCTATATTACAAATAAGAGAATATCTTAAAAAAACTATAAGGATGGATGGTCGAATGAACCTGCTAAGCAAAAGAAAAGGTAAAAAGATTTTATCTGGCACTATTGCCCTTAGTTTACTGGCAGCACCCTTAATACCAACCAATGTACTTGCAGCAAAGCCTTCGGTTGATAAAGTTCAATCAGAAGTCGAGCTTCGTATTATGGAGACAACTGATATTCATACGAATCTAGTAAACTATGATTATTACAAAAATGCTGCAGCACCAAAGCTAGGTTTGGCCAAAACCGCTACTCTTGTTAAACAGGCGCGAGCAGAAGCTGATAATTCTGTACTGGTAGACAATGGTGACCTTATTCAAGGGACTCCGCTTGGAACGTATAAAGCCAAGATTGATCCGTTAGAGGACGGCGAGGTTCACCCAGTTATTAAAGCAATGAACTTAATGGATTACGATATCGCAACACTCGGAAATCATGAATTCAACTACGGGCTAGAATTCCTTGAAGAAGTATATGATGATGCGGAATTCCCAGTCGTAAATGCGAATGTATATGTTGATGATCATGATAACGATCCAACTAATGATGTAAACAAATATACTCCATATAAAATTGTTGAGAAAAAGGTAAAGGATGAAAACGGAAAAAACAATGTTATTAAAATTGGTTATATTGGATTTGTTCCTCCTCAAATCAACCAGTGGGATAAGTCAAATCTTGATGGCAAGGTCATTACGAAAAACATTGTAGAAACAGCCGAGCGTTATGTTCCTTTAATGAAGGAAGAAGGAGCAGACATTATTATTGCAATGGCTCACTCCGGATTCAACGGTAACGAGGCAAATACAGAAGATGCAGTATACGCATTAAGTAAGGTAGAAGGCATTGATGCAATTACCTTCTCCCACACTCATAAAGTATTCCCGGCTGCTAATGAAGCAAGTTTGGATGCTTTATTTAAAGGTGCAGATGGAAAGCCGCTGCCGGGAGTAGATAATGCGAAAGGAACCATTAATGGAGTGCCTGCTGTACAAGCTGGTTACGGCGGTGGAGCTTTAGGAATTATTGACCTTACCCTGCAAAAGGTTAAAGGAAAATGGTCTGTGGCTGATTCACAATCATCTGTAAGAATAGTAGATTCTGTGCAACCGGACCAAGACATTTTGGACGCTGTAAAAGCTGATCACGAAGCGACTATTGAATATGTAAATACACCTATCGGAACAACAACCGATGATATTCATAGCTATTTTGCCCTTGTGCAGGATGACCCATCGATTCAAGTAGTTACAAATGCACAAAAATGGTATGTAGAGAAGTATATTGGTCTCAACAAACCAGAATTAAAAGACCTTCCAATTCTATCAGTCGGTGCGCCATTTAAGGCTGGACGTAACGGTGCAGAAGATTTTACAGAAATTAAAGAAGGCGATTTAACAATCCGCAGTGCTAGTGACTTATACCTTTACGACAACACTTTAAAGGCTGTAAAAGTAAAAGGTTCAGTTGTTAAGGAATGGATTGAGATGTCTGCAGGTGCATTCAATCAAATTGACCCTTCTAAAACAACTGAGCAAGAGCTATTAAATACTGCTTTCCCTGCTTATAACTTTGACGTTATTGATGGTGTTACGTATCAAATTGATGTTACTCAGCCTGCTAAGTATGATAAAAACGGTAACGTAATTAACCCTGATGCTAGTCGTGTGGTAAACCTAGAATACAATGGCGAACCAATAGACCCCGAGCAAGAATTTATTGTTGTAACAAATAACTACCGTGTTGGTGGAGGCGGAAACTTCCCTGGATTAAAAGGAAGTGAAATTGTCGTTGATTCTGCTGATGAAAATAGACAAATTCTAATAGACTATATTTCTGAAGAAAAAGAAATCACGCCAACAGCAGATAACAACTGGTCAATTGCACCTATTTCTGCAGATGTGAACGTGACTTTTAAAACTTCACCAAATGCAGAGCAATACATTGGAGAAGACAGTCCATTCTCTTACACTGGCCAAACAGATTCAAAAGGATATGGCATTTTCAATATAGACCTTAATCGCGGAGTAAATGTACAATTATTAGGCTTGAATGACTTGCATGGCCAGTTAGATACAGTAACAAAAGTTGGAAATGCAAGTGCAGGTCATATCGAGTATACAGCAGCAGCTTTGAAACAAGAGGAATCCACTAATCCGAACACCCTATTGCTTCATGTAGGCGATATGATCGGAGGAAGCCCGTTAATTTCGGCTCTCTTCCAAGATGAACCCACGATTGAAATTTTAGAGAATATCGGCTTTGATGCAGGTACACTTGGAAATCATGAATTTGATGAAGGAATTGATGAATTAAAGCGAATGATGTACGGTGGTGACCATCCCAATGGTACTCCTGGCTACGATGGAATAAACTTCCCTCTTGTAGCAGCAAATGCGTTTGACACTAGAGATGGAAACTTAATTACTGATCCTTACACGGTATTAGAGACCGGCGGACAAAAGATTGGAGTCATCGGTGTCGTAACGCAAGAGACTCCTTATATGATTGTGACAAAAGGCAATGAAACTCTTAAAATTACGGATGAAGTTGAAGCCATTAACAAGTACACTGAAGAGTTAAAAGCTCAAGGTGTCGAATCAATTGTCGTTCTCGCTCATAATCCTGCATTACAAACTGGATATACTGATTCCTATGATGCTAGCAGAATTGCAGAACAAGTAGATGATGAAGTAGACGTTATTTTTGCTGCTCATAACCATGTGAAAGTAAACCGTGTAGTCGATAATAAGCTTATTGTACAAGCTTATTCCTATGGATCTGCTTTTTCTGATGTAGAACTAGTAATTGATCCATTCACAGGAGATATTTTCAAGAAGTCTGCAGAGATTAAAACGGTATACCAAGATCGATACACTCCTGACCCAGAAGTTGCTGCTATAATGGACAAGTATGAGCAAAAGGTTGAACCTATTAAAGCACAAGTGGTGGGACAATCTCTTTCGACCCTTGTTAAAGGCTATCCGACTGTTAATAGTCAATTTGGCGATTTAGCTTTAGGTAACCTGATTGCTGATGGCATGAGAGCTGCTATGGATTCCGATTTTGCCTTAATGAACGGCGGAGGAGTTCGTGCAAATCTTGAAGCTGGTGAAGTAACATTCGGTGACGTATTTGCGATTCAGCCATTTGGTAATGTGCTTAATAAAGTGAGTCTAAGTGGTGCAGATTTGCGAGTAATTTTAGACGAGCAAATTACAGCAAGAGGTCTAGACTACCATATCTCTGGATTTAAATACACGTACACATATGACGATACAGCAAAAACTGGTAAAGTCGTTGACATTCTTTTACCAGACGGAACGCCGATTGATCCAGCGAAAGAATATACTGTGGTCGTAAACAATTACATGTACGGAAATATTGGTACAAGCATTGGTAAGCTTTCTAGTAATATGGAAGTCGGCCCAACTGATTTAGATGCTACTGTTGAATACATCAAATCACTAACTTCCCCATTTGACTATAAGTCTGAAGGAAGAATTGAAAGAGTAAACTAAGACAAAAGCTCTCAAGAGCCGATTCTCTTGAGAGCTTTTTATGTTCTTTGGTATTGAAAATGTATTTAACTTGAAAGGTACTTCTCGATCTTTATCTGTTCTTATCTGTCTCGAAGGAACTCCTCAACTGCCTTTGATTCATAAAGCTGCTTTATTTGATGCGCCTCGAATTATTAATGGGTTTGTGTCCAGTGACTTTACAGCTCGTTATCAAAAATAGTTTGTGAAGGATACTTAGTGTCAGCACTGGTTATAGCTATTTGGGGGACAAATGGGCTAACGTTATTTAAATAGAGGCGGAAAACCAAAAAAGGTTGCACAAGAATTGATGAGATTTTTTTAAAAAATGAGTATAATTTAAAAATGATATTGTTATAAATGACTCGGATGACTTTCTTTGGTTTTTCTTTTTGATCAAGGGTCTGATAAGCTCGATGTATAGATAAATAAACAGGTGAATATTTAAAATTAATTAAATTGGAAGTATTTTTAGCCGAAAAGTAATGTATAACAGTTCGTTACCTACATTTTGGTGCATGAAATGTCGGTCAATTAATTTTCATTTTTTATAGATTATTATAGAAGGGGTGAATGTATGGATTGGCTAGAAAGAATGAACAACGCATTGGAGTATATTGAAAATCATCTTGATGAAGAGATTGATTATAAAGAGATTGCGAAGAAAGCGTATTGTTCTGAATATCATTTCTCAAGGATGTTTTCATCAATTGCAGGTATATCACTCTCAGAATATATTAGACGAAGACGATTAACTCTTGCTGCATTCGAAATTCAAAAAAGTGATATCCGGATTATTGATGTAGCCGTTAAATATGGATATGTGTCTGCTGACTCATTTGCACGCGCTTTTCAAAAGACACATGGAATTAAACCCTCCGATGCACGCATCAATGGAGTACAATTAAAAGCCTTTCCAAGAATCTCCTTTCAAATATCGATTAAAGGAGATACAGAAATGGAGTATCGAATTGAAAATCTTGATTATGAATTAAGAATTATAGGAAAGAGCAAGCCAGTAAAAACTAGCAGAGCATTTAAAACAATCCCTACTTTATGGAACAATGCAAAGAAAGATGGATTTATGTAAGAATTAATTGATCTGTCATGGGAAAATCCAAAATGCACACTAGAAAGTCTTTTAGGTGTTTGCGGGAAAGAAGCAGCCATCACAGATGAAGAATTTGAATATTTTATGGGTGTACGTTATGACGGAGAGCCTCCAAGTGGTATGGAAACTCTTATAATCCCTCCAACTATGTGGGCAGTATTCCCGAACGTAGCAGATGCATGGAAGCGCTTATATACTGAATGGGTGCCAACATCGGGTTATGAACTCGCCAATTTGCCTTGTATTGAATGTTATTACGGACCAAAGCATAAACCAAGGCACGAACTGTGGGTTCCTGTTATTGCTTTATAAGCTATTTCTTGAACAAAACAATTCATAAAAGGGTGACCACTTTTGAGAAAAACGAAAATACTTCCGTGGACCGAGGAATGGGCACAATTATATAAAAAAGAAGAGAGAATCCTAAAAGATATTTTTAAAGATGAATTGGTTGAAATATACCACATTGGAAGCACGTCTGTACCAGCAATAGGTTATGCTAAACCAATCATTGATATTTTGACAGCTGTAAAGAACATTGAGAAGGTTAATGATTATAACGGTCAAATGATTGCATCTGGATATGAACCAAAGGGTGAGAATGGGATTGCTGGAAGAAGGTTTTTTTCTAAAGGTCAGGATCAAAGAACTCATCATGTACATATCTTTCAAGTGGACAGTGAACAAATTAAAATCCATTTAGATTTTAAAGAATACTTGCTCAACAATCCTGAGGAAGCAAAAAAATATGGTGAATTGAAAATATGCTTAGCCAAGCAGTTTCCAAATGAACATTATAAATACCAAGAAGGAAAGCAGCAGTTTGTTAATAATTTAGTTATAAAAGCAAAAGAATGGGCTTTGCGGAATAAAATTACTAATGAAGGGAACCAGGTTTAATCATAGATTTAACCGGGATCCGTACGAAGAAGGAAATAATTTGATGGAGGGAAAGCGAATGTTTAAAACAATCGATGAATACATTTCACAATTTCCTCATGATGTTCAGGAAATACTTAAGAAAATCCGTCAGGTTATAAAAGAGAATGCGCCAGATGCAAAGGAAAAAATAAGCTATCAAATGCCAACCTTTGAATTACATGGAAATCTTGTCCATTTCGCTGCCCACCCCAAACACATCGGATTTTATCCAACTCCAACGGGAATAACAGCTTTTGCTCATCGGTTATCGGAATATAAGAGTTCGAAAGGGGCAGTTCAGTTTCCTCTTGATAGGCCGATTCCATATGGATTAATCGCTGATATCGTGAAATTTAGGGTAGAGGAAAATACGAAGAAAGCTGAAGAAAAATTAAAAAAGAAAAAATAATTTCTTATTATACAAAAGATAATACAATGGGCGTTGAGGAAATTGATAAATATTTTGGCTTATGAAAAATTGTACACTTCAATTGTATAAAAAGAGTTGAAGTGTACAATTATATTATTACTTTCTAGGTAAAACTTCTCTCTTGATAGTGCTTTTCAGTTCGCCTGAATGTAAATATACCGTTCCCATTGCAACTAAAAGTAACAATCCTGTAATTACAAATAAGCTTTGGACCGGCAGTATTCCTCCGAGAAAGCCCCCGATAATTGGACCAATCATGCCGCCTAATTGGTTTGAAGTTTGATTTAAACTAAAAGCGCGTCCACGGAATTCTTCTGGGGTTGTTTTTACAACGAGTCCATTTAATGCAGGGAAAACCGCACAGAAAAAGATACCATACACAAATCGGATAAGAGAAAATCCCCATATTTCTGTAAATAGAATTTGAGCTATTGTACCAATTCCAGCACCTAAAAGTCCTATAAATAAAACACGCTGAAACCCTACTTTATCTGCCCATTTTCCCCAACGAGGAGCAAATAGAGCACTTGCGATACCAGGCAGTGAAATGACCACTCCTGTCAAGAAAGTAGCATACTTGGAAGAACTGCCTAAATCCGCAATGTATAGCGGAAGAATCGGCTCAATTGTCATGATTGAGCAACTGACAACGAGCGTAAGAATTAACACGAGCAAGAATGGCCTATTGCTTAATCCGATTTTGAAGTCATTTAATATAGAGCCTTTTTCTTTGTTTGGTTTAAAATTCTCTTCTTTTACAAAAAAGATAATCAGGATCGTTGCAATACCAACGATAATTCCCGCTGTTGCAAACGCCCATCGATTTCCCACAAGCTCAGCCATACCTCCGCCTAACAATGGACCTAATATCATCCCTGTTGCAGAAGCAGAAGATATAAGGGAAAGCGCATAACCTACTTTTTCACTTGGCGTGTTTGTGCCAATTAATGTAATGGAACCAGGGATAAATCCGCTTAATAGCCCCTGAAGAATTCGTAGTGCTAATATTTGATAAGGGTTTGTGACAAAAGCCATTAATATATAGATAACAAAAAGGGCAAGTCCTGCACGAATGATCATAGGTTTCCTGCCGTATTTGTCAGAAATCATCCCCCAAAATGGTGTGGCAATCGCACCTGCAAAAAACGCAGCGCCAAATATGAGTCCAGACCACATTTCCGTATGGTCGTGTACACCTATTTCTAAAAGAAAGATTGGCAAAAAAGGGATGACCATAGAAAAACTGGCGGCTGTAAAGAAAACTCCGATCCAAAGTACCCATAAATTCCGTTGCCATGTTGGCATGTTATTCCATCTCCTAAGAAAAGAAAAAGTAATTGAAAAAATATTAGATTAATAGTACCACGAAATTTCTATTCACGAAATATTCAATTTTAGAAATAATTAATTTAGGTGTGAAACAGGGGGACGGTTCTTGCGTTTCACGAAACGCAAGAACCGTCCCCCTGTTTCCTCATAAAGATGAGTGTAAAAGCCGCCATAAAATTTAGACTAAACGCTTAAGACGTGATTTTAAATGAAGCAGATATATTTGATGCTGTGTATTCTCCTGCTCCTATGCAGCTGTCCCAAAGCTGAAACTGACTTACTATAATTACGTAATTACCATTAACGTAAAAGAAAAAAATGAGGAGAAATAAGATAAAAAACACCTTCATGTGATATTTGAATCACAAGAAGGTGTTTTCTTTTTAGTTAGTAACGGGGGTCTTACTCGAATCAACATGGGTTGATTGATTATCTTTCATCCGGTTAAAGATCGTTGCCAATATTGGCCCTGAAATATTATGCCATACACTGAATATCGCACTTGGTACTGCGGATAATGGTGAAAAGTGAGCAGAAGCGATGGCAGCACCTAATCCTGAATTTTGCATGCCCACTTCAATCGCAATCGCTTTCTTCTTGGATAGATCCATCTTAAAGAGTTTTCCAAAAACATATCCTAATAAATAGCCAAGGACATTATGTAAAATGACAACAGCAAAAATGATAAGTCCGGTTTTTGCAATATTTTGTTGGTTTACAGAGACAACAGCAGTCACAATGGCTACAATCGCGATAATAGAAACCAGCGGTAGTACCTTAACACTTGCTTGGGCTGGACGATTAAAGAATTTCTTAACTAAAACTCCTAGAACAATCGGAACAATGACAATTTGCACGATTGATAAAAATAATCCCGCAGGATCTACAGGGATCCATTCGCTAGCCAGCAATAAGATAAGTGCAGGTGTGACCAGTGGAGCAAGTAAAGTCGTAACAGACGTAATCGTAACGCTTAAGGCCACATCACCTTTTGCCAGGAACGTCATAACATTTGAAGCAGTTCCACCAGGGCAACATCCTACGAGAATAACACCAACCGCAATTTCCGGCGGGAGCTGCAACCCTTTTGCAAGCAAGAAAGCAAGACCTGGCATAATGACAAATTGACCGACAACCCCGATTGCTACATCCTTTGGCCGTCTAAATACCTCTTTAAAATCACCTCCAGATAGAGTTAAACCCATACCAAACATAATAATTCCTAATAAGAGTGAGATATGGGGTGCGATCCACGTAAAGGCAGATGGCGAGAAAAATGCTAGGGCTGCAAATAGAAGCACCCAGATGGCAAAAGTGTTGCCGACAAATTGACTAAGTCTCTCTAAAGCTTTCATTTTTACACCTCTTTAGCAGTTTTAATGATAAAAGTGTTCTATTATTATATGTTTTTATTAGAATAAAAACAATACTCAGAATGTTGTGTTTATATAAAAACTAGAATATCTTTTTGAAAGTAATGTGATAAAATGTTTTAGGTAAGATTTAATTCATATCGGTATATTTTTTGGTAAATAACGCTAGCATAGGAGCTGCTACGGCAACTCCTATTTATTTTTTACATAACAGCTTAGGAGTTGGACTTAACATGAACAAAAAAGACATCGCAAACATTCGGAAACAATTCAAGCCCGATAATGACTTAATGAACATTTCAGATATCTTCAATGTCTTCATAAGAAAGGAAAGCAGTGATATCTTTCATCAAGAGAGTCAACCCTTCCAGATGCTAGATCGAGAACAGCAGGAGTTATTTTTGAATAACTTTAAAAAGATACTTACTGGTCAAATAGATTCAAAACTCTTTGAATTAAGGTTTCAACAAAGACAAGATGAGAACCATGGACAGACGATCCTACTTGAAGCCTTGCAATCTGGTGAAATGGAAGATTGGACTGAGCAAATGCTATTGCTCGTGGAGAAGATGATTAAAGACGTGCAATACAAGTACGATGTGGTTGTAACTTTCATCCGCGGGACCTTTTTTAAACCAACGAAAAAAAGGAACGAGGAAGCGGAAGAGAGCGAGCGGGATGAGGTTTATCAGCACTCATTTATTTTGTGCTGTATAAATAAAACAGAAGAACCTCAAAAGACACTGTTATTTGATTATGTGGAAAAAGTATTTAAATATAATATAGTGGTAGATTCGGTTATCAATCTCACATCTCCTATTGGGGGTTTCTTGTTCCCTTCTTTTAAAGAAAACTCGGCTGACGTAAACCATATTCTGTATTCATCTGGAAAACAGAATGAACCAAATCCTCATTTTATAGAGGAAGTATTGAATGCGGAAATGTCAATGACCGCACAGGAAGATAAAGAGGTATTTGAGGAAATTATAAGAGAAGTCGTTGGAGATCAGCTTGATGCATCAACACTTGCAAATGTGTATGAAGAAATTAATCGAGTGATGGATGAAAACGAAGAAGATGAGCCGCCAAAACTGGATTACAAAGATGTAGAACGTGTGTTAAAGATTAGCGGTGTAGAAGACGTTAATACAGAGAAAGTGGAAATGGCTTTTCAAAAGGTTATGGATGATGAAAAGTATGAGATTAAAGCAAGTAACATTGTCCCGAATTTTAAATCCAAATCGATTAAGATAGACACCAAAGTAGCGAAAATCTCGATTAGTCCACAAGATTTAAAATACGTCAAACAGGTAAACTATAATGGGAAACGGTGTCTGCTGATTGAGATCGATGAAGACGCGGTGATTGAAGGGTTTAAGATGATTCCAGAGGTATTCTAGTTCAGAGTCCGTCAAATTTTAATTATGACGATCCCTGCAACTAGTTGCTTATTTTTCTCGATCATAATCATTATTTTGGAGTTGAATGAAATATTTTAGTGCAAGATCAGTCCAAGTTTACTTCAACGAAAAACGTTGTTTATTAATTGAGATAGACAAGATGCAGTGATCGAAAAATTTAAATCAGAGCGTATTATAGCAATAACGGTTCAACCCTTCATGAAAGATGGGACAGAAGAAACATCCAAAAAACTAGGAGAAGACATTTTTAATTACATTGACATATTGGATTTTCTAATATTAGAGTAGAGTTAAAAGAATTAAAGCCAGTTTTTTATGTTTATGTAATTGGTGTAACCAAATAGAATATAGGTATTAATTCGCAAAATCATGTTAAAATATAAAAAATTACCGTATAGTTATTCTCTTTACAAATTTTTCAATAGTTGGTATTATATATAAAATTTAAAACAAGTACGTGCGATGATGAGAAGAGTAGATAAAATCCATTCTTTACAGAGAGCTCCGGATGCTGAAAAAGGAGTAAGAATGATTTATTGAACCAAGCCTCTGAGCATCACATTGGAACTTAATTTAGGGATAGTGTGACAGGAGCTCCTGTTATAGAGCTAGGGTATAAGTATAAAAGTTCATACCGTACCTGAAGAGGTTAATATGGTGACATATTAACAAACTGGGGTGGCACCGCGATTCAAATCTCGTCCCCAAGACTTAAGCAGTCTTGGGGGTGGGATTTTTTTATTGGATAAAATGTAAAAACAATTTTGGAGGGACCAAAATGAGTGATGATAAAGCTATTATAAACGGAAATTTTATTGAAAGACTGATTCAAGAAGATATTGATAATGGTACGTTCAGCAGGCCAATTTGTACACGATTTCCGCCAGAGCCTAATGGCTATCTTCATATTGGCAGTGCCTATGCAATCTATACAAACTATATGGCAGCGCAAAAATTTAATGGAACCTTCCATTTACGTTTTGATGATACGAATCCCTTAAAGGAAGACATCGAGTATGTAAATGCAATCATTGAGGATATTAATTGGTTAGGCTACAATCCTGGAGATCGAATCTTTTATGGGTCAGACTATTCAGATGAAATATTTAATGCTGCGATTACCCTAATTAATAAAGGAAAAGCATATGTTTGTGATTTAACTCCTTAAGAAATCACAGAATACAGGGGTACTTTAACTGAACCTGGTAAAGATAGTCCATACAGAAATCGTACGATAGATGAAAACTTAGAGTTATTTTTAAAAATGAGAAATGGTGAATTTCCAACAGCATCAAAGGTTTTACGAGCAAAAATAGACATGAATTCGCCTAACATCAAATTAAGAGACCCAGTCCTATACAGAATTATCAATGCTCATCATTATAGGACAGGGAACGAATGGTGTATTTACCCGATGTATGATTTTGCTCATCCGATTCAAGATGCCATGGAAGATATTACACATTCTTTGTGTTCGATAGAATTTAAAGACCATCGCCCGCTTTATGAATGGGTTTTAAATGAATTAGAGATTGATGAACCCCCAAAACAAAGAGAATTTGGCAGAGTCAATATAACAGGAGCTGTGACGAGTAAACGATATTTACGGGAATTAGTGGCAGGAGGGTATGTGGACGGCTGGGATGATCCGCGTCTGCCAACAATTCGCGGGTTAAGGCGAAGGGGTGTCACTCCAGATAGTATTAGGAAATTTATCGGGGAAATTGGCTTTGTCAGAAGTCAAAGCACGATCGATTACTCTTTGCTTGAGAGTATTCTTCGCAGCGAGCTCAAGCCGAAAGTGAATAGTGTGATGGCTGTTCTCAATCCCCTAAAAGTTACGATAACGAATTATGAGGAAGGAAAAACGGAATTTTTATCGATAGAAAACAATGCAGAAAATCCTGATTTAGGTACTAGACATGTACCATTTTCTAAAGTTATCTATATAGAAAAAGAAGATTTTATGGAGGTCCCTGTTAATGGGTTTAAACGCCTGTCGCTAAATTCGGAAGTGAGGTTAAAAGGTGCGTATTTTATAAAGTGTCATGAGGTAATTAAGGATGAAAAGACTGGTGAAATTCTGGAGCTTCGTTGTACGTATGATGAACAAACCAAAAGCGGAACTGGTTTTTCAGGGAGAAAGGTAAAGGCAACGATTCATTGGGTATCGGCTTTACATGCTGTAAGAGCAGATGTTCATTTATATGACAAATTATTTGATAATGAAGAGCTTATGAAGGACCCTGAAATAACTTGGTCAGAAAAAATAAACCCCTATTCCCGAATCATTCATAAAAATTGTATGATAGAACCATCTATATCAAATGCAAAGTCTGACGAAAGGTTTCAATTTATCCGGCATGGGTATTTTTGTTTAGATTCATATTCAACGGATGATAACTTCATTTTTAATAGGATTGTAGCTCTGAAAGATTCTTGGAAGGGTAAAAAAGTGTAAAAAGAGGTTCACCATGAACCAGGAATAGGGGTAAAGAAAATGAATCGAATTAGTTCTCTGAAAGATGCATACAATCAAGCCAACTACCAATTAGCTCAGCATGGAAAACGTAATATTCAAGTATTAAAAAAGGCGTTTCAGAATGTGGATGGTCAATTAGAAAGCGACATGTATGGATCAGGAAAGGTGATTGAAGATTTTCAAGAAAAAATAGCTGCTTTCTTAAGCAAGGAAAAATCGATCTTTTTTCCAAGCGGGACAATGGCACAACAGATTGCTTTACGGATCTGGTGTGATGAAAAAGGAATCAGAAAAGTGGCTTATCATCCTTTAAGTCATTTAGAAATACATGAACAAGATGGCTTGAAAGAAATCCATCATATTGAAACGATATTGCTCGCTGATAAAAGCCGTGTGATTGAATTTGAAGATGTCGTGGAACTAAAGGACGAGATTTCTTGTCTATTATTGGAATTGCCTCAGCGGGAGATAGGCGGTCAATTACCAAGCTTTGAAACTTTGGAACAGATTTCTGATTATTGTAAAGAAAAAGGGATCAAGCTGCATCTTGATGGAGCCCGATTACTAGAAGTGCTGCCTTACTATAAGAAATCTGCTGCTGAAATCAGTGCTTTATTTGACAGTGTTTATATCTCTTTTTATAAAGGAATTGGCGGGATTGCAGGAGCAATCTTGGCAGGAGACGCTGATTTTATAGCGAAATCAAAGGTCTGGAAACGGCGTTATGGCGGTGATTTGATTAGTTTGTACCCGTATATCATTCCAGCAGATTATTATTTTGAAACGCGTTTCGAAAAAATGGGGCAGTATTATGAGAATGCTAAAGAATTGGCTGAGTATTTCAATTCTTGCTACGGAATTTCAACACGTCCTAACATCCCTGTTTCAAATATGTTTCATGTACATTTTCCTTATGCAAAAGAAGAAGTAGAACCTATTTTGATAGAGGTCCAACAACAATCGGGGATTGGAATCACTAGTTATTTAAAAGATACTGATGAACAGACTTGTTATTTTGAGCTAAGTTTGGGAGATCATTTTACTGAAATTCCGAAAAACATCGTAAGAAAAACATTCAATTTGCTAGATCAATTAATGAAAGATAAGTTCTGTTAGGTACACAAGCGACAAGCAAAGTCAGGTGTCTTCCATTGAATGGAGGCACCTTTTTTATATTTCCGAACTGTGCATTTATTTTGCTGCCTCTACTTCAATAGTAGCTGGTGATGGGGTATGCATCTAGAAAATCAGGTATTTCTTTTTCTATACTTCTTACTCAAGGATTTAAGTAAATAATGACCGATGTACCAACCGATAAGAAACCAATTAATACAATAAAAAATGCACGCCATATAGGGTGCATTTTTTATTGAGATCAACTTTTTGCTCTATGATAAGAGATATTCTCTATTTCTGCCAACCTTTAACATTTGCGAATCTACTATTTTTCTTAAATAAAATAAACGCAGAAATAATGACTAATAGTGTTCCCGTCAGAACAAATCCTTGGTTGGAAGAAAGTTCGAGTAATCCTGTTGTACCTGATCCAAATACGACACCGAAAGAAAAGAAGGCATAGAAGTAGCCATATGCTTTACCCCGGTGTGTTTCTTCGGTAGCCTCAATCAGCAAGGTATTAAGAGAGGGAAATAGGAAGGCAAAACCTATTCCGTAAAAAGCCATTAAAACATAAAGAATAAAAATATCCTGACTGCTGCTAATCAGCAAAAAACTAAGTCCCATCGTAGTCATACCGAAGCTTAACGTTTTAATAGGCTTTACGATATCAAATAATCGGTTAATTGGCAGTACAAAAATCAACACAGCGACAATCCCAAATGTACTTAACAGCATGCCGCTTGTTCGTGCATCATAGCCAAGCTGTTCTACCTTCAATGGGAGCATATAGGCCAAAACCCCTTGAGAAAACATTAGGAAAAACGCACCCGCAAATGATTTCATGATGAGCGGATTTCGGAACAGAAATCGGACAGGTATTGACTCAGTTTGTTTTTCAAAAGATGCCGGTTTTTGATATTTTGGCAGAACCAATAAAGCCACGATAGCTAGTAACAGCATAAAAGCTCCTGTCAAGCAAAGAACCGTAACTTCATTCGTTTTACTGGCAACAATTCCGCTAAAAGCAGGGCCGACTATAGCCGCTAACCCGACAAATGCTCCGGTAAGTGCAGCGTTCTTACCTTTTTTCTCTTTAGCGGTTGTATTGGCTACGTAGGTAAAAGCTGCTGGAGTAATGAATCCGGCTGCTAAACCGTGCAAAAATCGAAGAATTAGCAAAAGCCATGGATGGGCAGCCAAGGAATAAAGGAGGAGAATAACGCCAGTAAGCAATAACCCTGTTTTTATAATAAAAGAAGGTCCTTTTTTATCCGTTATAAACCCGGACGCCACATTTCCAATAGTATTGGAAAAAGAGTACATTCCCACAGCTAATCCGGTTAAAAAAGGAGTTGCCCCTAGTGATGCAGCAAGAGGA
The DNA here is from genome assembly GCF_022808645.1 of Bacillus litorisediminis. Lineage (GTDB taxonomy): Bacteria > Bacillota > Bacilli > Bacillales > JC228 > Bacillus_BF > Bacillus_BF litorisediminis. Next base: position 59,292 of record NZ_JAKZKT010000009.1, read on the forward strand.
GTCATTATAGGAAGCTGTGTAAATAGATCAAAGAATGAGAAAAAGATTATAAGAAAAACAAATACACGAATCATACCAGTCGCCTCCAATGGTCATCCTACACCTTAATCTTCTCCTTTTATCTCATAATAGGCAAGTATTACGCTGCAAAGGTTTGCTAATTCGTAACAATTACTTTTACATTTATTAATTTCTATCATTTTATATCTTATATAATAAAGGAAAGTTTATCATATACTGCTGAGAGATGATTTGAATGACGATGTTTTTATTATATAAATTGATAGTGTATATTCATATTTTTAGTTCGATCTTATCGATTGGTCCATTGTTTGTTTTATTGACTCTGTTAAAAAAACTTCGTTCGGCTAGGGTGGAAGAAATCCAGTCTTATTTAATTATCTTTAGATCGTGTATAAGAATTGTCAAACACGCCGGGCATGCACTAATCATTTCTGGTGTACTGCTTATTTATGTGGGCGGCTGGCCATGGAGCACATCCTGGATTTTTATGACTTTGATTGTCATGTTTAGTTCAATTGTCTTTCTGGCTCGGGCCTTTACTCCGACTTTAAACCAGTTCACTGAACCTGACTTTAATCAAGTGCAATTAGCTGAAAAACTTCAGCGTTCTGTATGGTTTTATATTGTCTTACTTTTAATCATGCTTTGGTTTATGGTGATGAAACCGGTTTGGTGGTAGGTTGTTCAGCAGATTGGTTTTGGTAGAGGGGAGTTTACTACCGGAAGCGGGTGGATACTTCTCCATAGGCGCGATTTAGTCTCGGTAGCGTGAAGTTTAGTCTCGGTAGCGGTGGGTTTAGTCTCGGTAGCGAGGGATTTAGTCTTGGTAGCGGTGGGTTTAGTCTCGGTAGCGGTGGGTTTAGTCTCGGTAGCGAGGGATTTAGTCTTGGTAGCGGTGGGTTTAGTCTCGGTAGCGAGGGATTTAGTCTTGGTAGCGGTGGATTTAGTCTCGGTAGCGGTGGGTTTAGTCTCGGTAGCGAGGGATTTAGTCTCGGTAGCGAGAGATTTAGTCTCGGTAGCGATGGATTTAGTCTCGGTAGCGATGGATTTAGTCTCGGTAGCGGTGGGTTTAGCCTCGGTAGCGAGGGATTTAGTCTTGGTAACGGTGGATTTAGTCTCGATAGGTAGACACTTTCCACTAACCTGCCTTTTATTCACTAGGAATTTTAAAAGTCCTTAAATCCATCCAGTATACCCGATCACGAAAACTCCCTTCATGTTTTAAATCCATACTTTGCAATATCCGTGTTGCCTTATGTTTATTATCCACCCCCAAAAACTCCCTGCAATCCCGATTCGTCATCCTTGCGCCAAACAGCAAGAACCAATCTTTCATAGCATGGTAATGTGCAACCCCACTCCTATTCCCACAGCTATCGCATACCCATTTTTTAAAATATTTCCGCATGCCGAAAATACCACATTCCTTACATTTTACTCCGGTCTTGAAATCATTTTTCGAAATGCCATACGTATCTGCAATAGGGTTCGGTACATAGATGCTGTGGCTCCTCATAATTTCAGAAATTAGCCGATGAAATGATTTCTTGTCTAAACTTTTACTCCTATGCTCATCGAACAATTTTTTGATATAAGCAGGAATTAATTTAGGGTACAATATCGTAGTTGCAGCGGGTGATTTGTCAACAATTTGTTTGGGGTAGGCGAGAACGATAGCTCCGAAAACGGGGAGATCAATACTTTTCTTAGAAAGCCATTTAGATAACAGTTCACAATTTCGTTCAAGCTGGGGGACAGGGCTGTCAAATCCGTCTTTGCTGCCATCAGAGTTGGTTCTCATTAAGTGCGGAGGATCGTCATTAAAAGATAAAATACCGCTAATGTTTTTAATTTCTAAAATCAGCACATAAGAAGGGGTCAATATGATAGCATCTAATTGAAAATTTTCAGTGGAGAAGAGATGTAAATCGAAGAATATGCGATTCTCAAAGGGGAGTGAGTGGGACCTTAATGTATCTTCTACTCTTTTTTCGCCGCCAATTCCTGATTCTAACGCAGTATGTCTGTCTTTTAAGATTTTGAATTTAGGGTGATGATTAGGAAGCCGGCTAATGGCTGCGTCTAAACCGTCAAAACTTAAAGCTTCTGTTCTAATTTTTTCAATAATAGTAAGTGCACCTCCAAGTATTTTTAGTTTATCTGACACTTTATACTATAAAGGATGGGGAACTAGTTTTGAACTATGAATTTAATATTTATCACGAGCTGCCTTCTGCAGATATTTTAAATGGCATTGAAAAACTACATAAAACCGTTTTCGGTCCAACCGATGATTTGATTAATATTCTTGAAAAAAATTTACTAGATTAATTGATAAACGCTCAGAGTAATGAAACTCTGAGCGTTTGCTCTACATTCTTATTATTTCCCTTCGGCAGGTTCTAACCGCTCCCACTTAAATGCTAGCTCAAAAATAATAGAAAGAAGCATTCCCATGATAAGACCATTTGAAATAAACGGCTGTATCAGTGCTGGCAGGCTGCTATAGATTTCAACAGGCAGGTTCATTAAGCTGACCCCAAATAATAGCGGAATCGCAAATCTAAAAATCGAGTTGGATGTAAACGTTGCTCCATTTAAACTGCTATAGGCTGTCCCGAATAACTGAAGATAGGACACAAGCAGCACGGCATTTCCTATAGTAATTGGCATTGTAGCCAAAAATGAGCCGAAGATAGGAATTAAGCCCATGATAGTTAAAAGGGCCCCTCCCAGATAAAACGGTTTTCGATCATAAATTCGGGTACTTTGTAAAAAACCAATGGTAGATGTAAATGGCGTATAAGGTACAAGACCAAACCCAGATGCAAAAATCGAATAAATTCCTGTTAAAAACATCGATTTTCGATACTGTACGAATTTTACTTTATCATTAAAAATTCTGGCAGCCGAATCGATGGATGCAACAGTATTACTTATATTCAATAATCCCGCAAAAAAAGTAACAATTATGATCCCTAATTCTAAATTCGGCTTTCCAAGAGGAAACAAGGTAAAGGTATTTCCATTCAGATTTGCAGAGGTTGTCTGTCCAGGAAACAATAGTACATATAATATCCAACCTACAACAATTCCTATTAAAATAGAAAAATTACTGATCAATGTATTGCCTTTGATTTTTAATAAAATAACTAGTATCACAATAAAGACGGATAATAAACTTACAGGGATGTCTAATGTGCCGTCCGCTTTTTTTCCTAACATCCCTTCAAAAAAGATAAAGATTAATTGAAACGACAAGAGAAATAAGTAAACCGAAGCCACCATAGGCGGAAAAATTCGCTGAACCCAAGATACTAAATTAAATGTTGCAAGGAGAACAGTTGCGACTGCCGACAACAGGATACCAGTTGCAATTCCACCACCAATTTCAGTTAAGCTTAATCCGAGAGAAGACGCAGATAGACTTAAGTTAAGCATAACTCCCCAGAAGATCCCTGAATGTCCTTCCATAATCGGATATCCGTGGCCAAATCTTGCTTGCAAAATACAGGCGATTCCCGTAAAGATCAGTGTGGTCTTAACCATCATTGCGATATCTGCAGCAGGCAGTTCAAAAGCAGTTCCAATCGAAAGAGGAACTACAACTGTATTAGCGAAAATAAAAAATAGCCACTGAACGGATGAAAATAGAGTAATAGAGTTCCTCATCATATCACCACTTTCGATCATTCTAAGTTGTTTACTGTGTGTTTCCTCTACATATTATAGACCTTTTATTTTATATCGCAATTTAAATATCTCTTCATAAAAAATGATATCGTCTTTTCTAAGAAATGGAATTAGGATATAGTAGTTGGTAAAGATTGATAAATGGGGTTATGGCAATGAATAGAATCGAATTCATTCGAAATGAAGAAAAGAAATATCATGATTTCTGTTATACCCACTATTCTTTGTTCGAAGAAGGGTCGTGGCTAGCTAAACCGGTCAAAACCGTTATGGATCTTATGGAAATATTTGATGGCAAGCACCATATACAGGTGCTTGATTTAGGCTGTGGAGTTGGGAGAAACAGTATTCCAACCGCAGAAAAGCTGAAAGACCGGCATGGAAAAGTGGTATGTGTAGATTTTCTCGAATCAGCCTTGGAAAAACTGAATGTTTACAGCAGCAATTATGGAGTTCATCATATTATTCATCCAGAAAAGGCAGACATTGGTGACTATTGTATTCCAAAAGAACAGTATGATTTCGTTTTAGCTGTATCAAGCCTTGAACACGTAGAATCGGAAGAAGTGTTTGAGCAGGTTTTACATCGAATTGCAAGCGGAACAAAACTGAACGGTGTTACATGTTTGATTATTAATTCAGAAGTTCAAGAGATTGATAGAGTATCCGGAGAACCGTTAGATGCTTTAATGGAAATCAATCTTCCAACCGATTATTTAATTGCCAAATTACATCATGTTTTTCAGAACTGGGAGGTCATATCGGAACTCATTAAACCGCTTGAATATGAGATTACCAGAAACAAGAAGTCAATTTTGCTTAAAACAAATGCAATAACTTTTGTTGCTAGGAAAGGAAATGAAACATGAAAATATGGCAAGGGGCAGCAGGATTATGTATCAATAACAGGAATGAAATCTTAATGGTATTGCAGGGGAAACCTGACGCATAAAGACATGGTCGATTCCTTCTGGTCAAAAAAATGGTGATGAAACGTTTCAAGAATGCTGCGAAAGGGAAGTGTTCGAGGAAACGGGGTATCGGGTAGAAGTACTAGATGAAATCTATTGTAAAAAGAGAGAATACGGAGAATGGATGGCTGAAGTTCGATATTTTCATACTAAACTGATTGGAGGGAATAGGAAAATCCAAGACCCTGATCAGCTCATTTATGATATTGCTTGGAAATCAGCAGATGAAATAAGAAATATAGTTCTCACCTATCCGGAAGATCGAGATTTTTTAATGGAATCGTTACAAAAAAGGAGATAAAACCTTCAGTTCTATCCCCTTTTATCAATATTATTTTTCTTCAAGCTCATCAATTTCAACAATGGATCTTTCTTCAAGAGGTCCTCTTAAATGGACCGTTGCAGTCCGGCCGTCTTCATTTAATTTATCAATCCAGACAGAGACTCCATTGTATTGGACTTCAATATCAGCAGACGATGATAATATTTGTTTTACACGTTTTGCATCCATATTTGTTTATTCACTCCATATCAATGTTTTTAATTTGAGCATCACTTTCAGCATCTTCAACATTTGTAATATTTTCCGCCGAATCCTCATCAAGAATGACATCATGATCTGGCATAAAATTTAGGTAATATGGCGGTATTTGCTTATTCTGCTTCTTGTGATTTGTTTCGGCAGAAGGGCTTTTATTATTTGCATCTTCCACATTCATTGAAACAGCAACAACTCCTTTTGTAATCTAGGTATAATTTTTCCAAATTTATTATTTTTATTAGCTTTTAAAAACTTTATTTGCAAATAAGGGGGGATAAACATGCCTCATATAAAAAATACAATGATAACGATTCGGACTGCTCAATTAACAGATGCTGAGTCAATCCTGCAAATTCAGCAAGAAGTGATATCAGAAAGAGATTATTTAATGACTATTCCGGAAGAATTCAATTAAACTGTAGATCAACAACAAAACTGGATTGATAAAATTTTGGCTAATGAAAGAGAAACTATTCTTGTCGCAGAAGTTGAAAATCGAATTGTCGGATGGGTCGCTTTTTTATCAAATATTCAAAAGAGATTGGCTCATGTAGGTTCCTTTGGAATTATGATCAGCAAGGATTACAGAAACAGGGGGATCGGAAGATTGTTACTCAGTGAACTGTTAAACTGGGCTACCCACAACCCTTACATTGAAAAAGTAAGCCTTGGTGTTTTTTCAACAAACACAAGAGCAATTGCATTGTATAGGAGTTTGGGTTTTATCGAAGAAGGAAGAAAAATTAAAGAAGTGAAAATTAGTGATACAGAGTATTGGGATGATATTTTAATGTTTAAATTAGTTTAATACTTAAGTGGAGGTGCTCCATGGAGATTAGACGATTAACTCCTTTTGATGCTGAAATATATAGAGAAGTAAGACTTGAAGCTTTAAAACTGAATCCTGAAGCATTTTCCACCAGGTATGAGGACGAAATCAAGAGACCCATTAAGGTATATCAAGAACGATTTCGTTCTAATCTTTCGTTTACCTTGGGTGCGTTTGTTGATGAAAAACTGGTTGGCACTGTTACAGTAGTCAGAGAACAGCATCTTAAATTACAGCATCGAGTTCAAGTTGTAGCCATGTATGTAAAACCAACTGTACGGGGCAAAGGAATTGGCAAAGCTTTAATGAATGAAGCTGTTCAGAAAACAAGAGAGTGGGAAGGTGTGGAACAAATTCACTTAACAGTAGTGTCTTCTAATGAGTCAGCCCGTAACCTCTATTTGTCTTTAGGTTTCCAGGTTTGTGGAAGCGAGAAGCAGGCGATGAAACTAGGCGATACATATTGGGATGAGGAGAGAATGGTATTATTTTTGTAAATAAATGTAAAAGGTAAAGATTTTGCGGCCAAACAAAAGATTACAAGTATGAGAGAATTGTTTTCAGTAGATCCAATGTATTTATTAAATCGATTTATGAACTAAAAAGAAGAAGGGAAAATTACTATGCTTAAAGGAGTACATATTTATTTAAGATTTTTTGAAGAGTCAGATGCAGAAGAGTTATTGGCATTGGAACTGCGCAATAAAGATTTTTTTAAAAAGTACACTACGACAAAGAAAGTTTCGTTTTACACACTAGAAGGGCAATTACAGAGAATCCAGAGAACCGCGGAGATGAGAGAAAATGATCAGTTTTATTTATTTGGTATATTTTTAAAAGAATCAGATGAATTGATTGGTGTAACCATGCTTTCCGAAGTAGCACGGGGGCCATTTCAAAACTGCTGGCTCGGTTATTACCTGGATCAAGGCCACAATGGCAAGGGGTATATGACGGAAGCAGTTCGGATGATTGTCGATTATGCTTTTTTAGAACTAAATCTTCATCGACTGGATGCTGGTGTAATGCCCCATAATATTGGTTCGATCCGAGTTCTGGAAAAAGTTGGTTTCCACAAAGAAGGCATCGCTATAAAAAATGTGATGATTAACGGAGAATGGGAAAATCATCAAATAATGGCAATTATAAATGAGAATTGGAGAAGTGAGGAGTAAAATTTTCCTTTTCTCCTTTCTAAATTTGTGGCATAATAAGAAAAATTGCACGGAATAAAAAGCGATGAAGAGAAAAGTAGACGGATTTGCTTCTTTTAACAGAGAGCCCTGGCAGCTGAAAAGGGGTAAAGAAGGATCCGTTCGAAGATGGTCTCTGAGCTGCGCAGCCGAACTCCATTTTTGTATGAACTTAGGCTGCGACGAGATTTGGCACTCGTTACAAATGTCAGAGTATAAGAGCTGACCAGTTCCGTACTTTCAGAGGCTGATTATGTGAGTAATCAGTGAATTAAGGTGGTACCACGAGACTAACCTCGTCCTTAGGCAACTTGATGTCTAAAGACGAGGTTTTTTTATTTTATTTTTAGGAGGAATGTTAATGAGTATTTTTATTGGAGGGGCATGGCCCTATGCCAACGGGCCTTTACATCTTGGACATATCGCGAGCCTGCTGCCTGGTGATATTTTGGCTAGATATTACCGGTTAAAGGGAGAGCAGGTTCTATATGTTTCGGGAAGCGATTGTAACGGTACTCCTATCTCAATTAGAGCTAAACAAGAAGGAGTTTCACCTCAAGAAATTGCCGATCATTTTCATCAAGAATTTAAAACTTGTTTTGAAAAGCTAGGCTTTACTTTTGACTGTTACACAAGAACCGATAGTGAATTCCATCACAGGATAGTTCAGGATATTTTTCTCACATTGCTGAAAAAAGGACATATCGACAAGAAAACCGTGGAGCAAGCATATTGTCCGAGTTGTGATCAGTTTCTGCCAGATCGCTATGTAGAAGGAAGCTGTCCTCATTGCGGTCAACAGGCGAGAGGAGATCAATGCGAATATTGCTCAGCCATTTTAGACCCGCTTGATTTAAGAGATAAAAGATGTAAATTATGCGGGGACCGTCCAACTCCTATGGAAACGGAGCACTTTTATTTTCGGCTTAGTACATTCCAACAAGTTCTTGAAAAGCATGTGGACTATGCCAGAGAAAACAATTTATGGCGTCCAAATGCAATTCTACTGACAGATAGATATTTAAAAGAAGGACTCCAAGATCGGGCGGTTTCAAGAGACCTTCCTTTAGGTGTTAGTGTGCCTGTGAGCGGTTATGAAAATAAAAAAATCTATGTCTGGATTGAAGCAGTGTCCGGTTATTACTCAGCCAGTAAAAAGTGGGCTAATGAACAAGGAAAGGATGATTCAATCTTTTGGAGCAAGGATACCGTTGCTTACTATGTTCATGGCAAAGACAACATTCCTTTTCATTCCGTGATTTGGCCAGCCATATTAATGGGAATCGAGGTAAAATCTTTACCGACTCTTATCGTTTCAAATGAATATTTGACATTAGAAAAACAAAAGCTTTCCACCAGTAAAAATTGGGCAGTATGGGTGCCAGACATACTTGAAAGGTATCATCCAGATTCAATCCGTTACTTTTTAACGATCAACGCTCCTGAAAATAGGGACACCGATTTTTCCTGGCGTGAATTTATTTACAGTCACAATAGTGAACTCCTTGGTGCTTATGGGAATTTGGTCAACCGTACTTTAAAGTTCGTTGAAAAATATTATGATGGAAATCTGCCAAAAGGAGAAATCAACGCTGACATACAACAAAAAACTGAGGAACTCTATCACAAAGTTGGGTCGCTTATCGAAAATACGCATTTGAAACAAGCATTGGAAGAGATTTTTTATTTGATCCGGTTCGCGAATAAATACTTTGATATGCAAAAGCCGTGGGTGCAAATAAATGAAGCCCGCAGTCTTTGCGATGATACAATTGCCACTTGTGTTTATATCATTGGAAACTTATCTCAGCTATTAAGTCCATTTTTGCCGTTTTCAAGTAATGAGATAAAAAAGGTACTTAAGCTAGGGCATCAAAGCTGGAGTCCATTTGACCTCCCACAGGTACATATTAAAGAGGTAAAGCCGCTTTTTGAAAGAATAGATGTACAACAGATTAATGAGGAATCAGAAAAACTGAAGAAGCAGTCTTTAAAATAAGGAAATGAAGATAGAGACTCTATTGAAGAGGTCTCTATCTTCCTACCATAACGGTTCATCATGTTTAGATAGTTGCAAGAAAAATGGCAAGATCCCAAATACTGCCATAATTAATACAAAATGTAACAATAATACTGATGATATTGACCAATTAAACACAACAGAAAAAGGAAGTAAAAGCACTGGGAGAGTTACTAATAATGAGATCTTATTTCTCGAAGACTTGCTTTGATATTGATAGTTTCCGCAATATCTGCAGAACATTTTTTTGCGAAAGGACATCACATTTTTAAGTGAATCAAACCATGTCCATTTGCTTTTACAATATTGACAAGTAGGCATTTGCGCACCTTTCAATCAAAATCCGATTCTTTAATTGTAATACGTACTTAAACATAAAAAGATTCATGTAATGGTTTATTTGAAGATCCACTTTATCATTTTATGATCCTCTTTCATTTCATTGTTAAATGTATTTTTGTTCACAGAACTAACTCCTCCATCTTCAAATACAAATTCACGGATTAAGGGATATGCACATTTTTATACATAAACCAAAAGGGTTGTACCCTTTAGGTGTTTTAAAACATACATTTATAAAGGAAGTAAAATCTTGAAAGGGGATATTTGATGAAAGCCGTCATACTAGCTGGAGGCTCAGGTACTCGCTTAAGACCTTTCACGAAGATTATTAATAAGCACCTGCTCCCGGTTGGTTCTTATCCTATGATCTATTGGCCTATAAAAAAATTAGCGCAAGCGGGAATTCAAGAAATTTTAATTGTAACGAATAAAGAGGATATAGATTTATTTAATGGAATATTTGGCTCAGGTGACGAGTTGGGAGTTCAATTATTCTATACGATTCAAAAAGAAAAGGGTAGCGGAATCGCAAACGCATTGTACTGTGCAAAGGATTTCGTAAGTGAGAAGTTTGTTGTTTTATTGGGTGATAATCTGTTTGATGATGATTTAGAACCCTATATAGAAGATTTTAAAAAAGCAAATTATGGAGCAAAAGTACTCTTAAAAGAGGTAGGTAACCCCGAGAGGTACGGTGTTGCAATAGTCGATGACAAGAATCAAAGAATAAAATCGATTATAGAAAAACCCAAGAATCCTGAATCCAATTTTTGTGTGACAGGTATTTATTTTTATGACAATAGTGTCTTTGATTTAATTGAATCTTTGTCACCCTCTGAACGTGGCGAACTGGAAATTACTGATTTAAATAATTTATATATTAATAGAAATGAGTTGAATTATGATATTTTAAGTGGCTGGTGGTTGGATGCGGGTACTCACGAAGCTTTGTATAATGCAAATAAACATTTCTTCGAAGGGGAATAAATTTGATGGAGGAATATAGACAAAAAGATATTTTAGTTACTGGCGGAGCAGGTTTTATTGGTTCAAATTTTATAAAATTTATACTAAATAATACTTCATATCACATCACAAATGTTGATAAATTAACCTATGCTGGTAATTCGAGTAACATGGTCAATTTCGATAAACACAGCAGATACCGATTTTTTCATTGCAATATTGCGGATAATGAACAGCTAAAAAGAGTATTTGATAAAAAGTATTTTGCCATTATCAATTTTGCGGCAGAGACTCACGTTGACCGGAGCATTGAAAATGCAGCTCCATTTATTGAAACAAACATTAAAGGTACATTCAATTTATTAAATTATGTCATACATGGCAAAGCAGAAAAATATATACAAATTTCTACCGATGAAGTATATGGCTCATTATCCGAGGATGAACCATCTTTTACTGAGAAATCACCTTTATCTCCCAATAACCCCTATTCCGCAAGTAAAGCTTCAGCTGACCTTTTAGTTCGATCTTTCTATAAGACCTATCAGATTCCAGTGATGATTACTCGCTGCAGCAATAATTATGGTCCTCATCAGCACACTGAAAAATTTATACCCAAAATTATTCAACATGCGTTACAGGAAAAGAAAATTCCGCTTTACGGAGATGGGATGAACATTCGGGATTGGCTATTTGTTGAAGATCATTGCAGAGCGATTTCTATGGTCCTTGAAAATGGGAAGCCAGGGGAAATTTATAATATTGGGGGAGATTGTGAAAAAACGAATAAGGAAGTTATTCTATCAATTTTGAATATTCTTGGAAAATCGAAGGATTTAATCGAACATGTAACAGACAGAAAAGGCCATGATCGAAGATATTCTATTAACTTCCAAAAAATCTATAAACAAATTGGCTGGCAACCGGCTGTCTCTTTTGATGATGGCATCCGCAAAACTATAGATTGGTATAAACATAATCTGGGGAGAGAAAAATGAGAATTTTGGTTACAGGGGCATACGGGCAATTAGGCAGGGAAGTCATCAGTCAATTTAGTAAGGAATATCAAATAATCGGTTATGGAAAAAAAGAGCTCGATATTACAAATGAAGAAAATGTTGGAACCGTGATAAAGAAAATATCACCTAATGTGATTATTCATACTGCGGCCTATACCGCTGTTGATACATGTGAGACTAATATAAAACAGGCCTACGAAGTAAATACCATTGGAGCCGCAAATGTTGCAAAAGCTGCTCAAAAAATCGGTGCCAGGATGTTCTATATTAGCACTGACTATGTTTTTGATGGAAAAAAAGAAGTACCTTATTTAGAAAATGACGAAACGAACCCTTTATCGATTTATGGATTAAGCAAATTAGCAGGTGAAAAGTCGGTACTAAAAATTTTACCTGTATGTACAATAATTCGAACCTCTTGGTTATATGGGCATGGAGGTAAAAATTTTGTTAATACAATGCTTCAATTCGCAAAACAAAATAAAAAGGTAAAAGTTGTTGATGATCAGGTTGGCAGTCCAACGTATACAGTAGATCTAGTAAGGGTTCTATTAGCTTTAATGAATAAGCCAGATGGAATCTATCATGTCAGTAATACTGGGTCATGCAGCTGGTTCCAATTTGCTAAAAGGATTTACCAGGAGGCTGGCGCTGACCCTGAGTTAGTCATACCGTGCACAACTGAAGAATATGGTTCGCTTGCTAAACGACCTAAATATTCAGTTTTGGACCAAAAGGAACTAGTAAATGTCCATATAGAACCTCCTCGAAAATGGGATGACGCTCTAAGGGAATTTTTGCGAAAGGAGTTAGCCAATGATTGAGGGTGTAAAAGTAAAAAAATTATTAAAACATGTAGATGATCGTGGAACTTTTATGGAGCTAGTGAGAGACGATGAAGACTTGCTTACTCGTTTTGGCCAGGCTTCGATGTCTATGAGCTATCCTGGAGTCATAAAAGCTTTTCACTATCATGAAAAACAAGATGATGTGTGGTTTTTTCCATCCGGGAATGCTCAAGTCGTTCTCCATGATTTAAGAGAGGATTCAAAAACAAAAGGAGAAACTGATGTCTACTATATGGGGGAGGAAAATCCAATTATACTAGTCATTCCTAAAGGTGTGGCGCATGGTTATCGAGTGTTAGGAAATAAGCCAGCTGTTATCATTTATTTTACAACACAGTCCTATAATCACAATAATCCGGATGAGAAAAGGATCCCTTGGAATGACCCAATCATTGGATTCGACTGGAGAACGAAATTTAGATAAAAAAATAAATATAAGACATCATCTAATTAATAAAAGAGTATCTAATCCCCCATTTCCGCATTTAAACAAATTGCAACAATCGGATAGTCATACAAGCAATGACGGAAGTTTTAAATATAATCTTACTATAATTACAAGAAAGGAGATTAAACTTTATGTTTATTACTTCAACTGGCCAAGTAGGGGGATTACTAAATCTTAGTATTCTTCGAATCGACCTTATGAATAAAACAACCGAAGCCCAGGTTGTTAATCTTCTAATATTTGACACTTCTGTTTCACCTAAAGCTGCAGTTTTTGATGAAACTTTTATTATAGCGCCTAGCAGCGGTACTTTTCGGAACTTCACGCCTACTATTTTTCCAAGTCAGTATGAAGTTGTCATCCGGGCCAATACTCCTAATATCGTTCCTTTTATTACCGGTACAGCAGGTGTTATCGGGACTCTTGATGTTAACGCGACTTTTAAGTCTGGAGATTTTTTCAGATGGGAACTTCCAGGAGTAGATGTTGAGCTCTAAATAATATCTTCATATATTCAGAAGAAGTTTAAAAATAGAAACTGCCTATCCATTTTTTAATATAGGGAATAGGCAGTTTCTTTTAACTGAAAGCTGTGTCTACCAGCCAAAATCAATACCTATATATTCATAGAGTTGTCGGTTATAGGGCTTAAAATAATCTGCCAGCTGATTTTTTAGCTGTAAGTCCAATTCAGGGTATTCTCCATAGTTTTCCTTTTTATAAACGTAAAGATCGTACTTTGGCAAACCTAAAAAATCTAACACACGGTGAAAGGTGTTCGCAGGATTGAAGTATAAATCTTCACTTTTTATAATGAGGAATTGTTCCTTAGGAAAAAGATTCATCCACGTCTTTAGCTGTTCTACATAACGTCCTCTAGCCAAATAAGAGTAGTACTGATAATCGGTACTTTGATAATTTTCATCCTCTAGCATCTTTTTTAATTCTGGCTTTATCCGGGATTCTTCATGTCGGATCGCTTCTTTAAAAGATAGAGTTTCTTTTCCCATTCTGGCTATTAGATGATAGTGAGAATAGGCACGGTCGACTGGATTTCTTAATAAAATAATCAGCTTTACTTTCGGCATCAGCTGAAGGATTCTACTAGGGGTATGAGGATGAAAAAGGTAATAAGGACTTGCTTCCCCTGTTATACAATTTTCTTTAGGTTCTAAAGCCATGGGAAATTGTCTGCAGTACCATTCCCAGCCGTTTTTAAAATGAATATCAAAAAAATGAATTTCTTTCGTTTTGGCTGGAATAACTTGAGGATGCTGGATTAAATAGTTATACAAAGAAGTGGTTCCGCATTTTTGTGCACCGATAATCAAAAAATCAGGAACAAACGGTTTAGAGCTTTCATCTGGTGCTATTTTTTCCACTCGTATTCCCCCTTTTCTAAAAAAACAAGCTGTTCTGCTAAATATTAGATAAAAATACAACAAGCGAACCTGGTCAATATGGGTCGCTTGTTAATATATTGATAGAATTGTTATTTAATTTGACAACAGAATTTTTCCTTGTTTTAACCCTTTTTAACAAATTCTTTTAATTTGATCAGTTCCTTTTTGAGCAACTCTTTATCACCTTTAGCACGTATATAATGCATTCCATTTGCCCTCAATTTATACCAAGTATCTAAATCTTGGTAGCACCGTATAATTTTTTCGGCAAAGGTTGCTGGGTCTCCTCCAATTAAAGCTACATCTTCATTGATTTCTAACTGGTTGGCTATTAATGGAGATACCACTGCTGGCAATCCATGTGAAAAAGCTTCATAAGCTTTAAGGGGAATTCCAGCGGCATATCTTGTTGGAATAACAAATACCTTGCACTTATTGTAATATTCCCATAAATTATCGACTCTTCCAGTTACGATAACATTTTCCGAAGCTAATTGTTGAATGGATCTTAAATAATTTGTTCCTACAATCCATAGTTTGGCTCCAAGTTTTTTATTTACCAGAGGAAATACTTCTTTAACAAAATAATGCATCGCATCTTCATTAGGAGACGGGGAAGTAAGAAAGCCTCCTACAAATAAAATATCCTTTCGATCAATAAAAGGAGCAGGAGTTACATTTATATCTACAGAATGACTAGCAATCAAAACTGGCTTGTGTGTATATAAACGGATTAGTTCTTTTTCCGGTGTGGAGACGGTGACCACAATATCAGACTTGTTAATCAGATTAATTTCATTTCTAATCATTTCTTCTTTCTTATGTGGCGATAGATTCTCCCCGTTTAAGCTCAATCTTAGAATTTCTCGATTTGAATATAAGGCTTCTGCATCATAAATGATTTTTTGCTGTCGATTTATAGAATGAATCTGCTGATAAATTTCTTCCATATTATGTGGCCGGCTAATCCATACTGTGTCATATAAATCTTTTCTTTTTAAATAAAACTCGCTGAAATTTAACTTTTCTTGTGTCAGATTATAAAATACTTCAATCCCTTTCTGCTGCAGGTTCGTCGTGTATGGTTCCGTCTTTTCAGGATTTTGAAGAGGGAAGAAGCTTACTTGAAATCCAAGTTCAGAAAGAGATTGCAGGATAGAAAAAGTTCTGGGATAACCTGACCCAAGTTCTACAGCAGGAATTCGATCGTCTACTACAAGTATTTTAATTTTTTCACGTTGGAAATCGCGGAAGTAGTCTGCTTTATCCTGAATAGGAGAGGGAAAGGCCAGAATGTGCTGTTTCCACTTGTTATAAAACTTTACTTTGTTTTGTATTTGTAATTCTATTGCTTTATTGGTGGTTGAACTGCCAAATTCATGATGAATGACTCTGGCATTTGGCTGATACATGACTTTATATCCTAATTCTCTGATTTTCATGGAAAGGTCCACTTCTTCATAATAGGCTGGCTGAAATTGCTCATCAAACATGCCCGCTTTTTTAAATAACTCTCTATTTATTAACAGACACGCACCTGAACAATAAAAAACTTCTCTGACATATGAATACTCAGGAAGATCTGGATTTTCTCCTCTCCCATATCCAAAACAAGAACCATCATTAAAAATGATACTGCCTGCTTCCTGAAGCTTTCCATTTGGATAGATTAATTTAGCCCCAACCATACCTGCCATGGGGTCACTCTCCATTAACTGAACTAGGTGCTTTAGCCAGTCTTTTTGCACTTCTGTATCATTATTTAAAAATAATAAGTACTTTCCTCTAGCATAATTTGCTGCTGTATTGCAATTTTTTATAAATCCTTTATTTATTCCATCTCTAATAACTGTAATATTATGGAAATAATTATTAATTTCTGTAGTTTGATCATTGGACATATCATCGGCAATGATTATTTCGTAATCTACCCCTGTCGTATTTGTATATATGGATTTTAAACATTCATACGTATATTTCCATTTGTTAAAAACTGGAATAATTATTGAAACCAATGGGTTATTACTTTCTGGAAAGGTTACAATGCCGGAATAAGCATCTATCCATTCTCCTTTTTTTGCCCGATCTGCATTACTGGCATTTAGATTTACTAATAGCCCTGTTTCATTTCCTAAAAGTTGTTTATACATAGATGCCTGAATTTCATGTTTAGTTCTCGCATAATTCCATATTCTTATTTGATCCAGCTGACCATAAAAGCGTCCGTACGATTCTAATGCTCCAATAAACCCTGATGGAAAGATCTTTTCTTTTGGGCTTTTTAACCCTTGTTTTACAAACCTTCCATTTATATACAGACTCGGAATTTTGTTTTTCATAACAATGGCAACATGTGTCCAAGTTTTTATCTCCGTACGATGTGTTAATGTAGCTGGAAAATAATGATAGCCATGTTCAAAAACGGCAATTCCGTTATTACCTACAGATACACCAACTCCAGCATGTTTTCCCTCTATTCCGCCATATCCTGCCCCAAGTACCCAATTTTGTCCTTTATGTCCTGAAACAAAAGTAGTTGACTGAGATGGAACCTGAATTCTAGCTTTTGGATTTACCCAAAATTCATATGTGAACGTATTCGGGACATTTGAAAATAGTTGCTGAATTTTTATTTCTTCGTTTCCGCTAAAGTGGATACCTTTTAAATTCATCCTTTTTGGTGCTCCTTTCGTCTTTCAAAAAAGAATCATTCAAACAAATGCCTTTCCGGCTAATGGAAATGGACCATACTTTCCTCACTTTTATAAAATGTTGGTTTGTACATATTTGATTGGATAAAACAACTAGTTGTCCAAGAAATATCAGTATATTTTTAGGCATTTAAACTTTACAGACCATCTAAGACAAGCATACGATATGTTGATTCTTGTAAAGCTTATGCATGAGTTGGAAAAAAGGTATTGAAAGAGGGAATATTGACGTGTTCTTTAATAATAAAAAAATACTAATCATAGGCGGGACTGGGACAATCGGTAAACATTTGCTTAAACATATTCTAATGGAAGGACCAAGTGTCGTCCGATTATTAAGCAGAGATGAATTCAAACAGTTTCAGCTGCAAAATGAAATAGGTGACCGGGAGGATATCCGCTACTTAATTGGGGATGTAAGAGACTATAACCGGTTACTAAATGCAATGGAAGGGATTGATTATGTTTTTCATGTCGCTGCCATGAAACATGTACCAGCCTGTGAATATAATCCATATGAGGCTGTATTAACCAATATCGTAGGGACCTATAATGTCGTGAAAGCAGCTATAGAAAAAGGAGTTAAGAAAGTAGTTTTCACCAGTTCGGATAAAGCCATATCTCCAACAAATACCTATGGGGCCACTAAATTGACAGCTGAAAAAATTATTCAATCGGCTGAATATACAAAAGGGAAGGTTGTTACCAATTTTTCAACTGTGCGCTTCGGAAATGTAATGGGATCAAGAGGGTCTGTGATCCCGCTCTTTATTAAACAAATTTTAGACAATAAAAAAATAACTGTAACAGACCTATCAATGAGCCGATTTATGATGACCGTTGATCAGGCTACTTTACTAACAATTAAGGCTCTTAAGGAATCAAAAGGCGGAGAAATATTTGTTTTGAAAATGCCAGTGATTTCTTTAAAAGATTTAGCCGACGTGGTGATAGAAGAAACATGTGCGAAGTATAACTTGAACCCTGCGGAAATCAGCATTGAAGAGATTGGAGTAAGGCCAGGGGAAAAAATGTATGAGGAACTTATGACATTTGATGAATCCATTATCGCATGGGAACTTCCGGATATGTTTATCATTCCGGCCACCTTTAAGAAAAAAGAAGATGAATATGTTCATGCCAAAAAAGCAAAGCATGGAACCTATAGCTCACATGATCAATCACCAATTTCAAAAGAAGAAGTTCGCCAATTACTCCGAAGTGAAAATTTAATCTAAAGAGGGGGAAGGGCTTTGAAAGTATTAGTTACAGGCGGTGCCGGTTTTATTGGCAGATGGGTTGTGAAACGATTATTAGCAGATGGTCATTATGTCTGGGTGTTAGATAATCTATCAAATGGAAGAACAGAGAACATTGAAGAGTTTTACAAGAATGATAAATTTATGGAGTTTGTAAAGGGAGATATTAAGGAACCTAGTGTACTGGCAAAATTATTTTTAAACCAGTTTGATATTTGTTATCACTTGGGTGCAAGTATTAATGTGCAAGATAGTATCGATGATCCTCTAAGCACGTTTGAGAATGACACTGTCGGTACGTTCAATATCCTTGAAAAGTGTAAAGAGTACAACGTTAAGATTGTTTTTATGAGTACATGTATGGTTTATGACCGTGCAAAAAATACAGAAGGTATTAAAGAAACAGACCCGATAAAACCAGCTTCTCCATATGCCGGTTCAAAGATTGCAGCCGAAAATATGGTCCTTTCCTATTATTATACGTACGGGCTTCCAGCTGTTATTATTCGTCCTTTTAATACGTATGGCCCTTATCAAAAAACAGGCGGTGAGGGCGGTGTTGTCGCGATTTTTATTAAAAATAAATTGGAAGGAAAACCGCTAACCATATATGGTGATGGGGCACAAACAAGGGACCTGCTTTATGTGGAAGATTGTGCTGACTTTGTTGTAAAAGCGGGGTATTCACACAAGACAAATGGAGAAATAATCAACGCAGGTCTGGGCAGGGATATTTCCATAAAAGACCTTGCCAAATTGATTGTGAACGACGAATCTCAGATCCAACATGTAGAGCATATACACCCGCAAAGTGAAATACCAAAATTGTTATGTAATTATAATAAAGCTCTAAATTTATTAGGGTGGAAGCCAACAACTAGCCTTGAAGAGGGGATTATAAAAACGGAAGAATGGATTAAATCTACATCCTAATAATCTAGCAGGGAGTATACCAGATGAAAAAAGAAATTAGTTTGGCAATCAACGGCGGAAAACCTGTAAGGGACACGTATTTGCCTTACGGGAGGCAGTGGATTGATGAAACAGATATAGAGGCTGTCGTAAACGTTTTAAAGGGTGATTTTTTAACTACCGGACCGGTTATTTCAAAGTTTGAACAATCTATAGCTGATTATGTGGGAAGTAAGTATGCAGTTGCCTTTTCAAATGGTACGGCGGCACTTCATGCTGCCTGTTTTGCTGCAGGTATTTCCGAGGGGGATGAGGTTATCACCACACCTATGACATTTGCAGCAAGTGCCAATTGTATCCTCTATCAAGGCGGGAAACCAGTGTTTGCAGATATTAATCCGTACACATATAATATCGATCCAGTATCCATTGAAAGAGCGATCACTGAAAAAACAAAATGTATTATTCCAGTAGATTTTACTGGCCAGCCTGCGGATCTTGATACAATTTGCCAAATTGCTCACAAATATAATCTCACCATTATTGAGGATGCTGCGCATGCATTAGGTGCCGAATATAAAGGCAGAAAAATCGGTTCGATTAGTGATATGACGATGTTTAGCTTTCATCCAGTCAAACATATTACAACAGGTGAGGGGGGAGTTATTACTACTAATAATACGGCATTTTATGAAAAATTAATTCAATTCCGTAGCCATGGCATTACCCGTAACCCTAAACATTTCATTCATCATCATGGTCCATGGTACTATGAGATGCACTGCTTAGGGTTTAACTACCGAATGACTGATATTCAGGCAGCCCTGGGGATTAGTCAATTAAGGAAATTAGACGGTTTTATTAAAATGAGAAAGCACCTGGCAGCTTTATATGATGAAGCTTTTCGGAATATGAAGGAAGTGGTCTTGCCATTTCAAAATCAAGATTGTAACTCAAGCTGGCATTTATATATCATTCGTTTAAATCTAGATTTGTTGCAGGCAGGCAGAAAGGAAATTTTTGAAGCGCTGCAAAAAGAAAATATCGGCGTAAATGTTCACTATATTCCAGCATATTATCATCCGTTTTATCAAATGCTTGATTACCAAAAAGGGCTATGCCCGAATGCTGAAAAATTGTATGAGGAAATCATTACTCTTCCCTTATTTCCTTTAATGACTGAAGCAGATATTCAGGATGTTATTGAAGCAGTTAAAAAGGTTATCACTCACTATTCAGCGGAAGGAAAAGCTTAAGTGATCTCGATTGAGATTTTATAAAATGGGGAGGATTCAATGAATAATGACTTGCAACCAAATAGTTCAAAACTCATTTTGGGTACTGCTCAACTTGGTTCCATGTACGGGATCGGGAATAAAACAGGTAAGCCAACAAAACAGCAGGCATTGGAAATCATTCGATTCGCTTTTGCAAGAGGAATTAAAACGCTAGATACTGCTCCAGGTTACGGGGACAGTGAAAGTATAATAGGTGAATTTTTAAACGAGCAAAGAAAGATTCAACAAAATCTGCCAGCAATTATTACAAAAATTCCTTCAGTTAATCTCTCCTCTTCTTACTCATCTGAATGTATTGATATTCTTATTGAAAAAAGTATTCATACATCTCTCAATCAACTAAATATCGAAACGATTGATGTCTGTTTGCTGCATCATCCAAAAGATATGATTTCCTATAAGGGCCAAGTAGTATCTAGCGTATTAAGGCTAAAAAACGAAGGTGTAATCAAAAAAATAGGTGTATCCGTATATACGCCAGAAGAAGTAAAAATGGCTGTTTCTTTAGGCTGTTTTGACGTCATCCAAGTTCCAATCAATATAATGGATCATCGCTTACTTCATTCAGGATTATTACACGACTTGTATAAAAGTAAGATAGACATCTATGCAAGAAGTATTTATCTTCAAGGATTATTGTTTTTGGACCCTGATGATTTACCTCCGTATTTACAATGTGCGAAGAAACCTTTGGAGAATCTTCGTGAGTTGTCATCTCAAACGGGGCTAAGCGTTTCAGAACTATCTATGTTATTTGTAAGAGATATCCCTGAGATTAAAAAAATGGTCATTGGATGCGAAACAAAAAGTCAATTGAAAAGAAACCTTCAAATCATGACTTTACCAAAATTAACGGATGACATTATAAAACAAATTCATTTGCTATTTGAGGATATGCCGGAAAAAGTGGTAAATCCGACGCAGTGGAAATAGAAATAAAGTTTTAGACAGTCATACAAAATCAAAAGGAGTTTTTCACAAAATGATACTAGCCATTATTCAAGCAAGAGTTTCTTCTTCTCGTTTGCCTGGAAAGGTACTTAAGCCGATTTTGGGGTTACCGTTACTTCTGCTGCAAATTGAACGTGTAAAACAATCCAAGCATATTGATTATTTAATAGTTGCTACCAGTAAAGAGGCATCAGATGATCCAATAGAAAAGCTTTGTCTAGATCATCAAATTCCGTGTTTTAGGGGAGAACTGGAAAACGTACTAGACCGATTTTATCATGCGGCCATACCTTTTTCCCCTGAGCATATAGTAAGGTTTACTGGTGATTGTCCTCTCTCAGATCCGGAGCTCATCGACGATATAATTGGATTTCATTTACATGGTAATTTTGATTATACCAGTAATACAATCGAGCCAACATTTCCTGACGGATTAGATGTAGAAGTGTTTCGTTTTAGATGTTTAAAGCAAGCCTGGAAAGAGGCGGCACTTCCTTATCAAAAAGAACATGTGACCCCTTTCATATATGAGCATCCAACCCGATTTAAACTTGGAATTTATAAAAATCACAAAGATTTATCTCATTTACGATGGACTGTCGATGAAGCTGCGGATTTTGAATTAGTTAAGAAAGTCTATGAAGCCCTTTATCCGGTTAATCCTAATTTTACGACAGAGGAAATTTTACTCTTTTTAGAAAGTCATCCAGACATTCAAAATTTAAATAAACATATACAGCGAAATAAAGGGCTAACAAACAATAAATGGGGAGATAGGCATGACAGACCGTTATAAATGTTCGGAATTGATGTTAGAGAGGGCTCTTCAAACTATTCCTCTCGGCAGCCAAACATTCAGTAAAAGTAAAACACAATATCCTTTTGGGGTATCCCCATACTTTTTAAAGACAGGAAAAGGCAGCCATGTTTGGGATATTGATGGGAATGAATATATAGATTTTGGAAATAGCCTTGCAGCTATAACATTAGGGTATAGTGACCCAGATGTTACAAAAGCAGTTCAGGAGCAGTTAATGGATGGGGTTACTTTTACATTGCCCCATCCGCTTGAAGTGGAGGTTGCAGAAAAAATAGTTGAAATGGTTCCCTGTGCAGAAATGGTCCGATATGGCAAGAATGGGTCAGATGCTACATCAGGTGCTATCCGCATTGCCAGAGCCTATACTAAACGGGATTTGGTTGCCGTTTGCGGGTATCATGGCTGGCAAGACTGGTATATAGGGTCCACGCCTCGGAGCCTTGGTGTCCCTAAGGCCGTTCAGGATTTAACAAAAACCTTCATTTACAATGATATCAATTCATTAAAGCAATTGTTTAAAAAGTGGCCCGACCAAATCGCTGCTGTTATCTTAGAACCAATGAATAGCAGCAAACCAAAAAAAGGTTTTCTCGAAGAAGTCAAGGAATTAACTGATAAAAATGGTGCAGTTCTCATCTTTGATGAGACGATAACCGGTTTTCGCTATGCAAAAGGGGGGGCACAAGAGCTTTTTGGTGTAATTCCTGATCTGGCTACCTTTGGGAAAGGGATCGCTAATGGTTATCCTTTATCGGCTATTGTCGGGAGAAAAGATATTATGAAATTAATGGAAGAAATATTTTTCTCTTTTACTTTTGGAGGAGAAACGTTGTCACTTGCAGCTTCTCTCGCCACTTTAGATAAGTTACAAAGAGAACCTGTTATTGAAACCCTGGAATTACAGGGGCAAAAAGTAATAGATCGTGTTCAGCAATTAATTGATCAATATCAATTAAGCGATATGATAACCATTGACGGTCATCCATCATGGTCCTTTTTATTATTTAAAGATGCAGGCGGATACAGTTCATATGAAATTAAAACATTGTTTTTACAAGAAGTTTTTAAGCGCGGTATTTTAACAGTCGGTACGCACAACATGAGCTACTCACACAGTAATGACGACCTGGAAAAGCTGTTTATGGTCTATAATGAAATCTTTCCAATTTTAAAAGAGGCAGTTGATAAAAAAGAGCTTCATCATTATCTGCGATGTACTCCTTTGGAGCCTGTGTTTAAAATTCGATAAGTGACAGAAAGGAAACTATGATGAAAGCAGTATTTCGAGTAGATGCTTCTGTTGAAATCGGAACTGGCCATGTTATGAGATGCTTAACACTTGCAGAACGCTTGCGTCAAAAAGGAGCTGAGATCGCCTTTATAAGCAGAGAACTGCCTGGAAATTTAAATGCCTTTATCGAAAGTAGAGGTTTTTTTGTTCACCGATTAAAAAAAACAGATGATAAAATCGAAAAAATCACGAATCATTCTCATTGGCTGAGTGTTGATTGGAAGACAGATCTGTACGAAACGATAGCTATTCTTCAGAAACAAAATAAGATTAATTGGCTCATTATTGATCATTATGCAATTGACAGACATTGGGAGGAAAAAGTATGGCCATTTGTAAAAAATATAATGGTTATTGATGATTTGGCAGATCGCAAGCACGAATGCAATATCCTGTTAGACCAGAACTATTATAAGAATTATAGAAAACGGTATGACGGGATAGTACCCCATCATTGTTTAAAATTATTAGGACCGCAGTATGTCTTATTACGGTCTGAGTTCAAGAGTGTCAAACTTGAATGCAAAAAAAGGGACGGACACATTAAGCGCATTTTAATATTTTTTGGCGGAATTGATTTAACAAATGAAACAGCCAAATCGTTAGAAGCAATTCGGCTATTAAAAAGAGAAGATATAAAAATAGATGTTGTAGTAGGCAGTGCCTGTCCGCATAAAGACCAAATTAAGGAGCTATGCGGGGTCATGCCAAACGTTACTTATTATTGTCAGGTTAACCATATGGCAGATTTGATGGTAAAAGCAGATTTGGCAATCGGAGCAGGCGGAACTGCAACATGGGAAAGACTGTTTGTAGGTTTGCCAGCTATTACAATCATTACTGCAGAGAATCAGGAAAATATTCTAACAGCATTGCATGAGGCTGGAGCCGTATGGAATTTAGGCAAAAGCAGTAAAGTATGCTCAAAAGATATCGCAAGCCAAGTAAGTTATGCACTAACTAATCCAGATATAGTCAGAAAAATGAGTGAAATAGGAAAGTCATTAATGGGGAATCAGGATAAATGTGAAAATGTATTAATTCGTCAGCTTTTGGGGGAAGACTATGATTCCAATTGAAAAGTACACTTTAAAAAATTTAGAAGAGGAAGAACTTGAACTCGTTTTAAAATGGCGTAACTCAGAACATATAAGAAAATATATGTATTCCGACGAAATCATCTCATTTGAGGATCATATCAATTGGTTTAGAAATTTGATAAATGACTCTAGTAAAATAGCTAAAGTATTACTATATGATGGCAGGCCGGTCGGATATGTTCATTTTACCAATATTGATAAACGAAATGGCAAATGCTATTGGGGTTTTTATATCGGAGAGAGCAATGCTCCGCGCGGGTCTGGAACTGCTCTAGGACTGTTAGCATTAGATTATATATTCGAAGAAGTTTCAATCCGGAAACTTTGTGCCGAGGTTTTAGCTTTTAATACCATAAGTATCCATTATCATAAAAAGTTCGGTTTCGTTGAGGAGGGTCGTTTTACACAACATGTATTAAAATGCAGACAGTATATAGATGTGATTTCGATGGCACTCTTTAAAGATCAATGGTTAGAAAAAAAACAAGAATTAACAGAAGGGTAGGGTGAAAAAGTGGATATTTATATAGAAGGAAAAAAAATTGGTGCAGATCATCCTCCATTTATCATTGCTGAAATGTCCGGAAATCATAATCAATCTCTAGAGCATGCCTTAAAAATAGTCGAAGCAGCAGCAAATGCAGGTGCCCATGCTCTTAAACTGCAAACCTATACGGCGGAAACCATGACACTCAATATACGTGAAGGAGAATTTTTTATTAAGGAGCCCGATAGTTTATGGGAAGGGCATTCCTTATATGAATTGTACCAAAAAGCTCATACGCCATGGGAATGGCATCAGGCAATTTTTGAACATTGCCGAAAGCTAGGGATTATTCCTTTTAGTACCCCATTTGATGAAACAGCAGTCGATTTTTTAGAAACCCTGAATGTACCCCTATATAAAATCGCGTCCTTTGAAAATACCGACTTGCCTCTAATTCGCAAGGTAGCGTCGACAGGGAAGCCTCTAATCATTTCAACAGGGTTGGCAACGATTGCGGAGTTAGATGAAACGATACGTACAGCAAGGGAAGCAGGAGCAACTGATATTATTCTATTAAAATGTACAAGTACGTATCCAGCTCCACCAGCAAATACAAACATTGTTACGATCCCTCATATGAAGGAACTCTTTCAATGTCAGGTAGGTTTATCCGATCATACGCTAGGAATCGGAACGGCAGTGGCAAGTGTTGCTTTAGGTGCTACCGTGATTGAAAAACATTTTACTATTTCACGGGAGGACGGGGGAGTAGATGCAGCGTTTTCTTTAGAACCGCATGAAATGAAATTATTAGTAGAGGAATCTTTGCGGGCTTGGCAATCACTGGGGAAAGTCCATTATGGCCCTACAAAAAAAGAAAGTTCTTCTTTACAGTATCGTCGTTCCTTGTACTTTTCAAAAGATGTAAAAGCAGGGGAGACATTAACTAAGGATAATGTGAGAATTATTCGCCCCGGTTATGGGTTAGCTCCTAAATATTACGACATTATAATAGGAAAACCAGTAAAAAAGGATGTTAAGAAAGGAACTCCTGTAAGCTGGGATCTTATATAACTTTATTCACGATTTTTTATTTTCAGGGCTGGGTTTGTTGTACCCAGCCCCAATGTATGGTGTTAAAAGCGTATAGAAGATATATTTAACTTTCAGCATGAAAAACGTGCAGAACCTACCTTGTTGGTAAAGCACTACACATATTAGACCTTCTTTAACACTAAAGATTTGATTATTGGTTTTATAGGTTGATATATAACCTCTTAACTAATTTTTCTATATCTAGCGAAGGGTTATATAAAACGTCTATTAATTTTACATATAAGATTTTTGTTTCTTCAGGTACACCTTCCGTATAGAGCAGTTGATCTAAACTTGAAAAACTATGCCTTAAATCCGAATCAATAAATGCATTTATATTGCCAAACATTTGGTCAGTATTTTGGGGAAAAGGTATCGTTAATTCATTTGAGATTTTCCTTAAAGTACCCTCTATATCATAAAAAAGAGAGTCATAGTGAACAATCGTCCTTTTTTTATTATTTGTCCAATATAAGGATGACAACGTGTACAAATTCCACAATCTAAATGCAATATCTTTAGAAAACTGATTTCTCTTTTCTAAAGAATGATAAACATCTAGCGGATTCCTTATACAAATAACAAAGAGGGGGGTGATTCTTAAGTTTTTAAGAATTTCTAGCCAAAGTGGAATCAGGAGGGAGGTTCTTGGATCTTTCCACATCCATAAGTCATTATTCGATAAGTTTGCTTGAACAATTTCTTTTAGCCTTTCTCTTAATGGCGTGATTTGATCATGATTCCACCAATTATCTGGCAGTGGATCTGCAGAATCCCAAGTTCGTGAGAATATTTCCAGAATGGAATCATGAATATCAACAATTTCGGTATTCTCCCAATAGCCTTTCGGATTATCAATGCCAGGCTCCATAAGTTTATCTGTTTCCCCTAAGCTGATGCCCATTAAGTTTAGAGCTCTGGTAATGGCTGAAGTTCCGCTTCTATGCATACCTAACACACATACAACCTTCTTATGAATCACCTCTTTTTCCTCCCTAAACAATCTGCAAATGATTACTTTTTATCAGTTTATTCGCTGTTTTTCCAAATTGTCTGTTTCATTAACCTGTTAATTTGAATCATTATTGGAGTTTAATTCGTTTATTTTTGATTTATAGTCATGTAGTTCTATTTTATGATATTCATCTAACTCTTCAAGTTTAGTAAGCAATAAATATTTGGCATAGTGGTACACTGCTAAATCTAATTGATTATTTTCAATAATTTTCTCAAGCAAAGATTTTTGTAAATACTCTTTTTTAGGCCTGCTTGCCGTTACATTTTTTCTGGTGTATTCAATTTTATTCCAACCAAATTGTTTTTTTAGTAAAAATACAGATTCATCAAATAGTTCTGTGATTCCAATAACGGAAAAATATTGATCTATATTTTGTTTTATTCGGTCAAATGCATTTTTAGGCAATGAGTTTCTGCCAAATAAATATTTGCTTTGAAGATTACAAAAATCTTTGTGTGATACAAATTCTTCAAGATTCTTAAAAACTAATGATTTTTTGTTCAGCACATGCGGTTTATAAAAATTAAAATAATATTCCGAGATCACACGTTCAACCGGATCGCGGAGAAATGTCATATAAGTTGCTGGTAAAGATAAAGCCTCATGAATCCCGAATAAGGTATGGCCGTATATACACTTGGTATTTTCTTGAATCTTTGCCTCAACATATTGAAAATGATTTATATTTGGTTCTGTATACACTGGAATTCTTTCGTCTAACGAGTAATTTCCTTCTAAAATCGATAAAAAAGTTGTTCCGCCTGTTTTAGGAAGGTGAAGATAAATTAATATTTCATCCGATTGCGTCAAGACGATTACCCCCTTTTATCAAAAATCTTTTTGACACACCTTTATTAAATTCAAACATATTACCCCTCCTGACTTTTACATCATGACTTTCCTGTTTAAATGAGCCGGCCAGTAGGGATTTTTTCTAGGAATGTATCCTCAACCCTTATAATTTCTTTGTTTTTGTATGCGGCATTTTTAAAAATCAAATCGGATGTAATTTTCCTTTTTATTCCGTTTTCAATTAAATAAACTTCACCCTTGGAACTTTGAAGCAGCTTATTATTATACTTTTTTCCAACTTTATTCCCGATCTTTTGACCTGTTAACTTATAAATAAGGTCAGATAATTTCTCAATGGATAACTGTTCCTTTAAAGGATAATGATAAGAAAGAAATTGTCTGATTTTCCCATTCATTTTATTAAGTAAAGTCACATCGGCAGTTAGCTGGTTAACAAGATTTGAAAGTATAATAGGATCCAGTTGAACAAAACCGTTCATTAAATCCCAGTAATCATATCGAAGTACATCCCAGTTTTTAGATCTCAATACAAAAACAGGTTTGTTCATGATCATTGCTTCCAAACCAGCCGTAGATCTATCTATCACCACCATGTCTGCATTCGATAAAATATCATAAATATTTAAGGATGGATCTTTAATAACTTTAATGCTTGGATATTTGGAATAAATTCGATCAATGAATCCCTGTATCGTTCCAAATGCAATCTCATGAGGGTGAGGTTTAATAATAATTTGTAAGAGAGGATTTTGTGAAAGCTGACAAATAAAACGATCTAATACAGTTTCTTCTATATCTGGCTGCGTCGCTATTAACAGTGTTCTTTTTTGGGGATCCAATCCCAGCATTTGTTGAAAGACTGTCTTTGACATAAAGGTTTTTGTTAAAATGCTATCGAACCTTGGGTGGCCAATAATTTTTAAACGTTCTTCAGAAACACCTCTTAATTTAAAAAATTCCTTTTCATAATTACCATAAACACCTTGTATGGTCGTATAGATGGGTACCCATTCACCACCCCAAATAAGTCCATGCTGCAGACCAATACTGGGAATTCCCTTTGTTAAACCAACTACTGGGAGAATATTGCATAAATGATCCGATTGATCCCCCTGGGCTCCTACTAAAATGCAAGATATCGGATTTTGTTCAAAGAATCTGATGACCGCATCTAAATATTTTAGTGTTTGCGGAATATCATTTAGAAAGTTTTCCTGAAAAAAAGGATCACTGAATACTGGATGGTTATTGAAGGAAGACAAAATTTGCTTACATTTTGCTATAAAACTATTAGAAATCCCAGAGGTATCTGCACAATACTCAGCAAGACAAAATGTTTTATAATTATTTAGAGAATGACCAAGAGGATTTTTATAAGAATAAAGACTTAATACAATTGAATTGGAGGAATCAAAATATTCCAGAAAATTTTCCTTGGGTAAATAGAGAACAAATTCGTAAAGTAAAATTTTACCCTTATCTTTATGCTTCGAAGGATTAACTTTTAAAGCATTTAAATGTTTCTCAAAATTGGGCTGCACCTCGGTACTTTTTACTATTTTATTTATCTGAAATTCCTCAAAGACTTTACTGCTTAACTTATTAATCATAGGTCTGCCAATATATTTGCGGAAATTACAAATAAGCGGAAGAGGGATTCCCTTATATTTGATATCTTTAAAGATATCTAAAAAATCTAGGTGAAATGACCTAATATTCGTTAAAAAAATACTATCATGCACAAAAATTCACCCCATTTAGATACTATCTGCTCCTTATATCTAATCCAAAATGTAATCATATAGATTGTTCCTGGTTTGTTTATTGTCACTTGTCGTTTTTAGAATGAGAATTTAAAAGGTTTTTAATTTTTTGTTCCTGGGATTTATGGCACACTAATAATCCCTCTTCCGTTAACACAATAATCAAATCCTTCGCCCCTAATACCAGTGCATTTTTGTTTTCTGAAATGATCATACAGTTTTCCGAAGATAGCACTTGAACATTTCCAATCAGAATATTATTGTCATGGTTTTCATTTTTAAAGCGTTCGAGTGACCCCCAAGTCCCCAGATCATCCCATTCAAAAGTGGCCGGTATCATATAGACTTCATTTGCTTTTTCGAGAATTGCGTAATCAACCGATATTTTGGGCAGCATTGAGTAGGCTTTTTTTAAATCGCCTTTGTTTTTTATGAGCGTATTCCAGATATTGCTCTGAAATTTTTCCATATAATAGGCAATGGTTGAAGGTTTCCAAACGAAAATTCCGCTATTCCAAAATACGTTGTCATCATTTAACAAATTTTCCGCATGTGCTGAAGAGGGCTTTTCGATAAATTTTTCAACATGTAAAACTTTGTTCTCTCTAAAACTTTGATCTTTTGTTTTAATATAGCCATATCCTGTTTCCGGTCGGGTAGGGGGGATGCCCAATGTAACAATTGAATAGCCAATATTCGCTATTTTTTCAGCCAATAACAATGATTCCATAAGTTCTTGCGGATTTGAGATAAATTGATCAGCCGGACTCATAACCAGTACCTCATCTTCATCCTTCTCTAAGCAGCACAAAGCCGTTAAGGCTACACAGGGTGCTGTATCCTTCCGTTCAGGCTCCAAAATGATTTGCTCTGAAGGTAACTGCGGCAGCTGCTCTAATACCAAATCTCGATATTCCTCTGTGGTCACAACGAATATTTTCTCATCTGGAAGCCATTGGCTGTACCGTTCATAGGTTTCTTGTATCATTGTTTTTTTTGAGTGCAATGGTAGAAACTGCTTCGGCCTTTTTTTAACACTCCATGGCCAAAATCGGGTTCCCTGTCCGCCTGCCATGATCATTACCTTCACTTGGTAGTACCTCCTTTTAATACTTGTCCCTTACCATTTATATGTGTGAGTAAGCTGGAGCGAAACAACCATTCATCTAGTTTAAAAAAGATGGGAAATTTAACATTTTGACTAAACGTTAGCTAGCCAATACTGGTATATATCATAAAGAGACGACTTCAGCGATATTTTTGGAGCCCATTGTAACTGTTTTTGGGTTTTTTCATTACTTCCTACCATAATCGGGACCTCAGAGGGTCTCATTTTCGATTCATCCGTGATTATTTCTATTTGCTTATCTGAAAACGAAAGAAGAATATCTAAGATTTTATTAATTTTTACACCGGATCCGCTGCAAACGTTATAAATTTCGCCTGATTTTCCATGCTTAGCGACTTTGTAATAGGCTTCTGCAATATCCCTGACATCAGTAAAATCTCTGATTGCTTCTAAATTTCCTACTTCTATTTGATTTTTTTCTTGTTTGTTTTTATTGATTAAAGCAATTTGATAAGCGAAGTCGGAAGTTACGAAGCCAAGGCTCTGTCCAGGACCAATATGATTAAACGGCCTTAAATGGATTACATCAAGCTGGTCTGCCTTATAATACTGTCTGACTAACATACTGATTGCTGCTTTACTAACGCCATACGGACTAATCGGTCGTAATGCTGAATCCTCTGAGATTGGTTTTGAATTTGTGGCAGCATAACCGTATTCTTCGGAAGAGCCAATTGTAATGACTCTTATATTTCTGTTAACTTTTTTAACGGCTTCTAATAGAGTAATAGTTGCAATGGTATTAGATTCTATTGCATGGATCCTATGTGACCAGGATTGTTTAACATTACTCATTCCAGCAAGATGAAAGATATGGCTGGGTTTAATATCTTTCAATAAGTTAACGATATCTTGTTCACTTAATAAATTGAGAATGATATAGTTGTTGCTCATTTTCTGTGATCTTGTTGTTCCATAAACAATGTTAGAATCTCTGAGTAATCGCTTTTCAAGAAACTGCCCGACAAAACCTGAAATACCAGTTATTAACGCTCTCATAAACCATTCCCTAATCTTTGAAGATCATGTTCAACCATCATTTGTACTAACTGTTCAAATGATACTGTTGGCTGCCAGCCTAATTTATCTTTTGCCTTTGTTGAATCCCCTATTAACAGGTCTACTTCAGCCGGACGTATAAACTTCGGATCCTGGACTACATGGTTTCTCCAATCAAGGCCGACATACTGAAAGGCAATCTCGATAAAGTCCTTTACCGTATGGGTTTCGCCAGTGGCAATTACATAATCATCAGGAACCTCCTGCTGCAGCATTAACCACATTGCTTTTACGTAATCACCAGCGAATCCCCAATCTCTTTTTGCCTCTAAATTTCCTAAACGCAGCTCGTTTTGCAGTCCTAATTTAATTTTGGCAACGCCATCTGTAATTTTGCGTGTAACAAATTCAAAGCCCCTTCTTGGAGATTCATGATTAAACAAGATTCCAGAACAGGCGTACATGTCAAAACTTTCACGATAATTGACGGTAATCCAATGTCCATATACTTTCGCGACCCCATAGGGGCTTCTTGGATAAAAAGGAGTTGTTTCATTTTGAGGTGTTTCAACAACCTTTCCAAACATTTCGCTGCTGGATGCCTGGTAAAAACGTGACTCTAGTTTCACTTGCCGAACCGCTTCAAGCATATTGGTAACTCCAAGAGCAGTAACCTGGCCAGTAAATATAGGCTGCATCCATGAATCGGCAACAAATGATTGTGCTGCCAGATTATAAACCTCATCCGGCTGTGCAATCTTAACTGCTTCGATTAACGATGATAAGTCTGATAAATCACCAGATATAAATTCAATTTCATGTTTTATATGCTTGATATTACTATCATTTTCAGTTGCAGTTCTTCTCCTTAATCCGTACACTTTATATCCTTTATCTAATAAAAATTCAGCTAAATATGAACCATCTTGACCTGTAATGCCGGTTATTAAAGCAGTCTTCATCGTTTCACCACCGATACTAATAGTGAGTTTAGAATGTATATGCTTTATTATTCATATGATGGTCGATGGACATGTGTATAGCCTTATGAACCAGTTTTATAAAGGTTTTAGTCAAACTGCTAAATTGAATGATTATTATTCCAATAGTAGGAAGAATGATTATTTTTTAGTAATCATGCACGTACACCGAATAAGGAACAAGGGAAAAGTTATCGCATAGTCTAATCACAATGAAAGGATTATTTACTGTGAAAGGAAAGAAGTGTAATCGTGGATATAAATAATGGTTATAAAGATTTAAAACTGACTGAGAGTCAGATTGAAAATAATGAACATAGACAAGCGGTTGGAGGTCTTTGGGAAGAAATAGGGACGCTTCAATTTGAATTTTTAAGGGATCATGGTTTAAAACCTGAACACTCGCTGTTGGATGTAGGCTGTGGCGCTTTAAGAGGGGGAATTCATTTTGTTAACTATCTAAATACAGGTAACTACTATGGTATTGATATAAACTCATCTTTAATTGACGCAGGAAAAAGAGAATTACAAAAGCTGAATTTAATAGATAAACAGCCTCATTTATTAGTTGATGGTGAGTTTCAATTTTACTTATTTAATCAAAGGTTTGATTATGCCATTGCTCAATCATTATTTACACACCTTCCCTTCAATCATATCCACCGCTGTCTTATTAATATCGATAAAGTTTTAAAAAAGGGCGGAAAATTTTTTGCTACTTTTTTTGAAATGAAGGATAAGTTTAATTTGGATGGTATAACACAATCTGAGGATATTGTTACGTTTTTAGACAAAGATCCATATCACTATCACTATTCAATTTTTCCATATTTGATTGAAGGTTTACAGCTGAAGGTTGATTATATAGGAGACTGGGAACATCCCAGAAATCAAAAGATGTTGTGTTTTAGTAAGCACAAATAAAACTTTAAAGAATAAAAATACCATTGTTTCCAATTTTTAACTATTAGAAGTGATCCAATGCATTTTAGTGCGGATCATTTATAAAATGGGGACGCCTATTTTCAAAATTTTAATGGATACGCCCTAACCGGGTTGCTAGACAATGAGTATATTATATCGAAATATTAAAAAGGAGATGAGAAAATTTGAGTCAATGTGATATTCCAATTTGTAATATTCTTGCAAGATTTAGAGGATTTAATGTAAGAATTACTTTAGAAGATGGAACAGTCGTTACAGGCGAATTGCTAGGAGTTAGCAATTGTGTAGTTGGAGTACTGCAACCAGATACGGTTTCCCCTTTTACAGGTCCAGAACTAGCTTTAATTCCATGTACTGAGATTAGATTTGCTGTCGTTGAAGGAGTCCCACCTGGAGTTGGATTTGATTTTGATAATGGCAACGACGATGAATCACCAGAATCATCATAATAACAATTAGATACTATTTATTTTGCGGAAAAAGAAATATAACCGAGGGGGTATTCTTTTTCCTTTTTTTTTAGAGGAGCTACATGTCGATGAAAATATTAATGATATCATCAGCTGGATTAGGTATTTATCCTTCTATCGAGAAATCAATTATGGAGACCTTTTTAAAATTAAATCATTCCATTCACATAATTAACCCAGTTTATAGCCTTGAAACTGTTAAAATCATTAACGATATGGAACCTGATCTCGTCATTACAATGGTTGGACAAATCATGGATTTAAAATTAATCGAGTTTTTAAAGAAAAAGAAACTGATTCTTTGTATTTGGTTAACAGAGGATCCATTCTATATTGATGACACCGTTAAATTGATTAATGATTATGATTATATATTCACGGTCGATTTAGGGGCATTTGAATATTATAAGAAACGATTTCCTACAAAACCCATTTTTCATCTGCCATTGGGGACTGATCCATCCATCTACTTTCAAACAGAACCATCTCATCATTTATATGATCTGTGTTTAGTAGGCTACCCATATCCGGAGAGAATTGAATTGGTCCATTATATTTTAAATCATACACCCTACACGATGATTCTGGCAGGACCGTTATGGAAGGGATTTATACAGGATGAAACACATATCAATAAATTAGTCATTATCAACAAATGGATTGAGCCTTCTTTTGTAAGAGAAATTTTTAACAGCAGTAAAATTATCCTAAATCCCCACCGTTCACACAAATTTTATAAAAATAAAAACAGCTTAAATGTTGAAAGTAAAAGTATTAATAATCGTACCTTTGATATAGCAGCATGCGGCGGATTTCAGCTAATCTCAGAGAAACCAGATATTGGAATTCATTTTGACCGTTCCAGCGAAATGGTTTCATACTCTAATAAAGAAGAGTGTCTACATTTAATCAGACATTATATCTCGGATGAAAAGATAAGAAAGCAATATAGTAAAAACGCACAAAGAAAGGCTTTAAGTGACCATACCTTTTTTCATAGAGCTCAATTTATCCTCGATAGAGTTCATTTTTAAATCTTGATATACATGACAGACGAAAGGTAAAGAACATTTACCTTTCGTCTGTTTTAGCGAGGTAAAACTACATTGTCGGAGTAACATCATGAATGTTGAAACGAATATGTCGTGTTTCATCCTTTCACCCTTTTTATAAGGCCTGATTGTATAACCATTGCCATTTTGAATGCATATATTAAATGGGTATAGATTGTACTTGAAAGGAGAACTGACATTTTGCCTAAAAGGAACTCCAATCAACATATAGTGTGGCATAAATCGGTTGTGAAAAAAGAAGATAGACAAGCCTTGCATGGCCATAAAAGTTTGATGATTTGGTTTACGGGTCTCTCCGGATCTGGTAAGTCCACTATTGCTAATGCACTTCAATTGGAATTATTTAAAAAGGGTATAAGTGTTTACTTGCTGGATGGAGACAACCTGCGTCATGGCATAAACAATGATCTTACTTTTACTGAAAATGACCGTAAGGAAAATATTAGAAGAACTGCTGAAATTGGAAAGCTCTTTGTTGAAGCGGGGATCGTTGTGCTTGCAGCATTGATATCACCATATAAAGAAGACCGAGAGATTGCAAGATCCAAGTTTAATCAAGGGGAATTTATCGAAGTCTTTGTCGATTGCCCAATTGAAGAATGTCAAAAACGCGACCCCAAAGGTCTTTATAAAAAAGCAATGAATGGGGAAATAAAGGGATTTACAGGAATCGATCATCCGTATGAAGTTCCAAAAAATCCAGAGATTATTCTAAAAACAAATGAATCTTCTATTGAAGAATGTACAAATTCAATGATTCGTTACCTATACGAGAACATCAACTTATTACAAACAAGGGAGGAGTGATTCCTTTGGCAATAAGCGTCCCACATGGCGGAACTTTAATTAATCGTATAGAAACTAAATACGACATTGCCAATATATCCTATGAACTTGAAATAGATTCAATGGCTTTATCTGACCTGGAGTTAATCGCTAATGGAGCTTACAGCCCTTTAACAGGTTTTCTTGGAAAAGAAGACTATGAATCTGTTGTCAATCATATGCGTTTAAAGAATGATTTGGTGTGGAGTATTCCAATTACACTGCCGGTTACAGATGTGGAATCAAGCAAATTGAAAGTGGGAGAAAAAGTAAAACTACTCCATCAAAACATTGTATATGGTGTGTTAGAATTACAGGAAATATATGTTCCAAATAAACTGGAAGAGGCCAAAAAAGTGTTCGGTACCACAGATCCATTGCATCCCGGGGTTCAAAAACTTTTTAACCGTCCGAACGTATATTTAGCAGGACCTATTCATCTAGTAAAATTTCCTCCAAAGAATAAAGAATTTATTCCTTATTATAAATCACCAGCCGATACGAGAAATGAATTTATAAAAAGAAACTGGAATACGGTAGTAGGGTTTCAAACTAGAAATCCCGTTCATCGTGCCCATGAATATATTCAGAAAACAGCACTTGAAATTGTGGATGGATTGTTTTTAAATCCGTTAGTGGGAGAAACGAAATCTGATGATATTCCGGCTAAGATAAGAATGGAAAGCTATAAAGTGTTAATAGAAAACTATTATCCAGCCGATCGGGTATATTTAGCAGTATTTCCAGCAGCCATGAGATATGCCGGTCCAAGAGAAGCCATTTTCCATGCAATAGTCCGAAAAAACTACGGGTGTACCCATTTCATTGTGGGAAGGGACCATGCAGGGGTTGGCGATTATTATGGAACCTATGACGCACAAAAAATCTTCTCATCCTTCAGTTCTGAAGAGATAGGGATAACCATCCTTCCTTTTGAACATAGCTTTTATTGTACAAAATGTAAAAGCATGGCCTCCAGCAAAACTTGCCCGCATTCGAAGGAAAATCATCTGATTTTGTCAGGCACAAAGGTAAGAGAAATGCTTCGCAACGGAATTGCACCACCTCCTGAGTTTAGCCGGCCAGAGGTCGTACGAGTTTTAATAGAAGGGTTAAAGGGAGCAAATTAAATTTTAAAAAATCCTTAAGGAAGATATTTCCTGCGGGATTTTTTTTTTTTGAACATTTGAAAAATGAGGAACATAGTGTTACGATATACAGTAAGTAGAATTGCGATATAGTGGAGGGATATAATGCAAAAAACAGAGCTGATTAAGGGAAGCACCAGTATGGTACTTCTTTCCTTATTGAAAGAAAAGGACATGTATGGGTACGAGATTACTGAAAAGGTCAGAGAATTGAGTGAAGGGTATCTGAATTACAAAGAAGGAACCTTATATCCGGCACTTAAAAGGCTTGAACTAAAAGGTTTAGTTGAAAGCTATTGGGAAAAATCAAGTGATGGCCCGCGCAGAAAATATTATCGGATAACAAAAACTGGCTTGAAGGAATTAGGGGAGCAAACACAAGAATGGAACATGTTTCAAAAGGTCATGCATCGGATTGTAGGTGATGGAATTGTCAAAGCATGAAACATTTGAAGAATTTGAGCATTATTTAATGAAATTACTAGAGAATTTACATTTTGAGGAATCCGTAAAAAAGGAATTAAAAGAAGAATGGAAACAACATTTAATGGATCATTACCAAGCCTTGCGTCAGCAGCAAATGGATAGAGAGGAGGCGATTCAAGCAGCTATTGAGCAATTTGGAGAAATTGAAATGCTTCAAATTGAAATCAATCAAAGCTATCCCAGTGCAAAGAAACATCATCTTTTTAACACGGCGATCATTGCAAGTATTTGTTTAATTGCGAGTATGTTGGGACCCATTATTTTAATCGGAGCGCGACCATATTTTCCTGTTGCGGTTGTTATGATGGCTTACTTTATTTATCGCTTTATTATTAATAAGCAAAAGAATGTGGTTTTTTCAGTGATTGGTTTTCTGGCCAGCTATATATGTTTTTGGCAGTTGGCTGCTGAAATA
Organism: Bacillus litorisediminis; assembly: GCF_022808645.1. Classification (GTDB taxonomy): domain Bacteria; phylum Bacillota; class Bacilli; order Bacillales; family JC228; genus Bacillus_BF; species Bacillus_BF litorisediminis. The sequence continues at coordinate 97,577 of NZ_JAKZKT010000009.1, forward strand.
AAGCAGGAATCGTTCACCTTTGATTTTGTTTTACATCAGTTATTTTCAATAGAATGGAGCCGGTTAACAGGCACAAACGGTCTGTTCGAAATCGTGACCATTCATATGATGTGGTACATCTTGCTACTAGTTCAACTTTTATCGTTTAAACAATATCAGCGGCTAGGCGAAAGAATTAGTCAGGCTAGCTTTCAATACTGGGCCATGATCATGATAGGAATATTTCTGGCGAGACTTCAATCTAGTGCTGAAATGGGTGTTATCTTTCTAAATATTTTCTTGCTTTATGGCTTTTTGCAGCAAATCATTTCTGTTCAATTTTTATCTGTCTGGCAAGATAAGGTCTTTAGTCTAGTAAGCTATAAGTTTAGGAAGTAAAGGAGGCTTATTAATGAAGGGATGGAAACAAAGCCTTGTTCCATTTTTATTCGTAATGGCAGTTGTCTTTGTTTTATTTGATTTAGGTGAGGAAGAAATTGAATATGAATTTGTCAGCTATGAAAATCTTCCGAATGATATACAGCAAAAATTAAGATTTGGTGGTCCTGGCGAAACCGGAATGTTTTCCTATGACGGCGCACATATGTTTATATTGGAACAAATCCTGATGAAAAAGTAGAGATTCAATTTGTCGGTGATGCCTCTGACGGAATCGGACATGAAGTAAGGTATACAGTTACAAAACAGGAATCCGCTGATTCCGAATTTGTCCAGGGTATGCAAGGGGATATGGCTCTTTATATTATTCGACTTGAAAAAGATGAAGGAACTCCGTTTGGATTTAGGAAAATTTAATCAATTCAGTAATTTTATGGATTTTTATCCATTTTTAATATAAAATTTTTATAGGGAAACTGATATGTTGTTCCAAAAATATAATGTTTAGGGGTACATATGGGCTACATAAATAACCTTCGTCAAATAGTAGGGACCGCTCCTCTTATCATGGCTGGCGCCAATGTCTTGTTGCTTGATGAGAATAATAGATTGCTATTACAGCTTCGTAAGGATAATCATTGCTGGGGTCTTGCAGGAGGAGCCTTAGAACCAGGGGAAACATTGGAAGAGGCGGCAATGAGAGAGCTATATGAAGAGACAGGTCTGCAAGCCAAAAAGCTAAAACTTTTTCATGTTTTTTCCGGGCAAGATTTTTAATATCAATATCCTCACGGGGATGATGTCTACAATGTCATTGCTATATATATATGTAATGAATACGAAGGGACATTAAAGGCAGAAGCATCTGAAATTTTAGATCTGCAATTTTTTGACCTCAATGAACTGCCTCCCAAGATCAGTCCTCCAGATCAGCTCGTCATTAGAGCTTTTATCCATGAATTTATTAGATAATTCCTGAAATTATAAATTTTTGAGGAAGCCATTGATTCAATAAAAAAGGATGATGTAAGTGGACTTAAAGGAGGAACTAATAAAGTTAAATTTTTCTAGCCTAAATGGTAATGATGACATGTATGTAACGAAACTTCTTTATAATAGCCTAACTTCTGCTTTCTCGACTCCTGATGCTTTTTTCGGTACATCCCGGCATTGTGCTATAATTTGGGAAGAACAGGAGGTTTTGGAAGTGGGGTATGTTGAAGATTTAAGAAGTTTAGTTGGTAATCGGCCTTTAATATTAGTCGGGTCGGCAGTAGTTCTAGTCAATTCAAAGGGAAGAATCCTGCTCCAACAAAGGAAATTTCCTAAAGGAAAATGGGGGCTGCCAGGCGGTCTGATGGAATTAGGAGAATCAACTGAGGATACGGCAAGGCGTGAGGTTTATGAGGAAACTGGTTTAAAAGTCAAAGATCTAAAACTTATAAATGTCTATTCTGGTTCAAAGATGTCTACAGCAGAAAATGGGGATGAGTTTTATGTGGTAACCGTAGCCTATTATTCGGAGAACTATGAAGGACAGTTACAAATAAATCAAGAAGAATCTATTGACCTCCAATTCTTTGACCCACACGAATTACCGCATTATATGGTTGGAAGTCACCGGTTGATGTTAGAAGAGTTTTTAAAAAAGTACTATGCCGATAAAAAGTAGGGGATTTTAAAATGCTGAATGTCCAATTAAAGGCTGTGACAAGAGATAACTGGGAAGAAGCTTTACAATTGAGGGTCAGTAAAGAGCAGGACAATTTTGTCCCTTCAGTAGCTGTTTCACTGGCAAAAGTTTACATAAAGCCTGATGGCGAAAATGTAAACTATATTCCATTTGCAATTTATGATAACACGAAAATGGTTGGATTTATCATGCATGCCTATGAAGAAGAAACCTCTGATATGTATTGGATCAATGGATTTTTGATTGATGAAAAATACCAGGGTCAAGGCTATGGAAGAGCGGCCTTAACTGAAATGGTGAAATGGATTGTTCAGCGATTTCCGCAGTGTAAGGAAATTCGATTAACTGTTTTTAAAGAAAATCAACATGCACAAAATTTGTATAAATGCTTTGGATTTTTACCGACCGGAATTGTCTATGGAGAAGAAGATGTCTGGAGGTTTCCAGTCATTAAATAATGGTGTCTTATACAATGAAAGGTGTGATAAACATGAATGGGTACTCAAAACATTTCATATCAAAAATTGTAATCGTGAGGGAGATTTTTTATCATAATGAAGCTCTCTTCAAATAGGAGGAAAATAGATTGCTAAATAAACAAGGCTTTGATTTATGGGCCGATAATTACGATTGAACGGTTCAATTGAGTGAGGAAAACGATTCTTATCCGTTTGCTGGCTATAAGCATATATTAAATTTAATTTTTAATGAGGTTATGCAGGAAAAGGAATCGAATGTGCTTGATATCGGGTTTGGAACTGGTATTTTGACAGCCAAATTATATGAAAATGGACACAAAATTGTTGGGATTGATTTTTCCTCAAAAATGATAGAAATTGCCAAGCAAAAAATGCCCAAAGCTACATTAATAGAATGCGATTTTACTAAGGGAATACATAGTTCCATACGGAATAACAAATATGATTTTATTATTAGTACCTATGCCTTACACCATTTAACTGATCAGGAAAAAGTAACGTTTATTCAAGAATTGCTCCAATTGCTTTGCGAACGCGGGAAAATTTTAATAGGGGATATTGCTTTCCAGACAAGAAGTCAGCTAATGGAATGCAGGGAAATGTATTTTTCTCAATGGGATGATGAGGAAGATTATTTTGTATTTGACAAATTAGATGAGTTGCTGAATCCTACGTGTAAGTTAGAATTTCAGCCTATCTCCCATTGCGGAGGAATAATCGTGATTTCTAAAAAGTAATAAGAAAAAGGGATTTGTAATTAGTGTCTCAACTCCCATAATGGTTGCTAAGTTCGGTTAACCGAATTTAAGCTCGTTTAAAAGGTGTTTGAGGTAGGTTAACCGGATTTGAGTTCGTTCTAGGGGTGTGTGAGTTCGGTTAAATAGTTCTAAGTTTGGTAAAAGGATGCCTGAGTTCGGTTAATAAGTGTCTGAGTTCGCTTAAATCGCTGTCAGTTCGGAAAAACGATTCTAAGTTCTGAAAAATAGGAGCTATTTAATGAAAATCAGGTAATTTAGCTGTTAGAAAGAGTGCCAAGCTCCGAAATACGGTATACTGAGTCCCGAAACCCGGATACTCGTTTCTGAAAACTAAATTAAGTTTCAAAAACAAGTGCCCAGCAGATCTAAGTACCTTAAAGATTCATAATAAGATTGAAATCAAATACCAACTTATGTTGAAGAGGTGAATGACATTGTATCAAAGACCTGAAAAAGGTGAATATAACCCTTACTATTCAAATTACATTGGTTTAGTTCCAGAAGGAGATGTAATTGAAATTCTTAGCAATCAAGTAGAGGATACCATCGCTCTTCTAGAAGGGTTAACGGAAGAACAATCGTCTTTTAAATATGGTCCAGATAAATGGACGATTAAAGAAGTGATGGGCCATTTAACAGACACAGAAAGGGTCATGGGATACCGAATTCTTTGCATTGCGAGAGGGGAAACTGTTTCACTGCCTGGCTATGATGATCAAGCATATGTCAAGAATGCCCCCTTTAATAAATGTTCGATAAAGGAACTTCTAGATCATTTTAAAGTAGTTCGCCAATCAACTGTGGAGCTAATTAAGAGTTTGGAAAGTGATGCTTGGTTAAGATGCGGCACTGCCAATAATGATAAAGTAAGTGTTCGTGCGCTTGTTAATATTGTAGCAGGTCATGAACTTCACCACCGAAATATCATTCAAGAACGGTATTTTGGATCTGAACAATATCCTAAATAACATAAAATTAATAGGCTCTAATTTTACAAACTACAAAAAATTCTCTACTAATAATAGATCTATGCTATAATAATGTAACAAACCATTTTCTTTACTGCTATATACCGGAACCTGCTCATTTTGATGGGCGGGTTTTTTTATGTCTATATAAGGTTTTCCCGACTATTTTAAGGTCTAAATTGTTATTTGATTTATGGGCATAGTCATACACACTTCCATGTCACTATCATTCTCAATAAGATGAATCGTAGACATTTTTTAAGGAGGAATATAAGTGAGCAATAATGAACATCTGAGTCTTGATGCAGTTCATAACTATTGGAGGGACCCTAAGGAACCAGGTAACCTTCCAGAGGCATATATTACACCAATAGAACGAAGCCAATATCTTTACGAACTTATAAAAAAATATGCAGATGTAAATGCTAAAATATTGGAACCGGGATGTAATGTGGGCAGAAATTTAAATTATCTCCTTGAAAAAGGATATAAAAATCTTGCTGGCATTGAGATTAGTGAAAATGCAGTTAACCTTCTAAAAAGCACTTATCCTGAGCTAGGTAAAAACGCTGTAATTTATAATGCACCCATAGAAAACATTATTTCGGATTTTGACACTGGAGAATTTGACGTGGTCTTTACAATGGCAGTGTTTGAACACATTCATTATGAAAGTGATTGGATATTCAATGAAATAGCAAGAATCTCCAATTCATATTTGATTATAGTTGAATCTGAGAATGGCGTTAGCGGAAGACATTTTCCAAGAAATTACAAGAACCTGTTTGAGCCGATGGGTTTCACGCAAATAGAAGAAAATAGCTTCCTTAATAGGACTGTACGTGTTTTTAAAAAAATTAAGTAATTAATTATGGCCAACACTTATTTTATTTCAGGTCCAAATGTAAGTAACTGACTTTTTGGGAGCGCAACATTAGCCTATAACAAACTGAGAGTAGCAAGCATTCCAATGTAAATTTCAGAGAAAACGAAAAAATAAAAAAGCAAGTGAGGACCAACCAACTGTTTGTCTTCACTTGCTTTATTTTAGGGACTGATCAGACAGCCCCTTGTAATATAATCATTAGATTATAACTTTACAACGTTAGCAGCTTGTGGTCCGCGAGCACCTTGTTCTACATCGAAAGATACATCCTGACCTTCTTCAAGCGATTTGAACCCTTCGCCTTGGATTGCTGAAAAGTGAACGAATACGTCGTCTCCGCCTTCGCGTTGGATGAATCCGAACCCTTTTTCTGCGTTAAACCATTTTACTTTACCTTTTTCCATTTTTGTTGCCTCCTTGTGTGATTTCCACACATTTGTATTACTATTCTTGCTCTAAATAATATCCAGGCGAAAAGCTTTGACGCATTTTTTCCTTTCTATACCGAACAAAAATAATTCTTACTTAGAATAGCAGAATTAAGGTAATAAAGCAAGGAATATTACTTAATGTGCTTGAAACCAAAAGGGATCATTGTATTTTAGCAGCAAAAAAATGCAGACGAGCTTTGTGAAGCTCATCTCATTGCATTTAATAATAGTATGGGTACGGATAATAGTAAGGGTATGGGAAGAAAAATGGGAACACAAATACAAAACGCGGGAACCGGCGTCTGCGGAATCGGCGGAATCTTCTTCGGCCATATGGATATCCCCCATAAACACCAAATTCTCTCATACCTTCAACTTCGGCTTCGTCCACATCTTCAGGAACCAGCATGGTAACCCCTTCATCGTCATAATCTTCAAGAATTCCTTCCATTTGTGTTCCATCTGACATTTGCCCTATTACATAGAAGTTTCTATATTTTCTGCAAACATCTTCAATATTTCGAAGATCATCTTGATGAACTGGCTGTTGTGGCTGCATACCATAATACTGATTGTACATGAACATCCCTCCTCTGCAATGTTAGGGTATTCATATTGGAGGATGTATGTAACTTGTCTTGAGCACTCAATAAGTAAAAAAGAGGGTAAATTCCTAGTGCATAGAAAATAGTATTACGCTTATTCATTTTTGAAAAAAATGTCTGATCCAATTGGTTAGAGTTTGGATCAGACTATCCATTATTATTCTTAGTCGTTAACTTCTCCATCACCGATTTCATCTTCGCCAGGCTCATCACCACAACCAACAACAGAAGTTGCTATGAATAAAGAAAGCAAGATGACAAAAAGCTTTTTCCACATCAGCTGATTACCCCTTTCATAATAAAGTAGTATTTTATAAATTTCCGCTAAATAGATGATTTTATTCATTTTTTAAGAAGAACAAGGAGTGAAAGAAAATGTTTCCGATTTTAGAAACAGACCGATTGATTTTAAGAGAAGTTAAAGAAGAAGATGCCATCACCATTTATTCATATTTTTCAAAGGATGAAGTTACACAATATTATGGACAATCTTCCTTTAAACATATTAATGAAGCTAAAAAATTATTTGAGTCTTTTAGAAAAACTTTTGAAGATAAAAGAGGGATCAGATGGGGCATCGAGTTAAAGGATTCCAGACAGCTGGTTGGTACAATCTGGTTCCATGCAGCTTCTGTTATGCATTAACGTGCAGAGGTTGGGTATGAAATTCATCCTGATTATTGGAGAAAGGGGTATGCTTCCGAAGCATTATCCAGTGTCATTACCTATGGGTTTAATCAGTTGGATCTTGCCCGCATCGGTGCTATTGTTTTTACTGAAAATAAACTATCGCAAAACATGTTAATCAAAAAGGGCTTTGTTCAAGAAGGGACGCTGCGAAAGTATATGTATCAAGATGGGCGTTTTCATGACGCATTCCTGTATTCCCTTTTAAATCCAGACTTTTCATAATAAAAAAACTAGGTTACTATAAAAATAGAAAATTTAACCAACCGATGATGAAAAGAGGCCAAACATGCAGAATGATGAATTGATTCTTTTAATTTGGCTATTCCCGATTATTTTTGCGATTCATGATTTTGAGGAGATTGTGATCGTCGAGAAATGGATTCAAAGAAATAAAGAAGATATCTTAGCTAAGCTTCCAAAGCGTGCAGCTCTGTTTTTTGAAAATAACTTTGCCATGAAGACTCACCAATTCTCCATCATTGTCTTCTTTGAATTCGTATTAATTTCAATTGCCACTATAATGGTTCACATTTTTGGCTTTGACGGAGTTAGCAAGTGGTTTTATTTAAGTCTTTTTTCAGTAATGTTTTTCCATGCTTTTACGCATATTGGTCAGGCCGTGTTTCTTCAACGATATGTGATTGGATTAATGACCTCTATTTTTCTGTTAATACCTTATGGCGCTTATTTTTACTTTGTATTTATAGATGAAGGGTTACTTCAGCCTGTAGAAATAGGGCTGAGTCTGATAGTAGGAATCGGATTATTTGCTTTATTTTTTCCGCAATTACATAAAAAGGTCTCTAAGTTATAAAATAAAAGAGTGCTTCGTTCTGATGGCTCAGTTGAAGCACTCCATTTTCCTATGATTCTGTTGGCGTCTTTTGATTGTCGCTCTTTTTTTGTTTTTGTTTCATCATGACAAGAGTTAAAGGCTGTTCCGAACCTGTTAACAGTTTGTAGAAAAAGGAAGAGGTCAGATTGTAGCTATTTTCAATTTTTTCTGCTAAATGATTGGCCCGCTCAAATAAAATAGAACGGATATTGCTAATTTGCCTATATGTTTTTTCAAGCATTGCTTCTTGATTATCAAGCTGATTTATTACACGATTTTGGTTTTGATCTTGTTTTGTCATTTGCTCGGACATTTGTTTATTAAGTTCGACTAAATCATGGATATTCGTTTGGAGTTGCTGGTTCGCCTCTTTATAAGCGTCCAGCTGAATCACAATCTCTTGATTGGATTGACTTAATAAGTTAAGTTGTTCCATCATCTTTTGGTTCACATCTTGTTCAATTTTTATCATCTTTTGCAGCTCATGATTGTCATTATTTAAAACATGTAACCATTCTCGTGCCTGAACTTCAAATTTTTCGTGCTGCTGCTGACTTTCCTTTAACTCATTCAATTGGTTTGTGACCTCAACCCATTGTTTCGATTGGTTTTTTGATTGTTTTTGGAAAAGATCCGCAAGCTCTTGAATGGAATGGGCAAGTGATTCATTTATTTTCTTTTGTTGATTTATCATCTCTGAATAATAATCTATTTTTAAATACCCTTGATTTGGTTCATCGATATCCCCGTGATGTTTAAACACATCTGGGTGCTTGCCGTTATTGATAAATAACCCCATCTAAGTTCACTTCCTTTGCCTAATATGCTCATATATCATATGCGTGACAGCTGCTTTAGGGGACAGATGCTGATAAAAATCAAAAAGGTATCTTTTAGGAGGTATATCATCAAAAATCCGGGATGAAAAAAATGAATTTTTTTCTTGGTAATGAGTGGAAAGAATGGGAATACCGTGATTGCTGTTAATGAATACAAAAGTAGTTCTAATAAATACATATAAATATTTCTTGAAAAGATATTTTACTTTTTTTGATTAAGGAGACAGTTCAAATGTCAAAATATGAATCTATCTTTCACGATGTTATTTCTATTACACACCATGACTATGCAGGATATTTAGATAAAAATGGTTGGGATCAGCCAGAACTGTTTTTAATGAAAATTAAAGAGTTAGAGCTACAAAATAAACTCACCCCCTCATTATTTGCAGAAATCGTTCAAGATTATTTGGTAGATTTTAAAGACAATCATATGTTTTTTAAATTTCGTACAAATAAAGATCAAAAACAACTCGATAATGGGTTCAAGGTAAGAAGATTTAATCAAAAGTTATACATAACAGAGGTTATTAGTGAACGAAGGATAAACATAGGTGATGCAATTGTATCATTAAATCAGATCCCCATTCTTGAATTAAGAGAAAAACATAAGCGTATATTATCTGAAAATAGTTCAGAAAGAGAAAACTGGAAACCTGTTGTTAAACAATATTCAATGGCTGAGGTCGAAACAAAAGAAGGAAACAGAACATATCTGAACTTGAAACAATATGAAAAAGCCACGTACCGTCCAAAATATCGAGTTGAACAAATAAAAGAAGGAATAATATTAATCACCATAACTGATTTTATGAATCCAGATCAAATTGAAAAATTGGTGCAAGATTTTAGAAATGATCTTGACCAAAGTAAAGCACTCATTATTGATGTAAGAATCAATAAAGGAGGAAGTGATTCCTCATTTTACTGTTTATTGCCATATATATTTGATGAAAGTGCCATTGATCTTTCTAAAATCGATTTTAAAGTCTTCTACAATTGCACTGAACGGAATTACAAGCTTATTATGAAAGATTTTCAAAACTCATTAGAAAGTATAGAGAGTGAAACTTATAGGGAAGTTGTGAAGTTAATTGTTCGTGAATGGAATCGCAATAAAGGGAAAGGCTTTGTTCAATTTGATTTTGCAGAGCTCAAAAATAACACAGTCATAAATGGCCGGAAAAACCCCAAACAGGTAATTGTTTTATCAGATGTTTATTGCGGGAGTGCTGGCGATTCTTTCGTAGAAATATGTAAAATGTCTCCAAAAGTCAAGGTCATTGGCAGACCAACAGCTGGATTAAATGATTATGCCAATCTTACAGTGATGTCTTGGGATGATATGTTTGAACTTTGGTACCCAACTTCAAAGTTATCAATTGTTGATGAAGGGAAGGGGATGTCGGGTAAAGGGATCCAGCCTGACATCTATATCGCATGGACCCCAGAACATCTTACGAAGGATGTAGATTTAGAGTTTGCTTTATCTATGATAGAGAAATGAACAGGAGGGAATGTATGCCAAAAATTGAAACAATCGAAACTATAGATGATGTATTAAATATGTTAGACCAACTTTTAAAAGAAAATTCTCGGTTCGAGTGGAACGATTTTTATTCAAATCGCGAAAAGAAGATTCCCTTTTTTGCAAATAAGCCTGATGAGAATTTAGTTGAATACTTTGAAAAGGGGCTGCTGAGAAAAGCGAGAGTTCTCGAATTAGGGTGTGGGCCAGGGCGTAATGCAATCTATTTGGCTTAAACAGGGCTGTACCGTGGATGCAGTCGATATTTCAGAAGAGGCTATCCAATGGGCAAAAGATCGTGCAAAAGAAAAAGGTGTTATGTTAAATTTTCTATTAAATAATATATTTGCAATGGACATTCAAGTAAATTCATACGATCTTATTTATGATTCAGGATGTTTTCATCATATTGCTCCGCATCGAAGAATCAGTTATATCCAGCTATTGCACAAAGCACTTGTTCCGGGCGGTCATTTTGCTTTAACTTGTTTTATTGAAAATGGTGAATTTGGAGGGTCCACATTATCTGATTGGGATGTGTACCGGCATTTTACCTTGCAAGGCGGTCTTGGATTTACGGAGGAAAAATTAAGGAACATATTTAAGGATTTTGAAGTGATTGAAATCCGAAGAATGAAAGATGAAGATCATTCGAGTTCCGTTTTCGGATCAAGCAGTTTGTTTACAGCGTTATTTAGGAAAAATCGATAGTATAATGAATACCTTAGTCTGATTAGCAGACTAAGGTATAAATTATTCATTTTAGCAATATATCCATGTTAGAAAAAGCTAATCATCATCATCATCATCATCTTCAACTTTAATGAAATCATCATGGCGGAAGAACATTGTAGGCTCGTGAACACTAAATCCAGCATCGGTCCCAACAACACTTACTTCAACTTCTTCAGAATGAACACCTATATCTCCGCTAATGGTTACTCTGTAAATTCTATTTGTGATTGCAATAACAAATACCTGTCGACATCTATTATTATTCAACACAACATTCTCATTACAAATTTCAACTTCCAGTGTTTCAGGTGAGACAGCACAATTTTGACCACCTGGGATTGTTGGGGGTACTGGTGCTGGACATTCGTGAACTATAACTCGAACTTCCTTTTGTTCATCTGTATGGTTCTTTAAAGTAATAATTATAAACGCTACTAAAGCATTAGCTCCGGGAATTTCTACTGGTGCACGAAATGGTCCAGTCGTAATTTTAGCCATATTCTTACCTCCTTTCACGATATATAATACTATATGATTTAATATACAATCTGAGTGGACAAAGTTATTGAATTGAGTACACATTTTTGTTCTTCCGATTATCTTTTAATTTGTAAATAGGTGATTTTTTTGAATAGAATAATGCCAAAAAGAATTCATATTATCGGTTCAGTTGGAAGCGGAAAAACGACGCTTGCCAGACATTTATCAAAGAGTCTTCAAATTCCTTATTATGAACTGGATAACGTCGTTTGGACTCGATCTAAAAAGAGAGATATACGAAACAGCCCAGAAGTACGGGATCAAAAGCTTTCAGCTATCATCGAGGGGGACCAATGGATTATAGAAGGAGTTCACCATACATGGGTTCAAGAAAGTTTTGAGAATACTGATGTAATTATATTTCTTGATACACCTGTTCAAATAAGAATATATCGAATTATTAAAAGATTTATTTTGCAAAAAATAAGACTTGAAAAGGCTCATTATAAGCCAACATTTGAGATATTTTTAAAAATGTTTAAGTGGAACCGGTACTTTGAACAAGTAAGTAAGCCAGAAATCTTAGATAATTTAAAAACTTATAATGAAAAACTGTTGATTATAAAGGATCCTATTGAACTTCAAAACTATATAAATTTGAGATAGAAAATTTGAAAAAAGAGTTTGGTGAATGCCAAGCTTTTTTTAATTGACTGAAGTCATTTTACTTGTCATAATATCGTTATAATTTTAAATTTTCTGTAAAATATAGTTGGAAGGTGGGGATGAGGCTTTGCTTTGGCAAATTATGAAGAATATATTGATCTTTTTATTCATACTTCTTGGCTTTATCTTCATTCTTTTATTGCCTCGAGAAAGAGAAATTACAGTACTTGCACCCATGGTAATGCAGGCAGATTATCCATTCACACTTGAATTATATAAAGAAAGAATTGATGACTTTATCAGCCATTTTAAATCTGAAAAAGGATTTGGAGAAGCAAGAACAGGTGTCCCCATTTCTGAAGAAGTAAAGCGTCTCTTTGCCAGGAGCCTTAAAATTATCATTCCTTCTTATGTAATTAGTATGCTACTTGGGACACTTTGCGGTATCTTTCATTTTTATTTTCGACGTAAGCAGAAGGGCAATACCCAGGCCTTTTTTATATGGTTATTTTCATCAGTACCTGACTTTTTTCTTTATATCTCAATGCAATACATCATGATTAAACTGATTAGATGGGGGTTTCCGCAATTTGACCTGTTTGGCCATGAAAACTGGTACAGTTTTATTTTTCCGATGCTGGTTATTACAATCTTTCCATTCCTTCACATGGTAAAAATGACGACAGCTTCCTTAGAAAATGAGATAGGACAAGAGTACATACGAACAGCCTATTCCAAAGGGGTCAGCAAGCTCAAGGTTTTAAAGCATATGCTATGGAACTGCGGGACCACCCTACTTAATCAATCTCAACTGGTAATGATTTATATTCTATCAAGCCTACCGATTATCGAAAAGCTATCGAGCTATAATGGCGCTGGTTATCAGCTGCTGTTAAGCATTTTAGAAAATGAAGAAATTCGGGCGCTTGCTTTTATGCTCCCTTTCCTTTTCCTTATGTTTATTGTTATTGTCTTCTCTCAAACTATTAAATTTCGATTGTACCCTAAATCGGGGGGATTGTCTTGAAACTATGGTTTGTCCTTAAACATAATCTAGCATTCTTTTTTGGATTATTGTTTTTACTATTTCTATTCTTTATTACTTTCATTGGGCCAAGTCTTCCTTTTATTGACGAGGAATTAAAAGAAATTCCCTATAAATGGAATGAAGAAAGGATTCCAGTTGCTCCACCTTATCCTCCATCCGATGAGCACCTTCTTGGAACCGATCGGCTGGGAAGAGATATGCTGAGTTTGCTCGTAATGGGGGCAAGGGAGACCCTGATGATTGTAATATTGATAACAATCATCCGATATTTAGTAGCGATTCCTCTTGCTTTTCTTTCACATAAAAAATTACCTGGAGCAGGACTGGTTTTGCACTGGCTCAACGGACTCTTATCGTATGTTCCAACGATTGTGATTGTGATTTTACTTGCAGTAATCCCCCCAATATTGACAGCTGATTACCGGCCAACCTATCTGATTTTGATCATTGCGACGGTAGAAGCAGGGAGAGCAGCCAATATGATAAAACTTGAATTTGATGATCTCTCAGCCAAAGAATTTATGTTGAGCGGGGTTTCCAGCGGGGCTCGCCTTATTACATTATTTAAAGCGTATTATTTACCATTTTTATACTTAAAAGTTTTAACCTATATGATTACGGATCTGGGCCGTGTGATGTTTCTCCTTGGACAATTAGGTTTTATTGGTATCTTCATATCTCAGGACCTGGTTCAGATTGATCTTGGAATCTTTGAATTTGTGAACAGCTCAATCTCATGGCCAATGTTGCTTATGGATGCTTTTCGAGATATAAGAGGCCCGATTTGGATTCCATTTTTCTCAGCCTTGGCGATGACATTTACCATTTTTACTTTTAACCTATTAGCACAGGGAATACAGAATTTTTTTAAAAAGAAAGTAAGCTATTTGTAATTAAATGGCTTTTATAGGTTTTTCTTTATTGTTATTGATTTTATGATATCTATTGAAAGAAACCCTTTATCAGTATATTCTTTATGGAGAAGCAGAGTTAGAAAGGGGAAACATAATGCTTAAATGGAAATACCTGAATTTACTCATAATCATACTTCTTCTATTAACTGGTTGCGTGAGCAAGGCGGTCGATCAGGTTAATAACCAGCAGCCAGAGCAAGAAACTTCCCCAGATATTCATGAAGAGACGAGTGGACTCAATGAACTCCCTACATTTTTAGAGGGACAGCCAGAAAAGGTGGTTAATACGTATTCGGCTGTTTCCAGGTTTTTTGACTTGTTAGATCTAATTCCCGCTCAATGTGGTAATAATGGACAGGAATCTAGCAGTCTCGATTGTTTTGTTTATAAATTAAATGAGGATGGAAGTGTCATCTGGACCGACTATGCAACTAAATGTGAAACATGTGTGGATATAGCAGCCAAGGCAATTTACGAGTTTAATAACGGAAAATCGATTGAAGAAATTAAAGCTGAGATAGAAAGTACGTATGGAAATAAATGATTATAAAACTTGGACCTTGAGGTTATAGGTCCAAGTTTTTTTATTGCAATATCCCGCTATAAAACTCTCCTTGCCCCGATCAGCACTTTATTCCAGTATGGTTCTAACTTTGTTACCTCTACTTTTCCAGCTTTTCTGTAAGTATGAAGAATTTCACCATTTCCCAAAAATAATGCCACATGTCCTATTTTCTCTAAACCTTTCTTCTTTTTTCTTTTTTTCGTTGTAAAAAATAATAAATCTCCTCGTTTAATTTGTTGTAATTGAATCTTTTTCCCTGCCTCGAACTGTTGACGAGAATTTCTCGGGAGACTGATTCCATTTTTATAGAAAATAAATTGTATAAAAGAACTGCAGTCAAATGTTTTGCTCTGATAGGGGGAGGAATTAAATAAATATGGTGTTCCTAAATAAAGCAGCCCTGTTTCTATTATGGTGTCAATCTGCATGATATACCCTCATTCTAAGTTGATTTACTCCATCATATTAAAATTCATTAGAAACAGTATAGACAAGCGTTCAAAAAACTTATTTTTAGAACCCCTAAATAATTTCATGCAATTGTAAACACGATAAAAAACGCATGAAAGGGTCACTGTTGAGAAATGCTATTTAGAAAAAGCAGGAGTTTATTATGCTCACACCATTATTAAAATTACTTAAACGGTCTAAACAAAAGAAAGTAAATACAAAACAAGATATGCCCAATCCGATGATGGATTTACAAGAACAAGCCATCAGGCGTAATCTCCAGACAAATCTTGATATTCTTAAAAAAATGTATAATAGCCCTGATAATAAAGATGTAAAATTTCGTGATATTCATGTAAAGGGTGTCAATAAGCAGGTAACGGTTCTTTTTATAAGTACTATTACTGATATTAAAACGATCGAAATGCATGTTCTTAAACCGTTACTATCGAATAACGATGGAAATACAACAATCCAAGACTTAATATCTGTTCAAAATATCAAAAAGGTCGAATCCATTAGAGACATTCTTCAAGAAGTTAATAATGGCAATGCTGCGGTATTAGTGGAAAACCAAAGTGAGGCTTATATTGCAGAATGCTCCAATATTCAAGCGAGATCGATCGGCATTGCAGAAGATGAGGTTCTTTTGAAGGGGCCAAAAGAGGCCTTTGTAGAGAAAGCATTTACGAATATTTCTCTCATCCGTAAAAAAATAAAAAACGAGAGTCTTGTAGTTGATTCAGTTGTTGTCTCGAAACGATCAAAAAACGAGGTATTCATACTCTATCAAAAGGATATTGCGAACGAACATTTAGTGAATGATATTAAGTATCGGCTAAAAAAGTTAGATACAAATGCGATTCAAAATTTAGGTATATTAGAACAATTTATAGAAGAAAGAAAAACATCGATTTTCCCAACTTGTCTTTATACAGAAAGACCTGACCGGGCTGCCTCCTTTATAGAGGATGGAAATATAGTGTTACTCATGGATAACTCACCGGCATCCTTGGTCCTTCCTGCCACCTTTTGGACTTTTTTTCACACTCCTGAGGAACACTATTTGCGTTTTCCATATGGAAACATTACAAGATTGCTTAGAGCATTTGCCTTGTTTACCACCTTATTTACCTCTGCTACCTACATAGCAATCACTAACTATCATGCAGAAATGATTCCAGCTGATCTGTTATTAGCCATAGCGTCTGCCAGAGAGAGAGTTCCATTTCCAGCTATCGTGGAGATTATAATAATGGAGATTGCTTTTGAACTAATACGTGAGGCAGGATTGCGTGTTCCAAGCCCAATCGGGCCAACCATCGGTATTGTTGGAGCCATAATTCTCGGTCAAGCTGCTGTTGAAGCTAATATTATAAGTCCGATTATCATCATTATTGTATCATTAGGCGGACTTTCGTCGTTTGCAATCAGCGATGTCAGCCTTAATTTTGCAATTAGAATACTGCGGTTTTTATTCATTTTATCCGCTGGCTTTTTTGGGATTTATGGGATGCCTTCTTTATTTATTATCGGTCTATTATATCTCGTGTCTCTAAAATCATTTGGAGTTCCATACTTTTCTCCAATGACTCCTAAATATAGGTCATCAGAAGATACTGTTTTCCGCAAACTATTGCAAAATGAGAAATGGCGACCAGGCTATCTTCGACCAAATGATATGAAAAAAAGGTAAAGGTATGATCTAAATGAATCATTTAGAAGGGAAAATAGGGATAAGGGAATATGTCTCGATTCTTATCATTCTAGTAGGGTTAAGACTCGCTGATGATACACCCGTACTTATTACAACTGACGCCAAAAATGCTGGATGGATCATTCCTTTGATAAGCGGGGTTATTTCTATAATCCCGGTATTTTTATTGGTTCAAGTGTTCTCAGTACATCGAGAAAAAAATTTATTCCAAATTTTAATTCATCTGTTTGGAAAATGGCTTGGTACAGCTGTTTGTTTTATTTTATTTATACTAGGTCTTATCGGTTTTACAAGTGAAGCCTCGGTATACACTGACATTATCGGAACCATGTATTTCTCTAAAACGCCAACAATCCTGATTTATTCTATTTTAATGGTTGTATCGGTCTATGGGGCAAGAAAGGGACTTTTGCATATTGGCTCTGTTTCCTGGCTCGTGATTTTTTATGTAAAAATAGCTTTGTTTATTTCACTGATTCTTTCCTTTACCAAAGGAAACTACTTGTATATATTTCCTATATTTGGGGAGGGATTAGGAGAAATCATGAAAGAGGGAGCTTCAAAAATATCGATTTATATTGATTTTTTATTATTTATTGGATTTATTGTACCGTTGTTTCAAAATTTCCATCAATTTAAAAAAGGAACTAAAATTGCGCTAATTATAGTTAGTATAGAACTGTCTGTTGCTGTCCTTTCGTACATTATGCTATTTGATTATGTTACCGTATCCAAATTAAATTTCCCTTTTCATGAAACAATCCGTTATATAAGTTTTGGATTTATAACGAATATTGAAACATTTTTCTTTCCATTTTGGCTGATTGCTACGTTTTTAAAGTTTTCTGCTTATTTACATATAGTTACGTTAATGTTTGCGCAAATTTTTAAAATTAAACGAACTGAAAGGTTAATCCCGCTGTTCGCAGTTGCAGTTCTATTTTTAGGGATGCTGCCAGAAACCCCCACCTTTACTATTTTTAGTCTTAGAGACCAGTTATTCGATTTTACTAGCTCGCTTTTTTTTATACTGCCGTGTGTAATGTGGATCTTTGCTAAAATTAAAGGAGATTTTAAGAATGAAACTGAAATCAATCCTTATTAAATCATGCCTAATAGTGAGTTATACACTGTTATTGACAGGATGTTACGATATGTCTGAGACTGATAAAAGAGCTTATGTAGTTGGAATCGGTTTAGATAAAGCAGAAGAAGAAGGTAGTATAAAAGTTACATATTTAATAGCTAATCCCGAGGTCGGAAGCCAACAGTCAGGCGGAAATGCAAATGAACCGCCTTTAGAAGTGATCAGTTTCTATGCAAATGATTTTATGGTGTCGAGAAATATAGCCAATGCAGTCATAGCAAAAGAAATTACGTACGACATTTTAAATGTATTGTTCGTCTCCGAAGAGCTTGCAAGAGATAAGGATTTTATTAGGTGGATGTATCAGGCAACAAAGGACCGAGAAATAAGAAGGGATATTTATTTTGTCGTAACCAGAGAAAGTGCATTTGAGTATATTCAATCTAATAATCCAAAACTTGAGACAAGACCCCACAAATACTTTGAGTTAATCATCCAACGCGGGATTCAAACTTCATTAATTCCAAATTCCGATTTAAATCGTTACTTTAAAATAACAGAGGCTGATGCAGATTTATTTTTATCGATCCTTACATCTTTACAAAAAGATCAGGAACAATTAAATCGGAAAAAAGATGATGAATTTATAGCAGGAGATATCCGATTTGAAGGAGAAACCAGCAAGACACAATTTATCGGTTCTGCAGTATTTAAACAGGGGAAGATGGTTGGTACATTAACAGGAGAAGAGACTAGATTTTCATTCTTATTGAATCAGGCTAATGGAAAATCGAGTGACATGCTAACAACCTTTCCAATCCCCGATAATGAGACATATCGGCTAACAGCCAGGCTACAAAAAAGAAAGAACATTAAAATGAAAATGGATTTGAAAAATAAAAAACCTAAAATTGATGTAACTCTACCGTTAAAGGTGGAGATACTATCTGACCCGTTAATGGTTAGCTACCCAAAAGATAAGGAAAAACTCGAGGAACTTAGGCTTTTTCTTGAAGACCGAATAGAAAGTAAAATGGAGAATCTCGTAAAGAAAACTCAAGAAGAATTTGGGACCGATCCATTTGGCTGGTCATTATATGCCAGAAAAGAGTTCTTAACTCTTAAACAATGGGAGGAATTTGATTGGATGAAAAGTTACCCTGATATGGAAATTAATATCCATGTTGATATTAGGTTTGGTCCATTTGGCAGACAAGGAAAATTACCAAGTTTAGACGCAATAAGAGATTAATTTGAGTTCATGGATTCAATCGCCTTTCAAAAAGCCCACATATTGTGGGAGAGGGGAAAACAATGGTCATAAGAGAAGCACCCAATATGAATCATAGACTAAAGTTAAAGGTGCCAAAAACGAATATACAATAAAATGGGCTTCGAAATAGAAAGAATAAAAAGGGATCCGCTGTTAATAGAGGGAATTTATATAGAAGAATATTACATGTCAAAATTACTGTACGGAGGGGGGATATGAATGGAGGCAGGCTTTGTTGAGGTTCAAAATCAATTATTCCGATTATTTGAGGAAGGACAAATCAAAAAAGCTTTATTCTTAATAGAGAAAGCAAGGCAGGAATATCCAAAACGGATAGATAAGACTACGTTTTGGAAAGCGTGTGCTTTTTCAAGGCTTGGACAAATAGATGAAGCCATTTCTCAGTTACAGGATGCTATCAGTAAAGATATCTGGTGGAATCCAATTATTTTAAAAAATGATCCTGATTTAGCAGCTTTACAAGAAAATAGTGAGTTTCAAAGAGTAATAGATCAATGTGAGAGAATCTTAGAAAATGTAAATAATAATAGGGTAAGACCAAACCTGGAGGTATACGGAAATAGAGAAGCAGAGGTTGGGATTTTCTCTTTACATATGCGAGGAACGAATATTGAGGATTTTGCCCCTCACTGGATGAGGGAGAATGTTTTGAAACAATACTTTCTAGGATTTCCTCAATCATCACAGGTTTTTGGATATAATGCTTTTTGCTGGGATGACCCCGAACTTACTATGAAAGACATTTCAGAAACATTTCTGCAGTTTCAAAAAGGGTTCAAAAAACCAATCGTGCTTGCTGGCGCTTCTCAAGGGGGCAAAGTCATTATGGAAATCAGTCTTGGCTTGAATCCGTTAGGAACGAAAGGCTTTATAGCGGTAATACCATCGATTAGGGAACTAGAATCGTTTGAAAATCTTTTAAAATCAAATTCTGTCAATCAAATCAAAGGTGTTATTATAACGGGAGATCAAGATCCTTTTTACAAAAAAACAGTCGAGCTGGCGCAACTATTGGAAAGCTACCAAGTCCCATGTAAGCTCGTCGTAATAAAAGGATTGGCTCATTTTATTCCTGAGGCTTTGCCTGAATTATTACAGGATGCCATTAGATATATCCGGAACTTAAAAAAATGGGAGGTTCACAGAAAAACTACGAACCTCCCAGGTATTTTACATAAATACGAAATAGATAACAGCAGCTAATACAATCCGGTAAATCGCAAACGGAGTTAATTTAATTTTGTCAATCAGCTTTAGGAAGAAACGGATTGAGATTAACGCAAACACAAACGCACTGATAAAGCCAGCAATGAAAAATGGCAGAGCATCGAGTGTGAAATACTGCCAGTTTTTTAATAGGGATAGTCCGCTGGCTCCAGCCATAATCGGTACAGCCATAATGAAAGTAAAATCAGAAGCAGCACGGTGGCTTAATCCAACTAGAACCCCGCCTGAAATGGTAGCTCCTGAACGTGAAAATCCTGGCCATAAAGAGAGGCATTGAACAAACCCGACTGTAAGTGCTTGTTTATAAGTGATTTGATCAACCGTATCGATTTTTGGAGTGTTTTTCGTGTATTTATCAGCGATGATCATCAAAATTGCTCCCAGTACTAATCCAATTAACACCGTTTTAGTCGTAAATAAATGTTCATCGATGAAATCTTCAAATAATACTCCAAGAACCCCAGCCGGAATTAAACCGATGATCACAGTGCTCAGCTTTAAACGATCCCGCTTACCCGACTGTTTTTCTCTGCCGCTTTTTGTGAGTCGATTTAATCCAAGCAAGTCCATAAATCGACTCCAAAATACCACGACAACTGCTAGGATGGAGCCGAGCTGGATTACGACTTTAAAGGTGTTGGCTGGATATTTTCCCAGGAATTCTTTCGACTGCAGCCACATATCATCCACGATAATCATGTGTCCGGTTGATGATACGGGAGCAAACTCTGTCAGTCCCTCAACAAGTCCCAAAATAATTGCTTTCAGTACTGTAAGTAAATCCATTTTTTAGATTCCCCTTGTTTAAAAATAAATGGTCCACATCATTAACGAAATAAAGAACATGGACCCTACAAAATTTTTTGACCTGTTTAAGTATACTATCATTTGGGCAAATCACAAAAGGATTTTCCACGAAGAAAATCATAAGGGTCTAGAAGAATAGATAATTAAGCAAAAAGTTCCAGGGGGTTATGTTATGATTGTAGGAATCCATCATAATGTTTTGTTTTCAAGGGAATCAGACTAAATGAGAGAATGGCTGGAAAAAGCAGGATTTACTTATCAGAAGGGTATGAATGAATGCATTGGTTCACACTGGGTTTAATCAAAATCTTGCTGCATCCCGCCGATCATCCCCAGCCATGAGATACCGTTCTATACAAATTCAAACGTTTTTTGACTAAGGCTTGGAACCGCTTGACCACGAAAAGCCTGAAGAAAATTTGACTGCACCGGGGGAGATGTTGAACTAGAATTATTCGATCCTGATGGTCGTTACTGAATTTGGTAATTCTATGGTGTCAGAAATCCGAAAAAAGAGTGTTGAGTTGAAGTCCAAGTTCAGAAAAAAGGGTTTGAGTTGTTTTAAATTGCTACTAAGTTCGGAAAACTGTTTCTAAGTTCGTTTAGATAGATGACGAGTTCGGTAAAACATGCGTAAGTTCGGTATAATGAGTCCTCAGTTCGGAAAACCCTTTGCTGAGTTCGGTTAAATGTGTGTGAGTTAAGTAATATGGATATGAGTTCTGTTATTCGGTGATACATTTGAATAATGGGCCTAATTTTTTTCAAAAAACACATTGATTTGCTGGAAAAAGCAGATAACTGTTGCTAGAAATATTGGAAGAATGGAAGTTTATATATGAAAATCGATATACAGTACAAAATACCAAAAAAAATTTTGACACCAACCAGCGGATTTTTGTACGGATATAGCCATTCGTTAAATCCTTATGCAGGCTGTGCCTTTGGCTGTTCGTATTGCTATGTAAGGCAGAGTCCAATTGGGTTGTTCAGAAAGCAAGCATGGGGAACATGGGTAGATGTAAAACAAGAGGCGCGCGAATTACTTATAAAAGAAATCCGTCAATTAAGAATGAGAAACAAAGAAATTACTATTTTTATGTCATCCAGTACGGATCCCTATCAGCCTGTTGAATATAAGGAAAAAGTGACACGAACTTTGCTTGAAGCGTTGGTTGAATCACCGCCTGATTTTCTGTTTGTTCAAACTCGAAGTCCGCTGGTAACAAGAGATATTGATTTGTTTCTGCATCTAAAAGATCGGATTCGAATCAGTGTTACTGTAGAAACAGATTTGGAAGAGGTTCGTAAAAGGTTCTCACCCCAGGCTCCACCTATTCAGGCGAGGCTGAAGGCTTTAAAGGAAATGAAAGAGGCTGATTTGCCTACTCAAGCGGCCGTTGCACCGGTTTTGCCATTTTCTAAAGAATTTCCTGCCATCTTGTCCAATGTAACTGACCGAGTCGTTATTGATGATTATTCGGGAGATGGAAGTCAGGGAAAACGAACCGATCGCCTTGGAATTAGCCAATTATATGATAAGGAACAATTGGAACAATGGTATCACAACAGACCCAGACAATTTACAGCTGAAGAAATGAAAACGGCTTTTCGTTCCGGACAAATTTTTGTGGGACAGCAGGGGTTTATGCCCTTTTAAAAAAGAGGTTAAGTAAATGAAATTACCTAACCTCTAATTCAGTTTTATTGCTTGGACTTCTTTGAGGCTTGTGGCTTTCCGCCTTTCCTTGATTTTGGATTCGTATCATTGGCATGTTCAACAGCTTGTTCCAGTTTTTTCTTCATAGTATTCCAACTCCTTTCATCATCCTAGTTTTCCCTAGCATATGGATATCATGAATGATTGAAATTAGGATTAAGCCCTTACTTTATTTCTTGACGAACATTTATTACTAATATAAAGTAACTTACATAAAGTAAGTAAAAAAACAAAAAGAATAGGTGACTAAACATGAATTTCCATCAAGCCCCGACTATTTATGTCGGTCAGGTCCATTTAAAAGCTCAAAATCTGGATAGAACCATTGCCTTTTATACGCAAATTATTGGTTTTAAGGTCCTTGAACAAACTGCAAATACTGCTGTTTTTACCGCAGATGGGAAAACACCTTTATTGACAGTGGAACAGCCTGAACATGTGAAACCATTAAATCACCGCGATACCGGCCTATATCATTTCGCGCTTTTATTGCCTAGCCGCCCTTTATTAGCAAAAGCGCTGATTCATTTGGCGAATAGCCAGTATCCTTTACAAGGTGCATCTGATCATTATGTGAGTGAAGCCATTTACTTGGCGGACCCAGACGGAAATGGAATCGAAATCTATGCCGACCGTCCAGCTGAAACGTGGAAATGGAATAACGGAGAAGTGGACATGGCAACTGTCGCATTAAATGTTCAGGATCTGCTCGCAGAAGATGATGGAACTCCATGGCAGGGATTGCCTGCAGGTACGGTTTTGGGTCATATTCACCTGCAAGTTTCTGAATTGGAAAAGATTGAGGAATACTATGTTAAAGGATTAGGACTAGATGTTGTTACCAGATACGGACGCCAGGCTCTCTTTATTTCCGATAATGGCTATCACCATCACATAGGTCTCAATACTTGGAACAGCTTAGGCGGCAGTGCCCCTGCTGAGAATAGTGTAGGATTGTCATGGTATACTCTGGTACTTCCCAGTGAAGAGGTTAAAAATCAAATGATTAATCAGTTAAAAGCTATTAATGCCTCAATTTATGAAGAAGAAGGTAAGTTATTTACAAATGATCCATCAGGAAATAAAATTTGGTTAGTGGTAAATTCATAAATAAAATATGGTAATGAAACTGCGCAGATCTGCAAATAGCATAGGTCTGCGTTTTTTGCTGAAAGGGATGGGATGTATGATTATTAAAGAACTAGACGAAAGTGTTCAAAAAGAATTAGCCGAAGTAAGAGGGGAAATTGTGGTATCAAGGGGACATGTCCATAGGCTTGATAGACTGCCAGGTTATATTGCTTTGGTTAACGGGCTTATTGCGGGGTTGATCACATATCATATTCAAGATGATGAGTGTGAAATTGTTTCTCTCGATAGTAAGCTGGAAAACAGAGGAATTGGCTCCGCACTTATTAAAAAGGTTTTAGAAGTTGCCAAATCATTACAATGCAAAAGAGTTTGGCTGATTACATCCAATGATAATATCCGCGCGATTCGATTTTACCAAAAACGGGGTTTTGATTTGGCCGGGATTCATCTAAATGCTATTACAGAAGCCCGTAAAATCAAACCTTCTATCCCGGTTATCGGGTATGATGACATTCCGGTTAAGCATGAGATTGAATTTGAAATGGGATTATAGAAATACAGCGGCTTTCATTTTGTCACGGTCGCCCCGATTTGGTGCTATGAGAGCCAGACCACGACGAACAGTTGCAACATTCATTGTCGCTCCTTCGGGAAGTACGCAGGTAAACTGACCCATTGTTGCACCACTTAGGTTCAATAATAGTTGCGAAAGCCGATTAAGGATGCGTTAAATAAGTTAGGCGGATCCTCATTCCGTTATTTGAACGAAAACCCGTACTTCAGGGGCTGAAGCGGATTCTGATTCCGCTATTCGTACAAAATCAATCAAATTTGACGGAAAAAAGGTAAATAACGGAACCAGGAACCGAAACCAGGCTTCAAACAAAGATTTTTGAATAAATAGCGGAATTGAGGATCCATTGAATAGGTTTGGCGGATCCTAGCCCTCCATACCGCGCTGCGTCACGCTACCACGCTAAAAAGAACCGGGGTTTAGTCCGGTTTTTTATTATGGAAAAAAAGGGATTTATGTCGAATTATAGAATTAGTTTTTTATATGAACAAAAGGGGGATAATTGTGAGTTATATAAAAAATATGAGAAAATACATTGGATCGGAAACACTTTTTACTGTTGGCTGCGGTGTCATTATTGAAGAGAAAGACATGATTTTGCTACAGCACCGAGCTGACGGAGACAATTGGTGCATTCCAGGCGGGATTATGGAAATTGGAGAGACGTTTGAAGACGCAGCAAAAAGAGAAGTCTTAGAAGAGACAGGGTTAACCGTTTCAAATTTAGAGCTTTTTGGCTTATACTCTGGGGAAAAATGTTTTGCTGCATATCCGAATGGAGATCAGGTTTTTAGTACTCAGGTTATTTTTTATACAAAGACATATACGGGTACTTTAAAGGCAGAGGACCTGGAAAGCAGGGAACATCGATTTTTTAAAAGAGATGAAATTCCACCTAATTTAAATCCTAGACAAAAATATTTTATTTTAGATTGGAAAAAAGGTGCGAAAACACCTGTCATCAGTTAGAAAGGAGAAGTTTCATGAGTTTTGAAAATAAGGTTGTGATTATTACTGGAGCTGCAAACGGAATTGGCAAGGCCGTGGCGCTTGAATATGCAAAGTCAGGCGGAAAAGTCGTCCTTGCTGATATTGATGAGACAAAAGGCGGACAAACCGCAGGAGAGATAAGAAATCTTGGAGGAGAAGCTCATTTTGTAAAAACAGATGTGAGAAATCCAGAAGACATTGTTAAGTTAATAGATGTTGCGCAACAAGCTTATAGCCGGATTGATATTTTAATTAATAATGCAGGAAAGGGTTTGTTTAAATCACCTTTTGAAGTAACGATAGAAGAATGGGAGGACATCATACATACGAATCTTCGCAGTGTGTTTCTATGTTCACGAGAAGCGGCAAAAGTGATGAAGGAGAATCAGTATGGAGGATCCATCGTCAATATTGCATCGACTAGGGCTATAATGTCTGAACCACATTCAGAAGGGTATGCTGCTACGAAGGGTGGTATCGTTGCGCTAACTCATGCGTTGGCAGCCTCATTAAGTGAATATAAGATTACCGTAAATGCCATTTCACCGGGCTGGATTGAAACTGGGGATTACAGTAAATTAAGAAAACAAGATCATGAACAGCATTTTTCAAAAAGGGTAGGAAAACCTGATGATATTGCGAGAGCCTGTCTGTATTTAACAGCTAAAGAAAATGATTTTGTTACAGGGATCAATTTAGTCGTAGATGGCGGCATGACGAGGAAGATGATTTACGAGGAGTAAGGGTTTGTTCTAAAATATATTACCCGCAGATATACATTTTATAAATATTTATTTGGAGGATATTTTTTTGCTCAAACGAAAATGGGGAGACAGAGCAGGTTGGAAAAGGGTCATTGAACGAACTTATAAACAAGCTTATTTAGATACGAACGAATTTGCTGGTTATATTACTCTTTTAAATATCAAAAAAGTGTCTGAGCCAGCCTTTGCAAAATATGATGAGGAAGAGATATGTATTGCAGATAACGGGTACATCTGGCTGCAGCAGTTCCCGTTAAATGCCTATCACACGGTGACTACTACCTTTGACTCGACAGGCAAGGTTGTTCAATGGTACATCGATATTTGCATCCAAACTGGAGTCAATAATAAAGGAGTGCCGTGGATGGATGATCTCTTTTTGGATATTGTGGTTCTGCCATCAGGTAAAATGTTTCAGCTAGATGCTGAAGAACTTGAAGAGGCATTGGAAAAAGGGATTATTAATCAGGATGCTTACGACCTTGCCTGGAAGGAAGCTGATCGAATCACTCAATTAATTGAATTCAACAACTTTGATCTATTAAAGCTTTCATATATTCATCTTGACTTTTTATTAGAAAATATTGAGTAAATTCCTTCAATATCAAGATTATACACCGATATTAATTAAAACGAGGTATTATAGAAGGAGTTTATAGCACATGGATATTCAAGAACTTATAGAGAAAGTCAATCAAAGTACAGATGAACTAGACTTTGTAACAGCTAGAGTTTATATAGAAGAAAATCTTAATGTATTAAAGGAGAAACAAGCTAAACTAAATAGTAATGCAAGAGAATTGCTTAGGTTTTTAGTGACGCAAATGGAGTCAGGCGTCAAACCGTTATCAAGACAAGAATTAGCGATTATTAATACCATTAACGCTTATGCCACAAAGTTTGATATGCGAGGAATTAAGTTTCTGGTTAAAGATCATTCCAAACTTTTGTTCAGAAAAGAAGTGGTTGATTACTTAAATTCAGATGCCAAAATCATACTGGAAGGGATGGGAGCTATTTCAACAAAATCTGGTTCCTCATCTTCCGTTTAAAATGTTACACGACCCATCTCATCAAATGGGTCGTAATTTTTTGGCAAAAATCATGGATCGCGAGTTGCTCTCCGAATTTTATTTTTGATTTTATCCAATCTCCATTACAATAAAAAATAGATAATAAAAAAGCCCAGTGGTAATATGTCAAGCACCAAAATCAAATGAATTGGAAATTAAAACGTAAGTTGTCTAAACCAAAGCAGATTTTGGGCATGACAAATAAACTTCGCTTTTTCTCTTTTAAAAAAAGAAAA
>NZ_JAKZKT010000090.1 GCF_022808645.1 Bacillus litorisediminis
AAGTGTCTATTGTACGCCATTCTGTTCGAAGACTAGAGAACTTAGGATATAGTGTGACAATAACAGAAGTCTCTTAATTATGAATCCGAATCCAGGACATCTTATTTAGGCGCATCTTTTAAAAAAATAAAAGAGCTGCGTCTATTTTAGTATTGCCTTTTTTGTGAGGTTGTAGAAGTTAATTTTCATGGTAGTACAATAACTTCAACAAATAAACCGTTAATCCTTCTCAGCAACTCGCACCTACAATATACAACTAAGTATTGCTAATCACAGGTTTGTACCACACCAGGGACAAAATGAAATTCCGATACTGGAAGAACCTCCATCATGAATTATTAAGCTGTAGTCATTAGCTGTTTCGTTAAAAATCTCTTTGAAAAATCAATTTAATGGCAACACCAATATTGGTAAAAAAATCTATAGACTATTTCGAACGGCAGCTTTTTATCTAAAAAAGTCGTCTTTATCAATCATATCACTGGAGAGAAAATACTAACGATTATTTGTAAATGTCCGCTTCAGCACACTTTTTATAATGGTTGGATGCATCAGGGTGGAAGTCGGGCGAAGAAGGTGCATAACCTTAATAAAAGAGTTATAGATATCTTTATTCTCAGATGATAAAAGAAAAATGTTTTTCGCATACCATTGCTGAATAGAAAGACCTGCTGGCTTTTTCCCAACAGTATCCGGATAACGAAAATCTTCTGTAATCACCATATTCCAAATAGGGGAAATGATTTTCGCAGCCTGTTGATGAAAGGTTTCAATCATTTTTTGATTTGTGTGCTTTTGGTCCATAAGCAATTTTTTTAATGCTAGCGCTTCCATGATTGCAATACTCATGCCTTGCCCAAAAAAAGGATCGATTCGGCATATCGTATCCCCAATCATTAAAAGACCTTTTGGAAAATTATTCACCTTATCAAATCTTCTCCAGGTGATATTCGGTACACGGAAGGCAGAAGTGCTGGATAAAGCAGTGGCATCCTTTAGTTCTTGATAGATATCCAGTTTTGGCAATTTTTTGGCTATTTCTATAAAGCCGTTGTCACTTTTCAGTATTTCTTTTTCGTTTAATTCGTTATGATATCCCATAAACGTAACTAAAAAACGATTTCCCTCTACCTTCGAAATGCCTCCGCCGATTTTTTCAAAGGGAGGGGTTGGATACACAAGTTTAATGGACCAGTCCCTGTTTGGGTTGTCAGGGAGTTGAAGTGTTTTTGTAAAATAACTTAAGTCAATTTTAACCGTTTCCTCTGGAATATGTACTTCTCGTTTGTTTAGCCATCTTGAGGAAAGACTGTTTACTCCGCTTGCATCTACAATCAGATCCGCATTTATGGTTCTTATGGAGTCGCTGCCATTGATTATTTCGACTCCAGTAATTCGATTTTCTTCTTCAATATATAAAAAGTTTTGAACGTTTTGGCTGTACTGAATGGTTACGTTTGGGATACTTTTAACGTATTGTTCAATATGCCATTCTAGATGCGGGCGTGTTTGAAGAATGGTTGTGTAATCTCCAACAAAGCGGAGTTTCCAAACCCCATGGTGAAACCATGCAATGTCTTGGGTGGAATTGATTTTAACAGCTCCGCTTGCGTTATACTTCTCCGTAATACCAGGAAACAGCTCTTCGAGACCATTCGCACCGGCAAAAAGAAGCGCATGGATATGCTTGCCTTGTGGTACACCTTTTCTCGGAAAAGGTCCATGTGGTTCTGAATCACGTTCTAAAATAATTACCTCTTGGAAAAATTCAGACAGTACACGTGCAACCAATTTTCCAGAAATACCTCCGCCAATAATTACAGCTTTTCCCCTTCGTAACAAATTATTGCAGCTCCCATCAATATTAATTACTTAATAAAAATAGTATACTATCCGCATAGAAGATATTGGAAGAAATTTAAAGGCTTTTAGTTCAAATTGATTAGAATAATCGTTTCCTTATTTTGAATTCTGCAAGAACTTTGCTTTATATGCCCTCTTTACTCTGGTTATTACTATGTTCTATTATTCTCATTAACCTTCCTTTTCTTATTCTGCAACATCAGTTAATCATTGCTCTTGCACTAAACTGCACCTACCGGAAATACAAAAGCCGCCTGTGACGGCAGCTGGATCTTAAAGTAAAGCACCCTTAATTCAATAAGGATTATACCTTTATTTTTGTCGTTTTCGGCAAACACAAACCATGAGTGGACTATCCGCTTGAAATGGACTCATGTCAAAGTTCCCATACATCTCTTCTAGTTCAAATCCATTATAAAACAGCAAACTTTCAAGCTCTTGAGGAAAAAAGTAACGAAGGGCAAACGGCTCTACTGTTTCCACTACCTTCGACACTTCCTTCCATCGACGATTCGTAAAGATATAGTGCTCTAATTGGGTTATATGATCATACGAACGTCGGTATGTACTGCTACAATGATAGCCATAATTATCTGTCCATGAACCGGCATCCTTTTCAATATTTTCATCCGTCTTCAAAAGCGAAATATTTGGATTCCTAGTTTCGAACGCAAAGACTCCATCTTCTTCAAGATGTCTGTGAACTGATCCAAGCAATCCATCTACTGAGGCTCTATCCAGGAAGTGCTGAAATGAGTTACCAGTGGTAAATATGAATCGATACTGGCAACTTAAATCAAATTGTCTTGCATCAGCATGCACCCAATTGACCGAAACATTTAAGCGTTCGGCTTTTTTTTTTGCAAGTTCCAACATTTCTGGAGTTATATATCCAGACCGGTAATATCAAATCCACGCTCTGCTAAAGGAATTGTGAATCTACCTGTCCCACAAGCAACGTCTAAAATAGGGCCGCCTTGTTGAACTGCAAGGTCAAAATAAAACTTACTTTCTACTTCGCTCAATTCATTCAATAAATCATAAGTGTCTGCGTCCCGATACCCTTCTAAATTATCAAAATCTAACATAACTGCCTCCAAATTAACATCAGGATTTGCCTCTTTATAAATTCTATTTGTATGCATGAATAACCTTTATAAATGACCTTAAAATAAATTTTCCGGGGATTCATCCATTTAGAGGATAACACAGTAAACGAGCGATAAACATTCGCATAGCATTGTCAAACTGAGTTCCCGACCCTTTAACGATTTTTCTACAACTTGAATCTTCCGTACATTTAGTCGATTGTCACGTCTGTTTCTAGGCTAAAAAAACCTCGCCTTCCTGTAGATTAGGAAAACGAGGCTTAACGATGCGCACGACCATTTAACGGGTTATGAAACGCAACAAAAAACGGTACCTACGCAATGTAAGTACCGTCATATCAAAAATTATAAGTACCGGTGGTCGGGGTCGAACCGACACTCCTTACGGAACACGATTTTGAGTCGTGCGCGTCTGCCAATTCCGCCACACCGGCATTTGATGGAGGCGCCAACCGGATTCGAACCGGTGATAAAGGTTTTGCAGACCTCTGCCTTACCACTTGGCTATGGCGCCATAATCATAAAGAGTAGTTTGGAGCGGAAGACGGGATTCGAACCCGCGACCCCCACCTTGGCAAGGTGGTGTTCTACCACTGAACTACTTCCGCAAAGCTGGGCTAGCAGGATTCGAACCTACGAATGACGGAGTCAAAGTCCGTTGCCTTACCGCTTGGCTATAGCCCAATAATAACATATGAAGCAGAATATTAAAATGTGAAATGGGGCGGCTGATGGGAATCGAACCCACGAATGTCGGAACCACAATCCGATGCGTTAACCACTTCGCCACAGCCGCCATCACATGAAAATGGCAGGGGCAGTAGGAATCGAACCCACACCGGAGGTTTTGGAGACCTCTGTTCTACCGTTAAACTATGCCCCTGTGATCAATGGTGGAGGGGGACGGATTCGAACCGCCGAACCCAGAGGGAGCGGATTTACAGTCCGCCGCGTTTAGCCACTTCGCTACCCCTCCACGATCCATATAAAATTAGTACCTAAAAAATGGTGCCGGCGAGAGGACTTGAACCCCCAACCTACTGATTACAAGTCAGTTGCTCTACCAATTGAGCTACACCGGCAAGGATATTATTATACTATATCTCCACTACTCTTTCTAGAGGTAATGTCTTCCAACTTAATCATGGTGGCTCAGGACGGAATCGAACCGCCGACACAAGGATTTTCAGTCCTTTGCTCTACCGACTGAGCTACTGAGCCAATTAAAGAATTATCACTTATCAAAATTTTCTGCTAGTCCTTCACCCAAGTCTCAGTAAGGTGTTTCAAGTAGCAGCTCGACTTGTGTGCTGTTGTAAAGCTTCGTAGATTATTCGGACGAGCTCTACCGACTGAGCTACTGAGCCGCATGCATAAGTTTTAATGGCGGTCCGGACGGGACTCGAACCCGCGACCTCCTGCGTGACAGGCAGGCATTCTAACCGACTGAACTACCGGACCATTTTTAAAACACTTTGTTTGGTTGCGGGGGCAGGATTTGAACCTGCGACCTTCGGGTTATGAGCCCGACGAGCTACCGGACTGCTCCACCCCGCGGTAATAGAAATAATATTGAGTTTTTGCTCAAAGATTTAGTGGTGGAGGATGACGGGATCGAACCGCCGACCCCCTGCTTGTAAGGCAGGTGCTCTCCCAGCTGAGCTAATCCTCCTAGCTTGAGCTTCCGAATTCAAAAAATAAATGGTGACCCGTACGGGATTCGAACCCGTGTTACCGCCGTGAAAGGGCGGTGTCTTAACCACTTGACCAACGGGCCATATGTATTATGGCGGAGAGCAAGGGATTTGAACCCTTGATACGCGGTTAGCGTATACACGATTTCCAATCGTGCTCCTTCGGCCACTCGGACAGCTCTCCTAATGGCTCCGCAGGTAGGATTCGAACCTACGACCGTTCGGTTAACAGCCGAATGCTCTACCACTGAGCTACTGCGGAATATAAAGCCTGGCGATGTCCTACTCTCACAGGGGGACAGCCCCCAACTACCATCGGCGCTGAGAAGCTTAACTTCCGTGTTCGGGATGGGAACGGGTGTGACCTTCTCGCCATAATCACCAGACCGGTTAAAGCTGAAAAATTGAAGACAAATTCTATTATAATGGGTTTCTTGAAATTTTCAAGAACTATTTTAGAGAACTTCGTTCTCTCAAAACTAGATAACGACTAAAGAATAAGATAAGGACCAAAATCACCATAAACTTGGTTAAGTCCTCGATCGATTAGTATCTGTCAGCTCCACACGTCACCGTGCTTCCACCTCAGACCTATCTACCTTGTCATCTTCAAGGGATCTTACTTGCATA
>NZ_JAKZKT010000091.1 GCF_022808645.1 Bacillus litorisediminis
GCTGACTTCTAACTGTTCAGCTATCTATCGCTAGATAGGTTACCAAGAGTACTTGGCTTTCCAGTCAGATCTCCCCAGGTAAGAGTGCAATCTTTCCCTCCAAATATCTGCTTCATTTACTCTGTATCATCTTTGGCAGAAAGGACTTTGTTTTGTTATGCAAACTCATCCAATGATACCTAGCCTTATATGAAGTTCGTGTTCCTCAGACCGGAGGTTTGCCGCTCGCTTCCTTCAGATTCCGTGTCACCACGGACACCCTTGCGTTAAGCTACTGTTACTTCTGCCTTCACAGTTCGGGACTTTCACCCTATAGATTGCACCCATGCTGGGCGCATCACATAAAGAACACCGTTTGAGAACAAACGGTGTATAAACTTATTCATCTTTATTATCTGCGTCATTTACATCTTTAGGATCTTCAATTGGTTCTTCTGTATCAGTGTTGTCATTATTTTCATCAATATTATCTGGATCTGTTGCGTCTTCAGCATCTTCA
This sequence comes from Bacillus litorisediminis, assembly GCF_022808645.1. Lineage (GTDB taxonomy): Bacteria > Bacillota > Bacilli > Bacillales > JC228 > Bacillus_BF > Bacillus_BF litorisediminis. The sequence goes on from NZ_JAKZKT010000091.1 coordinate 500, forward strand.
ATTGATTCTTCTGTATCAGGGGTGACATTATTTTCATCAATAGTATCTGGATCTGTTGCGTCTTCAGGATCTTCAATTGGTTCCTCTGTCCCAGGAGTTACATCCTCAGGTGGTGGATTATTATCGTCATCTCCATTATTACACCCTAATAACAAGAACATTGAAAGAAAAACTGTTGATAAAAGTTTCATCCACTTATGATTCATCTTTACCGCCCTTTCGATTGTTGTGATTTCTAAATTATTTTTTACGTTTATTCTTTTTTTATTCAGATAGTCTAAAAAAGAAATTTGATGAAATACAGTAATAAAATTTAAAATGAGGCAATTATGTATGATAATATTACAAAGTTTCCCTATTTTATCCGATTCTATTTTTTGCTTTTTGAATAACCTCTACTACAAACTGATCTTTATTTTCTAATTCACCAAGTGTAAGTTCTCCATTAGCTAATTTTTCAGAGAGCACATTAATATCTTCCTGGACGGAAACAGGGATTTGATTTTCAGTCAACATTTTCTGAAGCTCATTTGCAATTTTAGTTTCTTGATTCATTTTTAACACAACCTTATTTTAGTATTTATATGGCAGGATTTGAGCAATTTAATACTTTGAACACGTTTGTAGGAAGGTTCTAAAGAAGAGAAAGGTTGGTTAACATCCAACCAACCTTTTGTCTTGCATAATTATTGTTGTTTTACCCTGAGTTTACTTTCCTTTAACAAGTGTTCTTTATTGTATTAAATTGCCTCTATAAGGATCTTGACTTTGCATGTAGTTAGAAAATTGTTGAACCGATTGTTGAATAGTTTGTGGAGTTTCTTTTTCCAAAGCATACCATCCGTTTTTAAACATTAAGTTATATAGATTGCGGTGACAGTCTTCTGTTTCTTGGGAAATAGACGCAATTGTACGATACAACGACCCATGGCTTGCTTCTTTTAATGCAGTCGAATATGAGGAAGATATATATTTTTCCGTAGTTAAGGCATCGTTTAGAAAATCTCTATCGTTCATTTGCGGCGTCTTGGGAACTGGTGTTTCAGGATTCTTAATTTTGTTTGGAGTATTATTTTCCACTATCGTATCCTCCTTATTGATTCATATTTTGTGAAGGTTGAGTTACATACTGTTGCATCTGTTGAAGCAGCTGTTGATAGTGTCGGTCGTGCATTTGTCCAGCTTGTTCAAGTGCTGCTCTTACTTCTGGATTTTGACATTGTTGAGCGAAAAAATGCATTTTCTTCATCGCAAGTAGATTCCAGCTTAACATATCGTTTAAATAGAGATGATCCTTTGTTGACATTATTTCAGGCGGCTGCGTCATGAAAGCTTGTGCTTGTTGATTAACCATACCCGTCTGCGGTTGTTGCATGATGTTTCCTCCTTGTTAACAATGTTGTAATCACTTGGGTAGATTGCCACATAGCGGTCAAAAATATGCAGGTATTTTAGACTAGTTTTAAAGCCCCCCACCTCTAGATAGCATTAAATACTCCCCACCTATACGCAGGTGGGGAGTATTTGTCGCTTAACTAAATATTAATTGATCCTATTCCAGATTCTGTCTAGATCCAAGGCAACATATATTTTATCACCATTAATTTCCTTATGTATGATAGGATGGGAAAAATACTGATTTATATTTCTATTAAATTGCTTAGACCTTGCTCGTGGTTTTGGTCCTGAAATCGTTTCAAGATAGTCCTTATACATACTCCGTCTACCTCTTTTTTATTATTTAATGAAAAATACAAACTGCATCAATACTCATTTCTAAATAAAAAAGCATACCAGTCTTACTTCTCGAAAAGAAAATTCCCCTCGAATGGTAAAACAATTGTACTTTCATCAGCTTTTATAAAAGTTCAACTGTCCAATTTACCCTATTCTCCCTTCCTTAATTTTTTCCTGCCAAGAGTATTTTTTCCTAAAAGATAAGAAGTATAATTTAAATTTTAAAAACTTTGTATGAATAAACATTTCTATCTTGAAACATTCTAAGAAAGGTTTCAAAGAAAAATATAGGAGGTGAAAGTCATGACAGTTATTAATGACGTTAAAACAGCTTTAGCCGGATTAAAAAGCGCTCAAGCTAGCTTTGAAACATTTGCTCTTAGTACAGATAATGAACAAGCGAAGCAGCTTTACCAAGATGCTGCTAAGCAAACCCAATCTGTTATTAACAGCATTGAACCACGCGTTCAACAAATTGAACAAGAAGAACCTCAATACAAACAACAGTAATTAGTAAGGCGAAAAAAGGTTGGCCTCTTAACCAACCTTTTTTCAGCTGTTCAAATAATGGAAAAACATGGAGGTGATTTTTTTGAAAGATAAAATAACCACATTGAAAAACCTACTTTTTATTATAATGGTCATTGGTTTCGCATCAGGATGTAATGGTAATCAAAATGAATTTATTCAAGGTAATAGTACTTTTGGTATTTCACAAGTACATACAAGTAAGCCAATTGATCAATCCGTTGCCAATCATGCGAAAGAAAAGATAATTGCCAAGGAAGATATTACAGACGTAAAAGCTGTGAATACTGATAAAGAGCTTATGGCAGCAATTAAAGTTGAGAATTTTGATCGATTTCGATTAAAGAGTATCGAGAAGTCAGTAAAATCCGACTTAGAAAAAAAATATCCGGACTATAAAGTTTTTGTTTCGACTGATAAAAAAATATTCTGGGAACTTGAAAACATAGAACAGAGACTGAAAAAAAACGATACGAATGAGAAAAACTTAAAAAAGGATTTAAATAAACTGAAAAGTCTAATGAAGGAACAAACATAAAGAGAAAGGATCGAGTTATGTCTAATAATCAAAAGAAACAACTTACTCCTGTGCAACAGGAATACCAAAAATTGCAAAAACAACGAGAGATTAAAAGACCGGTTGTTAAAAATTGTATAAAGGCCTTTATAACTGGTGGTCTTATCTGTCTGATCGGTCAGTGTATTTCTGACTTCTACATTTATTTTTTTGATTTTACTGAGCAAACGGCCGGAAATCCGACAGTGGGTACGTTAATTTTTATTACGATGCTTCTTACTGGTTTTGGTGTATATGATCGAATGGCCCAATTTGGAGGGGCTGGAACAGCTGTACCCGTAACTGGTTTTGGCAATGCGGTTATATCGCCTGCCATTGAGCATCGAACCGAAGGATTTGTACTGGGCGTAGGTGGCAACATGTTTAAATTAGCGGGGGCGGTTATTTTATTTGGTGTTTTTTCTGCTTTTGTCATTGCCTTAATTAAAACCACTTTAATCCAGTGGGGTGGTTTATAATGCTAGCAGGTCATCGTACATGGATCTTCGAACAAAAGCCTGTCATTATCTCCACTGGAACCGTTGGTGGACCATTTGAAGCCAATGGTGCTATCCCAGATGATTTCGATATTCTTCATGCTGATTTATGGCTTGGGCAGGATTCCTATGAGAAAGCACATAAAATCCTTTTTGAAGAGGCTTGTCAAAAAGCCATGGAAAAAGGGGGCATACAAAAAGATCAAGTTCAATTTATCCTAGCTGGGGACTTAATCAATCAAATCACCCCAACAAGTTTCGCTAGCAGAACGATTGGAGCGCCTTATTTTGGCTTATTCGGTGCTTGCTCTACCTCGATGGAAGGACTGGCTCTAGGTGCTTATATTGTAAATACAAAAGGAGCGAAATATTTGTTAACAGGAGCTTCCAGTCATGATACAGCTGTTGAAAAACAATTTCGGTATCCAACTGAGTATGGTGGACAAAAACCACCTACTGCACAATGGACTGTTACTGGTGCAGGTGCAGCCCTATTAAGTGATTCTGGGGAAGGACCTCATGTCACATCTGCCACAATTGGTCGTGTAATCGATATGGGATTGACAGATCCATTTAACATGGGAGGAGCTATGGCGCCAGCTGCGGTTGATACCATTGAAGCCCATTTAAAGGAACGAAATGTTGAGCCATCTTATTACGATTTAATTGTAACCGGTGACCTTGGCCAAATCGGACAGGAAGTGTCCATGGATCTATTTAAAAAGCATGGAACTCCTATTAGTGAAGAACAATACCAAGATTGTGGCCTTATGATTTATCGGGAAGGACAACCCGTTCTTGCAGGGGCAAGCGGTGCAGGCTGTTCAGCAACGGTAGTTTATGGGCATTTATTAAACCGCATGAAAAAAGGTGAATTTAAACGAATGTTAGTTGTGGCAACAGGTGCTTTGCTTTCACCGTTGTCCTTTCAGCAAAATGAAACAATTCCTTGTATCGCCCATGCAGTGTCAATTGAATACGGAGGTGAACAATTAACATGATCTATTTTTGGGCTTTTGTCGTAGG
>NZ_JAKZKT010000092.1 GCF_022808645.1 Bacillus litorisediminis
AAGAAATGGGAAGGTGGACACATCCAACAATGGGCCATGATCATGAATCAACTATTAGTTCACGACCACCTGAAGAAACGTGTGAAGAAATATCTAGAATAACTTACACACTTTTCTTGACAAGCCCTGTATGCGGGACATTGTTGCGTTTCGCGGTCTGCTTCATATCCGTTCCTGGGGCAGGTTATTTTGATGCTCAGTTCGATTGGTTACTTATGATTGGTTATCAGCGTGCCTGATTTTGGTTAAACAGTGCTGAGTTCGGTTATGCCACCATTGAGTTAGGTTATCTGTTCTTGAGTTCTGTTACCTGCGTGCTAAGTTTGATAAAACGGTTCTAAGTTCTGAAATTGAGTTGCTGATTTTGGTTAAATGATGTCTGAGTCCAGATAAACCATTCTGAGTTCGGTAAAACAGTTCTAAGTTCAGAAAAAACAGCGACATACCGCAAAGAAAACCCTTATTTAATTCATAATCCACCGAATTCACCCGACTCACTCACAAAAACCCTTATAAATCTTCGAAATTTTGTTATCCACAACGATATCAAGTGAATTTCATTGTTTTTATAGATTTTCACAGATTTTATCCACATTATCCACAAACATTTACTAACATATCCACATTATTCACAGAAAATCGTCCGTTTTCCGCTTGTTTTCCACAATTATTAAAAAAAGCACTTCTTGATTATTTGCAAATATCCACATTTTATTCGTTTATTTTAAGCTCAATTGCCACGAGACACCAAACTAATCGGATACCCAGCCAAATCCTTCACTAAATGAATATATATCTAACGGCATCAACACCTGTCCGCCATGGGATAAGGCTTCCAAACAAAAAAACACATAGACTTTCCGATTAAAAGTCCATATGTTTTCTCAACAAACTAATCAATTCATAATTTCAATCGGTAACCCAGGCTGACCATTCATGGCCATTGTTCCGTACTTGCCTTTCCGATAAAGAATGGCTCCAGCCGCTGCAATCATAGCAGCATTATCCGTACATAACGACAATGGCGGAATTATAAGCTCCACACCTGAATGTTGGAATACTTTTTCTAACTCAGTTCGTAAACCTTTATTAGCTGCCACGCCGCCCGCAACTAAAAGCTGTTTTACTCCAAATTGATTAACAGCTTTTTTTGTTTTCGTCACCAATACATCGATTACACTTTGCTGAAAGCTGGCTGCTAAATCCGCTTTGATGATCTCTTCATTTTTCTGCTTAGCGTTGTGGATGGTGTTAATAACCGCTGATTTTAATCCGCTGAAACTGAAATCATAGGAATCTTCATCTAACATCGCTCTAGGAAGCGGATAGGTCGGGGTTCCTTCATGAGCAAGCCTGTCGATATGTGGCCCTCCCGGATACGGCAATTCAAGCATCCTAGCCACCTTATCATAGGCTTCTCCCGCGGCATCATCCCTTGTTTCTCCAATTACTTCAAAATGACCATGCTCCTTCATTAAGATTAATTCTGTATGGCCACCAGATACGACTAGAGATAGCAATGGGAACTTCATTTCATGAATAAGCCGATTGGCATAAATATGACCGGCTATGTGGTGCACGCCAATAACTGGCTTACCGTGGGCAAAAGCTAACGCTTTGGCTGCATTGACTCCTACCAGCAGAGCCCCCACAAGCCCCGGACCTTCGGTAACCGCAACTGCATCCATATCCTCCATACTCAGATTTGCTTTTTTCAATGCCTCTTCAATGACTAAAGTGATTTGTTCCACATGATGTCTGGATGCAATTTCAGGTACTACGCCGCCAAATCTTTTATGACTTTCAATTTGTGACGCTACCACATTTGATAAAAGTTCTGTTTCATTTTTTACAATCGCAGCTGCTGTTTCATCACATGATGTTTCAATTGCCAAGATAATTGAATCGGTACGTTCCATTAAATATTCACCCACATAATTAGTCCATCTTCATTATTATCTGTGTAATAGCCCTTGCGAATACCCCCTGGCTGAAAACCTAGGGACCGGTATAAATTTTGAGCAACAATGTTAGAAACCCTAACTTCTAGGGTGACTACTTTCGCATTATAGCTCTTTGCCAACTGCATCGTTTTTATCAATAATTGTTTCCCAAAACCATGCCCCCGGTAATCGGGAAGTACAGCAATATTCGTAATATGCGCCTCATCCATTACAATCCATACACCACTATATCCTATAACCTTGCCATTAACCTCAACAACCCAATAACGTGCATAAGGATTACTGGTTAGTTCACGAACAAACGCATCCCTTTTCCAGGGGAGGGTAAAGGATTGATGTTCAATTTCCATAATATCATCCAAATCAGCTAAGGTCATAAATCGAAAAAAAGCACTTGAAACTGCTTCATTTTTATTATTCATCATTTTTCCTCGCTTCTCGCCACTTTGCTTCTGCTTCAGCTAATCTTAAATATTGCGGAACAAATGCATGGAGAGCATCGCCTGTTACTCCCTTTTGATCAGCTCCTATTCTAGCTAAGACACTAGGTCTGGGGTTTTGATGAGTAAAAGGAGCGAAGTTTGCTTTTTCCCCTAATACATCAATGATTCTCTCTCGATGAAGCTCCACATCATTTCCTGCAAAAAGGACAGATTCGTTTCGAATTTTTAACTCATTCAATAAATCGGGCAACAATAGGAGCTGATCCTCTAAAACAGAGGTAAGACGTCCGTTTTCAAATTGATAAAGGCCGGTATAAACTTGACTGCGTCTTGCATCAAATAACGGACAAATAATTCCTGGGAAAAACAAATGATCGGCTGCCAAAACTTCTAAACTCGACACCCCAACTAAAGGTACCTTTAAAGTCCAAGCTAAAGTCTTAGCAATGGTAACTCCAATTCGAACTCCCGTATAGGACCCTGGACCATGGGCAACTACAATCTTATCTATATCCGCTGGTGATAGATCGCAGTCCTCTAATAATCTTTGAATCGCTGGCATAACCCGGATCGAATGATTTTTTTTCATATTGGTAATATATTCGCCTATTACTTTTTTGTCATTAATAATGGAAACACCTAAGGCATAATTAGATGTATCAATGGCTAGCACGTTCATGCTGAAGCTCCTCACATAATTCATAGTATCTTTTACCGACAGGAATGAAAGAAAGTTTCCTTCCAGAACCTTCGTACTGTATATGTATAGTTAACCGTTCAGGCGGCAGATACTCTTCAACTAGATGAGCCCACTCCACAACGGTAACTCCTTCTCCATAAACGTATTCATCAAAGCCCAAATCCTCATCGGAATCTTCAAGCCGATAAACATCCATATGATAAAGCGGAATTCTCCCATGATATTCTTTAACTATAGTGAAAGTGGGACTATTCACAACCCTTTGGATTTCTAATCCCTTTGCGATTCCTTTTGTAAAGGTTGTTTTTCCTGCCCCTAGATCACCCTCAAGAGCAATCACATCTTTTGGCTTCAACAAGGTCCCTAGTAATTCACCTAAGGCAATCAGTTCATTTTCATTTTCACAATGGTAACTCTGCTTCATATAACGACTCCTATATAGGTAAAATATAGAATCTATTTCTAACCGTAGTTTACACAATTATTACAATATCCGCAAAAAACAAAGGTGTCGGGTTTATTTTTAGTCAAGTGCAAGACGTCCATATGATTGAAAGTTTACCCAGGAATTCTCTTTCTATAAACTCATTACAATAAGAAAAGCCTAACATGGCCATTGTAGAATTGACTTGATGGCAGTCTTGTCATATAAAATGTGACAGTTCTATGTTTGCGATCGTACTGAACATATAAATGCGAAGAAGTAAATGCCTTTAAATTAAAAAAACGAAACCAGTGAGGTTTCGTTTAGTATTTTAATAGAATGGCGGTCCGGACGGGACTCGAACCCGCGACCTCCTGCGTGACAGGCAGGCATTCTAACCGACTGAACTACCGGACCATAATATTCATTTTGCTTCTTACTTGTATGTATTTGGTATAAGATTGGTTGCGGGGGCAGGATTTGAACCTGCGACCTTCGGGTTATGAGCCCGACGAGCTACCGGACTGCTCCACCCCGCGGTAATAGAAAGTAATTCAATTTTGATTCGTGAAGTGCCGCTTATTCCTCACCTCACGATAATAAAAATATAATTTACTTCGTTCTCTCAAAACTAGATAACGACTAAAGAAAGAGGTAAGGACCAAAATCACCATAAACTTGGTTAAGTCCTCGATCGATTAGTATCTGTCAGCTCCACACGTCACCGTGCTTCCACCTCAGACCTATCTACCTTGTCATCTTCAAGGGATCTTACTTGCATA
>NZ_JAKZKT010000093.1 GCF_022808645.1 Bacillus litorisediminis
CATATACACGTAACTCCATTTCTTTTGTCTTGTTTCTAGACAATTCAAGTATAAAAGAATTGGATGTCTACGTGTTTTTTTATGAATAAAAAGTTGTGTTCAAACCCCAACAAATATTATAGAGCCTCTTTTTTCACAAGAATAAAAAAGTCGCTCAAGCAAGAGCGACTTTTATTTAAAATGCCTCAACTACATTGTAAAAAGTATTTTTGATTTTAAACCAAATCCACGAAAAAGCTTCATTAATTTCATGAATTTGTCCCGTAACTTCCCCAGCTGAAGCTAAATACTTGGCCCCGTTAATAACGGTCACATTCCCTTCAACTTTTCCTTCTATTCGGATCTTGCCGTTTTTAACGACGATATCGCCTTTTACAGTCTCACCTTCTGGAACAATTACGGTATTATTATTGACTATTAAATTCGAATGGTTCGTTACAGAGAAGTCGTCATTCCCTTTAAATGAAGATGCTAAACTCCCCATCATTAAGAAAATAAATAACGAAGCTGCCGTTAAGAGCGGATGTGCTCGGAACCAGCGCTGAATTCGAATCATCTTATTTTCTTTCGGCAAACGACTCATTACATTTGCAGTAAATCCATTCGGAGCTTGTATATGTGCAGTGCTTTGCACTAGGGCTATCGTTTTCTTTAATTCATGAAAGTGCTTCTGGCACTCTTCACAAGTTTGCAAGTGTTGTCTCAATTCAGCCTCATGAGCACTAGATAGTTCATCATCGAGATATTCATGCATGTATTCGACGAACTTTTCTGGGCACTTTCCCAATTTACTCACCCTCCAATTCCTGTTAAACATTCCGCAATTGTTTCCGGAGTGCCTCACGTCCGCGGTGAATTCTCGTCTTCACCGTTCCTAATGGGATTTCTAATATTTCACTAATTTCTTGCAGCGGAAGTTCCTCAATATACTTTAGCACAATGACCGATCGGTATTTCTCTGGCAATTTTAGGATTTCATTTTGAATCAATTCCTGTAATTCCAAGCTCTCCATTTCTTCTTCAGGCATCTTAGTATCGATCGCAACCTGAGAATACATGGTGAGACCATCAGTCCCAGGTACCTCTGCATCTAAATAGTAGTCCGGCTTCTTTTTTCGAATTCGGTCAATGCACAAGTTTGTAGCGATGCGATAAAGCCACGTTGAAAATTTCCTGGACGGATTGAACTTTTGAATATTAACATATGCGCGTATAAAAGCCTCTTGTGCAATATCCTCAGCTTCATGCCGATTGCCTAATATACGATAACAAAGCTGAAATACCTTATCTTTATAAATCTCGACAATCTCTCCATAAGCATTTTGGTCGCCTTTGAGAACTTGTTTAATTCTTTGTTTGACTAGTACTTCCATTAATTTGTTACCTCCGCTCATGCGGCTTGTATTTAATACGGATATAGCCGTTTAATAGTTTCAAAAATTTTTTAGAAAAAAACTCCCTTCTATCGTATCAAATAATTGACTGATTTTTACATTTTTTCGTAAAAAAATACAAATTTTTTATGACATTTATCTTGAAATAAATATAAAAACTAGGCAGTTCAGCCTAGGCGTGCGACTATTTCGTATAAAAAAATATGAAAGACCGAGTATAAAGCACCCGGTCCTTTATTTTACATTGAGAATACTTAAAATTTATAGGACAAGCGGACATATGTTCCGCTATATCAATGAAATCCGTTGTTTTCATCAAGTAGTTGGACTTACGTTCCGTTATTCGCCACAAACTGATAAAATGGCTGTAATTACACTAATAACGGAACCAGTGTCCGGAAAAAGCGTACCACGCCTGTATTACAGCAGCACCAAAATGTTTATAGTAATTTTTCTCCGAATAATGAACCCATTAAAGCCACAGCTACTTGGGCAGTTCTATTTTTTTCATCTAATATAGGGTTCACTTCTACAAATTCAGCAGACGTGATGATTCCTGATTCCGCCAGCATTTCCATGGCTAGATGACTTTCTCTGTATGTCAGACCGCCTGCTACAGGAGTACCAACACCTGGTGCATGATCAGGATCAAGACCATCAAGATCCAATGATAAGTGAACACCATCCGTGCGTTCTTTTAAATAGGCAATCATCTCCTCCATTACCTTCGTCATGCCTAAACGATCTACTTCATGCATTGTGTACGTTTTAATCCCGATTTCTTTGATTAAATCCTTTTCCCCATCATCTAATGCTCTTGCTCCAATTATGACTACATTTTCTGGTTTTATTTTTGGAGAATATCCTCCGATATTTGTTAGAGATGGATGACCAAGACCTAAGCTAACTGCTAAAGGCATACCATGTATATTGCCGGACGGTGACGTTTCTTCCGTATTCAAATCCCCGTGCGCGTCATACCAAATGACTCCCAAATTTTCGAAATTCTCCGCAACACCAGCTAGTGTACCCATAGCAATACTATGGTCCCCGCCTAAGACTAAAGGAAACATTCCTTTTTTCATAACCTCGGACACTTTTTCATGCAAAAGCTCGTTCGCTTCAAGAACAGCTTTTAAATTTCGCAAATTCGATCTCTCAACAATTGTTTTCTCTCTTTTCCCAATCTCAAGATCACCAATATCTTCTATTTCATATCCCAGCTCTTCTAGCCTTTCAACAACCCCTGCATAGCGGATAGCAGACGGTCCCATATCAACACCACGACGCTGCTGCCCCATATCCATTGGTACCCCAATAATTGCAATTTTTTTGTTCATATCTAGAACCTCCTCTGCCCTTTAACTCTATTGTATCCGCTTTCGCAGAGGTGGCTCAACTCAACAAGATTTTGTATATATATACGGTTTTCTAGGTTCTATGCCCATTCGACACATATACAAAATCCGAATATAGTGATAGATTTACATGATCAATGTGGATTTTAATGAAGATCAACAATGTTGTATGCAGCACCTAAATAAAAAAACCTTGTACTCTAAAGTACAAGGCATAAGAATCAGTATGTATTGGTGGAGCCTAGCGGGATCGAACCGCTGACCTCCTGCGTGCAAAGCAGGCGCTCTCCCAGCTGAGCTAAGGCCCCTGATATAAAAAGAACCTTGATACAACGTATCAAGATTAAAAATGAGCCATGCAGGACTCGAACCTGCGACCCTCTGATTAAAAGTCAGATGCTCTACCGACTGAGCTAATGGCTCTTGGCTGGGCTAGCAGGATTCGAACCTACGAATGACGGAGTCAAAGTCCGTTGCCTTACCGCTTGGCTATAGCCCATTGTTCATACAAATTATAGTATGTACCTATAAGAAAGAAATATGTAGACAAATTTAAATAATGGTGGAGGGGGACGGATTCGAACCGCCGAACCCAGAGGGAGCGGATTTACAGTCCGCCGCGTTTAGCCACTTCGCTACCCCTCCGTATAAATGCCGACTGCAGGACTTGAACCCGCAACCTACTGATTACGATTCAGTTGCTCTACCAATTGAGCTAAGTCGGCGTTCTTTTTATCCTGCAATCTATTATGATGGAGGATGACGGGATCGAACCGCCGACCCCCTGCTTGTAAGGCAGGTGCTCTCCCAGCTGAGCTAATCCTCCAATGAAAAGATAGTTCTTTTGTGAGCGGTCATAAAATCTATCGATTTCTGACATCTACAAATATATAAAATAAAAATGGTGACCCGTACGGGATTCGAACCCGTGTTACCGCCGTGAAAGGGCGGTGTCTTAACCACTTGACCAACGGGCCATGGCTCTAAAAATAGGAAAGCTTCCAACCGGGCTCGAACCGGTGACCTCTTCCTTACCATGGAAGTGCTCTACCTGCTGAGCTATGGAAGCATGGCTCCGCAGGTAGGATTCGAACCTACGACCGTTCGGTTAACAGCCGAATGCTCTACCACTGAGCTACTGCGGAATAACAATTGTACTCACTAACCTTCCTAGCTTTCTAAACGTATGGTTTAGGCCTGGCAACGTCCTACTCTCGCAGGGGGAGAGCCCCCAACTACCATCGGCGCTGAGAAGCTTAACTTCCGTGTTCGGGATGGGAACGGGTGTGACCTTCTCGCCATAGCTACCAGACCTTATAAATGCAGAGAACGTCGTTCTCTCAAAACTAGATAACGACTAAAGAAAGAGGTAAGGACCAAAATCACCATAAACTTGGTTAAGTCCTCGATCGATTAGTATCTGTCAGCTCCACACGTCACCGTGCTTCCACCTCAGACCTATCTACCTTGTCATCTTCAAGGGATCTTACTTGCATA
>NZ_JAKZKT010000094.1 GCF_022808645.1 Bacillus litorisediminis
GCTGACTTCTAACTGTTCAGCTATCTATCGCTAGATAGGTTACCAAGAGTACTTGGCTTTCCAGTCAGATCTCCCCAGGTAAGAGTGCAATCTTTCCCTCCAAATATCTGCTTCATTTACTCTGTATCATCTTTGGCAGAAAGGACTTTGTTTTGTTATGCAAACTCATCCAATGATACCTAGCCTTATATGAAGTTCGTGTTCCTCAGACCGGAGGTTTGCCGCTCGCTTCCTTCAGATTCCGTGTCACCACGGACACCCTTGCGTTAAGCTACTGTTACTTCTGCCTTCACAGTTCGGGACTTTCACCCTATAGATTGCACCCATGCTGGGCGCACATAAAAAAGAAGGAGCGAAACATCTCCTTCTTTTTTATTATGCGTTCACATGCCCTAATACCCCAGCTGTTGCAGACATTCCAATAATCACACAAGCCCACATGTGCTTATAGGCGGTAACCACATTGTCACAAGTAAACTTGATTTGTGTTGGGGTAACCAGTTCCACTGTAGGAAGGGTGGTCGTCATATGAGCCTGATTCGGTGCTTTGAAGGTTAATTCAAAGGTAACCGGTCCTTCCATTTTTACTGTCTTCATTTTCTCAATCCCACGAACAGCTGCTTCTGCTTTTTCACGAATGATTTCGCGGGCTTTTTCTGGATGAAGCAGCTCAGCAGCGAATCGGTCAATCGCTCTTTTAACCACAGCAGCTTCTACATGCGGAAGAGTCTCCTTAACTTCTGATACATAAGCATCGTCTCCGCTAATGAAGATGGCAGGTACGCCAAAGTCTCCAGCGACATAAGAATTCATTTCCGTTTCGCCGACAACTTTGCCGTTGATCTTCATTTCATTTACACAAATGCCTGCCAAAGTGTGGCTGATCACTGTTCTTTCAGAGCCGCCTTCGCGACCGTGATGTCCAACGAACATAATTCCATCGAAGCTTTCATCTAAGCCTTCAAGCTGGCACATGACTCGATTATTTCCCGAAACTAGTCTTGCCCTAGGATCCAATTCCTCAATTAAAATGTTGGACATATTCCCATGTCCATCAGCCACGACAACCTCAGTAGCACCACCGTTAAAAGCTCCTTCTATCGCTGCATTGACATCATATGTCATTTGCTTCCGGAAACGCTGATACTCTCCATTGACACCTAACTGTTTGTTCGTCGCAACTCCTGAGATTCCTTCCATATCAGCCGAGATAAAAATTTTCATAAAAAGACGCTCTCCCTCTATTAATTTGTAAAAGTAAATTTAGATTCGCCATGTAATAAACGGACAAATTGCTTCAGTAAGTCTTTGGTTGCTTCTAAATCCTTAAGATCGATCAATTCAACTGGTGAGTGTGCATAGCGCGAAGGAACTGATAAAACTCCTGTCGGTACGCCTTTTTGACTAAAGGCCACGGCTCCCCCATCTGTGCCAATACCCGGGAAAACTTCCAACTGATACGGAATGTTTTCACGCTTAGCTGTTTCAACCAGTGCATCCTTCACTTTATAATGTGTAATCAAACTGAAGTCCATCACCTTAATGCCAACACCTGCTCCAATTTGCAGACTTTGGTCCATTGTTTCTTCAGGTGTGTCACTCACCGCAGTCGTATCCACCGCAATCGCAACATCAGCATAAAGGTTTTGCGAAGCCGTTTTTGCACCGCGAAGTCCCACTTCTTCTTGAACAGCGAACAGGAAAATAAGTTCACCCGCGAAATTCCGGTCTTGGAGCTCCTCTAATGCTTGCAGTAAAACCGCGCAGCCAGCCCGGTCATCGAGCGCTTTACCGATTACTTTTCCTGTTTTCTCACTGCCAGCGTATTTCAGTTGTTTTTTCCACGTGATTGGTGTACCGATTTCAACCCCCATTTCTTCTGCTTCAGCTTTTGAGGTTGCACCGATATCTATGTAAAGCTTTGCGTGCTTTCGAACTTTAGAAGGGTCATCAAATTTTACGTAATGAGCGGACATTGTCCCAATTACTCCATTGAGTTCTCCGGATTTAGTCATCACGATGACTTCTTGGGCTAATAGAATGCGGTCGTCATGCCCGCCCAATTTTTCAAATCGAAGCAATCCATTGGGTTCTATTTTTTTTACAATAAATCCAACTTCATCGATATGAGCTGTTAACAAGGTGGTTGGCCCTTCCTGATTTCCTTTAATACGGGCAATCACATTTCCAATTGGGTCAACTTCAACTGAATCCGTTTTTCCGATTAAGTACTCTTTTAAGAATTGGGATACAGCTGCTTCATATCCGCAAGGTCCATTAAGTGAGGTTAAGGTTTCTAGTAATTTGAACATACGATTAGCTCCTTTATTTGTTTAGATTCTTTTTGATAGATTCAGAGAAACATTTCGAAATTCGAAGTTTTGTAGTAAAGTATATATAAGGATTTTTTAAAAAGCAAGAATATTTCGTAGGTTAATAGGAGGCAACAGTATGATTGCAATTACAAATGCAACGGGTTTTAAAGGAGATGGCACAAAATTAGAAAATGTAACCATCTTAGTGAAGAATGGAAAGATTGAAGCAGTTGGGCACATATCTGTTCCTGAAGGATATCAAGTGTTCGATGTAAACGGGAAAGTGATTACGCCTGGATTGATTGATGTACATACCCATCTTGGTGTTCATGAAGAAGGTGTTGGCCGGGAAGGTGCCGATTTTAATGAAACAACCAGTCCGTTTACCCCCCAAGTCCGGGCCATTGACGGATTAAACCCGGAAGAATCAGGGTTTGCTGATGCTCGCCGTTTCGGGGTTACAACTGTACAGGTTATGCCAGGGAGCGCCAATGTAATTGGCGGTGAAATGCTCGTTTTAAAAACTGTCGGTAATGTAGTGGACGAGATGATTGTTAGAGAACCATCTGGTTTGAAAGCAGCATTTGGTGAAAATCCAAAACGAGTGCACGGACCAAAAGGTAAAATGCCGAACACCCGGATGGGAACAGCTGCAGTTTTGCGCGAGCAGTTGATTAAAGCACAAAACTATTTAAATAAACTAGAGAGAGGGGAACATGTCGACCGCGACCTGAGCTTAGAAAATATTGCGAAGGTACTAAAACGCGAGATTCCGTTACGGGTACATGCCCATCGCGCTGACGATATTGTAACCGTCCTTCGTTTAAAAAGAGAATTCGGTTTTGATTTAACCATCGAGCACTGTACGGAGGGTCACCGTATTGCTGAGTTTATCGCCAAACACAGTGACGTTCGCGTTTCCGTTGGCCCTACGATGTCGTCCCGCTCTAAGGTTGAGTTAGCTGATAAAGGCTGGCATACACTAGGTGCTTTGGCAGAGGCTGGCGTTCCGTTTTCGATTACGACTGATCACCCAGTTGTCGGGATTGAGCACCTGATGACAAGTGTCATTTTAGCGGTGAAGAATGGAATCAGTGAGGATCTTGCATTGCAGGCAGTTACCTTAAATGCAGCGCAACATTTAGGTGTTGAAGACCGGGTTGGTTCTATCGAAGTCGGTAAAGATGCTAATTTTGCGGTTTGGAATGGCGATCCGTTTGACTTGCGGAATAAGGTTGAAATGACGTTTATTAGTGGAGAGGTTGTATACGGAGGGTAAGTTGTATATAGGGGGTGGATGCGAAAAATAGGCTTTGCGGATTTATTGGGGGACTTGGTCTAGTGTACTTTCAGGGAGTGTAATATAAACTGTGTAAGTAAGGAATACGTACGGTTCCTTACTCACACAGTTTTTTATTTGATAGAATAATAAGTATAAAGCTAAAGGAGTGTTTTCAATGGGGAAATTGAAAAGAGATCCGAACTCCGTAGAATTAGCTAACAAGATTATCGAACAGTACCAAACTAAATCTGTAGAAGATATGCAAGAAGCATTAAAAGACATATTTGGCCCTATGTTTGAGTCGATGCTTAAAGGTGAAATGAATCATCATTTGGGCTATGAATCAAATGACAAGGGAGAAAAAGAAACAAGCAATAGAAGAAATGGATATGGCAAAAAGTTCGTGAAAACGACGACAGGAGAAGTTGAAATTGCGGTCCCCCGTGATCGTGAT
>NZ_JAKZKT010000095.1 GCF_022808645.1 Bacillus litorisediminis
TCCGTCAGTAACTTCAAGAGATAACGATAGAAATCCACTCCGTTTGCTTTTGCCGTTTCTGCGATACTTAAACAGATGGCGTTGGCTTTTGCACCAGCTTCACTGACGGAAAAGAGCCAGTTTTTTCGACCCATCACATTTGGACGAATGGCATTTTCGGCTGGATTATTATCAATTTCGATACGGCCATCCTTCAAGAATGCTTTTAGTCCATTCGCTCTGTTCAGAGTATATTCAGAAACAGGACAATCGTTGGACCTTGACTGGGCACACTTCGATAGACCCAATTGGAAAGGTTCTTATCATTCGTGTTCAGGCCATAACGCTCCCATTCCTTTACCTGACGGTAAAGAGGTAAGTATTGTGAAAATTTATCATACATCACTTTGGAAGTACGCTAGGACTTGCGATGCTACGTTGAATGGGAGGTTGTGGCGCTTTACCACGTTTAATCTGCCCTTTTTGTAATGAATCGCTTTTGCATTTTTTACATTCATAAGCGTGTTCAATATGTTGAACTTTCATCATTTTCGCAGGAATAAATTTCGCCTCTTCACGCACGATTGTACTGCCCATTTCTATCATTTGATCATGGCAACCGTCACAGATTGTATTTGCTGGATGATGGTGAATAGCTTCTATTTCAATATCTTCACGCAAGGAATCATTTCGTTTTTTTGGTTGAATTTTTCGTACAACAGTATAAGAAATGGTCTGTTGGCTTTGTTCTTCTGTGTGATCAGGATCAGTAAAAGACGGGTCATCCTCAAATAAGGACACTTGCAAATTCCTTTTCTCATAACTGTCTTACCGCAAATGATATAAATGTTTTTAACGCTTGTATAGTCGTGTTTCACCCATTTTTCAACTCCCTCATGACCGCTTGGATGATGTGCTCATCTACACCGTTAAAGAAGGAAATTTCAGCGTTTGCCGTTTTAATCGTGCAAGTAGGATTGGAGGAAAGCACTGTTGGCTTTGTTGCAGAATTATTTTCGTTTTCGGTATGTAATGTAACGGGAACAATGGTTAGTTTTTGTTGTGGCATAGGAAAAGCACCTCCTTTTATTGATACATGTATCGTACCAGGAGGTGCTGCGTGTTTATATGCGTTGTTTGAATGGGGGCTTACGGTAATCTTCACAAATAGACGTTAGTAATTTATTTTTAAAATAGAATATGTTCTTTGTGATAAGAGTGCAATTCTCATTAATTTAAATAATTTAACTTACCTATAAAGGAAATAAACATAAATGATTTTTAGTTTTGCACGAATTATTTCGTCAGCTCAAGGAAACTTACCTTATTACACAATAAATAAAAAAACGGAGTGAACTTTTACATTATAAAAAAGGGATTTAGATATATGGGATCAAGGGAGTAATAGTAACTTTACTTAAGTTTAAATTATTATTTACTTATGGGATTTCGGAGCATTAAAGTACCTAAAGAATTACTTTCTTTAGATACTTTAATGCCTTTTAAGAAAGGGGGAAAGTGGAGGCGATTATCCCCTAATAAATGAAGTATTCCCTAATAAAATCAATATCCATAAAATTTTAATATTTAATTTTCCCTCTGCATTCTTACCTCATTCTTAACCTTAAATTCCCGACATATTATTAGATTAAAATGAGATGAGACAAGGTGATTGTTATTTTTCAGAAATTAATTGCTACTCTTATTGGAAGTCTGTTATTAGGAGTTGGTGTGAATGGGTTCCTAGTTCCTCATCATTTAATAGACGGTGGAATTGTTGGAATCGCACTATTACTCCATTATTTTTTAAAATTTCCAACTGGTATTATAATGGTGGGGTTGAGTATCCCTATTTGTATATTTTCCTCATTAAATAATAAAGAGTATTTTTTTAGTAGTTTGCAAGGCTTATTGGTTTCGTCCTTATTTATTGATTTACTGGCTCCTCTTCGTTTTCAATTTTTTATTCCCCAACTTGCAAGTGCACTAATTGGAGGTGCAATAATTGGAGTTGGAGTTGGTCTAATGCTGCGATATAAAACAAGCACTGGAGGAACTGACTTACTAGCTGAAATTATTTCCGAAACTTTTTCGTTAAATATTGCACTTGTAATTATACTGATAGATGGAATTATTGTGTTGGCAGGTCTGGCTTTATTAAAATTAGATGCCTTCCTTTATTCATGTATAGCTATAATCGCTGTGGGTTTCATAACATCCTTAATTAAAGGAAAATAATCTTTTATGGGACCAAAAGCTAACCTTTATTAAATTCCCTCCATGTTTTACCAGTAATGGAATGCTTAAAAAAGGTTGGTCTCTCAACCAACCTTTTCACCATACTCTTTATTGTTGTTTGTATTGAGGTTCTTCTTGTTCAATTTGTTAAACACGTGGTTCTACATTATTGCTAACGGATTGGGTTTGTTTAGCGGCATCTTGGTAGAGCTGTTTGGCTTGTTGATTGTTTGTACCAAGAGAAACAAAATCGTCCAGGACGAATGCCTAGTCGATTTTGTTTGTTCCTCTGTTATTTAAAGCAAGTCTTTTTCATGGCCATCGAAATTAGAAAAACTCTGCGCTTTATATAGGTAAATGTCTAGACCTTGATCATTAAGGGAGCATAGTATAGCTTTGAATATTTAGAAAGTTAAAATCTTAAAGGGAGTTGTTTTTTACTATGAATAGGGAAATTTGCACCTCTTGTGAAAACTATTTTTGGATAAATCAACTATCACTGTTACCTAATGATTGGCTTCGTACTGACCAGCGTAAATATTATTGCCCTAGATGCTATCCTGAAATCTTAGAAGAACAAACTAAACTTCTTTATTATAAATTTTAGTTCGTTTAGTCCTAGGACTGTAACAAGTTATGCAAAGTTTTTAAGATGAACCATCGTCAAGGAAGTAATCATTCCAATAATACAAATTATCATGCAGGAAGAAAGGAATGCTTTTTATCCTACATATTAAACGCTGCTGTTACAATTAGATATCAATTAAGAAAATAAAAAATGTTCGTTTATGGAACCATGCAAATATAAATAAAGGAAGACTCAAAAGAAACAAACCTAATCCTGTTGGAAAGCGATAATCATAATGCAGGATAAGGGCAATACTTAATAAAGTTATTAACCCATATATGTTGTTCATTTTTTTGGAAATTCGAAAAATCAATGTATTTTTATAATTTCAAGCTTTTAAAATAGGGGTCACTTTATCAATAGCTTCTTGTAATTTTTGACTATTTAACTTATACATTTGTTTGGCCTCCTTTGATTCAGTTCCAAGAGCAAACAACTCTAAGTCAGCTTGGCATTTTTTTAGAGTTGAAAGAATTAAAGGTCTTTCTTGGGGGGACGCAACTTGCAACTTATCATCGAAAAGGTCAACCGTTAACTCTCCAAAAGAATTAATTTGTCCAAGAAATACATTTTCAACCGTAACCCCTAATTTATCTAACTCTGTATGTAACCATGCGCGACTTCTTCCAATTGTAGCTAGTGGTTCATCCATGATCACACCATCCATAATGACAGTTTGAGGCTCTTTGACGGAAGGGACTGATAAATTTAAGGCTTTTGCTGTTAAAGGTTGGTTCTCCTTTTTTAACATAACGGATAAATCTCCTGTTGCCTCTAATACAGCGAATTCGACATCAGCTACCTGATAGACATCCTTCTTACGAAGTAATGCTAATAATTCATCTATCGTGTATCTTTCTTTTTTTAAATTATCTTCCATGATTTTTCCATCTTTGATAAATACAGTTGCTTTCCCTTCTATAAAATTACGAAAACCTTTGCTTTTTAAGGAAATTAAACCAGCGAAAAAGGGGATAGCAGCAAAGATGACAATTCCAATGACACCGTGAAAAATACTCCGTTCAAGTCCCATAGCTACTTCTGCACCAATACTTCCAATTGAAATACCGGTGACATATTCGAAGAAAGATAGTTCAGAAATTTGCTTTTTCCCTAACCACTTTGTAATGATAAATAAAACCACAACAAATAATGCTGACCGTAAAGCTATATCTA
>NZ_JAKZKT010000096.1 GCF_022808645.1 Bacillus litorisediminis
AAGTGTCTATTGTACGCCATTCTGTTCGAAGACTAGAGAACTTAGGATATAGTGTGACAATAACAGAAGTCTCTTAATTATGAATCCGAATCCAGGACATCTTATTTAGGCGCATCTTTTAAAAAAATAAAAGAGCTGCGTCTATTTTAGTATTGCCTTTTTTGTGAGGTTGTAGAAGTTAATTTTCATGGTAGCTCAATAGCTTCAACAAAAATAGCGCTAATCCTTCTTGAACTGCACCCCAAATGTTAGACACGAAATCTAACATTTGGGGTGCATTTAAGATTAACGCTACTCGTATGTTGTAAAGTCCTTGGTACAAATTTGTTATAGGACCAACAATAACGAAAATACTTTTTTGTATTTCATATTACTTAATTTCTTACTGTTTTCAAAGCATTGCTCCACGTCACCACTTGATTAAGCATGCCTTTAACTGAATTTTCTTGATGAGGGGCGGGTTTGAATGTCTCGAAATTAATAAAATCGGTATGGAGTGAAATCCGAACTTGATTTCTTACATCTGCGATTTGAAGCTCCGCTAGAATCATTCTAAGACTTTCCGCTGCACTTGCCCCGCCTGCTGCTCCGTATCCTACGATTCCAGCTGCTTTATTATTCCATTCCTGATATAAGAAATCGATCGCATTCTTTAAGGCACCTGAAATCGAATGGTTATATTCGGGAACAACAAAGATAAAGCCGTCGAATTCATTTATCTTCTTTGACCATTTAAGTGTATGAGGTTTTGTATATTCTTCAAACATGGGTGGCATGGGTTCATCCAGTAATGGCAGGTTAAAGGTTGCGATATCTACAATTTCAAACTTAGCATCATCACGCTTCTTCGCTATCTCATACACCCATTTAGCGATAGCTTCTCCTTTGCGTCCCGGACGAGTACTTCCGACGATTATTCCAATTTTGATCATCATGGATTCCTCCTGAAATAGAATTGATATATCCATACAATTAATACAAGAACAATAGTCAGAACAAGGAAGATATTGCTATAGATTGCTCCTGTTCCATATAAATTAAATGGATTCCACTGGTGAACTGGGCCTATATCAACTAATTTACCGTAAACACCGGTAGCCATTGCACCGCCTATGAAATTCATCATACTGAGCAGCCCCATTCCCACTCCGCTTTGCTCATTGGGTAACGTCATGGCTATCGCATTCGACATCGAGATCATGACGAAGGTTAATCCTACATTTCCCAAAATCAAAATAAGTGAGATAAATGTCGCTGAAATGCCAATAAAGGTCGACAGCAATGCAAAACAGCTAATTAATAAACCTGATGCAATGAAAAATAGATAGGAATTCCCTTTCGTATCAGCGATTCTTCCCCCTTTCCTTCCTAAGAAGGCAGATGCAACAGCACCAGGGACAAGCGAGAACCCGATCCATCCCGCAGATAACTGATTAACCTGTGTTAACAATAGGGGACTAAGGAAATGAATCGAGAAGCCGATCCCGCTAATCAGAAAAGTAATCACAACGCCCAGCGTATAGCTTCTGTTTCGAAAAAGATCTGGCGTAACGAATGGAGCTGAGAAGAAA
This sequence comes from Bacillus litorisediminis, assembly GCF_022808645.1. Taxonomy (GTDB): domain Bacteria; phylum Bacillota; class Bacilli; order Bacillales; family JC228; genus Bacillus_BF; species Bacillus_BF litorisediminis. Next base: position 1,572 of record NZ_JAKZKT010000096.1, read on the forward strand.
CGAATTCTGGCTATGAACAACAGCAAGGTGATAATTCCTCCTATGGCAAACCAGCCGGTTCCATTTGTTATGCTGAGCAACAGTAAGGTCACCGTGGCTCCAAGCAGACCACCTCCAATCCAATCCATCTTAACTGAAGTTTCCCTATCGTTCCCCAGGTAACGCCGATAAAAAGGGAGCGTCAGTAAGAGAAAAAAGGGGAAACAGAACAACCATCTCCAGTTCATGAAGCTTAGTGTAAATGCAGATAATACAGGACCTAGCGCGCTACCTATTGCTAGCCCCATAAATGCAGTCCCCATTGCCGTACCTCGGCGTTCAGGGGAAAAATAGCGAAGCGGGATCAACATGGCACTTGCAGGAATGCTTGCAGCCCCTATCGCCTGAATGCATCTCCCCGCAAGAACCATCCAGTAGGCCTGAGCGGCCAAGCCAATCACCGATCCGAATGCGAATAACAACAATCCAAAAGTAATCAGATTCTTAAGTTTAAAACGATCTGCCAGTTTTCCATAAATAACTGTTCCTATCCCATAAATAAGCGTATATGCTGAAGTCACCCAGCTAACTTGTGCATTTGTAATGGAGAACTGTTCACGAATTTGCGGAAGAACAAGGTTAAACATCAATACACTCATCGCCGACAAGGCTAAGGTAGACATGACGATGTACATCAGCTTATCGCCAACCTGTTTCTGTACCTCCGATTCCATGCAAATCATCCTTTCCAATTAAGACCGTCAGTACTTACTGTCATTTTGATTTAAAAATTTTAGGGCAATAATGCCCTAGTAAACAACTGAACTTCCTCTTCAATAAACTTCTCGAACGGAATGTTCTGAAGCATAGGATCTGCGTTTATCCTACCCATGGCCGCTCCAAAATTCATGTAAATAAATGCCAGCGCATTTATTTCGGGATCTGTTTGTATAATTTTTCCTTTATGCATCATTTGTTTAAAGTATTCAGTCAATAACTCCTTCAGTTGCTGTGGGTGTTTGTGGGTCCGTTCGTGAAAACTGGGGAGGTTGCCGCCGTCCTTGGATGAAATCAGGATTAATTTCCGATTACAGTACATGATATTTTGGTAATTCCTTGAAATCATTAACAAATCTGATTGAAGATCATATTGAATCTTGCTCTGGAACAAAATCTTCATTTCTTCGGCATAATGATAACGATTGAAGGCAGATTCGAGCAAATTCTGTTTGCTTTTGAAATGCCGGAATAATGTTTTCTCGGAATAGCCAGCCTTCTCGGCAATCTCTTGAGTTGTTACCCCGTTATATCCCTTCTCTGCCATGAGATCAATTGCTGCCATCATGATCTTGTCTGAAGTATCCATTTTTTGTTTTCCGTTCATTTTAAATAACTCCATTCTAACAATGACTGTTAGTACTCACTGACATAAATATAAAACACTTCCAATACTTTGTCAAGAGTTTCCATATTTATTGGTAATTTTTTTCGTTTTAGTTTTTATTCAATCAATCTGCTAACATTAGTTAACATAAATAATGACAGCTTTTACGCTGCCCTTAGTGACTCTTCAGAATGTAGTTTTATCAATTTGTTTCTTCGTTCACTTAACAATGCGACTGCCAGGAACCTTGCATTTTTCTAATTTGAATAATCCCAACTTGGATATATAATATGAGTATCAGTCCCTCTGCACTCATAATGTTCAAACCTATTAACATTAATAGTCCAAAAAGGAAAAACATAATAAATCCATAGAATTTCAAAATTTTAAGTATAATATTAACCCCTAATGGAAAGGTCTCTTTAAATTTCTATTTTAAAAACTTAACCTGCTCTTCCGTATTAGTTCTGGCAGTCTAATTTTAACATAATATTCCAAATGGAAACTTGTATATACTGAAAATAGCGAAAAAAATGAAAAAGATCTCCTAAAATGAAGACCTTCTAGTGCCAATTCTTATTCATCAAGTCGAGTAGAAGAGAACCTCTCTACCTCTCGGTAGATTGTATTCTCCCCCCTCACAGAACCGTGCTTGCGCTACTCACGCACACGGCTCCTCCTAGTTATCATTCACAAAATGTAGCTTAGCTCTT
>NZ_JAKZKT010000097.1 GCF_022808645.1 Bacillus litorisediminis
AAGAGCTAAGCTACATTTTGTGAATGATAACTAGGAGGAGCCGTGTGCGTGAGTAGCGCAAGCACGGTTCTGTGAGGGGGGAGAATACAATCTACCGAGAGGTAGAGAGGTTCTCTTCTACTCGACTAGTGCAATAGTAGGAACAATTTGAACCGTTTTTTTAATGTTTTAATAAGTATAGATAAAAATTTGCTTGGATGGATTTGGGATGGAGTTAAAATTATACAGAGATGTTTTTAAAGATATTACATCATATACGGAGAAAGTAAAACAAGAAAAGTACGCATCATGCGCTGCATTGGTAATAATGAAAGATAACAATATTGTACACGAATGGTATTCAGGTTCTCATCATTTTGAAAAAGGAGCAAAAAAAATAGATTTTTCTTCACGGTTTAACGTATATTCGACCAGAGTAACTTATGTTGGTCTTGCTATAGCAATTGCTGTACATGAAGGTTATTTAGACCGGAAGATAAAATAAGTGACTATTTGAACGAATATGAAAAAGAATATCTTGGGGAAACAACTATTAGGCATTTATTGACACGTTGTACGGGTTTGAAATTTAAAAATGAAAAAGTGTACCGTGTATTTGATTTAGGAACTAATATTGAGGGAAAAAGACCAGATTTATTAGCAGAAATCTTAAACAAAGCTACGGGTAAGACGGTTAATGAAATTCTTTCAGAAAGAGTGTTTAAGCCATTAAATTGGACTAATACGGGGTGGATTACTGAAGGTAAAAATAATTTAGTCTGTGATATACATTCACCTGATAGCTACCCGACATTAAGAATTGGTTCAAATATAGGAGATGGAAGAAATTTATATGTAAGTGCAAGGGAATTAGCTTTTTGGGGGAATTAGCATTTAAATAAAGGGGTATGTGAAGGCAAACAAATACTTCCTAAAGAAATTTTTGACCTTGCTACATCGGTTCAAAGTCCAAATACTATACCTAGTCTATTTCCAAAGTTCGGTTTTCTATGGTGGATTAAAGAAGGGGAAGTATGTTGCGATTATAACGAATTAGGTTCAGACTTACCCGAAGGTTCATACCAGATACTTGGAGCATCTGGATGTTCCTGTACAGTTATACCTAAATTCAATGCAGTTGCTGTTAGAATGTACAATTGCTTATATACATATAAGAATGAAGGTTTTGACTATATAAAAGATATACAAATTTTCGGGAATTTAGTAGTTTCAAGTTTAAAAAAGCTTTAATCCTAAAATATTCTACTAATTAAATTAATCAAATATCAGGTAGTGTTACTTCAAGATCCGGCTTTGCTGTTCTTATTGAACTAAAGGAGCAGAATAGTTTAATACGCAGACCGAAAAGTTAATGAAAATAGGGAGGAGTGGAAATATGAAGATTGCCGCACTTTATGATATTCACGGGAATTTACCAGCATTAAACGCAGTGTTGAAGGAACTTGAAGATATTAAACCAGATTTAATTGTTATTGGAGGGGATATAGTTTCTGGACCTATGCCTACGCAAACTTTGGAACGGATTTTATCCTTGACCGCTCCGGTACGCTTTATTCGAGGAAATGGAGATAGGGAAGTAGTGATGGCCTTTGACGGAAAATCACTCCCATCTACTATGTCTGAAAAGGGTCGTGAGAAGACACAATGGGTCGCTGAACAGTTAAATCGGTCTCAGAGGGATTTCCTATCTGACATACCAGAAACAATAACAATTCATGTTGATAGATTAGGTGATATTCTTTTTTGTCACGCTACACCACGTAGTGATGAAGAAATCTTTACACCCCTTACGTCTCAAGATCGGCTCACCACTATTTTTGCAGACATTAAGCAAAAGATTGTTGTGTGTGGACATACCCATATACAATTTGAGAGACAAGTAGGTAGTGTCAGTATCGTTAATGCTGGTAGCGTAGGGATGCCATTTGCTGAAGAACCAGGAGCGTACTGGTTACTACTTAGCCCAATGGGTTATGAATATCGACGGACGATCTATGATTTTCAGGCAGCTGCAGATGAGGTTAGAGCGAGTGAAGACCCACAAGGGGATGAGTTTGCTGAAGGGAACATACTTAGGGTTCCAACAGCGACGGAAGCAGCGAAATTATTAGAGCGTATGGCCATGAAGAACTGAGTAGTTATCGCGTTAACGGGTAGCGTTAGATTAACAACAGAGGTAGCTGCGTCACCTCTTTTTCTCATTCAACAAACGGAGCAGTTTAGTTGAAGAAGAAAATTTAAAATTAAACAGGGATTCAATGTAGTTAAATTTGTTAATTGGAGGGAATACACTTTGCAAAATGCATTTCATCATTTGGCAAGAGGAATCTTTATTTGTGATAATAAAGTGTTGGTTGCACAAGCAAAAGGGCATGCAAACACTTTTTTACCAGGCGGTCATATATAATTTGGTGAAAGTGCTAAAGATGCTTTGAAACGAGAGATTGAAGAAGAATTAGGCATAAACTGTATAGTAGGAAGGTTTCTTGGGTTAATTGAACACAAATGGGAGAAAAATGGAGTCTTACATTGTGAGATAAATCAAGTTTTTGAAGTAAAAAGCAGTGAGTTAAATAGTAATTCTAATCCAATAGCTATCGAATCACATCTTGAGTTCTTTTGGTCCAATGCAAGTGATTTGGATCATATAAATTTACAACCTTATCCGTTCAGGAATCTAATTAAAAATTATTTGAACGGAAAAGACGATGTTTGGTGGGAGAGTTCGTTAAACGCAGATATTGATGATTCAAACAGAAGCTAATATATTCTTGTTAAGCTAACGGGTGCGATGCTTCAATAACGAAGGATCGCTTTTTCACTAACGGGGCAGGTGTGCGGCCGAGCCTAGGTCGTATCATATAACGGGTGGGATTCCCGTCGAGTAAGAACTAGCCATTCACTCGTAGCGAGTCTTGGAGGGCTAAAGGTAACTTTAGTCTTTAAGCGTAGACAG
>NZ_JAKZKT010000098.1 GCF_022808645.1 Bacillus litorisediminis
GGGCTCTAAGGCACCATAGTTCATCGACCTTCCTCTTCCAGCCATAGAATCAGTATGGACGGATTCAATTCATTTTCATTCTCTGTGGTGCAGCGCCGATTTTTGCGCTGCATGGATGACTAACGGGCAGTATTATTTAATAAGGTTATGTGAATTGGAGGGTTACTTTCATGGATAAGAAATGCACTGTAGTTACATTAAAAGAACGTCCAGATTTAAAAGATGAATTAAATAAGTTACATAGTATAGGTTGGGTAAGTTATATGGGAGAGGACCCAATAGCGGTAAAGTATTGGAATAGATTGCTTTCCTGTTTTCCTGAATATCAATTTATTCTTTTAAATGAAGAGTCTAAACCTATCGCTTGTGGTAATTCAATTCCTTTTGATTGGGATGGTAATAAAGATAGTTTACCAACAGGATGGGATGGAGTCTTTGAAAAAGGAATATTAGATTACGAAAATAATGTACAATCTAATTCATTGTCAGCTTTAGCTATCGTCATTCATCCAGAATTTAGAGGTAAAGGAATAAGTGACAGAATGGTAAGGGAAATGAAAAGTTTAGCTATTAAAGGTAATTTAAAAAATATGATAGCTCCTGTTCGTCCTTCGTTAAAATCCAAATACCCACTTATTCCTATGGAAGAATACATTAGTTGGATAAGAGATGATGGAACCCCTTTTGACCCTTGGATTAGAACGCATTATAAGATTGGTGCCTCAATAATTAAAGTGGCAGAAAAATCTATGATAATTCCAGCATCAGTTAAAGAGTGGGAAGATTGGACTGGCTTAAAGTTACCTTCTTCGGGGAGTTATGTCATTCCTGGAGGATTAGTTCCACTAGAAGTGGATAATTCAGCGAACATGGGTGTTTACATAGAACCAAATGTATGGATGAAGCATTATTTAGATTAAAATTCGAAGAAAATCGTGCGAACAGAAAAAGCGAAGTGGAAAGCGTCCATAGTACGAAAATCAAGTCGAAAGAAGTTTTTAGAATGGAAATGTTAATATTTGTTAATGTTTATTAAGAAAACTTTGAAACCTTTTTGTTAATGTGGCGTCTTTATTTATCGAGGACAATATAAGGGGGAAAGTTTTTGAAAAAGGCTTTATTTGTTGTTAGTCTTTTTGTCGTTGGGGGAACTATTACTGGATATGCAATCACGAATGCATACAAGCCGAAAGTGGAAACGAATATTCAAGCCGAAGTCAAGGATGAAGAAGCAGAAATTGAACGAGTTGTTGACACTTCAATCACAAAACCAGAATATGATTCGTTTGTTTCGTTTATTGGTGATTACAACAAATTCTTAAATATCCCCAATCACGATTGGGAGAAAATTAACCTTCATGCGATACTTTCATATATAGATCACTTCGAAAATCAAATTGTTGATTTGGGATTGACCGCAGAAGTAGACGAATTTGAAAAAATTGTCTTCGAAATGGAAAATAATCAAGCAGCAGGTCGTGGCGATTTGAACAAACAACTTGTTGAGAACTTCAAGTCACAATTATGGGTACTTCATGAACAGATTTTTTCGAAACAGACCGTCGAAATGTTCGGTAAACAAGTAAGTCCAGTTGAATATTTCCAATTGACTAAACCGGAATTTTCTTCGGTTGAAGAATTTATAAAGTGGACGGCAGAAAGTTGGGCGGAAGGTTCAGAATTTAGAAGGACATTTGGCAACAACGAAGACCCCGCATATTCGATTGCAGATTCAGTTGTTCATTACGTCAATTATTTTGCATTGGAGATTGAAGAAAAAGGTGGAGATTTAGGGACTAATATGAAAATATTGCAAGAAATCGCCTATAAAATGGGGATTGCACAACGACATCCGGAATTGGATATAGACGTCGAATATCTGAAACAAGAATTTGAAGAAAGATTGAACTTTATAATGTCGAAACTATAAGTGGCGGAGTATTTTCCAAGGGGGATTAGTGATGAAGAAAACATTATTGATTTTATCTTTGGTCGCTTTTGGAAGAATCGGGGGATATATCGCAACCGACTATGTGAAGGCACAAAAGGACGTTGAAAGGGCGGAAGAACTTGATATTAAACAAGAATACGTTGACTTTTTCACAAATCTTCCTGAAGGATTCAAAGAAGAATTTACAAATGGACACATTGTCGGATACTTCAACAACAACGAAACTTTTCGGGAATTATTACGAATTGCTGCTAATAAGACCGAGGACTTGAAGGAAGAACAAATTGTAGAATTTACTTCGTTCCCGCCTAAACATAGCGGAACATTGGAAGAACAAGTTGAAGCCGTTCTGGTAGACCCACCAAAAACGAAATTCGAAGTTATAAGACCGGAGTCGAATGACGTTAATTGATTATTAACGGCGGGGAATCCCGTCTTTTATTTTTGACTCTTTTTATTTTATTGAACGAATATTACGATAAACATGATTGCAAGAATACATAACTTTTATTGAATGTTAATATGTAGTTATTAAATTTACCTCCGCCATTCATGTGTTAAATCGTGTTCCGTTAGAAGTGTCGGTTCGGCCCCGACCACCGGTATCTTGTAAATATGAAATATCAAAACCTTCTACACTAATTGTAGGAGGTTTTTTTATGTGCGCCCAGCATGGGTGCAATCTATAGGGTGAAAGTCCCGAACTGTGAAGGCAGAAGTAACAGTAGCTTAACGCAAGGGTGTCCGTGGTGACACGGAATCTGAAGGAAGCGAGCGGCAAACCTCCGGTCTGAGGAACACGAACTTCATATAAGGCTAGGTATAAATGTCAACGATAATATGTACACTTTTGCTCGTTTTAGAATGTACAATTCTGCTATTCGGACTTTGGTATTATCCCCCAGCCTTTCTGTTTCTTTTGCTGGGGGGAGGTTTTGTTAATCTAAA
>NZ_JAKZKT010000099.1 GCF_022808645.1 Bacillus litorisediminis
GGGCAAAACAAAAAGAGTGAGGGAGCCGAAAGGCAACCACTTTCCTATAGGAATCCAATAGATCCCCAGTTGTCCGGATCAACTGGAAATTCTACTAGAAAGAGCTCTTACTACTAATATACGAGGAGTGTTAAAAATGAAGATTTCATTTGCAAAATGGCTAAGCCTATTAGCTATCATTTCCCTACTTGCAGGGTGTCAGACTTCAGGTCCATCTGAAGGTGAGTCTGCTGATAATGAAACGACATTATCCTCATCATTTGCAGAAGGCTCCTCTGAAACGCAAGAGCAAACATCTGAAAGTCACACACAAAAAAGTGAACACAATCACGAACATAGTCATGCTCATGACGAAGAAAAAGAGAAAATTTATAATGGCTATTTTGAAGACAGCCAAGTGAAGGATCGTTCACTCTCTGATTGGGAAGGAGACTGGCAATCAGTATATCCATATCTACAAGATGGTACGCTTGACGAGGTATTTGCTTATAAAGCTGAACATGAAGGTGACATGTCAGCTGAAGAATATAAGGAGTATTATAAAAAAGGGTATGAAACAGATGTTGACCGTATCGTAATACAAGACAATTCTGTAACGTTCTTTAAAAATGGAGAAGAATTTTCTGGTGAGTATACCTATGATGGGTACGAAATTCTAACAAATGATGCGGGAAATAGAGGAGTAAGATACATATTTAAACTAGCAAATCAAGCCGAAGGACTTCCTCAGTATATTCAATTTAGTGATCATAATATCTACCCAACTGAATCTGATCACTACCACCTGTATTGGGGTTAGGACCGTGAAGCTTTATTGGATGAAGTCACAAACTGGCCAACCTACTACCCATCAGAAATGGATGGTCATGATATTGCCCATGAAATGATGGCACATTAAATTAGGTGTCACGATGGTTATTACTTTGACAAGTATATATGATTCAAAGGTTATCAAACTAGAATCTCTTCTATTAAATACTAAAAATTTTAAAATAAAGAATATCTGTTTTGTGATTTTGAGTTAATCGGAAAATGACTGGAAGAGGGTTACAAAGTTCCCTCTTCCATAGCCCTAATTGTGGAAACGTCAGAACCAAACAATTCTTCATCATCCCTTTGCATAAGTCGTTTCTGAAATAGGGTTAAAATATTTTGGAATATACATGATAATCCACCTTTTAAAAAGTTATTTTAGTATTTTGGTCATTATAAAGTCAGTTTGTTCTTCATCACCCATATAAAAAGAGTGGGCTCCAGTTTGAACAAACCCCATTTTCTTATAAAAAGCAATGGCATTTTCATTTTTTTCCCATACGCCTAGCCAGATTTTCTTTTGATTACGTTCCATCGCAATTTCCATAGCTTTATTTAGCAGACATTTACCAAGCCCATGTTTTTGAAATTCGCTCTTTATATATATCCTTTCAATTTCAAGTGATTCATCACCCATTTCTTCAGACTGAGCATCATTGGTATTGACTTTTAAATATCCAGCGACTTCGTTATTAAAATAAACAAAAAAGAATTGTGAAGAAATATTGGACAATTCTTTTTCTAATTGTTTTAAGTTAAATGCCCTTTCCAAATACGCATTCATATTTTCTGGTGAATTCTGATCCTTAAATGTCTCATAAAATGTTTCATAACTAATTTCTTGAAGTTTGCGTAAGTCCTCGAGGTTACACTGTTTTATATAAATAGTCACTTGAATATGTCGCTCCTTTGTATAATCAATAATTTCTCTTGTTTCCCTTTTTTACAAATTCCCAGTCTTTTTCTATATTTTTTCTTACTCTTTGAAGAAGATTGAAAATGGTTTCTACTTCGCTTTCAGAAAACCCCTCTAATGCAACGATATTGGAATAATCATTTTCTCTTTTTATAAAAGGATAAACATTTTTCCCTTTCTCTGTTGGAAAGAGCTTTTTTATTTTTTTGTTATGTCGATCGTCTCTCCTTTCAATAAAACCATTCAGTTCAAGTTTTTTTATCGCTCGAGCTGCTGTTGTTCGATCTACTTTTATCATCTCAGCTAGCTTTTCTTGAATGATTCCTGGGTTTTCACATATTCGTATAAGGTACAAATACTGCCCTTTTGTAAGGTCATATTGTTTAAATTCTATATTACTTATAGAATCTAAAGCCCTTGCTATCATTCCAATTTCACGAAGAATTTCCTTCATAGCTAACTCCTTAGCGAAAAATTTTGTTGTAAATGCAACAATAATAACATATATTAAATGTAACTTAACTTTGTTGCATTTGCAACAAAAAATAATGAAAAAGAGGCATTGGGATTTCACTTTTGATGCGCACTTTTGGTATGTCTGTCTATTAATGTGGGACTTACTGTGGAGTGTTGGAAAATAATAGCAGCTTTAATGTTGATATGTTGTTTGGAGGGCCAATACTTAATTACTTTGAAATAGTATTAGATCGCATTTAAACACTCTCTAGTACATCACCAAATTATGATAAAAAAAATCCATTCAATATAGGATGGTTTATTGTTTCTATAAATGTCAACGATAATATGTACACTTTTGCTCGTTTTAGAATGTACAATTCTGCTATTCGGACTTTGGTATTATCCCCCAGCCTTTCTGTTTCTTTTGCTGGGGGGAGGTTTTGTTAATCTAAA